>NZ_JAJQRB010000044.1:0-42698 GCF_046533075.1 Treponema primitia | reverse complement strand
GGGGAAGACAGAGTCCCCCTATGATTACCGTTTACACTAAAAAAATTATAAGTTCATCCTTCAACATATTATATCCTTAAGATTAATAAATTAATCATTAAATGCTTGTTTAATACGAACTAGAAAAATATAATTTCTTCAAATCTTTTTTCCTGCACGTTTGCGTAATTTCACTAGTTCACTACTTTTTGCCGGTATTTCATAAATTGAATCCAAAATGTGTTCAATTATTGTAATCGCTAATTCCAATTCACTGCGTGATGGTATCGACAATTCATGAACTGCTTCATTTCCCAAATACCTATGTTCATGCAAAACCTTTGCATTTTCTTCAGTTAATATACCTTTCTCGTATAAACCATTTATTTTACCATCTAAATTTTTACTGCGCTTTGTTTCCTTTGTACCGTCACTTTTTATTATCTCAACATTGCCACCTGTGATATTTTTATTTTGACATATACCTTCAACTAAACTACGTATCCCAGCGGCACACAACAAGAGAATATTGTTATTGTAACAGTCGATTGTTTCTTGATATAATGTTTTTATTGTAAATGGTAGATTTAAATATGCTTTAGTATTTATTGTTTCTTTAGTTCTTTTTGGATATAAAATTTCTTCAATATCGTATTCACCAGTTTCTGGATTTTGTGATTCAGAATCTGATTTTGTAATTCTAAATGAAATTTCATCACAACCTAAGCATCGAATAACTTGGTAGTTATTTTCCCATTCATACCATGATTCATATTCAAATTCTTCTTTCCCGTGTAACGATAGAGAATACAATACTTTATGACTCGTTTTATGTTTACAAACTGTACATAAGACTTTACAAGTCTTATCTTTTGATATATTTTCAGTAATTTTTGTTTCCATAATTTAAACCTCTTAATTAATTGTAGCAATGTTATTTATATTTGTCTATGTATATATTTAGAGAAAAATATTTAAGCATATTGGAGAACTTATTTTATACGAAATACTCTTAAAAACATCCTTATTATAAAAACAAATCCGTATTTATCTCTTTTTCAATCTCTTATTAATTATTCTCCATTCATAATCTGAACTGGCATTAAAGTATATGGCATTGCCATCATAGGCCACCCCCTAAAAATTGCACTTTTTACGTAAATCCTAAATACAGGAACCATTATACCATAACTTCATGGAAAAAGGCTATTTACATTCCCTTATCCCTTTGGCGGACTACAAGACAATCCTGGGCATAGATGACCGGGATGACGCCTTTAGTCAGTATTGCCTGGTTACTGCTACCCACAGCATTGAGCAGTATTGCCGAAGACGGCTTTTTCGGAAAAAACACGTTGAAATCCTGGGGTTTTCCGGGAATCTCATAATCCCCCTCAAGGAATACCCGGTACGAAGAATTTTGGAAATGTACCGGTTGTGGACATGGGAGGACCAAGAGCTTATCGATCCAGAACTATACCGTTCTATACCGGACTGTGGTGTTTCTGAGGATATTCCTTTCTGCATTGAGCTTAGTCCAAGGGTCAAAATACGGCGGCAACCCGTTTCGATTAAGGTGCAGTATGCAGCGGGGTATAGGACCGGGGAGGTCCCCGCTGATTTGGCCACCGCCTGCCTGGAATTAGCAGCTTGGAATATGGCCCGGTTCCGTGGAAAGAAAATCGGGGTTGTGGGCAGTGGGAAAACAGGGGGCGAACAGCTGGAAGCGTCTATGCCGGAGAACGTCAGGGGGCTTTTGGAGAGCTACCAGAGAAAGATGATATAGGAATTAAGAGTGAATATTGAGGAAATTATCATTAATGCAGTTAATACACTGTTAACCGGGCGGGTCAATGAACTCCTGGAGGATGCGGAGTGGGATATTCCGACTGGGAGGCCGTATGGCGTTACCCCGGTGCTGACGCTTTCCGGGGGCGAGCGGAGCGAAAAAGACCGGATCATCACGGTTGACGCTTTTACGCTCACCATCGGTTTTACCATCCCGGAGAAGGATGGCGAAGCCCATTGTTATGCCTATGCCGCAGTGATTGAAAAAGCCCTGGTTGAAAATCCCACCCTGGGGGGTACGGTGGATCGGGCTGTGCTGGTAAAGAAACACTATATACCACCAAAAACACCCCATTGCGGGGACGCCTGGGAAACACTCCTTACCCTGCGAATAACCACGGAAGGACGCAGCGTATGAATGTCCAGGGGCGGGATTGCTGTATCACCTTGAAAACACCATACCGGGCAATAGGGCTGCCGTACGCCGAGGAAACGATCCGGGAGGCGATATCGCTTTTGAAGGAGGAGGCCCCCATCGAGGGGGCCGGGAATTGCAGGGCGATTCGGAAAAGCCGGGGGGTTACGGGGTGCGTGGTTACGCCGCTGACCATCGAAACGGCGCCATTACTGTTTGTGCTGGCCCTGGGACGGTCCGGGCTTCCGGTGTTTGTGAGCGGGACACGGAATTTGTACCGGCATTCCATACGGCTTTCCGCAATGGAGATGGGGCTCCGCTTTGATCTGATTCAGGAGCGGGGTTCTCTGCGGACCCTCTATGAAGGGTGTAGTGTCCGGGATTTTGAACTGCGGATACTGCGGGACGAGGCTATCAAATTGAAACTGGATATTGCCGGGGATATTGCTCCGGCAACCTATCTATACCAGGACAGTCTAACCATGGATGACGGTGAACGAGCGTTCTGCGAACGGTTCAAAGAGGACGGCGTACAGTACCGGATCAACGGTGCGGAAAATAAAACTATTTACGGACTTACCATAGCGGGACGGAAACAAGAGGGAACACAAATGGAAGTATGGATACACCGAATTTTGGATACCGCTGGGGAACTGCCCACCTCTATTGAAAGCTTAGAAATACAAGCCCACCTGTTCCGAGACTCCTACGAATGGCGGTCTTATGGGGCGTTCTATCTTACGCTTACCCGCTTGGTCCTGATGGCTGATGAAACCAACGTTGATAGCGGGGATGCGGTTATTGGGCCGCTCCGGTATTACGTTACCGGGACGGTTTCCGCTGAGGTGTTTACTACTGACGAAGGAATTATTGAATGAAATTCTATGAGATAGACACCGCCTTAAGCGAAGCCATCGAAAGGGGAGATAACCCGGTCCGGGTACGGATTAGCCTTGATTGGTCCGGCCATGGGTATTATGAGACGGTTTTTGAGCGGGACATTATTGAAGCCTCTTTTTTTGGGCTACAGGAAACTGCCGGGGGAACCACGGCGCGGGGGGATATTCTTTTAGATAATACCTATGGCCATTATGCCTGCGGGGGGAATACCGGCAGGGGCGCCGGGCGGGAAGTACGGATTAGTTTTTCTATCGGGGATGGCCTGCCCTATTTTGAGCGGTTTGTTTTGTATGTGGATGATACGGGGTTTCAGGATATTCGGGGACCGGGACGGAAACGGATGCTGCGCATGGTCCTGCGGGATTTATCGGCGAAGCTGGGGAAAACCGATGAGAGCCGGGATTGGACGGCTCCGGTAATGTTCACCTATGTGGTTATTTGTGATAAGACCCAGCCGGAACGGTCCTTAGTACATTTGATAGCCGGGCGGGCGGGAATTGAGAGCGGAGATATAGACTGCGCTACGATTCCTATCACCCTTCCCTATGTGCAATTAACCAAGAATACCTGGGCGGAGCTTTCAGAATTGGCAAAGACCTATCGGGCGCATTTGGAGTGCGCTCCTGAAAAGCCCCTGGTATTTGCCCATTCAGTATACCAGCGGGAACCGGAGGATATTGACGGTATTTCCTATACCTTTTCCGGGGAAGATATTTTTTACCTGCGGGAAACGGCGCGGGCGGAACAGTACCGAAACACCATACGCTTGAAAATCAATATACCGGTAGCATTAGAACGGCAGGAAATCTGGCGTTATGAAGATTCGCCCATTATGTATGACGCGGATCTTATGCCGGTGTATCCGTTCCGTTCTACCGCCATGCGGGATATTCAAAAGCAGGGGTATGAAGCTCGGTATCATATTCGGGACAGCAAGGGAGCGGAGCGGGCGGTTTTGTATGCCGACCAGATTGACACCATCGAAGAAGCAACGGATCGGCTCGATTATGAGGGCGGTCCCTTTGCCTATTCCGCTTACGACATAACCACCCACCATGACCGGGCAATTATCACGCTGGAAACTGAAACAGACGGGGACCTCTACGGGGCTGCGCTCTATGGGCGGCCTATTGTGCTGGAACTGAACCGTTCCTGTTTTCTCCATGATACCGGGGGAGTCGAAAGGTATGGCACGGCGGCTTTGAATGTTACCGGATCGTATTTCTCGGAGGATACGGTAGATTCCGGTGTTTCCCACTATCAAGACTGGACCATACGGGAACTGACGGAACGGCTGCGGGAGCGGCGGGAGTTTACGGTCAAGACACACCGGGGACTGTTCCACGCACGGGTTGGGGCGAAGGCGGAGATTATTACCAATGAGGGAACGGTAAAAGGGACTATCAACGCAGTATCACTGCGGTATAAACGGGACGCCGCATTTGTGGCAGCGTTCAAGATTATCGAGGAATAGGAGGTTTTTTATGGGGGAAGAATTACAGCGGCTTTTGGTTGATACCATTGCGGAAATGAAGGAACTCAAGGGGGAACTGCGAGAATTCAAAATTCATGTCATGGGACGGGTTGAAAAGCTGGAAAAAAAGGAAGGGGAACAATCCCGGAATTTGTTTTCCACCTTGAGCCTTCTGGTTTCATCGGCAGCTTTGGCGGTGAGTATTATTATCAATTTTTTTAAGCCCGGGGGTAAATAATGGGGATTAAATGGGATGCGCTTTTTCTGAATGAAAAAAAGCAATTTGAAAAAATGACAGAAGCGGAACGGTTTATTTATTTTCTGCTGCTGCAGTACGGAAGCCCCTACGGGTGGGGGAAGGAAAACCCGGAAAGTTCGGATTGTTCGGGGGCGGTTTGCCTGGCGTTATATGCCGCTACGGGTTTGTTTATCAGGACCACGGCGGATGATTTGTACCGGAGGGTGTTCACGGTGGTAAACCCTGCGCAGCAGGGCATACGTGCGGCGTTCTTTATTGACGGAAACACCGGGAAAGCGGGCCATGTGGCGGGGCTGGTGGGGGATGGGGTTATTCTCAATTCCCAGGAAGGCGGGGCGCGGGTACGCAGTCTGGATGGGATTTCAGCATGGTTCTGGAATCAGGGGGCATCCACCGCAGTACGGGGGTTGGACCGGGCAGCTTTAGTAAGACTAGCCGGGGGTCGGTACGAACGGGATCAGGAACTGGCGGCTTACTTCAGCAATTAGGAGGGAGGAATGAGCGATAGTGATGGGATTCAGATTTCAGACAAGGCGAGTTGGGAACATTCGGGGAGGGAACTGGTAATTATTTTGGGGAAACGGGCTTTATCCTTGCCGTCTAAGATGTTGGGGTTTAAGCCGTTTTGTTTGTACCTGGCGACATGGCTGCTTATGCAGGGGCTGATACGGGATTGGATATGGTTTGCAGTGGTGGTGATGGTCCTCTTTGGGATTGTGGGGTTAAAGGTGATTGCACGATGGAGGAATGAGGAAGGAGGAATTCGGGATGAAGGATTTTTGGCGGGGGGTGGTTACCGGGGCGGGGGCGGTCTTGGCGATAGTTCTGGTGGCGGCGGTGTTCCGGTTTTTCCGGGAGAGGGACCGAAAGCTCTATGAGCTAATGGAGGAGGAGCATGAAATACAAATGTTGTATGAAGATTACGGCAGCCGTGATCCTCGTGAGTTTCTTGAACTGCCCGATGTTCGGGGAAGCGCCGACCGTAACGTTGAACGATTCCGGGAACGGCGGGATGCGATTCTACAGCGATTCGGAGGTACGGGAGATAGTGGGGGAGCTATCGGAGGCAGCGGAGGAAGCGATTGAAGGGGCTGCGGCTGAGGCGGCGAAGACGGCAGCCCTGGCTTCACTGGAACGGGAGGGGGCGGCGCGAAGGGAAGCGGCGGCAGCGGTCGCGGAAGCCCGGCATTGGCAGGAGGAATACCGGACGGCACAAGGCCGGGGGATTAAGAACGTCGTTATTGCCGGGGTAGTTTGTTTTCTTGGCGGCATTGCTATTGGAGCTATTGGGATTATAGGAATGAGGAGTGAGAAATTATGAAAGATGGGATTAGGGTTCGGGGGATGGTTACGGTGCGGGTTCTGGATAAGGACGGGATTATCAAGCGGCGGGCGCCGGGTTGGTTTGGAAAGCTCCTGCGGCTGCAGGGGCGGCCTATGGAACAGCGGCATCACAATATTGTTACCAGGGAAGGGGACGCGCTGATTGCTGACGCTTTGCTGGTAACGCCTACAAAAACGAAGGTATCAAGCAGCGCCGGGTTTATTCAGGTGGGGACGGGATGGACCGGGAATAGTACGAAAACGAATGCCCGGTGCAATACTCCCACGGGGAGTATGAAAGCCCTGGACAGCGGGTATCCGGCATTGAAGGCGGCTTGGGGGAATACGGGGGATACTACGATTACCTACCGGGCAAGTTTTGCTGCCGGGGCTTTGAACGCAAACGGGATAAATGAGGCATGTCTGCTGAACGGGAACGCTACGGCTTCTAACTGCCTGGCGTATGCGCAGATTACACCGGTGGTGAATGTGACCACCAGCGATACCCTGCAAGTGTTATGGGAAATTACCATACTCGGGCAGTAAAACATGGCGCAATTTTTACAATCCCACAATGATTTTCCGCTTATGGTTAGCTTGGGGCATGAAACCCCTTCCTGGGAACTGAACCGCTGGGGGCGGGATGTCCTGCGGTTTAGTCCTGTTACCGGGGGTTCCTACTCCCTTCGAGGGGATAGGAATACGCTGCATTATTTGGGGGAGAAACAAAGTCACCGGTTTACTATCCTTGACGGTTCACATTTTGAGTATGACCTTATTCTGAACCGGGAATCGGAAAGCAATCGATTTTATATGGCGATTGAGGGCTGGGAGGCATTTGACTTTTTTCGGCAGCCGGATACATTCGGGCCGGAGATTTTGCGGGGGAGCTATGCGGTATATAAAAAAGAAGGGGTGATCAATTCACTGGCCTACCATGTGGGGACCGGTAAGATATGTCATATCCATAGGCCGAAGATTATTGACGCCCGGGGGCGGTGGACCTGGGGGGATGTTTTTATTGACCGGGGCGTGATGACGCTGACAGTTCCAGAGGGATGGCTGGGGGATGCGACATACCCGGTGGTGGTGGACCCGGTTATTGGCAGTAATACGATTGGGGCGTATGAGACCTATGATTATATAACAGCCGCAGATTATGCAAAATATCTGGCGGACAAGAAATCGGATACAAATACAAATATAGCGGACTATAGTGAACAATATGTCTTGGAATTTGATTGGACCTGGATATTCAATAAATATAAAACTCCTTTGCAGTTGAATGGAACATATAATACCTCTGTATATATCGGCTGGATACCGCCTAGTGGTAATAATTATAATGTGTATCCTATTTTATATAGTGATTATTATAATAAACCAAAGAATTTGCTCACCTATAATTGTGCGGCTGGAAACCCCATAGCAAACCTGCCTAACGCAAGATCTTTTACACCCCGATGGGTTACATCAACGCTCACCACCTATGGCGCTATTGCAGCCAATACCGATGTTTGGTTTGGCTACTGGGCGAAAAGCGGCTCAACCCGATTTGATTACGGGGTCCCTCTCTTCCAGACTTGGGACGCAGAACTCCCTATAGACGATATGGGAGATTATAATTCTTTAATTGATATGTGTGATGATTATGATTTGTATGACATTAGTTACTGCACCGATAATTATAGTAGTACAAATTCGGGTCATCCGCCGAATGCGTATCCTGGATCGCGCTATGACATGAAAGCAAGTATGTACTTGGAAATTAATGCGAATGCCTATACCAGGACGTTAACCCAGGGAGTAAAGCTGAGCGATTCCCGAAAAATGACGGCGGCATATAAAAAGACACTGACGATGAATGGGCGGAATACTACGGCGCTGGGGCATGGGTCGAGTTATATCAGGAAACATGCGGCAACGGTGAAGGGAGGGGATGAGCGGAAGCATATAGCGGCATATAAGCGGAGCTGCGTTCAGAATGGGCAGAACAAGGCTGTCCCGGGGCATGGATCAAGTTATATCAGAAAGCATACGGCAACCGTAAAAGGAACGGATGTCAGGAAGCTTATAGCATCCTATATCAAAACACTCAGCCAGGGGATACAGCTAACGGACATTCGGAAACTAACAGCGGCATATCAAAAGACTCTGGCCATGACCGAGCGAAACACGATGAACCTGGGGCATGGGTCAAGTTATATCAGAAAACATACGGCAACCGTGAAGGGGACGGATCTGCTCAGTCGTTTTGTAGGGGTATACCGGAAACTGATCCAACAGATAAAAGCCGGGGAGCTACTCAACGGGAGCCGGGCTTTACTGCGAAAGGCTATAGACACCGTAAAATCAACAACCGTGCAAAACCGTTTTGCGGGCAATAAGCGGAGTATTACGGATACCGGCAGGATTGTTACCGGGGGCGCTGGAACTAAGCGGGGGTTATTTCGGAATATGCCGATGACGGTCAAAGGTAGTGATACTGTTGGCCGGATGGCATTGATGCTGCGGTTTATTTCCGGAAAGGCGGGGGTCTCTGACATAACGGGGCATTGGGGGGATTATGTCCGGGGGCTGTATGTGGCGGCATGGAACCATGCTGGGACGGTTCATCGGGGGGAATATCAGCGGGAGACCTTTGATATGGCAGCGGTTGGGGGCATACCGCTTAGGAGCGTTGGGGTTTTTATTAAGCTGGTAACGGTAGGATTGGTGCGGGATTTTATTGTACGGCGGTTCCTGAAATCTAATGAGGAGCTTGTTATTAAAAGCCCGGTGTGCAGGGTTATTGAAATTGACAGCAGGATTCACTAGGGAAATGAGGAATGAGGGGGAGGAAGTAGGATGAATAGGATTTATAAGGGACAGTCGGCGTTACGGATTACGGTTAAGACTTTTACCGATTTGGAGGGGGTTGAATCTGCGGTGATTCGGTACCGGAAACCTGACGGTTCTGTGGGGAGTTTTGCGGCGGGGGTTGGGGATGTGGCGCGGGGGGTTCTGTTTCATGAGTGCATTGAAGGGGAGCTAGACAAGGCGGGGTGGTGGATGTTTTGGGCGTTTATTACCTTTGCCGATGGGCGGACGGCTGCGGGGGAAGCGGCTCGGGTTTTTGTGTGGAAGGAAGGGGCCGGGTAATGCGGGGGAAAGATGTTGTAGAACGGTATAAGGAGCATATCCGCCATGAACAGCAGGTACTCGAAGAATACGCCGGCCATGAGATTGAGTGGGCGGATGATTTGCTTTTGTGGTACCGGGTTCGGAAACGGGAAATTCCTGATGATGAATACCGGGCGGTAGCTTTTTTTAAGAACAAAGAATTTCTCCGCAAGCGGGGGTCTTTGACCCTACTCTACTCGATGTATTCCCGGATGACGGTTGAACTGCCGGAACCTACACCGGAGATTGCGTTTGATTTACTGGCCTTCCGGTTCAGGATGTATGCGGCGGCGTTGAAACAGGGGGGATATGACTAATGGGCGAAACGGTTGGGGATGAGTCGATTTATTACCGGCTGCAGGGGCTTAAAGAGGGGACTATCCAGTTTACCGATACCAGTAATGCTTTCCGGCTGGTGCGGGAGCATGGTAAGGATATACGGTATAATGCAGCTTGGAAAAAATGGATAGTGTGGACCGGGGACCGTTGGCAAATTGACGATGGGTATTTGATCCACAATAAGAGTATCGAAGTTATCCACAGTATTTATGATGAGATGCTCAAAACCACCGATTATCGGGACCGGATGGATATTGAAAAATATGCGTTACAGAGTGAATCCCTGCGGCGAAGGAAGGCGTTTATTGAATCGGCCTCTTTAATGCCGGGGATGAATATTACCAGTAATGATGTTGATAAGGACCCTTGGTTACTCAATGTGGAGAATGGGACTATCGATTTGAAAAAGGGGGAATTCCGGGAACATCAGCGGGAGGACATGATCACCAAGATTGCCCATGTGCGCTATGAGGAAGGGGCGGATTGTCCGGTGTGGAAACAGTTTATCCGGGAGATTATGGATTTTAAGCCGGATTTGATCGAATTTCTCCAGCGGGCGGCGGGATGGGCTTTGACAGGAGATACATCGGAACAAACCATGTTTATTTCCTTCGGTTCCGGCGCCAATGGGAAAAGTACATTTCTGAATGTTTTGATGAAACTCTTAGGGGATTATGCGGTTGCGGCCTCTACGGAGACTTTTATGAAAAAGAATGGCGACCAGATTAGTAATGATATTGCCCGGCTGCGGGGTACCCGGTTTGTGGTAACCTCGGAAGCGGAACAGGGGAAGCGGCTTTCTGAACCGCTGATTAAACTGATGACCGGAACTGACGCGATGACCGCACGGTTTCTCTACGGGGAGTATTTTGAATTTATTCCGACCTTCAAAATATTTATGGCGAGTAACCATAAACCGGTGATCCGGGGGACGGATCTTGGGATTTGGCGGCGGATTACCTTGATTCCTTTTACCACCACGATTGCGCCTGAAAGGCAGGATAAACACCTGGAAGAAAAACTGTTGGCAGAAAAATCGGGGATTTTGAATTGGCTTATCTTGGGGACCCAGCGGTGGTTTGAAAAGGGGCTTGCGGCTCCGCAGATTATTACTTCCGCAACGGAGGAGTACCGCAGCGAGATGGATGTCCTGGGGGCATTTATCAAGGAGTGCTGTATTCAGGGACCGGGGATTTCGGTTAGGGCGCGGGAGCTTTTCAAGGCATACCAGGAGTGGTGTGAGGAAAATAATGAACGCGCATCCTGTGAGCGAGTTCTGGCTATGCGCTTCAAGGAATTGGGGCTTGAGAAGTGGCGGACCGCGGAGGCGCGATACTGGAAAGGGATTATGCTGAAAACGGAGCTTTTATAATTTTTTGTTGTGGGTTTCCCCCCCTGCCCCCCTTTTGGGAGATTGGGAAATGGCAGAAAATAGTAGATGGGCTATTCTGAATATGCGCTCTGTTGCTCTTGAGTAGGCAACAGAGCTTTTTTTATACCGGGTTTTGACGATTTTCCACCCTGGTTTTTGATTACGGCATGGTGCAAATTCCGGCTGTGCAAAGATGAACAAATTAAGCGGGCGCGCACGCTCCCCGAGGAAATAAAATTCAAGCGTGAAAATGACGCTTAAGGTGTCATTCTGACGCTTCGATTTTTCGGTGTATGTCATTGGAATTTTGCGTTTAGAAAGCGGTTCGGTTCATCTCAAATACGCTTTACCCCTATATTAATTTTTATGACACTTCTGTCATTTACAAAAGAAGACTTATTACCTTGTAATCCCTTAGAAAAATGTCTGAAATTGAAAGCAGGCCGTCAAACTGTCATTAATGGCGGTGATGAAGGTCCGGGACGGCGGCTGTCGGTTTCACCGGTGGACAGGATGGACCAGGCCGCCCCGAAGGGGCGGGGCTGCCCCCGATAGGGGGCGGCTTGGGATACCGCCTAATACGAGGGGCCTGCAGTACCAGGCCGCCTTGGGCGGGCCGCCTCCCCGGAGGCGGGGCGGCTTACGATATGCCCCTACGTCAGTTACGAAGGGTAAAGGGGCGATTAGGTTTACAAAAATTGTTTATTGGTCGTCAGAACCGATAATGGCAGCCAACACGCCGTAGGCGTGGGAGCATTTTTTTCAGGGGCGGGCGTAGCCGGGCGGAGCCCCCCCCACATACGCTACCTTTTGCGGGGGGGGTGTGGGGGGGGCAGAGCGTACCCCTGAAAAAAATGCGATTGTGAGTGAAGAAGCCTGACGCCGGGAGGTGTCTGGCTGATGAACGAATACCCGGGGATTTGTTAACGGTCTGCGATTGCTACGGGAGTAAGAGGGCTGGCTTGGACTGATAGTGATTCTGTTTGGTGTCTCTGAATGGCTGGGCTTTATCCTAAACGGTAATGCCGGAACGGGGGTGTGAGGAGTAACCCCCGTTCCGGCACGGAGGGGGCAGGACGCCCCCGGAGTGCTTGGTTCCAGCCCTGCGCAAGGGACACGGCTGGCGATAAGGGCGGCCCGGACTGGTGCGTCCCTGTAGGGACCAGAACGACCGAAGGGAGTGGCGGGAGCGGAGAGGATGGACCAGGGAGGGCGGTTTGCCGATGAAGGCGTGTGGATGCTGCTCTTTATCTTGAGGGTGGGCGCCGGGGTTTTTTACGGTGGTGCCGGAGGAGCAGAGCGAGGGAGGTCCGGCGTAAAAAAGGGCGGCAGGTCCAGCTATGGCGATTACGTTTAGAGGACCAGGGCGGAAAATGGAGGGCGGCGCCGGAGCCTGGAGGGAGCAAGGCGAGCGGAAGGTCCGGTGCCAGGGAACCGGCCTGGAGCGGCGGAACTGGACCGGGACTGGAGGGAGCGGAGGACCGAAGGGACAGAGCGGAAGGAAGGGCCGAGCCAGGGGGCAACCTGGGTTGGGGAGGGGCTGCCCGGAGTTTGGAGCTTTGGGGGTGAAGGTTGGTAACTCCGCTTGGCTTTAATGATTTGGGAAAAACCCGGAGGGTTTTTGACTTTTTTGATTCTCTTGGGGAGTTCCAATAAGCAGAATAAGTGTTAAAACCAAGAAAACGTTAGCAAAAAAGACATCAAAACAGTGAAATATATAGGGATATGGTGGGTTTTAGCAAGAGTAAATAAGGCTTGACTAATTCCTTATGTCACAATAAAATAGACCTAATAAGGCATACTAAAAAGTACATAAGGATTAGTCAGGCGAATGCATTAGGGAATTCCCTGCCGGAGGAGACCCGAAGGGGCTCCGTAGGCAGACTCTACCTGCGTGTGAGCGCCGGGGATGCCCTTCCCCCCCGCCCGTCTTTGCCGATAAAGTATCGTTATAAGCTTTTTTTACAAAACCCCAGTATAGATTGACGGAAAAATGGCCTGGGATTACACTAATGGCGGGTGATGTGATGCCCATACGGATCATAAACCGGAAAAAGCTACCCCCCGGGGACAGCGCCGGCTGGCCGGTTTAGACTTAGAGAGCGTGGGGGCGTATTTATACATGCCGGCAGAGGCAAATGACCAAACGGTTAGGGAGGTTTTAGGTATGCGTGGTGACGCCGTTATAGACAATGTTTTTATCGAGTTGGGAGCCGCCGCCAGGCGAGGGGAGGGGCGTCCCCGGCCGAACACATTTGGAGCCTATACCGCTACCCAGCCTGCCACCCCGTCATGTGAACCCGGTTCGGGGAATACCCCTATACGTACAATAAACACCGGCGGGCGGGGGGAGGGGTATCCCTGGCCGAACACATTTTGGAATTCCCTGCCGGAGGAGACCCGCAGGGGCTCCGTAGGCAGACTCTACAAGCGTGTGAGCGCCAGGGATACCCCTCCCCCCGCCCGTCTTTGCCGATATGCTACAGTATATGTATACCCCTACTAACCTTCTGGATATCGCCAAATCTATCGCCGCAGAAACCGGCTTCTCCGGAGAGATGCGGTGTAACGAACCTATGGCATCCCACACGTCCTTTAAAGTAGGCGGTCCTGCGGATCTTTGGGTGCGTCCCCGTTTTGACTGCTTTCCCGGGTTTGCGGCGGCCATCCTGGGGCAGGCCCGGGCTTTGGGTATACCCCTGTTTATCCTGGGCGGCGGCGCGAATCTGGTGGTGGCGGATCGGGGGATACGGGGAATCGTGCTGGATACCACGGACTGGTCCGGTGATTTTGGCGGGTGGAAGGGTTCCGTGAAGCTACGGGCGGGGACCGTGGTGGATGCGGCGGTGGAGGCGGCGGCTGAACGGGGCTGGGGGAGGCTCGAGTTTTTGGCGGGGATGCCCGGTACTATTGGGGGGGCGGTGTGGATGAACGCCCGGTGCTATGAAAAGCAGGTTTCCGATGTGCTGATTGGGACGGAGATTCTGGACGAAAATTTACAACAAGTATGGGTTCCCTGCGAGGCGGGGGACTTTGCCTATAAACGGAGTCCCTTTCAAAAAAGGGATGTACTGATCTTGGCGGCAGAATTTCGCCTGGAAAAACGGGAGCCCGGGGATATACGGCAGGAGATGGAGGCCCATAGGCAGGACCGGAAGGAGAAGGGGCATTACCGGTATCCATCGGCGGGATCGGTGTTTAAGAATAACCGGGAATTTGGGAGACCCACGGGGAAGATTATTGATGAGCTTGGTTTGCGGGGCCTCCGGATAGGGGGGGCCCAGCTTGCGCCATGGCACGGGAATATCATTATCAATACCGGGAATGCCGCCGCTGCTGATATACGCAGGCTGACGGAGCAGCTAGCCCAAAGAGTGAGGGATGCCCTGGGGATAGAGCTGGAACCGGAGATTATTTTTTCGGGAAACTGGGCAGAAAATGACTAAAAAGGGAAGTTTTTTTTGTTTTTCTGGTATATATTAAAACTACAATTCTTTCATTGACATAATCGGTGAGGGTTTTTATACTTTTCTAATAGGTCGTTATGAATACACCGCTCTTGCTGACGTTTGTAAATTTTAAGAGAGGCTCATATATCGTGGTGGAAGGGAAACGGAATGCAGACCGTTTTTTTATTATCCGCGAGGGAAAGGTACAGATTTCCAAGGCCGTGGAGGTAGTGGAAGAAGAGGGGGGGAATCTATTAGGTCCCGGCGATTTTTTCTCCGTTGTAGCCACCATGTCTAATCACAGTCATATCGAAACTGCCCAGGCTATAACGGATGTTACCCTGATTTCGGTCCAGAAGGAACAGTACGGCGAACTGATTCAGAAAAACAGCGCCGTGGCCATGAAGATTATCCTTCAATTCTCCCGGCGAATGCGCTATCTGGACGAAGCCCTTACGAAGCTGACCCTGAAGAACAATTCCGAAGACGATGTTTCCCAGCTTTTTAAAGTAGGGGAATATTATGCTAAGATAAGCCAGTACAATCTGGCATTTTACGCCTATTCCCAGTACCTCAAGAACTGCCCCCACGGGGCGAATTTCAATGCCACCCGGGAACGGCTGATGAAGATAGCCCCCTACGTAACATCGGCGCCCCAGGTATTCCCCCCAAATGAATCTGTCCGGAAATACGCCAAGGATACAATGATCTTTTCCGAAGGGGAACCGGGGGATGAGCTGTATATTATCCAGAAGGGCTCCGTGAAGATTATTAAGATCGCCGATAACAACGAGGTCCTGTTGGCGGTCTTAAAAACCGGGGATATTTTTGGAGAAATGGCCCTGCTGGAATCCAAACTCAGGACGGCCTGCGCGGTGGCCTACGAGAATTGCGTGCTCCTCACGGTGAGCCGGGTAAACTTTGCCCGTATGGTCACCTCCCAACCCCAGATCATCGCCAAGCTTACCACCCTGCTTTCGGAACGGATTTGGTTCATCTACAAACAAATCGCCAATACCCTGCTTGAGGACCCCACAGGGCGCATTTACGATGCCCTGCTGATTCAGCTTGAAAAGAACAGGGTGGATGCCAATGTTGAGCAATCGTACATTTTTGATTTTGGTCCCAATGAATTGATAAACATGGTGGGCATCTCCCCGGCGGATGGTAACCAGATGATTAAGAAGCTCATGAATAACCGGAATATACAGCTCGTCAATGGTAAAATCTGCGTACTTGATGTCTTTGAAATAGCCAAACAAACCCAGTATTACCGGAACATGCAGCGGATCGAAAAATCCCGGCACAGCGCAACCAAAAAAACAAGACACTAATGCATTTAGTTTTGATCCCGGATTTGCCGACATTAAACGTAATGAGATACCCCTACTTCCTCATTTTGATATGTTTTCTCTCTCTGCCGGGTTTTATTTACCCCCAGAGTAGTGAAACCGTTCCAACGGAAAATTCCGGGGAACCCGTCCCTCTATCCCGCAGTTTCCGCCATATATTTTTAGGTATTGACCTTGAGGCGCTTAAGACAGCCCTCCGGGCGGACAATATTTTTTATTTCCGGGAGGATCGGGATGTTTCTCTGATGCCCTCCGACCGGGAGCAGACCCTGGTGGAAACCCAGGGCTTTTCCTTCATACGCCGGGCATTTTTTCAGCTCCGGTACGGGGAAGTTTTTGTCATGTCCTTTACCCTGAACACCACCCTGGTGGATCACTATTCGGTTTTTTCTTCCCTTAGGCAGCGTTACGGGGAACCCAGTTCCCTAAACCCCCAGGAAGCGGTATGGGAGAACGATGATACCCGGATATCTATTGAACGGCCCTTGACGGTGAAATATATCGATAAATATAACTTTGATATGTTAAAGCTATCCCCCGCCGAAATTCTTGTAGGGCCCTCCGCAGACGGAGCTCGGGAACTGCTTAACCGTAATGAATTTCTGGAAGGTTTTTAATTGAAACATCCCCGGCGCCATAGATATTGTTTCGCAGTTTTAGTGTGTTTAGTTCTGTTTTTCTGCGCCGTCCTAAACTGCGCCGCCGGGGGTTCCGGAGCCCAGGGCCGGCTTGAAACGCTGGAATTACAAATATTGCGGGATGACGGAACTCTGGCGCCGGTCTTAGCGGAAATAGCCCGTACCGACGATCAGCGCGCCCGGGGCCTTATGGGAAGGAAATCCCTTGCGGATGGGAAGGGGATGCTCTTTGTTTTTGAACGGGACCGCATACTTAGTTTCTGGATGAAGGATACCCTGATCCCCCTTTCCATTGCCTATGTCGCCTATGACGGACGTATCCTGGAAATTCACGACATGCAGCCCCAAAGCCTGCGTACAATCCAGTCCGGCCGTTCCGCCCGCTACGCCCTGGAAGTCCCCCAGGGCTGGTTCGCCCGTGCGAACATCAAACCCGGCGATGTACTTGGGCCAAACTTACCGAAAGAATAGGCTATGAAGAATTTATAGACCGCAAAGGCGCAGAAGGCGAACAAGAATTTCTTTTTTTCTATCTTTGCCTTGTTCGCCTTCTGCGCCTTTGCGGTTGTTTTTCTTTTTTTTCTTTGCGTTTATATTTCCCGAATATCGCCGTCAGTTTTTTTTGGTTTCGCGGCCTTGGGCTTTTTCTCGGCAGGTTTGGCAGGGGGCGGGTCCAGGTAGATGCCGCCTGAAACGCTGCTAACCAGGTCGCCGAAGCCTTGGGCGGCGGGGAAGGGTGGGCGGCTGGGGGCGGAGAAGGCCGTGTCCCGGAAGCTCTTGGAAACTCCCTGGAGGAATTCGTTGAGGGCCTTGGACATGGCTTCCAGGGTAATCCGTTTCCGCTTGATCGATGTAATGTCCACGTCGAGCACCAGCCCCGGGTGCAGATGATAGGGGTTTATGCCATAGTCGAAACGGTTATATTCCTTTTCCAGAAAGTTTAACTGCTCCTCCAGGGAACGCCGCTCCGCCGGGTAGTCATATTCGCCGTAGAGATCCTTGATCATTTCCCGCATCAATGCAAAACGCTGCCGTATCCGTTCCTTTTCGTAGGTGTAGGTACGGTTCATCCTTTCCACGTCCGTTTCAGCGGCCTTTACAAAACTAAAGCCGTCCCAGGGTTTTTCGATGTCCTCGTACAGGGGCGCTTCGGGTTTCCCCTTGTTCATTTTTCGGAGCCGGTCCCTGGTTTTCAGGGTGAGGTCCTTGAAGTCGCTCACCTTAAAGGGGGATTTGCTGTCCTCGTAGATAAGCTGGAGTATGTCCCAGACGTGGAGGATCTCGGTCTCAAAGCTCTTCATTTGCACATCGTAGGCTTTGCGTTCCTCCAGGATCTGGCTGCCGTCGTAGTAACGCATCCGTATCTGGTAGTGTTCGTCCGGAAGGTCCGCAGCATCGCTGTCATCGTATTCGCGGATAAGGAGTTCCCGGGCATTCTTAAAATTTTCCACATACTGAAACCCAAGGCGGGAGTTATCCAGAATAGAGGTGAGGGAATTTACCGCGGTGTTAAAGCCCCGGTCGCGGATATTTTCACCATCCACTATTTTCTTAAGATTCTCCCGAATATTGAGCTGATCATATTCCGATGGATCTATTTCCGCCCGGGTATCCTTAAGACGGTCGAGAATTTCCTTCGCTATGAGGGAATACCGTTTTGCTTTGGCCTGTCCCGGATTATCGTCGGTAAATTCTTCTACCTTCTCCAATTTATTGATGATAATCTCCGAATCGGAAAGTTCATCCAGCCCCTCGTCCAGCCTTTCGTCCCGCAGTTTTTCTACTTCCTTATCAATGGTCTCGATAATGTTTTTGGAGAGGATATCCTTGATAAGGTATTCCATCGTTACCTGGTAGTGGAATATGGGGCTGACCAGTTCCGCTTCAAGGATATTGACGCAAAGTTTAAGGTCCGTTACGGTCTTGGGCCTTTCCGGATTGTCACGAAAGGCGCTTTTTACCACCGTATAGGACTTATCCCCCCGGATAAAGACACCGCTGTCGCTGTTATGCCGAAGCAGGCTGTTGGTTTGGTTTTCCAGCTCGTTGATTCCCCGCTGGATATGGCCTTGGAGGTGGCCGTACATATTGACCAGGGACTTTTCTACTTCCCGGGTATTGAACTTATCCGATCCGCCAACCTGATCCAAGAGTTCCCCAATATCCTTTGGGACATACCGGGCAACGGCCTGGAAGCTCTGGTTAAAGTAGCTGAACAGTTTTTCTTTCAAACCGCCGTTCTGATCCAGGTTCTCAAGAATTTCCTTTGGCAGTTTGGCGCTTATATGGTGGATGACCTTTTCGGTCTCCTCCTGCATGAGCCGGTTCACATCGTCGTCATTTGTGGATTCCATACCCCGACT
The DNA here is from genome assembly GCF_046533075.1 of Treponema primitia. Lineage (GTDB taxonomy): Bacteria > Spirochaetota > Spirochaetia > Treponematales > Breznakiellaceae > Termitinema > Termitinema primitia_B. The sequence goes on along the minus strand of NZ_JAJQRB010000044.1, from coordinate 23,885 downwards.
CCTCCTTATCAATATATTGGTTAGAACACATTCATTCGTAGCCCGAAACCGAGACGGAACATGAACCGGTCTGCCTGCAAGCCCTGTACCAAGGGGGTGAACCAGACGGCGGGTTCCACGAAAAACGCATAGGAACTAAAGGCCTTCATTTCAGGGAAGGAAAACCGGGCAACTTCCCACTGGCCCAGGAACGCCGCCAATACCTGGGGCTCGTTTCCCTTAACCCCTCCGCCCATGCTGGTATAGGAGAAGTTAGCCCCCAAGGACCAGGTCATGGAGAACATTTCCCAGTCCGGTCCAAAGACATACCGGAAGGGGAGGTTGTAGAGACCGGCGATGAGCTTTGTCCCAATAACGAAGCCGGGATACCGGGCGTTTTGCCCGTTTATCACATCCGGCGACTGGCCCGCCTGGACCTGGAGCTTGACGTTATTGTCAAAGAAGGTAATCCCCAAGCCGCCGCTGACCCAGGTGTATTGGAAAGCCGTGACATCAATGTACAGGCCCTGGATAATCGGGGGGATCATGTACAGCATCTTATCCCCGGGGCGCAGGTTGATCATAATCGAATCAAAGGAATATTCTTCACCGGCGGTACCGTACACATAGAGGGTATCCCGGTGGAAGCTGTCCTCTTCGGGGTCGAGGGTCTTGAGCTCCGGCGGGTCCAGGTCAATGGTTACCACCACCCGGCGTATGGCTATTTCGCCGTTGGCGAATTCCGCACGGACCAGTATGGGCAGGGGGCCCCGGCCAAGCTCGCTGCATTCCAGACGGAATTTCCAGTCCTTGGCGCCCTTAGTCCGGTGGAAGGTCCGGCCATTGTCAAAACTTACCATAACCCGGCTTACCTGATAGTAGCTGCGCTCATTTCTGGACATGGAAGCCCATTGGGATGGGGAAAATCCCATCCATGCCTTCCCCTTGAGCCAGGGCCGCTTATTGATGACGTCACCGTCAACGTGGCTTTCTATGGACACGATTGGTCCGGTGTCCCGGTAGAGTATGGGATGTTCATTACTAAGCACCGTTTCCCCCGAGGGAGTTTGGAAGCTTGCAGAAAGGATTATGAATCCGTCTTCGGGTATCTTTTCCCGGGGGAATTTATAGTAGAAGTTTCCGTATTTATCCACGGGGATCGTAGTAAGCGGTTCCCGGTTAGCCAAAATTTGCACTTCCTGGGGGATTTTCAGGCCCTTTGCTCTTCCGCTGATATTGATAATCCCGGTATGAACTTCCCCGGGCATGGGGTTGAAGAAGGAAGCCTCGGATGCGGCAGCCTCATTGGTTTTGGTGACATTCCTGCTGACCACGGCGGTATTGCCCGCCAGATCCGTGGCGACAATACGGATATTGTAGGCCCCCTCGGGGGCATCGGTAATATCCAGGGTGTCCAGTATAACCGGGGCGGTGGTATCAAGGTTAAAGCTAAGCCGGAAGGTGGAATCCGTAACCGCGATAACCTCCAGGGTAATATCCTGGATCTCGATATTATCCAGAATACGGGCGGCAATTTCCAAGTCATTGCCCACAGTCGCATCATCATAGGGAACCTGGAAAACCATTTTCGGCGGAGTATTATCGATGTTGATCATGGCGCTGTCTATGGTTTCCCGATCGAAACGGTCCCGGGCTCGCATGAGCAGGGCATATTCACCGTCTTCGTAGAATTTGGTATTCAGGGTAAGCCGCCAGTTCTCGCCGCCGTCCGCCTGTTGGTAGGTGTTACCGTTATCCATGGACACCCAGACCCCCATGATACCGTTGTTGTCGATGGCTTGGCCCTGGAGATAAATGACCCCCCGGTTGTAGACCGACATCACCGGATCAGTCAGGGTAACCTTGGGATTTGCCGTACTTACCCGGATAGTCCTGGTAAAGATCTCGCCCTGGACATTGTAAATATCCTCGCCAAAAGTCTCGATAAACCATTCGCCATCCGAGAGATACTCCATGGGAATATCGATCCGAAAGGCCTCCTTGGTTTGGATAAAGGTAAAATCCGTAGAGAGTGCCGGAGCTTCCTCTTCTTCCTCCGCCCAAGCGAACATCCGGGTACGGTCGGCGACGCTTTCTTCCCGCTTAACCAGCCGCCAATGGACGCCGAAAACCCCGTCATCGTCCTGGACTAGGCCGGTGATTGTCAAATCATCGGTGATAACTTCTTTTTCCAGGGGCATATTATAGGTAATAACCGGATTATCCGCCGCGGCGTCCACCGGAACATCCAGGGGCGCTAAAAAGGTATTGCCGCTTTTATCGGTTACCCGGATGGTAAACGTGCCCCCCGCCCTGTCCATGGCGGTGAAATCGAAGAAGGTGGAGAATTCATATCTCTGGAACCCCGCTTTCATGGGGATGGGGGTAAAAATATTGCCGTCGGTGGTAAAATCGATGGCGGTGACCGGCACGTAGGAGTTTACCCGGCCGGTGATGGTTACGGAACCGTTAACCGAGGTTCCATCCAGAATAGGGGATATAAAGATGATTTCCGGTTCCGTTGTTGTCCGGTTTAGGGGAAAATAGAGGGGAATAGCGGGCAGGTCCCGTTGGATAGTCCGTATTTCAGCATGGAGGGGCCCTTCCCCAAGGGCGCCAAAATCGATGGGCAGATCAAAGCTGCCGTCTCCATGGATGGTCAGCGGACTCCATTCCTCCTGGGGATTAAGCCGGTATTCCAGCCTAAAGGCGCCGCCCTGGGCAACGAGGGTTGAGTAGGGGACTTCATCGACCACCGTCGGTTCGTCGGTATCTCCCTCTTCGCCTTCCAAAAGACTTGCCGCAAGAGAAATATCGGTCATGGCGGAAAGCTCTTCCAGGATAGATGCATCCAGGCCGGCGCCGGCGCCGCTGAGGTTCTGCTGGGCGATATGTCCATGGACGATAACCGAATCATCCCGGACATAGTCATAAGCCTTATGACTGGTTATCACTATGGGGGAGGGTTTAAGGTCCATCACAGCTGCGCTGCCCTGGGGTTTATTGACCCGCATGGTAAATGGGGCGCCTACGGTACCGTCTTCGGCCTTGGCCCAGAGCCGTATGGTACGTCTGCCCTGGGGAATCATATCCGGAGAAATCCGGAAGCCCGGTTGGGCGGGAAGTTCCTCAATTCTGCCTTCCATAATAATAGAAAAGGGAATAAAACCCGGGGCAATACGCCCGTAGATGGACTGATCCGGTTCGAGATTGTTAAGCCCCGAAGTGGGATAGTCGGTTTGTATTGCCGGGGTTTTTACCTTGCGGTTATCCGAGAAACGTTTAACCAATACGGTTGTGTTATTGCTTTTATCTATCGCGGTTACCCGGAGTATGGGGTTACGGTTTTGATAGGAAATATTCAGATTGATATCCCAGTAGGGATCTCCCGATCGTATGGGCATTTCGTGGGTTTCCCCCACCCATTCGTAGTAGAATTTGGAAAGTCCCACGGCATCATATATTTTTCCGGTAATCCTGGTAGCCCCCAGGGAATTCTCGCCGTCCGCAGGGGAAAGGATCTGGATAAGTGGGCGTTCGTTATCCACGTAGAGCAGATAGGGCTGGGTATTGACCAGACCGGTGGAATCCGTTGCCCGGAGCTGGAAGAAAACCTGACCATCGGGGAATTTGGTGGTGTTGAAGGGGACCGTAAAGTCAACCCTTTGGGGGTTCTTTCTATTCCGTACAAAATCCAGTTCAGTAAAGTTGGCGCCCCCATTGGCGCTGAATTCCACCAGGACAATGCCGTTAATATCCGATGCCTGCCCTTGGAGCTTTAAGTTACCCGACACGAGCTGACCCGTTTCTATACCAACGAATTCCACCGAGGGAACGGTTCTATCATATATAAAGGGTATTTCAAGTTCCGGCCCTTCGGTTCGTTTAAGATCCAGGGCTTTAACGTGCAGGATATGCCTTCCCTCTTGCATGGTCCGTTCCTGGACTTCCCCGCTCATCAGGGTTACGTCCTGGGCAAAGGTGCTGATGTGGAATTTCCAGTATTCGGTGCCCTCCGCCAGGGCCGGCGCCTGATCGTCCAGGCGAACCGTGACCTGTTCTACCCCAAAACGACCGCTGGCGACCCCCAGGAAATCCGTATCCTGGCGTATTACCGCATTTGAGTCGGGATAAACGATACGGACGATTGGAAGCCCGGCATTGGGGTCCACGATGATGTTGTAGGGACCATCGATGGTCTCGTTCCCCGCGGAATCCCGGGCGCGGACCAGAAAGTTATGTTTTCCCCGTTTGAGGCCCGTAATATCGTATTCTTTTTGCCATATTTCTTGTCCGTCCACGGGCAGCCAATTTTCTTGTTTGCCGTGTCCCCACAAAGAAGCGGTTAAGAGAAGGAAAACGCCAATCGGATAGAGGCTTCTTAGTGTGGATTTTATTTGGCTTATGTTCATAGCCTGCCTGCCCATTATTCGCTCCTTTCTTTTTATAAGCTTATAGAAAAAACGCCAAAATTGGAAGATAAAAATAAGCTTTTCTCAAAAAAACTCGATCTTCCGGAGTAGCTTAGGGAAAACTAACTTAAGGTATCGGCAGAAAGTATGCCAAACTAAAGCAAAATCCGTTACCCCACGGCGGAATTACCGTTCGCCCTGCCAAATAAAGGAGCTACTAAACCATGCCACCTGCGCCTCCCGTGCGATAGTGTCGTAGGGCCTGCCATTGGGGTGGGCGGGGATCCAGCCCAGTATTTCTGCGATGCGGGCCTGGGTTTCCGGGGCGGCCAGCCAGGTTTTAGCGGGGTCAAGCTTCGGTTGCAGCTTTTCCGGGGCTTTGGGGACGGCCCAGAGTATGTCCGCCTGGAGGCCGTACTCGTTCCAGTCCCTGGGGATGGGGAAGATGGCGGCGTCCAGGCGGCCGGCGTCGTAGGAGGAGAGGCCCCGGACCATGCTGAGGGGGGCGTATACCCAGGCGGGATCGTTCCGCAGCAGGTTCAGCCATACATCAAACCAGGTGTAGGTTAGGGCGCCCTGCTGGAAACGGCGGTTGCCGTAGATGAGCCGCTCCTCCGCAAGTTCCCAGGATCGCCTGTCCCGGGAGAAGCTGCCGGGGCTGTCCTGTAAAAGCTGGCACAGCCAGGCGTGAACGGCATCGGCTTCGGCGCCGGGTATGATGAGGCTGCCTTCGCCGCCTGCGGGGTTCCTGATACGTTCCAGGGTAAGCTGGGGGTCTCCGGTTTTGCGGAATATGAGCCAGGGGTTCAAAGCCAGGGGTATGGTTCCCCGGTAGCCGGCCCGGTTTTCGTAGAGCCGGGGGAATACCCGCACGGGCGGCGTTTCGGCGTTAGTATCGCTGTTTGGTTCGATGTCGGATTGGCCGGCCGGGAAATCCTTCGTAATAATAATACCGTATTGCCCCTTCTTAATCCCGGCTTCCGGATCGTAGACGGCGATACGCGTGAAGGGGGGAGGGGATGACGCTTTTTCTAATAGTTCACCCCATTGTTTTTCAAGCCCCTCCGCCACATACCAGACAGGGCGGGGCCAATTCCGGTGGAGGGTGAACGCTCCGATTACCATAGCCGCCAGTAAAAGGAGGCCCCCCCCTCTTCGCTTGCTCATGATTGTGGCCTGATGTAGTAGGCGATGCGGCAGTAGTCGGGGTTCGTATACCCCACCGCTGCAGCCCAGGGCTTGGAAGTCCAGCCCGACGGAGTATCCCTGTGGGGCCATACTTCGATGTTGGTACGGTTATCCGATGCCTTGTATAGGGCCGGGACGTTCATGGTTTCCCATCCTGTTTTCTCGATGCCGTTTACATCATAGGAGTGCTCACCCTGCTCGTACTTACTGGGGTTGTAGTAAGCCATCTTAATACCGTCGTAGTTGCCGGCCCGGGAAATATCCAGATAGGATATCCAGGGGCGATTTTGCTTGTCAAGGGTAAGATCCACCCATTTGCCGTTGGCGCTCGACTCGTCGATGATGATGCTGGGGCCGTAGGATTGGACATACTTTCCACCTGCCCACGCCAATTTAAGGTAAATAAGCTGGGTGCTATTGGACTTGAAGAAGGCCAGATGGGCGTCGTTGTTGGTCTGATCGATCTGCATACTGACGTATTCCCCGGCGAAGGAATAGTTTTCATCGCCGGTCTGCATGGCGTACTGCACATTCCATTGGGCCGCCACGGGATTGAGGTCTGTGGTGGCATAGGCTATACGCAGCGTTGCATGTTCGTCATCGAAGTAGGCGACCACAGGTCTTCCGGTGTTTTGCACATCAACGGCGCTCCATGGGCCTGCATTGTCTGCGCGGGGGAAGTTATTGGTACCCGCCTCACCGGCGCCATTGGGCCTGACCCGGTTTGAACCGGTGGTATCCTGAGCATCAGAACCGCCGTCAAGGTTGATCCAGTGCTGGGCCGGGGCGTTCAAACCATGCTGGTTTCCGCTGGAGGGCGTGGCGTTGCTCGTATAATTACCGCTGCTGATAGAATACCCTGTCCTGCCAAACCAGTACTTCAGGGATTTATCCTTGGAGTCGTAGTAGGTAACATGCATATTATCACCCCGGTACACCACCCGTGGATTTCCAAACTGGCCGGTTATCTCATTATGGATGTCCAATTCCACGTTGTACTGGTGGTTTTCTCCTGATCCGTAATTTTCAAACCGGGAGGCGCCGGCGGGATCATAACCCTTAATGCCGCCCGATTGGGTGACGCCGAAATTACTATTATACTTACGGATACTATTGAAGAATACCGTAGGATAGGCGGTGGGGTTACTGCTGCCGACCGGATAATTCCGCTGGGGGTACGCATAATAGATATCCGTGCTATCCATGCCGCCGCCGCCGGTGTTCGTTAAAACATTCGTAGAACTGGTAGCATTATTGGCGGCCATGTAGACCGCCGAATGGGAAGGCGCCGACCAGGAAGACCAGAGCACTCCGTTTGCGGGATTCATGGTCATGGCGGGGTCCGTCGGGTTATTACTACCGGCGATCTGGGTTCTATCGCTCCCAATGTCTCCGGTGGTATGCCAGATATGAGCGGCCCGGTCATCCTTCCAAAGGTCGTTGCCGCTTATGCTGAGGTTGTAATCCTCCCGGTTCCAGGGGTTCCGGTTGTCGTTCCGCTCGTTCACCGTGGTGACGCCGTTGGCCAGCAGCCTAACATTGCCGCTGACGGCGGTTGCGGGTACCGTAAAGGTAATGCCCGTAGTGGTTTGATTGCCCACGGTTGCGTTTACGGTGGCGGTGTCGGTATCTAAGGTTACGGTGGTATTAGCGCCGGGGAATTTAAGGTTCCAGCCCTGGGCAACGATGGTTTCACCCCGGCTGAAGCTATACCAGCCCTGGCGGGACCGGAGGGAATTGTACCCCTTGCCGGTTTCCCGCTGGAGGGAATTGAGGTAGGGCGCCAGGGTTACGGCGATACGGTTGTAACCCATATCGGCGGCTAAGTTCAGACGCCACCCGTCGGCATTCCGCAGGACCAGGGGATACCGGCCGTTGTTGCTGCCCGTAAGTATGGCGGAGCCGTCGGCGGGTTCGCCGGTGTTGGGATGCAGTCTTGTAACGCTGCTGTTGGGGATGCTCCGTTTGTCTTCGACCCGTACCTGGACTTTCACGTTGTCCCCGGCCACGAAATTGGCGGGCAGGGTAGCGGTGTTCCAGACATAGGCCCATTCGGCCATATGCCCCGCAACATCTATCTGGTTGTACACAAAGGCGCTTTGACCGCTCATCGGGATCAGAAGTCCCCGGTTGTTGGGAGTGCTTGGATTGTAGGGAGTGGTGTCATCGGACTGGAGGATTTTGAATTCATTGTCGCTGCCGATCTTGATGTACACTGCGCCCAGACGCTGATCATCGTAGGCAAAGCCCCGGAGTATTACTTCCCCGCTCAGGGTGTCCTTGGCGAAGTTGGCGGAACCGTAATTGCCTTCGATGAAGTAGCTATTCTGGCCTGCGGCAAACCGGGGTTCAATATGGCCTGAACGCTCAATATTTCTATTGTTGTTCCTGGGATTGTAGAGGCCGCCCTTAAGCAGGTTGGGGCTGAGCGCCGCGTTCGGCGTTATGTTTATCGAACTGGGGGGCTGCGCCGCCGTTCCGGTTGCTCCGGTGATGCCCGCCGCTTCCCCTCCGGGATTGAAGTCCCAGAGTTTAACCTCCGGCTTAACCGTATCGTCGTTAGCCACGTTGAGCCCGATACGGACCACGTCGTAGGGCTGATCCCAGATGTTGAACCGCAAGTCCGGGTTCCCGTATGGGGTATCACGATATACCGGGGTAGTGCCATCGGGACCTACATCTATGTTCCCGCCGTCCATCATCCATCCCGTATCGGGAATCATGGGGATCTTCAGGGAGTTGTACACCCTGAGGACGAACCATGCGTCGTTCGGTATGGTGGTGTCCGCTATGGCGGGGAAATCGTTGCGGGTACCATCGGCGCCGCTGCCGTTGTAGTAATTGTAGGAAATTTCATGGGCATTGGTGTTATGGGCCCGTACGTCGGTTATGGTAAGTTCCAGAGCGGTGCCCGTACCAAAGCTGGTGTGGTCGGTTGCCATAAAGGTTGTGCCCACATCGTAGCCGTCCGGCGCACCCACCGCGGTCCAGTTCACGGTTCCCACCGCTTCAATGGAGTAGATTTTTCCGGTTTCCAGTACGCTTGCCGATTTTGAAACACGGTTGGTAACATACCCAAAGCGGTAGTGGAAGGGTTTGGCCCCGTCGTCGCCGGAGATATTGATCTTGAAGCTCAGCTGCTGGTTCCGGACGGTGAAGTTGGTGTTCCCGTAGTTGGCGCTAATGGTCCGGTGGCCCCTGGGGTCGGTGGTGGCCCCAACCTTGAGGACATCGGTGCCGATATCAACGCCGGTAACCTTGGGCGGGTTGTTGCTTATGAAAATAGTATTGTTGTAGTAGCTGGCGTTCCCCGCCTTGTCGTACACCAGATAGTGTACCGTTAACAGACCATCGTTGAACTTGGTAGTGTCGATACGGCCGTACCATTGGTAATTCGTTCCCGCATCCGCCAGACCTTCCAGGAATCCGTCCAGGTCATTGTCCTGGGTCGGCTCGTTTGCATCGATCTCGATCCCCGAAATATTAAGCGAGGACAGATTATAAAGGGGTTCATTGCCCAGCGTAGCATCGTTGTCGACATATCTCCTGGTGTACCGTAGGTCCGGGAATTTAATCCAGGATGCTCCGGTGTTGATAGTCATGGTGGGCGCCGGGGTGACGCCGGAGTTGGCGTCGGTGCGGCCCGTTGCCACCGTGATTGACCCGTCGGCCGGCTTGAATGCGGCGCCGCTGCCCATGGCTTTTTCATTCAGGGGGACGAATTGCTCGCCCCGGCTGAACCATGCCACCACCTTCTTTATACCCTGGACCGTGACGCCGGCGCCGGTATCCCAGGCAAGGCCCTGGAGTTGATAGCTGGTGCCTGCGGCCACACCGTTGCCGGTATAGGTTCCCAGGGGGAAGAAGTTGTCGATATTGAGGGTCAATTCCAGGGGCATCTTGAAGTCCGTATGATCCGTGGCCAGAATAGAGAGCACATAGTGTCCGGCCCGGTTAACGAAGAGCTGCTGGTCCCTGTTCTTAAGGGCGGTGGAATCGAATTCGAGGCGTACCTCATACTCGATATAGCCCTTCTTGCCCGCAGCATAGGTGTAGGGGCCGTCGCCGGTTTCGTTGAGCGCCGGTGATGCGGAAATCAAACCTGCGGGCGGACTACTGCCCAGGAAGGGGAGGTTGGTCCGGTTTGGACCTTCCAAGACGAGGTAATAGGTACTGGGGTTAAGACCGGCGGCTGGCACTACCGTTACCGGTTTGGCGTAGGTGGTTGCTCCGACTTCCGGCGTAATCGTGAAAATGTTAGTAGACCACGCGGTGGAGTCCTCGCCATGATAGGTAAGTTCTTTCAACCCGTTATCATCCCTAATCCTGGTTGTTATGGTAAATATGCCCCCAATATTCTGATTATTGGTGTTGTAAAAGAAGGGCCTTCCGTTTTTGGAATCCGGAGTAATGATGGTGCTGTTATTAACCACGAAGGGCAGGCCGTTTACAAAGGTAACCTGGACAGTGGCGATTTCTCCCATGGTTTTTGCCGCAAGATGGTTGAAGGGAGAAGTATCATAGGCCAGGGCCTGGATGGTGACCACCCTACCGTTACTGCCGCCGACCGGGTTGAGCCCGCCGTTATTGTTGAGGTTAAAGCTCCAACTGATGTTGGAACCCGGCGTACCGAGTATTGGGGCTTGGAACCAGCCGCCGCGATTGTCGCCCAGGGCTGCATAGGCGTCGTTTGTCGCCTGGTCCGACGTCCAACCAGTATCGGTAAACACATCGGTGATCGTGGCGGTGGCGGGGTCGGCTGATTTAAACACCCGGAATACCACCCGGTGTATCCAGTCGTTGTCCTTGGCGGTACCAACTACCTGGATTACCCCGCCCACTTCGTTTTGAAGCGCCGTTTGGGCAGGATTGGGCTGGGAGAAGGTGACCATAGGTTCATCTCCCTTGGGATTCACGATGATCGTATAGTCCACAATCGCCTTGTTTCCCGCTGAGTCAATCATCATAAATTTGATGGGCAGATCGCAAAGGAAGGTGCTGCCGCTCCGGAGAGAAACGTATCTTCCGACACCGGATACCAGGTCCGTGGTAAGATCCACGGAGTTGGGGAGCATGATGGTCCAGTTGTACAAGCTGCCTCCGCCCTGGGCTAAGTCCGGGTTGGCCGCAGATGGGGCGGTGTAGGAACCAAAAGCTATGGTATTACCGGCCTTGTTAATACCGGCGTTAAACTCGCGCCAGATCTTGCCATCCACCGTTGCGGTAGTTCCGGCCGGGCCGGCCGCATCAAGGGTACCGTTGGTAACTTCCCTTCGGCCGAAAAGGTAGTACAACTTGCTCACCGAGTTGTTATCCACGGTTATGCCGCGGATAGTCGCCTGGGAAGTTATTTCAGCAGGAATGGTATGATTGTCCGGGTTCGGATACTGCGGTTCAATAACCTCCAGCATGGGCTGCGATTTGTCCAAGGTGAAGTCCCTGGTGGTGGTAAAGGTTCTCCCGGCCCCATCGGTGGCTTCCAGGGTGAGGGTATGAAGACCTTCGGCGGTGGAAACCCGGGGGATGAGTATCCGGTAGTTGGCTCCCGGCGCTGCGGTTGAATCCGTATGCAGGGCGCCGGTATAGGTCCAGTTGCTATCGCTTTCCAGTTTTCCCCGGATCGTAGTAATGGTGTTAAGATCTGAAGCCTTAATATAGACGGCCATGTAATCAGCGCTGCTGATGTTCACTTCCATGCCGCTGTAGAAGGGCGGAGATTTAAAGTTCACCGTTTCCATAGCGGGGGCAGCCCTGTCGATGAAGAACTCTATGTTGTTGATGGCATCCCCTGATGCCGGAACACCAACGGTGGTGTTGATCTTGGCAGCCGCATTTGGATTCGGCGATGCCTTGTCCTTAAGCTCGAAGGAGATTTTGTACTTGCCATCGGTCAGACCGAGAGCGCCGGTTCCGGAGCTTCCCAGGTTGATGGTAAAGGCTTCCATGGTGACAAAGGCGCTGGTAAATACCGTATCCGACAGGTCGTGTGTGGTTCCCGCACCCCAGTCCCCTGCTCCGCTATTGGCGGTGTAATCCCACTTGGCAATGCTGTATTTGGCCACTCCTATGCCGGAATCGTCAGAAATGTTGCCCTGGATGGTGGGCTGGGCGTCGATTAAAACCGAGGGGTACCCCGTGGCGGCGCTTCTGTTGGTAACCAGATTACTGGTGGTGATCCTCGGCGGCGCGCCATCCATCTTAAACTGAATGGTTTCAATGGTCTGCCGGGGCGCTCCGTCCACTGCGGTGATAATAACCGTATAGATGTTAGAAGTTTCACCCGCCGCTTGAGCTGCTGCCAGGAGGGTTGTCATATCGGTCTCGGTAAAGGTTTTGTTGATGGTCAGGGTCTTCACTGCGCCGTCAACGATGGTTCCAAGGTTAGTAAAGGTGTAATAGGTGTTGTTCCCCACATTTATCCTGGCGTTAACTTCGCTGAGGGTAACATCCTTGACCGTTGCCAGGAGATTAAACATGAGTTGCCCGGTACTATGGGGTCCAAAGGTGTCACCGTCTACCAGGGCTTTGTTCGAAGCATCCTTCGGTGTAAGGATTATTTCCGGGGGATCGCTATCCAGGCGGAACGCTACCCGCTCGTATGGGTAATACTTACCCGTCGTAGGATCGTTAGCGCTGGCCCGTACGGTTAAGCCGTTTTCGCTGCCCCAGCGGTCAAACACCTTGATGTCCACGGTGTGGTAGCCCTGGCCCAGGCCGGAAAGGGGTATCTGCCAGCGCACGGTTTTTTGTGAACCATCCAGGTCGCTCAGATTTGGCAGATAGTCAGTAGTACCCGCCTCAATCCATGGGTTGACATCGGTGTTGGATGCACCGGGGGCATCGAAACGGTACCAGAACTTAATGACCGGGTTCCCGGAGACGATCTCAAAGACCGTGGAGAATTCATCACTGAAGGTTCCCGTCAGTTTTGGGGTGCCGTCGGTAATAACATCCGCAATCAATTTAAGGGACTCTTCATCCTTCGTGATGATGGCGGCGGTGTTCATGACCTTGGGATTGTACCAAATGCTTTCCGAGTTAGTGTCCAGGCCTTTGATGATGTACATCTGGTCTTCGTTAATATTCGTAAAGTTAATATCCGGCCCGGAGGAATCCTTGTAGAAGGTTTTTCCCAGAGAACCGGGATTGCCTACCGCGTCTTCCGCGCTCCAGAGGAGGCTGTGGGGCCCGTCATTCAGGGCGTTGAAATCCGCAGCGGGAATGTTCAGGGTCCAGGTTTTTGTTTCATTAATGCCGCTGAGTAAAAGATCGCCGCCGATCTTAACGGTGCCGTCGGGATTGAAGGCGTCATAAACCTTGCTGCCGTCCAGGGTGACCTTGAAGGTTTTGAGGGTGGCTTCCTTTACGGTTCCCGTAATTGTCTGGGTGGCTTTATAGGTATTTTCTATATGGGTTACCGTTATCTCGGGATTCCTGGAGTCCACGTTGAGCCTATAAATCGGCTCCACCGTTTTGACAGCCTGAACATTCAGGGTTACCGCAGGAGTTTGGTTTTGTGTGTAGGGGAAGGTCTTGTCCTTATCGGAGGCTACAACTTTGAACAGGTAACTCCCGTCTAAATAGGCCGATGGAACGGTATAGGTAAAGTTCCATTCCTTATCCGAATTGCTCGTGGACTGCGCTTTCTTTACCCTGCCTTCGCCGGCAGTATTATTGTAGGGAATCAGCTCCCAGTTAGCGGCCGGGATGGAGGCGGGGTCCTTCTGGGAAATGTAGAATAACAGCTTCGTGTCGTTGGTTAGGCCGTCCACATTGTCGTCATCGGTGACGAACCCTGTTATGGGGTAGCCGCCATTCTTTGGATCCAAGTTCAGGGTTCCGGAAATGCCGGTTTCATTGGTGGCGCCCATGGCGGGAATATTTATCACCGGTTTGTCCGTGTCCTGGTTAACCGTAAGGGGGTTGATATAACTGGTGTGGGCAATATTCCCCGCACCGTCCCGGGCGTATACGTGGAGGGTATATTTCGCCCCTGGATTAAGTAAGGTGCTGTCAACAAGACCCCGGTAGGCGCTTTTGGTTAGAACCGTGCCGCCGGCGTCGGTAAAGGGGCTCGCCATGGGGTGGCCGCTTACGCCATCAAGCGCTAAGTAATATTTAACCCCGCCAAATTCGGAGCCGTCGCTGCCCAGATCGGGAGTCGGGGATGTGGGATACATCACATAGGGGAAAATATTGCTGTCGGCATCCATGGCGTTCACGCTGAACCAGAAGAATCCGTTAACATTACTAGTCTCGATGCCGCCGGATGTCTCCGTTACCAGGGGAGTAATACTACCGATGGTCAAGTCGGGCTTTACGGTGTCCACCACTATGCTTATGGTTTTCTCCGTTGTTTTACCCGCAGCATCCGTAACAATAATGGTGTAAGTATACGTGTCGTCCGCCAGCTGGCCTGCACTGCTGCCGACCTCCTGCCTGATTATTACGCGCCTGTTCTTTTCGGCGGTGATGCCGGTCTGAGGGGGATTTGGCAGCTGTGATGTGACGGTTACACCCGTTGAAAGGGTAGCGCCATTACGTTTTACCAGCACCGGGTTGGCTGCCGCTAAAACGTTGGTGTCCCAGGCGTCGAAACTAAAGGAGAAATTGCCGTTGGCGTAAATGTTCCGGGTTATTCTGGTAATGCTTTGATAAGCGGTCTCGGTGTTATACGTGATATCGCCAATCACCGGGAGATTCTTGTCCAGGGTAAAGTCCACGCGTACCGGGTTTCCGGCTGTTGTGGAACTGCCGCCGAAGTTGGCGCCGATGTCCTTACCAATTACCCATAGTGTCAGCGCACCTTCTTCGATACCGCCGCCGCCGAAATAGGTGGAAAAGTCTACATACTTAGACCACTCTTCGGCTCCTTCGGCCGGTGACCATTGGGTGGAAACTGAATTTGCAGAGGAATTGGGATAAGTCCGCTTTCCCGCAACGGTGGGAGCGATTGCTTCAAGAAGCGTAGCCGCCGCTGAGCTATCGGCAGGGGTCTGGGTAATACGATAATAGACGGAATGTACGGCGTTGCCGTCGACGGCCGTACCTTTAATCTGTATGGGGGATTCCGAGAAACTGGCCGAGGGGATGGGTTTTGTAATAACAACCGTGGGTCCGGTTTTGTCAATAGTAACCGTGCGGGTAACCACGCTGCTTTCTTTTCCCGCCAGATCATAGGCCTTGATAGAATAGATGAAGGTTTTATCCGTAACATCAAGTTCAGTTTGGGTCAGGGTTTGTGTTGAATCGACGGTACTCCCATCTGCCGCGAATTTTCTGGGCAGGTTGTTGACAGGCAAGGTCCAGTCTTTTGTGGTCCCGCTTCCGGTAATGCCGCCGGTGGTTTTAAGTGTGGCGATCACCACCGGGGCTGCATTAACATAGCTGCTGTCGGCGTTTCTGACATGTTGGGTAATTACCACCCTGTCTATATTGGTTTCTTCGACCTTGCCGGATAGGGTAAAGAAAGTATCACGGGCATAGGTATATGAGGCGGGATGCGTAGTAAGAGAGAAGTCATTCATAACGGTAGTTTCGGTAAGCGCAGGATCGTCCTGATCCACCCCGAAAAGACGGGTATAGGAAGCGCTGAGATTTCCCGCATTATCATAGGCCCGCACCCAGAGTTTATTGGCTCCCGCTTGCAGGCTGAAATCTTCCAGGTTGAAGGTTTGGTTCCATTCCTGGGTGGACGAATCGTAGGTGGCCGCCTGCCAAACGCCCGTATTAGTTGGACCGCCGGGGGCCGCCGGAGTGGCGCTGAGGTTATGGCTTGCCCAGAAAAGTACCTTGGATATTCCGGAGGGTGTAAGGGTTCCCTCAGGCGGAGTGGGGTCAAGGTTCCGGTTGTGATCCCTGGCGCTTCCTCTGATCGTCAGGCTGGTTCCGCCTATCCAGGTGTTAACACCATCTTCGCTAACAGCGGCTTGGGGATAGGTAATCGTAATATCGCTTGTGCTGCCGCTGATATTCTTGGGTTCGGTGGTATCCACCAGGACCGTTATCGTTTGTTCCGTGATCCGCCCTGACTTATCGGTCAGGATGATGGTATAGGTATAGGTCCCATCCTCCAAGGCGTATGGGTGCGCAGCCGTTTGCCGGCGGGGGAGCGTTTCTGTGCCCATGGTCCAGGCCGCAAGGTTACTGCTGTCCAGGCCGGAACCGGTACCGGAACCAACGGTGAAGGCCGCGGCGTTAAATATCTCAACCGTTGCGTTGGCGCCGGAGACGCCGAGTTTCTTCTGGACTATGCTTACGGATTTAAGGCCGTTCGTGTCCCAGGCATTACCGGACAGGGTAAAGTTGCTGTTTCTCGGACTTGTTACGGCAGGTATGTTCAGCAGAGTCGGGGGTGCATCGTCTACCCAGAAGGTTTTGGTTACCGCGGCGCTCATGTGACCCGCCTTGTCCCGGGATTTAACCGATACGGTACGCGGACCTTCGGCGCTTAGGCTGTATGACGCGCTGTTCCAAGTGGCAAGACCCGGATTGCCCGTGTCCACCGTGATGCCCGCCTTTGCCCATCCGCTGCCGGAAGTAATGTTGCCGGCCGCATCAACGACCAAGGCCGATGGCGCAGGGTTTCCAGCGCCGCTTCCGGTACCGTCTCCGCTGCTGTACCAGATATACACGGCGTCTATCCCCGAACTCGGGGCGGCATCCGTGGCCCTTCCGGTTATGGATATTGATGATCCGTCATACCATTTCTGGTTAACCACCTCCGAAGGACCGGTTATTTCCACTACCGGTGCATTTCCGTCCACATACACAACCCGGGTAATGGTGGTTTCTTTACCCGCATTGTCCTTAACAGAAATAGTATAGGTGTACTTGCCATCCGCCAGGGGAGCCATTGGGTTCCCAACCGAATCGGGTCTACGGGGCAGGTTTGTAAGCTGCCACCACCGGGTTGTGGCAGGTCTGCCGGACGGAATGGACGCATGGCCTTGGGTTTCGGTATAGTTAGCAACACTATTGCTGCTATTGGTACCGTAGATTTTAATGGGTACCGGAGGATTGCCGTTTATGGTCTGGGTTATCTGAACATTTTCATAATCCTTGATACCGTAGGAGTCATATATGGTGCCCTCCAGACTGAACAAAGCGGTCTTATAGAGATCCTGGGTGGGAAGGGTGGCGCTTAATTCATCCGCATCCGGAGGAGCCTTATCGGCCCCGAAGAGGTATGGTACCGGTGCTGTGGTTGCGGAAATATTGGTGGTTCCGCCTATGTTCCCCGCCAAATCCAGGGCAAGAACCAGGAGTTTGTACTTGCCCTCAACAAAGGTGCTGTTGGAAATGGGCAGGGTTATTTCAAAGGCGCCGCCCGTTCCGGCACTGACTGCGGTCCAAACGGAGCCGACGGCCTGGAGATGAGCCTTGGTGTCATAGGTCGCCGGGGTCGGAGGATTGGCAGGATCTCCGTACCAGAAATACACCCTGTCCACACCGGAGTTATTGCCGCCGCTATCATAGGCGTTGCCCTTTAAGATAGTGGTTGCCGCGAGCCATGAATCCTGCGCCGGGTTAACCGGCGGTGTGGATAGCGCCACCGTTGGAGGCTGGGTGTCTATGGTAACATGCCGTTCTTCCACGGTGATTCTTCCGGAAACATCGTAGACGGTTATGACATAGTCAAATGTTCCGCTGTCCGCAAAGGGTGTTCCCGTTAATGTAATGGGCGTAAAGGAACTAAGACCGGTCCCGCTGCCAATGGATGCCGGGTTGGAGATAGTTTGGCTGATGCCGGTATCACTGACGTAGGGCAGATCCTTAAAGAGCCAGTACTGGATTTGATTTTTATCAGCGCTATTGGTGTTCAGATTAAGGGTAACTGTTATGGTCTCTGGTACCAAGGATGGCTCGGGGCCAACCCTGGTCTGTTTTAATTCGATTTTTTGTACGCCGTTGGAATCGCTGGTGTTACCGCCCATGGTGAATAGGGGACTCCTGGATACCCTTCCCCTGGTGTCAATGATATCTTCACGCAGAGCCGGCGGGGCATTGTCCTTGGAGAAGTACCTGATATTCACATGATCCGTATTAGTGCCCGTATCAAAACATTCGATGGGACTAACATTTCCGTGTCTATCCTCTGCGACAACCGCAACCCTGCGGTAGCCTTCCTGGGTTCCCAGAGCAATAATCGGCTTGTTCCAGTCCGCAGCAATGCCTCCGTCGGCCCTTTGCCATTTACCGGCTGCCTTATTGGCCGCATTGAACTCATCTATTCCCGAAATATTTCCCGGAATAATACTTGTTCCGGACCCGGTCCAATACCATATTTCCCGGTCGGTTCCCGGGTAGGCATCTGTGGAGGTACCGCTGATTTTCATTTGGCTGCTTAAGGTCTGGTAACCATCCCCCGGTTCTAAGATATGTACCTTGGGGGGCGTGGTATCCACGGTAATCTTTCTGGTCTCTTTGCCGGATTTTCTGACCGCCGGGTCGGAATAGGTCAAGTCATACACGGTAAATTCATATTCGTAGATGCCGTCAACCGCAGTCATGGGGCTGCTATAGGAACGGTTTCCGTCGGAGTCCGCAGCATTGGCTTCATTCCAGGGCAAATTGGAGAAGGGCGCAGCTTGTTCGGTAGGACTACTGGAATAGCTTGTTATAAGAATAGTTTTTGTGGTAGCCACGGGGTTGCCGGCAATTTCAATGGTCTGTTTCTGAGTTACTTCCAGACGGTACACACCATAGCTATCCTTTAAATTCACATTAAGATCGAAGCTTCCTTTCCTGAGGGGGCTCTTTTGGGCTCCCGTCAATGAAGCGGAATCGTAAACCACATTGATCGTGGGATCAACCAGGGTTTCTGTAACCGTGGGTTTTTCCTTATCCACCCGGAAATCGTATCTCAGGGGAGCGTAGGTGGCGCTTGGGCTGGTACCGGTCTTTTTACCGCCTATGTTGCCGGCCCCATCCACTGCAATAACGTACAGGGTATAATACCCTTCCGCAAAGTCGTTCTCTAATATGCTGCTTAAGGGCACAGTCCAATCGGTGGTTCCCACGCGTTCCCAGGTTTTTGCAGGAACAGGCGGGTTATACATAATATGGTCAATAGTATCATAAGCCGGCGCTTGTGGCGGGGTATAGCTTGGGGAGAGGGTTCCCTTGCCGTACCAGGCGAAGACCGCGTCTATATCGGTAAGATCATCGGTGGCATTACCAAGGACCTTGGGGGCATTTTGGCCGTCATACCAACTATTCTCCGGTTTATTGGTGGCCTTGAGTGTTACCTCCGGGGGTTCTATATCCACTACTACATAGCGGTATTCCTTTGACTCTCTGCCGAATTTATCTGTGGCGGTGATGATATAGTCAAATTCTCCGCTCTTAACCTCATGGATCGGCATAGCCGGGGTTCCGGTATTCTTCATGGGCAGGCTGAAGCCGGAGGCTACAGAAGTACCGCCCACAGTAAATCTATGCCCCGTGTCCCAGGAATGGTCCAATCCGGGCAGCAGATATGCGCCGCCGGAAACAAACGCAGAAGTAGCCTCGTTCCAGCAATTAAACACCTCATAGGTAAAGTTGTAGGCGGGGTCGGTAGGGGCGCCCTGGTATGACTGTGTAATGGTAATGCGCCGTACCCCATTAGCATCCCCTACAACTCCCTCTAAGTTGAAGCTGCTGGCTACCTTTTTCCGGTTTCCGATCCCATATGCGGACCCAACAGCGGTTTCCGTTAGCTTGGGATCATATTTGTCCAGGGTGTAGGGGAAATCATAACTCGGAGAAGCCGGGTAGGGATCGCCGTTATTATCGGTATAGCTTATCCCGGTATTCCGGTGACCCAGTATGTCGAAGGCAATTATTTGTATATGCCTGGGCCCTTGCACTGCATCGTCAGGAAGGTTGTACTCAATAGTCCAAGAGTTGTTTGTGGCTTTTGTCCATTCGGTACTCAACTCCGCAGCAGCTGCGGTAGCAGGAATGGGAGACGTGGGGGATGCTCCGATAGGACCGTCCCAAAAGTAAACATCCCCGGGATTCGCGTCAATCATCTCGCCCGACAGAATCATGCTGGTCGTTGGGATGAAAGCCGACAGTGTTGGTGAGCTATGGTGGGAGGTAATCTTAACCACAGGCGGCTTGGTGTCTATGTTTACAATCTGTGTTATAGGGGTGGAGGACGGTGTGTGACCGGCCATATCGGTAAGGGTGAGGGTATAGGTATAAGTACCGTCATAGGCGCCGTTAGCGGTAGTCCAATCAGTGATGGTGCTGCCATCAGCCTTTCTGGGCAGGTTGCTCAGCATCCAGTCGAGGGATAGGGCGCCGGGACTGAGCGGGACATCCGGCGTAAGGATTGGAGTCGTTACACCCGCCTTGCTCTGTGTTATGGTGAATGTTTGCAGACCCAGGTTATCCGCAATGTTCCCGGAAAGATCAAACCGGAAATCCCGGTAAGGGGGATTAAATGGTTCGGGGGCTGCGGTAGAAGTACCGCCGGTGGGGACATTTCCCACTTTGACAGTTATAGTAGGACTATGTTTATCTAAACCGTATTTCTGGCTTACCGTCGGCTCCGGACCGCGGTTACCGGCCTGATCAACTGCGTAGAGGTACAGGGTGTAGATCCCCTCGGCATCGGTTTCGCTCACCGAAACAGACCAGCCCGCTTTGGGCTCATTCGGAAAATCTATGGCCGCCAGGAACCAGCCGGCGCTTGCCTCGCTGCCGATGGCCGGAAGGCCCGGATCGGCCGGTGGAGTTGAGGGGCTTGTCCAGGCGATTTTCTTGTAATAGATCTGGCGGACCGCTCCGGTGGCGGCCGCTTCGGTTATTTCGGCGGAGCTATAGGGATCCCAGACTCTGCCGCTTATGCTGCCGATTCCCTGGAACCACCGTATGTTGCTGTTCCCATTGGTAATTTCAATATGGGGTTTTTCCTTGTCCAGTTGTACCGAGAGGATTTTTGTGGTGTCCTTGAGGAACCTGTCCTGGGCGATCATTCCCACCGTAAGGTGAGGGGTCGCAGTATTATCAATACCCTTTATGTGGAATTTATATTGGGTGGTCGTTTTGTCATTAGCCGTGGTGGTTACCGGTACAGCAATAGTCGTTACATCCGGAAGTACTTTGGTTTGAATATAGGTTACCAGCGCCGCTGCGGGCATACCTGTGGCGCTTAGCTTATCCGCGCCGTATGTGCCAAAGTAATAGTGCTGAGATGGATTATCGGTTATAGCGTCAAACCAGTTTGCAGGCGCGATCCCGCTAATCCACCGGAGGTAGTCAAGGTTCCAGTATTGGAGTGCGATATTGGATTCATACATTAATTGGGGAGGTCTGACTGCCAGCTGCAGGGGGCCGTTGGCATCGGACACATTAACCGTCATGGGTAATTCTTCTGTCACAAAGTCATTATTTTTGACGCCGACAATTTCAATCCCCGGGGATTCGGCGTCAATGGCAAACCAGACCGGTTTTACGGGCTCGTTATTCGATGTGGGGGCGCCGTCCTTCTTACCGGCGTCGTCCGTCACGTATACCATTAAACGGTACACCCCATCGGGAAGGCCGGGAGCGCTGGTTATGCCATAGGCTTTGCCCAGATCCTGGCGGCTAAAGTTGAAGGAAAGAGATTTACCCTCCCGCCCGTTATACAGCTCGGCGTTGAAGGGTATTATTTTTGCATCGATCTCAGGATCGCCCTCTTTGAGAATCTTGAACCCGACTGAAGCCGGGCTAACGAGAATGCCGTCATCGTCCTCCAGGGTTCCCCGGATACGCACCGTTGATTCCATGATATTGTCATAGACGCCCTTCAGTTTTGCCGGAGTGTCTACGGTGTCCTTGATATCGGTAAATGTAACGTAGGGCTTATCCGATCCCTGGTTCACCCGGAGGTGGTAGCCGATGGTGTCGGTACCCTTGAGCAGGGCGGCCAGGTTATTGGCCTTATCCTTGGCGGTGATGAACAGGTACAGTTCTCCCTCACCGCTCCAAGAGGAGGGGATCGCCGTGGTGGTATCCAGGGTTATAATGTCCGCTGCGGTGGAACTTATACCGGTCCCCGTATCGGATGATCCCAGGAGCCTATCCATGAATCCCGCTATCCACTCGCCGTCGCCGTGGGAACGCCAAGTACGTTCATCGCCCGGTAAGGCGTCGTACATAAGATCCATGTCCAGAGCGGCGCCGGCTGAGTTCAGAGGCAGGATACTCTTTAGTTTATTCGTTTGGGCAGTGGGATTAGCGAGATCGTAGGCGGTGTACTTCACCCTGGCCAGGAGGTAGCGGAGGCGCCGTATTTCCCTGCCCGCAGTATCCACTTCCTGGATTCCCAGGCCGTTCTGGTCAAAGGGGGCCACATTGATTTTTACCTTGCCGTTTACGATATACGCTTCCGGAATATGCTGGGCGTTATCCGCCAAGAAGGAGGAGCGATCCTGCTCATGGTGAACCAGGGAGTAATAGTTGGGGTCCGCGGGGTCCACATAGACACCGGGGGCTACCAGGGTTATTTGTACCGTGGGGCGGGTGTTGTCGATGTAGATGGTCTGGGTATGGCTAAACCGCGCCCCGGCCTTGGAGACCGCCTGAATCGTAAATTCGTAGGTTCCCGAGTCAAACAGATAGTTTGCGCCGTTGGTTTGCGGGTAGGAATAGCCGGGGATTACGAAAGCGCTTACCGTGCTGCGGGATTTGGTCGCTATGCCGTTAATATCCTGATCGTACAGGTTTTCTGTGTTTGTTGCCCAAGCAAGGGAGTGCTGCCCCGTTTCGCCGGATTTTCTGACCAGCAGATCTATCTCACCGATGCCCATGGAGTGGGATGCCTTTGCTTCGATGACAAAGGATTCGCTTTGGTAGGTATTGTTGGGGGTAAATTTTACATCCAGGCGGGGTGTTTCATTGGAAGGGACCACACGGACTTTCAGGTAATCGTACTCAACCCCATCGATAGTGTGGGTGGGCGGGAAAATAGCGCTGATCCCCTCGCCCTTGCTGGTATCGGTAACCAGGAACTGGAGCTGGTAATTTCCCACCGGCAGCGGGTTAGCGATCCGGGGGTCCTTAAACTTGGTTGGGTCCAAATCATCCAGTTCCTGGTGATTGGTGATGTAGTACCGGAATTCCCGTCCCCTTGAATTTGCCAGGGAGGATGCGGGGTCAAGTTCCTTCCAATTTGGTATATCCACATCGGCCCAGTGGGACGGTTTGGGTGTACCCTCGCGCCAGAGCTTAATTTTTGGAGATTCGTACCTAACCCCCTGAATATCTGTGGCATAACCGATCAAAACGCCGCCGGAATCGATGGAAAGCCCGTTTTTTGCGATGGTAAGCTCCTCTCCAAGCAACTGGGTCCGATCTTTCAGGCTAAAATTGGGGATATTGAGGTCGATCCTTGGGGGTAAATTCTTAATCGTATAGGACAAAATCTCGGTATCGTTTGTTTTTCCGCTATTATCCACCGCCCTGAACCGTGCCAGGAGGATACCATCCTCTTCACTGGCGGTATTTTTTTGCCAAACCCAGATTTTTCCGTTTTCCGGCGGGTTAATGACAACCCATTCCGGACTTTCTTTGTGAAAATTTTCTTCCAGAGCGGCATATACAAAGACATTTTCCACCTTGATGTCATCGTCGGCAAAGATGCTAAAGTTTACCAGACCATTGAGATAATCCCCTGCTTCGGGGTCAAGAACGGTTATTTCCGGTCCCGTAATATCTACACGACCGCCCAACCCTGCTTGAATAGGACTTTCACAAGAAAACAGAATCCAAGCCGCCAGAACCAAAGCCGCACTCTTTTTAATAAACGATATCATCACGCACCCCTGTAAAAAGTAAAAAATCATTGCTGAGAAAAACATTTTCGAAAATTTGAGAGTAATGAAGTGTTTTAAAGACACTTAGATCTTTCATTTTTATTTACATTTTTACTTACACTTCATTTTAATTAGAAGTAAAAGTAAATGAAAGATTTTTTTACCCGGATTTATTAAAATATTTGTCCTTCGGATCAGAAAATTGTAAATAAAACCAAAAAATGCGAAAAAAACACATCCCATGCCGGTTCATCCATAAATAGTGGTCTATATTATCGGTAGAATGGCCCTTTTCGCAGGTTTTTTTGACAAGAATTATAACTGCGGGGACAAAATAAGGCGGGAAGCCATAGGCAGGAAAGGCCTAGACAAGGCCCTCGTTTTTTGCTACATTTGAAACTATACGGCGCCGTACCCAAGCGGTAAGGGAGAGGTCTGCAAAACCTTTATGCGTTGGTTCGATTCCAATCGGCGCCTTAGTTTTTAGTCTACTTTGTTTGATATTTCTTTACAT
>NZ_JAJQRB010000043.1:0-21298 GCF_046533075.1 Treponema primitia | reverse complement strand
GTCTGTTACGATAAAAACGAATGCTGGGTCCGGAAATACGATGGCGCCAAGAGCGGCGAAGTGGACGCCAGTATCGTAACCACCCAGCTTATGTACCAGGCGGTGGAGCTTGGTCTGGGTACCCTCTGGGTAATGTTCTTCGATCCCGCTAAGCTCATAGCGGAATTCGCCATCCCGGAGAACCTGGTTCCCACAGCTCTGCTAATCCTTGGTTACCCCGCGGATAACGCGGTCCCGACGGATAGGCATACCCAGCGCCACCCTCCGGAAAAGCTGGTCGCCTGGGAAAAGTTCAGCTGATTTATTTCGTCCCCGCGAGGTTAAATTCCGCATAGTCCTCAAGACCGATAATCGAGGGATGCTGGGTTCCATTGGAAAGCGCTAATACCTTTTTCGATACAAAGGAGTCCAGCTCCCTCATGCTTATCAATGCGTTTTTATTCAAATCCGCTTCTCCGTTCATACCTTCAATAATGGCATAGGTGAACAGGCCGAGCTTATAATCGATACTTTCCAGGGAAAGTTCATCCCCCCGGCTGGAAGTAAAAAGCAGGGACCGGAGGGGCTTTAGATCCACGGCAAGCCGGGTAGTATCCACAGGGCGGATATTCCCGGCGGATACTCCTGCGGAATGGGAAGAGTCGATGAACAGCAATTTTCTCCCCGGCACATCCAGGGCTGCGGCAATTGTCTCCCAGGACAGGGCTTCCGCATAGGGTATGGAACCGTCCGGGGTAAGCCGTATATCCGAAGGGAGGAAATAATAGTTTCCATCATCGTCATTCACGGCGTGTCCGGAAAGAAACAGTATTACTGTGTCTTGGGAGCTGACTCCCTTAAAAAAGTTCCCCAGTTCACGGGTGATATTGTTTTTTGTCGGAGGCTGCAGCTCCCCGGTGGCGATAAGGGCGCCGGTCACGGTTCCGTACAGTTTTCCCTCCTGGGCTTTAAATGCGTTGACCATTTCCCGGGCGTCAAAAACCGCGAACCCCAGGTGGTTTATCCGGGGCTCATCATAACGGCTGACCCCAATGGAGAGAATCCGGAGATTGGGGAGCGCCTCTTCCTTTTTACTGCCCTGGGGCCGTTCCACCGTTAGGGAGGCCCGGCCTTCGGTATGGCCGTTAAAGACCGTCACATCAATCCTGTTCGTTCCGGCATCCAGATCCAGGGGCAGTTCAAACTCCGCCTCCTTAAGCTTTCCCGTCACATTGATCCCCTCGGGCGCCGTCTTAAGGCCAGGCCCGGCAAGGCCGCCCATCTTGTCCGCCCCAATAAGTTTGTCGTTCAGGTAGACCCTGAAACTTTGCAGGGGGAAGTTTTGATCGCTGGCCCTTACGGATAGTCTCGCGACAAAATTGATACTAAGGGCAGGGGGAATACCAAAGGTATTAATATTGTGGAGAGACCGGGAATTCCGAATTTTTCGGCCCTGAAGCCGGGTACGAACTATGGAGGGATTATAAAAGGCCGGGCGGTAGAGCTCCAACCCATAAACATCCTTACCCACCCGGACATTGAAGTACCTATCACCCTTGATGGATGCGGTGTAATACCCATCGGGGGTAATACTGATCCACTCGCCGTCGTTAAAGCTGATACTTTGGGTAATTTCCCGGCCCGTTGTGGTATCCCAGGTACGGGTGGTCCCATCCAGGGAAGCGGAAACCAGCAGTAATCCCTTAGGGTTATAGACAAGGTCATATACTTCGCCGGTATGCCCCGACAGGTTCCTAAGCTTCCGGCCGGTTTCGGCGTCAAATATCCCGATGGTTTTGTCTTTCAAGGCGGCGGCTATGAATCTGCCGTTGGGACTGTAGGCAAGGCCGGATTTTATATGATCCGAATAGCCCGGACTGGTCCATATCCCCTTACCCCCCTCGGCATCCCATACCCTGAGGGTCCCGTCCATAGAACCGGAGGCGATGTGCCGGCCGTTCGGACTATAACTAAGGGATATTATCGGGGAAGTATGACCCTGAAGTGTCGCCGAAGCTGATCCGCTTGCCACATTCCATATTTTAATGGTGTTATCCGCAGCCCCGGAAATAATGTTCGTACCATCGGGGCTATAGGCCACCGAGTTAACCCCGTCGGAATGTCCGGTAAAGGTCCATCGTTCCTTACCACTCAGGGGCTCCCATACTTTAATGGTGGCATCCGATGAACCGGAGATGAGATACTGTCCATCGGGACTGTAGGCTACTGATTTTACTATAGAAGAATGTCCAAGGAGGATTTGCAGTTCCCGGCCGCTTGCGGCATCCCATATTCTAATTGAACTGTCCGCAGCGCCGGAAGCGACATACTTGCCGTCAGGACTGTAAGCCACCGCACGCACAGAAGCGGTGTGTCCCGGGATAGTCAGGGTTTCCCGTCCGCTTCCGGTTTCCCTAATCCGGACGGTCCGGTCCGTTGAGCCGGAGGCAATATATCTGCCGTCGGCACTGTAGGCCAGGGCCCGCACCCAGGAGGATCGGCCCACCAAGCTTAGGGTTTCCCGGCCCGTCGAGGCTTCCCATAGCCGTATGGTATTGTCCAGACAGCCTGAGGCAATAAACCTGCCATTGGGGCTGTAGCTTAGGGTTTCTATACCGGTGGAACCAAAGCTCCGGAGTTCCGCCCCGGTTGCGGCATCCCATATCCTGATGGTCGAATCTACACTGGAACCGGAAGCGATAAACTTGCCGTCGGGACTGTAGTCCAGGGTCCGTACCACCCCGGTATGCCCGGTAAGAGTACGAAGCTCCCGGCCGTTTCCGGCGTCCCATATTTTGATAGTATTGTCCGAAGAACCGGTGGCGATAAACTTGCCGTCCGGGCTCCACCGGAGGGCATCCACCTCATCGGTGTGTCCGGAGAGGGTCCGCAGCTCCCTGCCGGTTTCGGCGTTCCACAGTTTTACGGTATTATCCCTGGAACCGGAAGCGATAGTCCTGCCATCGGGGCTGTAACTTACGGAATTTATCCACAAAGAATGTCCGGAAAGGGTTTGCAGGACCTTAGCGCTTTCAATATCCCAAATTTTGATGGTCCTGTCGCTTGATCCGGAAACGAGAAAACGCCCGTCGGGGCTATAGGCGATGGAGTTGACCACTGAGGTATGTCCGGAAAGGGTCTTTAAGTCCTCGCCGTTTTCAACGCCCCATATTTTGATAGTATTATCCGCGGAACCCGAGGCGATAAACCGGCCATCGGGGCTGTAGCTTACGGATTTTACCATAGAATCATGTTCCGGCAAGGTCCATATTTCCCGGCCGGTTTCAAGGCTCCAAATTTTGACCGTACTATCCGCAGAACCGGAAACGATAAACCTACCGTTGGGGCTATAGGCGACGGAGGATACCGCGAAGCTATGCCCCCGCTGGGGAAACAACTCCACCCACCGTCTGGCGGCGTTTGTCGAATCAAGCGCCTTCGCCTCTCCCGATGAGGTACAGGAAATTCCCAGGATGATACATACCGCCGGTATTACCAGCCCGGGGATTAGCCTCTTCGGCATTAAAAAACCTTATTCCTCAAGAATAAGCAGTGTCTTGGGGTCCAGTTTGAGGGCCAGGTGTTCCGGGTTATAGGTATCCCGGTCTTTAGACACCGTGAGGGCGATATGATCCTGTTTGGGTTCAAGGACGATCACCACATCCACCAGATCCACAAAATCACCGATCACCAGGGGAATGCTCTTTTTGTCGTAGGCAGCGCTTTCACCCTTAACGGTGCAGCTGTACCAGACCGAAAACCCCTGCTCCTTGGCAAAGCTTTTAATCGCAGCCAGCCGTTCCCGGCTCATCTTGGTAAAGTCGAAGCCGTCGATGATCAACGCTTCGGCCTTAAAGCCCCCGTCCACGATCATCGCCCGGAGGCTCCGGAGTATCTGATCCCCCGTAACCCCGTCCTGGTTAAAATTCATCAGGACCCGGTTCTTTATCAGCTCGTTTTTAACATCCCGGGCATTTTCCAGGTTCTTCTTTTTGATAAATTCATCGAAAATATCCTCGTACCAAGCCAAAACATAGTCGGTATGCTGGGTAAAGGATACGTGAATGACCTTTTTGGTCTGCAACAGTTTGTCCAGGGCGATCTGTACCAGCACCGAAGTCTTGCCGATACCGCTCTGGGAAGAAATAATCCCCACCTCCCCGGCTCCAAGCCCGCCGTGGATGGATTTCTCGAAGATCCTCACCGGACTCCTCTGTATCAGTTCCTGCTTAACCATTTTTGCTACCTTCCCTGCTCTTTTCTTCGTTTTTCCTCGTATTCCTTAACGAGGGCTTCGGAAATGCTGGACGGAACTTTACCGTACTTTTCAAATTCCATGGAGAACTCGGCCTTACCCTGGGTCAAGGATCGAAGTACCGTGGAATAGCCAAACATTTCGCTTAGGGGAACCTCGGCCTCCACACGGGAGAAGGTTCCATCCTCGGTGGATGCGGATATTATACCACGCCTCTGGTTAATTGAGGCATAAATATTTCCTTGAAATTCCGTAGGACCCTCAACGGAGACCTTCATGATAGGCTCCAGGATACAGGGCTTAGCCTTGTTATAGGCCTCCCGGAAAGCGCCGATGGCCGCCAACTGGAAGGCTATGTCCGAGGAGTCCACCGGATGGGACGCTCCGTCGTTGATCACACAGCGGATGTTGACGATGGGGAACCCGATGAGGCTGCCCCGCTTAACCGCTTCTTTAAAGCCCTTATCGCAGCTGGGGATGAACTCGTTGGGGATGGACCCGCCCTTGATGTTGTCCACAAATTCGTAGTCACCATCGCTATAGGGTTCCATATAACCCGCCACCCTACCGTACTGGCCGGAACCACCGGTCTGTTTCTTGTGGGTGTAGTTAAAATCCGACCGCGACTGAATGGCTTCCCGGTAGGCCACCTGGGGCATCCCGGTCTCCACCTCGCACTTGTACTCCCGGCGCATCCGTTCAATGTAGACTTCCAGGTGGAGTTCCCCCATGCCCTGGATGATGGTCTGATTGGATTCCTGGTCCACAAAGGTACGGAATGTGGGGTCTTCTTTAGTAAAGCGGTTCAGCGCCTTGGCCATCTGGTCCGCCGACTTCTTATCCTTAGGATTGATAGCCAGGGAGATAACCGGTTCGGGGACAAACATGGATGTCATGGCGTAGTTAAGACCACCACCGCAGAAGGTGTCCCCGGAGGCGCATTCAACGCCGAAGAGGGCCACAATATCCCCGGGCGCTCCTTCGGTAATGTCTTCCATATCGTTGGAGTGCATACGTACCAGCCGGCCCACCTTAAACTTCTTCCGGGCCCGGGTGTTGATAAGCTCCTCACCTTTTTTCAGCGAACCCTGGTAGATCCGCACGTAGGTAAGCTGGCCATACTGGCCGTCCTCAAGCTTAAAGCCCAGGGCCACCGTGGGACTCTTTTCCTCGGAAATAAGCTCCTTCCGCTCCTCCCCGTGGTCCAGATCCAAGGCGTAATTCTTTACCTCCGTGGGGTTGGGCAAGTAGCTGCCCACCGCATCCAGCAGGGTCTGAATACCCTTATTTTTATAGGCCGAGCCGATCATCACCGGCACAAACTGTTCCGCCAAGGTCCCCTTACGGATAGCCGCATGGATCAGCTCCTCGGGGATATCCTCCCCTCCCAGGAATTTCTCCGCTAAATCGTCGGAAAAGAGGGAAACCGCGTCGATCATCTCTTCCCGGAACTTTTCCGCATCCGCCTTAAGGTGGGGGGGAATCTCCGCATACCGAAGTTCGGTCCCCGAGTCACCGTCAAAGTACACCGCCTTCATGGTGACCAGGTCCACCAGCCCCTCAAGCTTATCCTCAAGCCCGATGGGAATCTGGATCATCACCGCATTGAGCCCCAGTTTTTCCCGGAGCTGGAGCCGGACCTTAAAGGGGTTCGCCCCGGTACGGTCGCACTTATTAACAAAGGCAATCCGGGGAACATGGTAGCGCTTTAACTGCCGGTCTACGGTAATGGACTGGGACTGAACCCCGCCCACCGCGCAAAGCACCAGAATCGCCCCGTCCAGCACCCGCAGGGAGCGCTCAACCTCAATGGTAAAGTCCACGTGTCCGGGTGTATCAATCAAGTTGATGGTATAATCCTTCCATTCAACCTGGGTTGCGGCGGACTGAATCGTAATTCCCCGCTCCCGCTCAAGTTCCATGTGGTCCATGGTAGCCCCAACCCCGTCTTTTCCCCGAACTTCGTGGATAGCATGGATCTTGTCACAATAGAACAAAATCCGCTCCGAAAGGGTGGTTTTCCCCGAGTCAATATGCGCGCTGATTCCAATGTTCCGCATCTTGGTTATATCGATGCCCATTTTTCTACATACTCCTTAGCCATAAACTGAGTCGATTGACTATATCATTATATTATGGAAAAAACGATAATAGACGCCTGTAATTGAGATAAGATAGCAAGGATTGCGGATATATGCAATACCCCGGGACTGTCAACCCAATCCGGCCTTACGCCGGGAATATACATCGTAGAATACCGCCAGGAGCAGGATGATAGCCTTAACTACATACTGGTAATGCTGCCCCAGGTTCATCAGGGACATACCGTTGTTGATGGCGGACATCACCAGGGCGCCCACGATGACCCCTACCACGGTTCCGATGCCGCCGGAAGCGGAAACACCGCCTATATAACAGGCCGCAATGGCATCCATCTCAAAGAGGTTCCCCGCCTGGGGAAGGGCGGAGTTCATGTACCCCGTGGAGACCACCGCCGCAAGGCCGGTCAGTACACCCATGATGCAGAACACGACAAAGACTATCAGCTCCGAGTTGATACCCGAAAGTTTTGCCGAACGGGCATTGCCTCCAACGGCGTAGATATACCGTCCGAGGACGGTGTTTTTCATCATAAAATGAAACACCAATATGGTGATGGCCAGAACAATCACCACCACCGGAAGGCCCCGGTACGTGGCAAAACGCTGGCTCAGGCTCAGGAGCAGGACGCCGACAATCACAACCTTCCCCAGCATTATAGGGGCAGGGGCAATGTCAAAATGATTTTTGATCCGGCTCCGCCGGGTTATGATTTCCGCAGCAATAAAGAGTACAAAAACTAACAGCCCTATGATTAATGCGGTAAAATGGAAACCGTTGATCTCCAGCCCCGGGATATCGAAGGACCCGGAAGCCATCTGCTTATACCCATCGTCCTTCAGGGCTATGGGGTTTACCTTGGTAATGATGTAGGTAAGCCCCCGGAAGAGGAGCATCCCCGCCAGGGTCACGATAAAGGCCGGAATATTTGCGTAGGCTATCCAGGCCCCCTGGAACATACCGATGATCAGTCCCATAACCAGGGCCGCCAGTAATGTTACGGGCATCCCCACACCGGTGTTGTACACCATGGCGCTGATGGCCCCCACAAAGGCGCAGACCGAACCGACCGAAAGATCGATGCCCCCTATGATAATAACCTGCACCATACCTACCGCCAGGATAAGCACATAACTGTACTGGATAAAAATATAAGAAATATTCCGGGAACTGAAATTGATCCAGTTGGTCAGAAAACCGAAAACGATCAGGATCAGAACCAGTATGATAAACATAGAATAGTTCCTGATATTGCTCTTTATCAGCGCAGAAATACTCGTTTTTTCCCTTGCCCCATCACTCATGATACACTCCCCTTAAACAGTTCTATCCTACCAGCGCCATACGCATAATTTTTTCCTGGGTCGCCTCTTCATGCATAAGCATACCCTTTATCTTTCCCTCGTTCATAACATAGATCCGGTCCGCCATCCCCAGGGCTTCGGGAAGTTCGGAACTTATCATGATAACACTCTTGCCCGCCTTTACCAGGTCATTCAGGATATCGTAGATTTCCGATTTCGCCCCCACATCAATGCCCCGGGTAGGCTCATCCACAATAAAGATATCCGGGTCCGCCAAAAGGGTTCGGCTTACCACCACCTTCTGCTGGTTCCCGCCGGAGAGGTTCCGGGTAAGCTGGTTTATCGACGGAGTTTTTATCCGCAGTTCCCTGCGGTACTTCTCCGCCTCCTCAATTTCCTGCTGGCTATTCACCACCCCAAACCGGGAAATCTTATCCAGGCTGGAGTGGGAGATATTCGTTTTTATATCCTGGATTAAAATGAGCCCCAGACTCTTCCGGTCCTCCGATACATAGCCAAGCCCCGCGCTAATAGCCTCCTTGGCGGAATGCAGGTTTACCCGGTTTCCCTTAATGTACACCTCACCTTCACTGCGGGAACCGTAGGATTTGCCGTAGACACTCATCATCAGCTCGGTACGCCCCGCGCCCATGGGGCCGCAGAAGGCGAGAATTTCCCCCTTCCGCAGATAAAAAGAAACATTGTCCACAACCTTAATAGTATGGTATTCCGGATGATAGACGGTCCAGTCTTTCACTTCCAGTATGGTTTCCCCCGGGGAAGATTTCCGCTCCGGGAAACGGTGGGTAAGATCCCTGCCCACCATGTCACGGATGATCATGTCCTCGGTGAGCTTATCCGCCTTTACATCAAAGGAAGAAATGGATTTCCCGTCCCGCAGTACCGTTACCGTGTCGGCCACCCTGAGGACTTCGTTCAGCTTATGGGATATCATCACCGAAGTTATACCCTGGGCTTTGAATTCCAGCATCAGGTCCAACAGCTTGGCGCTTTCATCATCGTTCAGGGATGATGTGGGCTCGTCCAGGATGAGGAGTTCAACCTGTTTGGAAAGCGCCCGGGCTATCTCCACCAGCTGCTGCTTGCCAATCCCCAGCTTACTGACCACCGTAGCGGGGTTCTCGTTAAGACCCACCCGGGTCAGATATTTTTTTGATTCACGTATATATTGATCCCAGTGGATAATTCCAAACCGGGTTTTCATATGCCCAAGAAAAATATTTTCATAAATTGACAGATAGGGACTCAGGGCCAGTTCCTGATGGATAATGGCAAGCCCCTCCTTTTCACTGTCCTTGACGTTGTGGTAATTAGTTTCCTTACCCTTAAAAAAAACTTTCCCGTCGTAAGAGCCCTTGGGATAGACCCCGCTGATAACGCTCATCAGGGTCGATTTGCCCGCGCCGTTTTCTCCGCAGAGAGAATGGATCTCACCCTTCTTCACCTTCAGATTAACCTTATCAAGGGCCCGCACCCCGGGAAATTCCTTGGTAAGATCTTCAATCTCCAGTATGTATTCACCGCTCATGGTTCATCCTTTACTGCAAAAGGAAGCGGGCGAAGAATTTTCCTCATCCCGCTTCCTCCGGATTACACATCAAACACGAATAGTATCACTATTTGAGCTGGGCCGATTCGGCATCGGTATAAAACTTGGCGTTCACCGGAACGGAAATATTGTCCTTGGTGACAATTACCGGTTCAAGCAGGTAGGCCTTTACCACCTTTTTGCCCGTGTCGCCGATGCTGGTCAGGCTGCCTGAGGCAAGGGAAGCGCCGGGGATATTGGGGGTCTGACCCTTGAGGATCTGATCCGCCAGGATGATGGCGGCTTCCGCCAGCTTGGTAGTATCCTTGAACACGGTCATGTACTGCTGACCGTTCTTAATAGACAGGGCGGAATCAAATTCCGCATCCTGACCGGTAACTACCGGGAGCTTGCCGCTGCCGGTATATTTGGCATCCGCCAGACAGGCTTCGATGATGGCCCGGGCCAAGGTGTCATTGGGGGCGAGCACCGCGTCCAGGGTTACGGCCCGGGCGTCGTTGCTGAGAAGGTTTTCCATCCGGGTCTTGGCGATAGGGGCCTGCCAGTTTTCGGTGGCGATACGGGTAAAGTTGGCAGCATCGGCGGAGGTCTCGGGATAGGGACCAACCACCTTGAGGACGCCGCTCTTGATGTAGGGATTAAGCACGCTTATGGCGCCGTCAAAAAAGAACTTGGAGTTATTATCCGTGGGAGAGCCGGCGAACAGGGTAATGTTCTTGGGGCTGGCGGCGGTGGCGCTCTTGAGGTTGAGCGCGGTTTCGATGCCCTGACCCTGGAACTGGCCGACCTTGAAGTTATCAAAGGTGATGTAGTAATCATAATCCGCAGAGCCCATGATAAGCCGGTCATAGGCGATTACCGCAACCTTGTCCCGGGCGGCTTCGGCAACCACCGAATTGACGCCGTCATTGACGTTGCCAATTATGAGCAGTTTTGCGCCTTGGGTCAGGAAACCCTGGACCTGCCGGTTCTGCTGGCTCTGGTCCGCATCGCCGTAGGCAACTTCCGCACGGTAACCCTTGGCTTCCGCGAAGGCTTTGAGGGACACGCCGTCTTTCTGCCATCGCAGTACATGGGTTTCGGGCATGGCAAGACCGATCAGGGCCGTGGGGCCGGCGGCAGGAGCTGCCGAAGTTTCGCTGACGCTGCTCTTCTTGTTACAGCCCACAAAGGCCATAGAAGCGGCAGCAAGGAGAATTACAAGACTCGTACAAAGCTTTTTCATTTTTATTCCTCCAGAATAAATGAACTATTGTTTATTATGTAGGCAAAATCCGATTTTCCGAAATCGTAATATTTTGACAAAAATAAAGAATTATCTTTCCATTCGGAAGACAACTCGAAAAAAGGGGAATATTTTGATATCATTATTTTACCTGCTTAATCTCCCCCGTTTAGCACATTGCGGTAAATATCTTCCCGGGAGTGGAATCCGTCCCGTATCACCACATCCATATTGTGTCTGTTCACCGCAATGGGCATCTCGATATACGCGGGGATCATGGCGCTGCTATGGTTATCTATCAGGCCATCCGAAGGGTAGTCCCGCTTCTCCGCCATAGCCATGGCAAGCCGGGCGGCCCGGGCGGCAAGTTTCCCGATGGGCTTATACACCGTCATAAGCTGGAGTCCCTCCACCACCCGCTGGCAGCTGATAAGCTCCGCGTCCTGGCCTACCACTACCACTTCCCCGGCCCGGCGCCGTTCCGATAAGAGTTGTATCGCCGCGTTAGCTATGCTGTCGTTGCCGCAGACAATGGCGTCATAGGCGGTGGTTTCTTCAAAGATAGCCCCGATGGTTTCCAGGGCTTCGTCAAAGCTCCACTCCTCAAGCCATATCTCCCGTTCTATCCCTATCCTGCCGGCCGCAATATCCGGATCGAGGATCTCATGCAGCCCTTCGCTGATATCAAAGCTGTTAATATCGTGAACCGAACCGTTTACCACAAGATAGGTACCCCGGGGAACCGCCTCCTTCAGGGCCCTGCCGAACTGGCGGCCCACTTCCCTGCTGTCAAAGGAGATATAGGCGTCGATGGGAGTCCCCAGGATCAACCGGTCATAGGCGATAACCGGAATCCCCGCGTCCCGTACCTGTTTGATCGCTCCGGCTATAGCCTCCGAGTCGTGGGTAATCACCACCAGGATATCTATTTTCTGGTTCGCCATATAGTTTATCTGTGCAATCTGCTCCCGGGTCCCCCCGGCGGAAAGCTGGACCAACACATCCGCCCCCAGTCCCTGGGCAGCCCCGGAAAACACTTTTACATCCTTGTTCCACCGCTCAATAATAAAAGTCGCCGTGGCCACCGAGAGCCCAATGGTCACCCGCTTTTCCCCGCCCGCCTCGGGGACGCCCTCGCTCCGACCCGCAACCGCAGCCGGCAAGAGCGGCGTTGGGGCTGCCCCGGAATTATCTTTCCTCCCCACACACGACAGAAACACCAGTACTATTAAAAAAAGAAACCCGCGCCCCGCTGTTTTCTTCACCCTTCCCCCCGCTTCTCCGCCGCATATACCGTGGGAAGAACCCCGGTGATCTTCTTAAATATCTTGCTGAAGTAATTTGGGTCCTGATATCCCACCGCAAAGGCGACCGCCTTGACATTCATCTTCCCCTCCATGATAAGCTTCTCCGCCTTTTCCATACGCAGTTCCGTAAGGTAGTCCACAAAGTTTGTTTTAAGGTGCTCCGAAAAAAGCCGGCTCAGGTAAGCGGAGGAAACCTGGGCGGCTTCGGCCACGGAACTGAGCTGTATACCTTCGGCCTGATGTTCGTGGATATACTCGACAGCTTTACTGAGGGGCATGGGGAAGCGGCCGGACCGGTGCAGGGTGGCCTGGAAAAGTATCCTCCCAAAGGCATCGGAAGCCCAGGTCTCCCATTCCGCCAATCCCCGCAGGGGCAGAATTTCCTCCGCGGGGTTAAAGGGGGGTTCCTCCCCCGAATGGGCGCCGTAACACCCGGTACAGTCGTCGATAAGGAGCGTAAACAGGGCAGCCATCTTCGCCTTGGCCAGGGTAAAATCACAATAGGTAAAGATCTCCTCCCAGAGGGACCTAAACAGTTTCTTTACCTCCTCCGCTCCGGCGATCCCGATCTTATGGCGAATCTGGATAATCCGCATCCGTTCCCGGAGCAGCATATCGGTCCGGTTCAGCCGGTTCTGCAACTCCCGGAGCGCCCCATTACAAGACTGGTACAGGAGCTGCCCCGGCCGTACCTCGCCGATGCCGTAATAACAGGAGCCCTCGGGAAGATCAATATCCCGTAGTATTGCTGTCACCTGATCTTCCAGGACATTCCGGCTGATATCTTCAAGGATCAGAAAAAGACCGCGGTTCAGCATCACGTCACAGCGGCAGTGGTGGCGAAAGGAAAGCAGTTCGGCAATTTTTTTACACCACAACTCCGCGTCCCGGTCCAGTTCCATTAACAGAACTATCCCCCTGTCCGAGGGCAGGCAAAACCGTTCCCGGTACCGCTCCCAATCATCCCGGGACATCTCCTTCCAGATGGTCTTCTGCAGGAATTGCCTTTCCATCTCATCATCACCCTGGGGGCCTTCTTCGGTAACCCGGTTCGCCAGGGCTTCCCTGACATTATCCAGGGTGGAAAAAAAAGTTCTCTTCGATACCGGTTTAACCAGATACGCAAACACCCCCAGAGGTATGGCCCGCTGAGCCAAATCAAACCGTTCATAGGCGGTGGAAAGGATAAAGACCATGGGGGCAAATTTTTTGCGGACCTCGCCGATAACCTCAAGACCGTCCAGACCGGGAATATTGATATCCATAAAAACCAGGTCCGGCTCAAACTCGTAGATCAGCGCCAGGGCTTCATAACCCGTACGGGCCTTTCCTGCCAGGCTAAAGTCGGCGGTACTTTTCAGCATAAATTCATAGCTGTCCAATACCGGCTCCTCATCGTCCACGATCAAAACTCTATACACGGTACCCTCCCGGTATCGATGCGGATAACGATGGTAGTCCCTACCCCATTTTCGCCGCTTTCAATGTCCACCACCAGGGGGTCATCGGGATAGAAAAAATACAAGCGCTGGATCACGTTTTCCAAGCCCATAACCCGGGACAGGGAGGACTTGTCTATCGACTGGGGATGGAGCAGCTTTTCCCGGGTTTCGCTTGCCATACCGCTGCCGTTATCCTGCACCCGCAGAACCAGCCGATCTTCCTCAAGGGCTGCGCTCACCCTGATCCGGGATTGCCGGGAGGGACTTTCCCCGGGATAGGCCGGGCTGTCCTTAAAGGCATGGATCACACAGTTCTCCACCAGGGGCTGGAGTATGGACACCGGTACCTTGTACCGATCCGGAAGAGTCTCGTCACAGTCCAGGATCAGATCCAGATTCTTGGGAAACCGTACCTTTAACAGGTAGAAATAGTAGTTCAGTCCTTCAATTTCGTGCCGCAGGGGAACAATGATTTCCTTATTCCGGATGATATGCCTGAAAAGCTTGGCCAGGTATTCCATGTATTCTCCGGTTCGGTCCGCCCCCTCCACTATGGCAAGCTGCATCCCCGTATTCAGGGTGTTGAACAGAAAATGGGGATTCATCTGAGCCTGAAGGGCATAGATCTCCATGTGCCGCATCAATCCCTCCATCTTCATATTCCGCATCCGTTCCTGCATATACTCCTGTTTGATATTTTCCTGGTGGCGTATTTCTTCTATATACTGGTGGATGTCCCGCTTCATCCGGTTAAAGGCCTGTACCAACTGATCCATTTCCTGCACGGAACTGGCTTCAATATCGTTGCTGTCAAAATTCCCCGCTGATATTTCCACCGCCATGGCGGAAAGCCGGACCAGCGGACTGGTGATCCGCCCGATAGAATTGAGCAGCATCAGTGTGGCAAAAACAGAAACAAAGATGATAAACAGGAAGTTCCAAAGCTGCACCGACCATGCATCGGCGATAAATATTCCATAGGCGTCCATCTGGTTCCGGGATCGTTCAATACTGATCTTATCTATCTCACTGTTGATATATTCCAAAAGCCCCGCCATCTCATCGTAGATCCGGGTATAGGCCGAAATATTCCGCCCCCGTTTTTCTTCCATAGCCTGATCCGCCAGATCCAGGTAGGAGCGGATCAGGGAGTAGAGTTCCCGCTCCTTAAGGTCCGTCTGGTCCGTGTTGATGGGCATATAGGTGGGAAGCTTCCACCGCAGGGCTTGGGTATCAATCAGTATTTGTGAGAGCGCGTTGGAGGAACGGGTGGAAAGATAATTCAATAAAGGGCCCTGGTAATCCTCCAGCCCCTTCCGGATGGAGGTGATAAACCGTTCCCGTTCAAAACTCCGGTCCGAAACGGTCTGGAGACGCATGGAGGAAAACAGGATATAGGCGGTAGAAAGGACCAGGATGAAAAACACTCCCAAACTGCTCAGGAGCATTTGCAGACTGATTGAATTACGGATTCTCCGTATCAAAGATACTTTCACAGGCTGCTTCCATCGATGATCTTTATCCCCGTGTCGATGGATGCGGGGGTATACCCGGTCTGCCGCAGGGACCAGAGGGAACGAACCGCCTCATAGCCTATCCGTTCCGGGTTGGTAAGGACGCTGCAGGCGATAACCCCCTTGCGGATATTTTCCAGGATTCCCGGATCATCCCCAAAGCCGATGATATGTACCTGACCCACCAGGTTCATATCAACCAGGGTCTGGGCGGCGGCGAGGGTATCATTGGGATCCGTAAAAACGATGGTATTGATATCCGGATTAGCCCGAAAGAGCCGGTAGAGGAGTTCCTCAGCGTCCAGGGGGTTCAGGTTAGTCCGCAGCCCCAGCACCGGCGCGGCAAGCCGTTCCCCAAGGGCCGCGTTAAGCCCCATCTCCACAAGTTCCCGCTCACCGTATATCCCCGGGGCCTTATCGCTGTACACCAGGGCCAGCCGCAGGGGCCCTTCGCTGATACTTCCCGCCATAAGGCCGATCCTGCGGCCCACATCAAAGTTGTTGGACCCGATAAAAGGCCATGGTTGATCATTGGGCACATTGTGGTTGATGATCACCACCGGGATCTGCCGATTCCCCAGCTTGTCCAACTGCCGCCGGGCCAGGGCATCCTCCAAATAAGGGCAGACGATGGCCCCATCAATCCCCGCATAGGAAGCCATTTCCAGTTCGTTTTTCGCCGGATCAATAGAATGGATGGAAATCGCCGCGTTCAGCTCCGCCGCGGACCGCTCCGCCCCCTGGATAATCCCGGTAAAAAAAGAATTCCGGTTATCGGGCAAGTAAAGAGAAAAATGATAATTCCGGGGAGAAACAGCGTCATCGGAGGTGCTTTTATAAAGACCTCGGGCAAGGTAGAGGGAAACGAGAAAAGCCGCCAGGGACAGTAGACCAAAAGAAGCTATCCCAATCCTCAAAAAATGTTTCATTTTTATTGAAAATCTCGTTTTTTTAAGATAAAATCCTGATACAGTATAGTCTTTACTTGCTTTTTTGTCAAAACAGAGTATTTGACAAAAAAAGATATTTAGGATACAACAGTAATAGAGTGTTATACTTTTTGGTGTCCTGAAATACAAATTTGTTCCGATAATTAACATTGGGGTGTATATTGGCGTCGGTTCATGAATATAAACGATTTGAAAACAACTTAGTTTTAAAGGCTAAAAATCTGGTCCTTTTGTTTGGTAAGGGGATCATCTCCTTCCTGCAGACTATTTTTAGAGCCCTAACCCGCCGCTATACCGTTGTTTTGGTCCCCCATTCGGAAAAAAGGGTATACAACCTTCATGTAACCGTTTTGTCCATATGCTGTGCAGCCCTGGTTTTAGTGGGCATTGTGGGGGCATTTTTCTGGTATGGCGCCTCTTACAGCAATACCAAAAGCATTGTGGCGGAAAAAGACGGCCGCCTAAAGAACACCCAGGCCAGTCTGGATCAGCTTAGGGACGAAACTTCCCGGCTTTTGCGGACCGCCCGGGGTTTTGAGGCTGCCCTTTCAAATACCCTTTCCGCCCTTGGGGTGAATACTCCGTCAAATAAGGCCTCCGCCCCATCCCTGACCGGGGATCTTTCCTCCTTTTTTGATATTAAAGAAACCGCCGAAGGTACCCTCCAGGAAGTAAACGATGTGCGCCGGCTTTCGGAATACCTGGCCTCTGCGGTGGAACCGGTTAAGGAAATCGGTACCCTCCTGGATTCTCAGAGTGCGCTGCTCACGGAAATCCCCAGCGTTTGGCCCATCAAGGGCGGGATCGGCCATATTTCCATGTTCTTTGGCCAAAACGAGAACCCCTTTACGGGTCAGTATTACATCCATAAGGGAATAGATATGTCTACCTACCGTCAGGGAGACGCCATTGTGGCGGCAGCGGACGGGCAGGTGGTTACCGTGGACTACGATGCCACGGGGTTTGGAAACTACATTATCATTAAGCATAAACACGGGTTCTATACACGCTACGGTCATATGCAGCAGTTCCGGGTAACCACCGGGCAGCGGGTTCAGCAGGGTGAAACCATCGGTTATATCGGAAATACCGGACTTTCCACGGGTCCCCATTTACACTACGAGGTTCATATCGGTTCCGACGTGGTGGATCCCTTCAAGTACCTCAATATCCGTTCCAGTATAGCAAAAAACGCACGGTAGACCTGGGGAACTTAACGGGGGTAGGGTGTCCAACGGCAGACTCGAAGATTTTTCTATAAATACTATTTTAGGCCCCGGTTCTTCTATTGACGGCGACGTTGAATCCGGCGGTTTTACCCGGGTAGACGGCAGCATACGGGGGAACCTCAGCGCCAGAGGCCGGGTTGTGGTGGGCGAAAAGGCCCGGATGAAGAGCAACATCGGCGGTACCACCGTAACCATCGGCGGGGTGGTGTACGGCAATATCCTTGCCAGCGAGCGGATCATCATCCTCAATACCGGGCTGGTCCTGGGGGACATCATCACCCGGCGCATCCAGGCGGATGAGGGCTGCCTTATCCACGGTAAGGTAACCGTTTGCCAGAGCGAGGAAGCCTGGGATAAGGCTGTGGCCGAATACCGTGATGCCCAGGGGGTAAAATCCGCCCTTTCAAGGTTCTCCCTGCGCCCGGAAAAAGTAAATGGATAAGATAGACATCCCCGGCGGCGCGCCGATTTTTAATCCCGCCGCCTATACCGTAGCCCGGGGGGAGGCTCAAAAGCCCAAGGACAAGGGCGCCGTTAAAGCCCTTAAGAAGACTCCCTTCTCCCGGCTGCTTGAAGAAAAGGGCGTCCGGGAAGGGGAAGAAGCGGGGGCCCTACCCGATTATCCCCCGTCGGAAGAGGTCCTCCAGGAATTGCTGGATGATGTCCACAGCGCCGGTGATGCTTTAAGGCTGCGGCCCCTGGCGGAGGAGATAAAGCAGTACAAACGGGCGGTACGGCATTTTTTACACTATATAGTAGAAAACGGTTATACGGTAAAAACGGAAAACTACCTTTTTAATCACGAAAAACGCCGTAAAGTTCAGATAGAAGTGGTAGACAAAAAACTGGAGGATCTCGCATCGGGAATACTCTCCGGTCAGCTTGGGCAGGTTCAACTGTTGGCCCGGCTTGATGAAATCACCGGTCTCCTGGTAGATTTATTACAGTAAACGAATATAAAGGAAAATACAGTGGCCCAATCCGGTGATTATGATGACATAAATAATGACGAAGATATTTCCGATGAAGATATCTCCGCCCTTGAGGATAAACCTTCGGACTCCGACTTGGAGGAAACCGACGTAATCGTTGTGGCCGGAGATGAAGCTCTGGCTCCGGATACTCCGGTGTACCGGCTCCGGCTCTCCTATTCCAACGAAACCTTTCTTGCCCTCTACAAGGGAGATATCCTGGGCAACGGAAGCTGGGTTCTGGTTCCCACCCGCTACGGCAAGGATCTGGCCCAGATAATCGGCCCGGTTCAACGCAAAAGTTCCTCCTCCTTTTCAGAGGTTGCCCGGATCGAACGACCCGCCTCTGCGGAAGACCTGGATAAATCCGCCTATAACCGGAAGCAGGAAAAAGAAGCCTTTAAAATCTGCAAGGAAAAGATCGAGACCCACCGGCTGGAGATGAAACTCGTCTCGGTCCATTATCTCCTGGAGGAGTCTAAGGTTCTGTTTTTCTTTACCGCAGAAAACCGGGTAGACTTTCGGGATCTGGTAAAGGATCTGGTGGGGATCTTTAAAACACGGATAGAACTCCGGCAGATAGGGGTTCGGGATGAATCCCGGGTAGTAGGCGGCCTTGGGGTCTGCGGGCGGGCCTACTGCTGCCACGCGGTTTCGGACAAGTTAAAACCGGTCTCCATAAAAATGGCCAAGGACCAGAACCTTTCCCTCAATTCCATGAAAATCTCCGGCCCCTGCGGCCGGCTCCTCTGCTGCCTCGCCTACGAACACAATTTCTACAATGAACAGCGCCGGCTCATCCCCCAGGAGGGCTGTAAAATAAACTATGATGAATCCCTCTGGAAGGTCATAGAGGTCAACGTAGTCGTAGGCACAGTAAAACTAAGCACCGAAGACGGCCGGCAGATCTCCCTCCCCTCAACCCAGTTTGAAAAAACCGACGGGCGATGGCAGATAAAGCGGAATTAAAGATAGGGGTTGTAGGGGATTTTAACCGCAAAGTCGAAATCTATCGAATCCGATAGTTTACTGTCAATTGATTGACAATGGGCAGATAAAGCATATACTTAAAATAAGAGGTTGATATGCAGTTCATTTCTGTCCGGGAATTCAATTCATCCCCCGGGAAAACACGGGCCGCTCTCAAAAAAGAGGGAAAACTGGTACTTACCAATAACGGAAAGCCCTCAATGCTTGTTCTTGATATTGTCAATCAGGATTTTGAAGACGTCATTGATATTTTAAACCGCGCAGAGGCCATGAAACTATTGGATGGAATTCAGCTCCAGGCAGCCAGAGGGGGACTGGATACTCTTTCCATGGATGAGGTTGATAAAGAGATAGGCGACTATCGCAGAGAAAAACGGGGCCAATAGGTGCTTGCAGTCCTTGATACCAATGTGCTTATCTCGGCCTTTATCAAATCAAAGGGTAATCCGGCGGATATTTTACGGCTAATTATCGAGGGTAAATTACCCATATGTCAAAACCCCGCCATACTCACTGAATATGAAGGTGTAGCGGGCCGATCAAAATTTGCATCAAAAATAGATCCGGATAAGGTCAGGCGTTTTATAGACCTGCTGCAAAAAATCAGCATTTCCCATACCCCATCGCCAAGTACCATTGCGCTGCCGGACGAGGATGACAGGATTTTTTACGATACCGCCAAAGAGCTCGGAGCATATCTCATTACCGGTAACATCCGGCATTATCCGAACGAACTTTTCATTCTGAATCCGGCGGATTTTCTTACCCTATTTAACGCCTCAAAATAATCCACCCTATCACTCAAGGATCCGGACCAGAGAATCGGCCCGGGCCATTGCCGTTGAAAAAACGACGGGAGAT
Organism: Treponema primitia; assembly: GCF_046533075.1. Lineage (GTDB taxonomy): Bacteria > Spirochaetota > Spirochaetia > Treponematales > Breznakiellaceae > Termitinema > Termitinema primitia_B. The sequence goes on along the minus strand of NZ_JAJQRB010000043.1, from coordinate 1,601 downwards.
GGCAGATAAAACGAAATGAAAAATAGGGATTGTAGGGGATTTTAACCACGAAGGAACCGAAGGCGAAAAAGTAGGCATTTCGGCATCAGCGTTTAAGGCGCTTACAACAGCACGACCGACATTGTGAATACCAAAGCGGTTTTTGATTGACCGGTGGGATTAGTGGTGATATAATGGTGGAAAATAGGAGGAACGGTATGGGCAAATTGAAGATAGTGAGTTGGAATTGTCAAAATGGATTTAATAAAGAAAAGCAAGATGTAATTGTAAATGCATATCCTGATGCGGATATTTTTGTTATACAAGAGAGCAAACGGGAGGATGTGGGTATTCTTAAATCGGATTTTAAATATAAAAATTGGTATGGCGATGATCAAGAATATAGCGATCTGGGCATACTCGTTTTTTCTAAAACCTGCAAAATTGAATTTACCGATGAATTTAGCCGAAAATTTCGCTATGTTGTGCCGTATAAAGTAACAACAGCAATAGAAAAACGAAAAATAATACTGATAGCCGTTTGGACAAAACCAGTCCCTGTTTTCTATGACAAAAATATAGTTGATGCGATACATTGGCCAGAATATAAAAACATAACAACCGACAATGTTGTTATAATTGGCGATTTTAATACTAGCAGTAATGATGAGCATCCAGAACGATATTCAGACTTAGTGAAAAATCTCGCAGGTTTTAAAAATTGTGCCCTTGGGTTACCTGAAGAAGCAAAGAAAACTTTTTATTCTATTAGTAAAAAGAAGTTATATTCTAACGATTTTTGCTTCATATCAGAAAAATTCAACAATGGTATAAAAAACATGACTTTTAAGATTCGAGATGATTGGGAAGAAAATGAATATGGACAAAAACGTTGGAAGGGTCTCTCTGATCACTGTCCCATAGTAGTAGACTTTGAATTTTTGAACGCCTAAGCCAACGTCCGATTATCATTAGACAATGCATACAAGGGACCGGTAATAACGCCGGTTCTCTTGTTTTTGTATAACCAACCTACATCACGCCGATAAAAACCAATAAAATCATTTCAGTCTATCGGTATATGATAGACCGCAATGCTATGATGGCTGTATAAGGAGAACACTATGTCGGCATTAGGTAACGTTATTTGGTTTGTATTTGGCGGGGCTATACTTGCCTTGGTTTGGCTGCTCGTGGCGGGCTTGTTCGCCGTTACCATTGTGGGCTTACCCATCGCTAGAGCTTGCCTGGAGTTTGCTAAACTATCCGCCTTCCCTTTTGGCAAGGAAATCATCCGGGATACTGAATTAAAGGGAAAAACCCACGTCTCCGGGATAAGCAAGGTTGTTTCAATAATACTGGACATAATTTGGTTCCCCATTGGGTTGGTCTTAACAATCATATATTTAGCCGCTGGGATTCTTTCTTTTATATCCATCATAGGGATTCCTGTTGGTATAGTTTACGTTAGAATGGGTGCGTTTCTGTTATTCCCCATTGGGGCCAGAGTGGTAAGCAAAAAACAAGCTTATGCATCGGCGGTAGCCAACGAAATGGAGAAGAGAGGGCTGGGTATTAGCGGCGCTTCAAGTGTACAGCAGCAAAACATTATTGTAAATGTA
>NZ_JAJQRB010000042.1:0-51874 GCF_046533075.1 Treponema primitia | reverse complement strand
GTCCTCAACGGCGCTGACCGCCAGGGGGATGCTGAAATTGCCGGCATCATAGGCGGCTTCGGTAAAGGCTTCCACGGTGCGGGAAGTGGGGGTTACCACCATGCCGGTATCGACGGTCCCAAACACCGGGACGCGGGCGCTGAAATCCGCCTCGGCAAAGGGATGGATGGCCGCGGTGGTCTGGCCGTTGTAGATATGGAAGGCCGTGGCCCACCGGGCGGCGCGGTTCTGGCTGTTCACCAGTTCCACCACCAGGGAGTACGAGCCCGGCGGAAGGTCCGGAACCGTTCCCGCCGCCAGGCCGTCATCTATACCCGTCAAATCTACCGGATTATCGGGGATATCGAGATCCGCGCCGTCCATGGTTTTGATCGTCAGTGTTTTGGCAGTATAGGTTCCTTCGGGAGCGGTAAAGGAATAGCCCAGGGCCCCCGCCTTTTCGGTGGCAGACTGGCCCGCCCAGTTCATGCTGATGTCGATGCTTACCGGCGTAACCGCGCCGGGCCCGACCGTTATTTCCGCCGAGGAGCCCCGGCCGGAGAGTACCTTGCCTCCGGTATAGGCACTCGCCGTGATGACCCACGTCCCTTGCAGCAGCTCCACGGTAGTTACGGCGGTCCAGGGTACGGGGCTGGGGTTATAGGCCGGGGCATCGAGGCCGGAGATATCGGGGCCGATGTACGTAAAGGTGAGTTCGTAGGAGGTAAAGCTGCTGGGGAACAGGGTCCGGGCGGACAGGGCGGCCTCAGGCTCCGCGCCGTCTTCAAGGGCCACGCTGATAAGGGCCCGGCCGTATCCTGCGGGGACCGGCGCTTCCGCGGGGGCGTGCTGCTCCGGGGTAAAGGGAGTGGAGCAGGAGCTGAGCACGGCGAGGGTCATCAGGGCTGCGCTGAATAGAGCTGATAGGCCGGTCTTTCTTTGTATGTGTTTCATGTTTCCTTACTCCGTTATGGTAAATACCGCAACCAGGGAATACACTCGTCCCCCGCTTTTCGCCATCACCGTCAGCGTATAGTCCCGCACAAAGTAATTCTGCGCATTTACGGTGAAGGTGGAGCTTTTATCCGTGCCGTCGACGGGATTGCCGTCCACCAGCCACTGTATAGAGGATGCGTCATCATAGCCGCTCACGGTATACATCCGGGAACCGTTTTTCTTAAAGGAAAGGCTTACCGAGGTTTCCGGGGACGGGGAAAGGCTTATCTTCTCCCCCGGGCCGTTTACGGTAAAAGAACCGCCGGAGGGGAGGATTTCGGTTTCCACCGTCGTTGAAATCCCGGTGGACTGGTTCCCCGCACGGTCAACCGCATAGGCCCGCACCATATAGCCCTGGCTGTCCGAAACAACCCCGGTAATTCGGTAGACTTGCTGTCCCCGGCTTACCCGCTGGGTTCCCGCAATGGCCCCCCCGTTGATGCCCCATTCCAGGAGTATCTCCTGCAAATCCGCATCCACCGGATCGGTCCAGCTTACCGCGATTTCCCTGGTGCCTTTGTCATAAGAAGTGGTAACCGTATGCGGCGGGCTGGGGGCCGTACGATCCGGGTAGACGGTCACCGAGGCTCCGTCGGATTCTTTCAGGTTATTGGCGGTCTTTACGGTTATCGTATAGGCCGCGCGGTCAGCCGCCGCTATGCCGGATATGTCATAGCTCTGAGTCGTGCCGCTTAACCCTACGGTGGCTGAACCGTTGTCAGTACCGGTCCAGCTAATCACTATTTTTTCCGCTTCATCGTCCCCCTCGGGGTTATTCCAGGAAAGGATTATGCTATTGGAATCGTAGTGTCCCTGCAGATTACTCACCGGGTTGGGGATTGTAGTGTCCGCATGAAAGGAGAACGCAACCGGGCTGCGGTTCCCGCCCTTGTCTACGGCGGTAAGGGTAAAGTTATAAAGCCCGGGAGCCATAACGGCCAGGACTGCCCGCTGTTCCCCCGCATTCGCTTTTGCTGTACCCCCGGCCCAACTGATATCAATATGATCCAAATCCGCATTGGCGGGGTCCGTCCAGGACAGGGTGATGGTCCCGGCAGCCCGGTTATAGGCGCCCCCCATCCCGGTTACCGGTTCCGGGGGCAGGTCCAGCAGGGCTTCCACATACAGGCCCCGGGTGTTGGCATCCACATAGCTGTACCCGATCCCGAAGGAATCCCGGGGCTGTATGTAAAACCGAATGACCCCTTCCTTGACGGTCTGTACCGTGTGGGCGATAACAAAAGGCGTCTTTAGGAATTCCTGCGCGTACTTCAAGGCCAGGGGGGAATCGGCGTTCCGCAAATTCTCGTTGGGGTAGGCCGGGGAAGGCAGAATCTCGGCAGTCACCGCACGGCCTGCAATATCCATAACCCGTTCCTCGGTGATGGTTATTTCCTTTATCATTGCCGAGGTTTTATAGGCGTCAAAAAGCAGGTACACGGTCCGCTTGCCCGTTTCATCGCTTTTTAGGGCATATTCCGCCGGCCAGGTCCGCCCGGCGCTGTTATAGCTAATAGTTCTCCCGGGGAAAAAGACATTACCCTCCGCAAGACCCAGGGCTCCCTTGATAAGGTTGGTATCAACCACCGGGAAGTTCAGGTCCGGGCCGTCCGCAGCCCCGTAGCTCAAGGCCCGGCTTTCCACCATGTACAAGGGATAGTCCCTGCTGCGTATGCCCGTACCCAGTTCTAAGGTAATATTGTAATTGGAAAGGGAGAAGCCGTTCCGCACCGGCTCCAGGCGTATCCAGAGCCCCGCCGGGTCCTTTTGCAGATCGTACTGGTCCGTCAAATCCCGGACCGTCGGGTTCATCCCCTGGTCCGCCTTCCCGGTAATGGCGATGGTCCCCTGGGGCTTGGCCGTATTCAGGAAGGAGAGGCTTTCCGGATCAATCGGCGTGTTAAACCATATCTCCACGGGGTAGTTGGTGGGCAGCCGCTGAAAGGTGGCGTTGGGCAGGTTATGGTCCGTTACCGTAGGCAAGGCCGCGCAAAAGGGGGTAATGGTTATTTCTTCGTTAATAAGGATCTTCACTTCAACTTCGGTCCCCGAAGCGTTAAGGCTTTTAAACTGCACCTCGGTTCCTAAGGGCACGCCCGGAGCGGCGGCCCTATAGGCCCGCCATTCCACAAAGCCGAACCCGGGGTTTACGGTAAAAGAAGCGTTAAAAGGAACTTCCAGCTTGGGCCGGTTCTCCGGCAGAGTAATGAGCCCCGCCGGGGGATTAGCCGTTCCCGAACCGGGAACCAGTTCCATGCGCACCGTAAGGTGGGGCGCCTTGGCCAGCCATACCTCGTATTCCGCCCCAGAACGGGCGTCCTTTTCGGGGGCATTGAGAAAAAGGTCGCAACCGGCAAGCATGAGGGTGGCTCCGCAGATCAGGGCAAAAAAGCGCACTGTTTTCATGAGAAAACTCCTTAATACGAAACAGCATGAAGCTGTGGTTTTGAGTAGTATGGGAAATATTAGAGTAAACCTAGCGGAATGGGGGGGGGGGGTAAAAGCGTAGTATATATCATAGTATTCTCCCTAGCCGGATAGTAAATAAACCCTTGAAACAAGCGCAGCCCGTGCAGCCGCTCAAAAAATGGGAAAATAACCGGAATTGAGTATACAGACTATCGGACATATATCTTCGCCACTTACCCTTGTGTAGGACTAGTATATCACTAATGTGACTATTTTCCACCTTTTTTAACAGAAATTTACCGATTTTCATAAAATTCGCCCGGGAATTCCCTTTTAGGGTAACCCAAGGGCGCCGGGTCCGTAATCCCGGTCTTTTCAACCGTGGCCATACCCCCTGGCAACGCTAAGTTTTATGGTATAATGATTTAGATCAGTGATTCGACCGGGTGCCGGTGGTATATGGGGTGTCTGCATTATGACCAGTCCGCTTATGCAAAAACTTATTGGTACTAAACTTCCTTTGGCGGATCGTTTGCAGGATATCTGCGCTGCTGTTGCGGAAGGGGGGGCGCTGGTTATACGGTCCGATCCGGGGAGCGGGAAGTCTACGCTGGTTCCGCTGGCTTTGATGGAGAGCTTGGGGGAGGGGAGGATACTTGTGCTGGAACCGCGGCGGGCGGCGGTTTTGGGGATCGCCGGGCGTATGGCGGAGCTTGCCGGGGAAGCTGTTGGAGGGGTGGTGGGGTATGGGGTGCGGCTTTTGCGGCAGGTTTCGGCGCGTACACGGATTGAGGTGATTACCGAGGGGCTCCTGGTGCGGCGGCTGCAGAATGACCCGGAACTGAGGGGTGTGTCTGCCGTTATCTTTGACGAATTTCATGAACGTAGTGTTCATACCGACCTTTCCCTGGCCATGGTGATGGACCTGCGGCGTATGGGATCGGCTGTTAATATCGTTGTTATGTCCGCAACCATGGACGCCGATGCTGTTGGGGCCTTTATCAATGCGCCGGTTATCGACTGTCCGGGCCGTGTCTTTCCGGTGGATATTTCGTACCGGCCCCTTGCGAATCCTCTGCCGGGGGGTAAACCACTGGGAAAGGCTGTGGGAGAGGCGCTGGGAAGTATGCTGAATAACCCGGGAAATTCCGGCGGCAGGGAAGGGGATATACTGGTTTTTCTGCCCGGGAGACGGGAAATCGATGATGCCCGTTCTGCGTTAAACAGCGCCGGGCTTGATCATGATTTTGATATATTTTCACTGCACGGTTCCATGCCCCTGGATAAACAGCGGGAGATTCTTTCGGCAAACAGTAATACTAAGCGCCGTATCATCCTTTCTACCAATGTTGCGGAAACGGGGCTTACAATCCCGGGGATCACCATGGTGGTGGATTCCGGTTTTGCCAGGCTGGAACGTTACCATATCCCCAGCGGAATGAACCGGCTGAGCATGGAAGCTATCAGCCGTCAGAGCGCGGAACAGCGGGCGGGCAGGGCGGGGCGGCTTATGCGCGGGCGCTGTGTAAGGCTTTGGGCGGAAAACGATGTCCGCCCGGCGGAAACGGAAAGCGAGATCCGGCGTACCGATTTGTCATCCCTGGTTTTGGACTGTCTCTTATGGGGCATCAAAAACCGGGAGGATCTTCCCTGGCTGGAAGCCCCTCCCGCTGCTTCCTGGGACCGGGCATTAGAACTTCTTAAAGAGCTGGATGCGATTGATACCGAAGGGCGTCCTACCGGTATAGGCAGGGTCATGGCGGGTCTTGGCCTTGAACCGCGGCTTGCGAGGCTTTGTATCGCCGGCAAGGAACGGCGGCTTGCGCCTCTTGGCTGTGCCGCCGCAGCAATACTGTCGGACCGTGATGGTTCCGGCGTTGGTCAAGATCCGGATTTCAGACTGCGTCTTTCAATCCTGCGTTGCAAAATGCGCGGAAAGATCAGGCCGGAAAATGAAGCCTGGGTTAAGCGTAGCGCCCAAACTGCGGCGGACCTTCTTAAACGGCTGGGGCAGGCGGATGAAAAATTATCATGGACCATGGAAGCGGAAGCCGGTGTGGGAGAGCTTTTGGGAGCAGCTTTTCCCGACCGTATTGCCCGCCGCCTGGATGAGACCGGAGCAAACAAACGGGGCGGCATCGAAGGGGTTTTTCGTTTCAGCTCCGGCCGGGAAGGACGGCTTCCGGGACCGATCGCCGCTTCGGAGTGGATCGCCGCAGCGGAGGTGGATGCCGGAGAGCGGATGGGCTTTATACGGCTTGCCGCGCCGGTTTCGGAAGAAACTGCCCTTACACTATTGGAGAGGCAAATACGCGAAGAAAGCCGCATTGAGTGGAAGGGTCTTAACCCCCGGAGCATCGCAGTAAAGCTGGCGGGCCGGATACCCCTTTTGGAAGAACGCCGCCGCAGCCTCCGTGAAGAAATTATCCCGGTCCTGCCGGATTTACTCCAAGATACCGGTATTACCATCCTCCCCTGGGATGACGAAGCAGGACATCCCCGCCGTCTTCTGGATCGGATACGTTTTTTCAACAGTAATCATGCTCATGGGAGCACCGATGCAGCATGGACCGATGCGGCCCTTATCAACGATGCGGCTCAATGGCTGGGTCCTTTTGTCTGGGACGGGGCGGAAAGCGGAAGCGGGCCAATCATCAGCGGGAAAGGTCTGGCGGACGCCCTTGCCGCAAGGCTCGGCTGGGAAACAAAAAAAGAACTGGACCGGCTGGCGCCTGAATACTTTACTCCCCCTAAGGGCCGCCGCCGTCACATTGATTACAGTACCGGGGAACCGGTTTTACGGCTCCGCCTCCAGGATGCATTCGGCATAGGGGAAGTAAAGATACTATCCGTACCGATTGTGTTTCATTTATTATCCCCGGCGGACCGCCCAATCCAGGTTACCCGGGACCTGCCGGGCTTCTGGAAGGGATCATACGCGGATGTACGGAAAGAAATGCGCGGCCGCTATCCAAAACACTTTTGGCCTGAAGTTCCAAATAATTAGAAATTGGGAAGAGTAATAAACCGCGAAGTCGAAAAAGGCGAAGAAGTCGAAGAAGAAATGAAAAAATGGGGATCCTTATCCTCTGCCTTATTCGACTTCTTCGACCTTGCGGTTAGAAATTTCTTCGTGATAGGTAATCATGATTGATTTGTGGGTCAAGTTTAGTTGTAGACAAGGTTCCTACGGAGCAGGGGGGATTCGGTCTCCGGTCGCAAACTTCCTGTTTGCTCCCTCCGACCCGCATACGTCCCCTGCCGGCGGCATCCTGCCGCCTTTTCCTCCCTCCGGTCGGCGGGGACTCCTGTTCGAATCCCCTCTTATTTGATTAAATTTGTTCAACAAAAAAAACGGAATTATAGTCTACGGAGCAGGGGGGATTCGAACCCCCGGTACCTTACGGCACAACGGTTTTCAAGACCGCCTCCTTCAACCACTCGGACACCGCTCCAGAATAGTGTTAAAAGGTAGCGAAAAATCGGGGTTTTGTCAATATCACGTATCCTGGGCTTATTAGTACGTATTCTCGTCCATGGCTTGGAACTTTTCCCGAACCTGTTGCAGCAAGCTCAGCTCCCGGGTAATAATCTTCTCGTAATCAAGCCTTCCATCTTCTACCCGTCCGGCCTCATCCTCCCAGAACTGCACCCGGGGCAGGTTGATGAAGCGGAAGCGGCGATCCTGGGCTTTTTCCGCCCAGTCCCGGGCAGCTTGCCAGTAGTAGAGGGCGGTGCGGTAACAGGTTTCGGCGGTTTCAAGGCTCTCCAGGTTTTGTTCCTTCCAGGGGGCGTTGTAGAAATAGGCGTTCCGTTTATTCCACTTGTTTCCCAGATACAGGTACTGCTCTATCAGTTTGAGGTGGGCGTGCATCATAAAGAGGTAACGGTACTTTTCCCACTGGGTCTCGTTTTCTATCAGGGCCATGGCGAAGAGGGGATTGGCAAAATCCGCCTTGATGGCCTGTTCCAGCCAGTAGATGTTTTCCATGGTATCATCGGGGTTCTGTATATAATGCAGGTGATAGAGCCGGTAGAACTGCTCCTTGTACTGCACGTAATAGGCTTCCAGGGGGAGGGGATTTAGGGTTGTCAGTAGGACGATGCCGAGCATCAGAAATTTGATATGCCGCAAATTCCATTCTCCGAATTTCAGATTTCTCCTTTAAGTATCGGCAGTTTTTCAAGCTCCCTCCAAACATCTGCAGCCACTTTTTCCGGGCTTTGGGAGGCGTCGATGGTCACCGTCCGTACCCCTTCGCCGGCATACCATGGCAGCAATTCCCGGTAGCGCTGGCGGACCTCTACCTGGAAGTCCCGGTATTCGAAGATTTCCCTTTCCGGGCGGTTTTCCAGCCGTTTTGCCGCAATATCCGGGTCCAGATCAAAGAAAAAAAGCAGCCCCGGGCCCGGAAAGTCCCGGTTTAAAAGCATGGGCAGTTCCGTTTTACAGGTGATGCCCTGATACACCAGAGAGGACAGAACATAACGGTCACAGACCACCAACTCCCCTTGCTCACAATGTTCGGCGATACCCCCCGGTCCGTAGAGGTGTTCCTGGCGGTCCTCGGAAAAAAGCCGGGCCAGGGTTTCCGGCTGAAGGGGGAGTTTTCCCCCCAGGGCTTGGCGGATGAGCTTACCCAGCGGGCCATCCGTTGGCTCCACCGTACTGTGGAGCTTACAGCGAAGTTCCCCGCCCGAGGTCGGCGGGGCAGCGGTAAAACGGCGGCGGAGAAAATCCATTTGGGTGGAAGTTCCGCTGCCATCCCCTCCCTCAAGGACTACAAAATTTGGTATTATGTTCATTATGCTATATGGTATACCATAGAGGCTTATCTGACAATTCGGTCGATACTGATAATGAGGTACTATAATTGAATGCAACATTGGGATGATTATCACAGGGGTGACTTGTGAATACTCCCGTAACAACAGAAGCCGATAAACACAGAAACAAATCGGTTTACCGTTTGGTTCGTTTCGGCATAGAACTTCTCATTTTTCTCGCCCTGGTGGTGGTAAGTACCCTTTTACTCAGGCCCCTTCAGTTGGAAATACAGGCCAGGATGAACGGGCTTCGGAACGATCTGTTGTCCAAGGCGGAACTCTTCCTGGACCGGCGGATCGAATATGCCTCCATGGGCCCCTCCATATTCGGATCACTGGATATACGGAATATCCGGATATACGCCGCGGGTGCCGAACCGGTGATGACCATAGACCGTTTCCGTCTAACCTATTCCTTCTGGGATCTGGTCCGGGGGCAGATCCCCGGCTCGATCCGTTCTATCCGTATCGATAGGCCGGTGATAACCCTGGATTTTAAGCGGGATGCGGATCTAAAAGACCGTTTTTCCTCCCAAACCGGAACTGATTCCCGGAAAGATACGGTGCGGCGGATTTCCTCCCTGATACCGGAAGATCTGCTGCTCCGGGTACGGGGGGCTGAATTCCGGGTTCTGACCGGAGTGAATACGGTCCATGTGGAGGGGCTCAATTTTGATACCCGGGCGGAGGCCGGACGCTTCCTGTTTTCCGGCAAGTGGTCTGCCCAGGCTGAACTGGTTGGGTTTTTAAACCAATCCTTCGCTACCGCCATGTCCGGCCGGATTGATGGGGAACTGTCCCGGGATCTGAACAACGGCAGTATTAATCTCCGTATTCCCACTCTTTCGGGGGATTTCTTTGTTTTTAGAACCATGACGGTAAACCTGACCCTTACGGAAAAGGAGCTGGAAATACGGAAGATCAACGATCGCTTGCCGGTTGATTTTTCCCTGAACTATGCATTTGATAAGCGGCGTATGGGTATTAGCTTCCGGGCGGAAGATTTTACACCCAGGGACTTTCTTACCTTCACCGGCAATTGGCGGAAGTACAACTCCTACCTGAATGTGCGCAGTACCGGTTTTGCTTCCATAAGCCATTCCCCGGACGGGGACGTTTCCTACGAGATCGATCTATCCGGCTCTTTGCAGCCGAATGAGACGGTGGGACCAATTTCCTACGCCGTTGCCGGTAAGGGGGATGAAAAATATTTTGGATTTACCCGCTGCGATTTCAGACTTCCCCAGGGAGAGTTGGCTTATTCCGGCGGACTGGGCCTGGAACCCGTGGCGCCAAGCGGGATTTTTCATGTAAAGAATTTTTCCTTTACCGGAGATGGGGGAATCAACGGCGATTTCGCTATAAGCAGTTCCGGACGGACCGTGAACCTTTTCGGAGAAGGCATATCCCTGGGTGAGGTGGAGTTCTCTGTCCTGGACGGTGATATTGTCCGGGAGGATGAAGGTTTTTCCTTTAGCCTTTCAGCGCTGCGCTTCCGCAATATAGAATCCTATGAGGATGTAAAGCTCTCTACCCTGTCCCTGGAAGGTTCCTATGACCGGGATCCCGCGCATCTTCAGGGAAGCCTTGCCCTGGATTCCTTCGCCGTATCGGATATGATGGATATGATTCGGCCCTTAAGGGAGCTCGCTTCGGTTCCGGAAATAGCCAAGGGTATTACAGAAGATGTGTTGATCACCACCGAGGTATTTGTTACTACCGACTTCGAGCATATTCTCTACAATGCCCCCCGGCTGGTAGTGGCATATTCGGGGAAACAGAACATCCTAACCCTGGTATCCGTATCCGGAACGGACCGGCGTTTTGAATTAAGCGAAGGGCAGATTGTCTGGGCCGAAGGGGGCGCCGAAGCTGCGGGGTATGCCGATTTTTCAAACCCCGATGATATTACCTTTTCCTTCCAGACATCCTATAAGGATATGTTCTATTTCATGGATGGGGAATTCCTGGATAGACGTTCCCTTAGTATCCATGGTTCCTATGGGTTCCAGGTATATGTTTCCACCACCGATTACGGGGGATATTCCGGATATATAGAAGCCTCCTCATTTCCGATCCCCATGGATGAACAGTTTGCCCGCTTAAGTTTTCTCATGTCAGTACGTTTCGACGATTCCGATTACTGGTCCGTTACGGTGGACCATTTTAATGTGCAGGACCTGATTACCCCGGTGTCGGCAATTACATCCCTAGGCATTTCCGGGGAACTTAATCAGGATGGGCTGCGATTCAGGCGTATCCTCTTTGATGACGGCCGGGGACCTCTGACGGGCAGGGCTACCGCTTCCTGGGGACAGAATTTTTCCAATCCTTCCGGGGAGCTTATTATCCGGAATCAGGAGGAGGTGGAAATTGCCCGTATAGACGCGTCTTACCGCGGAGAGGCGGTGGATATCAATTTCTCCGGAACTAATGTCCAACTGGCCCGCTTTCTAAGGAATTCCCGTAATACGCTTCTGTCGGGGAAAGTGGAAATTCACTGGAGATCCCTGGATTCCTATTCTGCCAATATTGATCTGAGCGAACTGAGCGCCAGGATAGGGGATAATGATATTACCCTTGCGGGGTCCGCCATGATAGACCAGGATACGATCTCCCTCCAGGAATTTCGTATGCACTATAACACCCTGGAGGGGGACTTTGATCAGCTCCGTATAGACCGGCGGAATGCCCATGCAACGGCTGCAGCCCGTATCGGGGGAATCTTTATGGGCCGGAACATGGATATGGTCTTTAATACGGAGCTGAATTTTGCCCCTATCAATTCCTGGTTTAACCTGCCCAAGGCTATGGAGAGCTTCGAGGGCGCCCTCTTTGTGCAGAATGTCCATTTAGATGCCATACGGTCCCGGCAGCCCTTTAATTTTATATTTTCCCGCAATCATACCCAACTGTCCCTTTCCGGCGGCCCCGGGGATATGCTCCGGCTCCAGGTTTCCGATCGGGGGGCCTTTTACGCCGCTTTTTCGAGCCCCGCCCCGTTTAGGGGTTCCGTGGTGGGTACCATTACCGGTAATACCATTGATGCCCAGACATCAAATCTGTATGTGGACATGGCTTCGCTCTGGCGCTTTATCCCGGGGAAGGAAGTTATCAATGTACCCGGGGGCTTCGCCGAGGCGTCGGTGGAGATTCGGGGCAGCCTGGGAGACCCGGAATTTTTTGGAACCATCCGGGCAAACAGCCTGCGCCTCCAGGTTCCCCAGTTTATACGGGAAGACATAGAGCCGGTACCAACGACCATAACCCTGGAGGGTAACGAAATGAGTTTTGGCCCTATCCCTGCCCGGGTTGGCTCCGGTTCCGGCATGGCTTCCGGATGGTTCCGTTTTGACCGGTGGGTGCCGAGTATTTTTACCCTGGATATCCGGGTCCCGGATGAAACAGCCATCCCCTTCGGCGTGGATATTGCGGGAATCCAGGCGGACGGCGATGTATCAGGCCATCTCGTTTTGTCTATGGAAGAAATGATTTTTAAGGTTTCCGGGGATTTAACGGGCAACAATGCGGAAATAAACCTGGATACCCAACAGATTTCTGCGCTCTCTATGGAAACCGCCGAAGGAACCATGCCCGTGTCAAGAACGTCGGTGGTGACCGATCTCCGCATTATCACCGGTTCTAAAGTTGAATTTGTGTATCCCTCCCGGGAATTCCCCGTGATTCGGGCAAATACCGGAGCAGGAACGGGAATTCGGATTACCACCGATACCGGATCGGGACGCTTTACCGTAGAAGGGGATGTCGCCGTCCGGAGCGGAGAAATATTCTATTTCCAGCGGAGTTTTTACATTCAGGAAGGAATTCTATCTTTCAATGAAAGCGATATACAGTTTGATCCTCAAATTTCCGCCCGCGCGGAAGCCCGGGACCGTACCGATGAGGGGGCGGTAACCATTTCCATGATCGTAGACAGTTCTCCGCTCCGATCCTTCATTCCCCGGTTTGAGTCTAACCCCCCTCTTTCACAGTTTGAAATTTTTTCGCTTTTAGGGCAGAATGTGACCGGGGCTTCTTCGGAGGACTCCAGTGATTCAATTAGGAGTATGGTATTGGCGAGCGGAGACTTTCTGGCGCAGTTTTATCTGGTCCGGCGTTTAGAGCGGGCGGTCCGGGATGTCCTGGGCATGGATATGTTCTCGGTCCGTACCCAGATCCTGCAAAATGCCATATTTCAGGCTACGGGACTGCAGGAACCGGTTGACAGGATTAGCAGTGTCGGTAACTATTTTGATAATACGACTGTTTTCTTAGGTAAGTACTTTGGGCCTGATGTTTTTGGCCAGGCAATGTTATCATTCCGGTATGACGAAAACAGGACTAGCTTTGGGGATTTTTCCCGGGACGGTTTCAACCTCGGGGCGGGGGTATCCCTGGAGGCGGATATTGGACTTGAAATTCGCGGTCCGCTGTTTGATATTCAGTTTAATGTTGCCCCCCGGCATATGGACCCGAGGATTGTCGAAGATTTTTCTCTCACTTTGTCATGGAAACGATCGATTAGAAATTTGAGTGATTTATGGAAGGAGCCTTGATGCGCATTGGTGTTGCATGTACGTTGATTTTATTTTTTGGGTTTGCGGCCTTTGCGCAGGAGACCCCCGGTGATACCGGAGGCGGAAGCTCCCGTGAATGGTACCAGGGGAAACCTATAAAGGATGTTATTTTCGATGGGCTGCGTTATGTCAGTTCTTCGGAAATGGACGGAATTGTGGCGCCCTTTATCGGCCAAGCCTTTAATGATGATATTTTTTGGGAAATCCACGGGCGGATGTATGCCCTGGAATACTTTGAATCAATTACTCCCAGCGCGGTTCCTGCCGATGCCGATGGGAACGCGGTTATAATCCGGTTCAGGGTGGTCGAACGTCCGACGGTCTCCCGTATTACCTTTGTGGGTAACGATAAGATACACCGGGGAGATCTGCTGGATATAGTTTCCCTCAAGGTAAACGATGTTGCTAACCAGGCTAAACTGCGGCTTGATGAGACGGCGGTGATCAATAAATATCTGGAAAAGGGGTTCCCCGATGTACGGGTCAGCTCCGAAATCCGGCCGGGCAGGGACGGTACTGTCCAGCTTAGCTTCTTTATTAACGAAGGAGAAAAGTTAACCATCGATGAAATACTGTTTGAGGGGAACAACATCTTTTCAAGCAGGGCTCTTCGGGGCCAGATCTCCTTAAAGCCCAAGGGCGCCATTGGGATTATCAATGACGGCGCCTTCCAGGAAGCAAAGCTTAGCGCAGATACAGCGGCCATTACCCAGTATTACCGGGATCGGGGTTATATTGACGCCGAGGTTACCGACGTATTTAGGGAAAAAAAGCGGGATGCGAAGGGTAACAATAACCTCACCATCACCTTTAAAATATATGAAGGGAGGATCTACACCTTTGGCGGCATCAGCTTCCAGGGGAACGAGATCTTTACCGTTGAGCAGCTATCCGCCCTTGTACGTTCCAAGGTCGGGGAAACCGTTAATGCACGGCGGGTAGAGGCGGATCTTCAGCGGGTAATGGGCCTTTACGCCGAGAACGGGTATATCTTTAACTCCATAATTCCCAATGAAAACCGGGATAATGTTACGGGAGTCCTGTCCTTCAATATTTCCATTGTGGAACGGGGAAGGGCTCATATTGAGCATATTATTGTCCGGGGAAATGAAAAAACCAAGGAACGTGTATTGCTTAGGGAAATTCCCCTGGAAAGCGGAGATGTGTTTTCCCGAACTAAATTGCTGGATGGTCATCGTAATCTTATGAATTTACAGTACTTCTCCAGCGTTATCCCCGATATGGTCCCGGGAAGCAGTGACAGCCTGATGGATCTGGTATTTACCGTGGAAGAGCAGCCTACTACGGATATCCAGTTTGGCTTAACCTTTTCCGGTTCTTCCGACCCCGATGCTTTCCCTGTTTCGGGTTTAATCAAATGGAACGATCGTAACTTTCTGGGTTATGGTAATGTAGCCGGGATAGAACTTAATGCCTCGCCGGATACACAGAGCGCGTCCCTGGAATATACCCAACGATGGATCTTCGGGCTGCCCCTGTCCGGGGGTTTTGATTTTACGGTACGTCATACGACGCGCCAGGCGGCTATGGATAACGAGGCCCCCTACTTCAACGGGGATGAGACCTGGGCCTATCCGGATGGTTTTGATTCCTATGACGATTATGTCAGCGACAGTAAATACCCGCCAGCGGTTTATCTTATGGATTATAACCAGTGGGGACTTTCTCTGGGATTCACCACGGGGTATCGCTTTGTCACCGCCCTGGGAAATCTTGGGATTGCCGGAGGTATCCGGACGGGATTGGTAGAGAATATTTATGACGCCGATATTTTCCGTCCCTTTGACCCGTTCCTGCGGAAGGGGAACAACGATTGGACACCCACCACTTCAATCTGGACCAGCCTTTCCCTGGATCAGCGGGATATCTATTACGATCCTTCCAATGGGTACTATCTCTTCCAGCGCTTTGGTTTCTATGGCCTCTTACCCAGAGATATTGAACGGGAGCATTATATAAAGTCCGATTCCAAGGCGGAATATTTCTTTACCCTCCTTAACCTGCCTATAACGGATAACTATAGTTTTAAGACTGTTTTTAGTATTCATACCGGGTTATCCATGATTCTGCGGCAGCCGAATTATTCAACCGCGGAGATTGATGATGCGAATAAGCTGGTCGTTGATGGTATGTTTATTGGCCGTGGTTGGACCGGTGAACGGCTCAACCGGGGTTTGGCGCTCTGGGAGAATTGGGCGGAGATCCGTATGCCCATTGTACCGGGTATCCTTGCCATTGACTGGTTCTTTGACGCTGCGGCGGTTAAGCCGACCCTGGATAGCTTTTTTAATGAGTTCAAAATGGAAGATATGCGTTTCAGTCTTGGGGGCGGACTCCGGTTTGCCATACCCCAATTTCCCTTCCGGTTTATTTTTGCCAAACGCTTCGTAGTTAATGATGGAGAAGTTAAGTGGCAAAAGGGTAACATGGGGGATCTTGATTTTATAATATCCTTTGCGCTGTCAACGTATTAAGACGAGGACGTGATGATGAAAAGATGTGGAATAATCGCCGTTATGTTTTTAGCCGCCATGATGTCGCCTGGGCTGACGTCCATAACGGCACAGCAGCTAACCCGGTTTGCGGTGGTGGATCTTTCCCGGGTATACACCCAGTTTTTCCGGGAATCCCGGGCGGTTCGGGAATGGGAAGAGCGGAGCGCCAGGGTTCAAACCGAGGTGGACCGGATGACTGCGGAAATTCAGACCCTCCACAGTTCTCTTGTGGATGCGGAGGCCCGGGGGGATGAGGAACGGGCATTACGGCTTCAGAATGAGGTATACCGGAAACAGGATTTTCTCCGGGATTATTACCAGGTTAAGAAAACCGAACTGGAGGATCAGATGAAAAAGCTATCCCAGTCCGGGAGCTTTCTGGAACAGGTCCGGGACGAGATCCGCTTTATCGCCGAAAGCGAAGGGTATAGTATGGTATTAAACCAAAGGGAAAATACGGGTATACTTTGGTTCAGTCCGACCGTGGATATAACAGAAAAACTTATTACCAACCTACGAACTAAGGCCGGCAGATAGTTAAAAACCCATAAGGGGGAATTCTCTGTGGAATCGAGCCCGATGCTGGATCAATACCGGCGGATAAAACGGGATCATCAGGGGGATGTGCTTTTTTTTCGCCTGGGTGATTTCTATGAAATGTTTTCAGATGATGCTCTGGAAGTGTCCGCTCTTCTAAACCTCACCCTTACCAGCCGCAACGGGCTTCCTATGTGCGGGATCCCCTATCATGCGGCCCGTTCGTATATTGCCCGCCTGCTAAAACTGGGGAAAAGAATCGCCATCTGCGAGCAGCTTTCCGAACCTACAAAGGGCCGTGGTATCGTAGAACGGAAGGTGGTGGAGGTTATCACCCCGGGAACCACGGTGGACGAAGATTTCCTGGACAAGGGCAGTTCCAATTACCTGGGCGCCCTGAGCGTATATGCGGGAAACTCCGTTCCAAGTAACGCCAGGCTGATTTCCTTTGCCTATATCGATCTTTCCACCGGGGAATTTTATGCCACATCCTTCGCCTACGGTGATGCGGCACAGCGGGTTCGGGGGGAGCTGGAGCGGCTCCAGATCCGGGAATTGATAGTCCAGGAATCCCTCCTGGAAGAACTCGGCGAAATTGCCGCCGCTGTTTTGGACCGGCCTAGTCTGGTGGTGAACCGCTGGGCGGACTGGCTCTTCGATCTAAGCCGCAGCCGGGAACGGCTGGAACGGCAGTTCGGTACCGCAAGCCTCCGGGGCTTCGGCCTGGAGGATAAGTCCCCGGAGATCCTCTCCGCCGGAGCTGTTCTGGATTACCTGGACGATACCGCCCGTAGCCTTATCCCCCATGTCCGGTCCCTCAGCCTCTATGGGGATACGGAATTCGTGGGCATCGATGAATCTTCCCAGCGGAATCTGGAACTGGTCCGTAACCTCCGGGATGGTGAAGGCCGCTTCTCCCTTCTGGAAGTGATGGACGAAACCAAAACCGCCATGGGCCGCCGGCTTTTAAAGCGGCGTATCCTCCACCCCCTGCGTGACATTGACCGGATTAACAAACGGCTTGATATGGTGGAAGCCTTTTACCATGGCCAGGGCCAGCTTACGGGGATCAGGGAAATTCTGGGGAAAACCCCCGACCTGGAACGGCTCTGTTCCCGGCTTGCCATGGATAGGGCCCACGGCAAGGATATGCTTGCGGTCAAAAATTCCCTTAATGCCTACGACGCTGTCCATGGGATAAGCGGGGAACTGGGCTGTGTCTTTGAAACCGAGGCTGCCAGGTCTCTGGACAATGCTTCCCCGGACGGGGATGCTCTGACCCGGCTCCTGGAACTCCGGAACCTGCTGGAACAGGGGCTTTGCGAAGACCCTTCCATCCTGCTCACCGAGGGAAACCTGATCCGGGATGGGTATGACAAGCATCTGGACGAGCTCCGCAAGCTGCGGGATAACGGCCGTTTCCTCCTGGAGGAGTATCTTGAGGAGGAGCGTGAAGCCACGGGCATTAGCAGCCTGAAGATTCGGTACAACCGGCTAATCGGGTATTTCTTCGAAGTTACAAAACTGCACCTTCCAAAGGTACCGGCCCATTTTATCCGCCGCCAGGGCATAGTCCAGGGAGAGCGTTTTACCACAGACCGGCTTGCCGCCCTGGAATCGGACATCAACGGCGCCTCGGATAGGGTGGTGGACCTGGAAAAAAAGCTTTTCCTGGAAATCCGGGATAAGGCTAAGGCCCTTATTCCGGAACTATCCGCCGCAGCCGCCAGGATCGCCGAGCTGGATAACGCCCAGTCCCTGGCCAGGGCCGCCACAGTCCGGGGCTGGATACGTCCGGCGGTGGACGCTGAAAACCGCCTGGAGATCCGCGAAGGCCGTCACCCGGTGGTGGAAGCCCATCTGCCCGGCGGAGAATTTATCCCCAACGATGTGTTCCTGGAAGAGGGCGGGGTGCTCTTCGCCCTTATCACGGGCCCCAATATGGCCGGCAAGTCCACCTATCTCCGCCAGGCGGCGCTGATCACCATCATGGCCCAGGCGGGAAGCTTTGTCCCCGCAGCATCCGCAAAAATCGGCGTTACAGACCGGATCTACTGCCGGGTGGGTGCATCGGACAACCTGGCCCGGGGGGAAAGTACCTTCCTGGTGGAGATGAACGAGACCGCCCATATCCTCAACACCGCCTCAGAAAAGAGCCTGGTGATCATGGACGAGGTAGGCCGGGGTACGGGAACCAATGACGGCCTTTCCATCGCCTGGGCGGTGAGCGAGGAACTTCTGAACCGTATCAAATGCCGTACCCTCTTTGCCACCCACTACCACGAACTTTCCATGCTGGCCCATCCGGGCCTGGCAAACCGTTCTATGGAAGTCCTGGACAGGGGCGGAGAAATAGTATTTCTGCGGAAGCTCAAGGAAGGCCCCGCGGCGGAATCCTACGGCCTCCACGTGGCCCGTCTGGCGGGCCTCAGCGAAGGGGTTCTTCGGCGGGCAGCGGAGATTATGGAGCGGATAAGGGAGGGCGAAGAGATTCTCCACAAGGCCCTTCCCGAAACGGCGCCTCCGGTAACAGCCCCTGCGGGTACACCGGCCGGCCCGGTTATAACGAATACCCGGGTCCGGCGCATCGCCGAAGATATCGCCGCCCTGGACTTAAACCGCATAACCCCCCTGGAAGCCCTGAACCGTATCCACGCCTGGAAAGCCCTCTTCGACGGAAAGGACCATCCAAAATCCCCCGGCAAACCCCTCCAGCATCATCCGCCAAACTCCGGGCCGACGCTGTTTGATGATGAATAAATGATAAAAAATCATCCATGGTAAAGTAATTTTTTACATGAACCTGTATCTTTTTCTGGGATAAATGCCGTCCTGATAAAGTAAAATTCCGCATGAACCCGTAGCTCTTTTTGGGGGATAAATTCATAGAAATTTTAATTTCATGTAGCTTATATAAAGTTACGAATATGTAAGAATTTAACACAGAGTTCACAGAGGGAAGAACGCAGAGGCCACAGAGGAGGAAATTAATAACCCCTTTTCTTCCTCTGTGATCTCTGTGTTCTTCCCTCTGCGATCTCTGTGGTTTTTCTTAAAAATTTGCCTCTGCCGAATAATTCTATGCATTTATCCTGGAGGATAAACCCCAAAGGAGATAGCTATGACTAAAGACCTCATTCACCAAGCCGCCCGGATGGCTGCCTATATCCGGGAATATCTGTTCCCCGCGGACTGTCCCATCTGCGGCGGGGAACTTTTGGACATCGACGAGTCCTGGTACGGTTTGTGCCGCCCCTGTATGACGGGACTTTTCCCGGGGGATGAAAAGCGCTGCTCCTCCTGCGGCCGGCCCCTTATCTCGGAGCAGGGGCAATGTCTGCAATGCCGGGAAAGGGAGGCGGAACCCGAAGGGGCTCATACCTTTGACGGCGTCTTCAGCATTTTTCCTTATATCGGCAAATACCGGAAACTTTTGACCGCCTATAAATTCGGTAGGCAGTTGTCAATCGGTAATTTTCTTGCGGAACGGATCATGGAAGGGATGGAACGGCTTCCCCTTACAGCGTCAGAAAGGGTTCTTGTCCCCGTTCCGCCCCGCCCGGGAAAGGTACGCAAAGCAGGATGGGATCAGGTGGCCTATTTGGGGGCCAGGCTCAGGAAGATGGACTTGAAGGTGTATCCCTGCCTAAAGCGTCTCCCCTCGAAAAGTCAGAAAGAGCTGAACAAGGCAAACCGGAAAACAAACCTTAAGGGAAAAATCCTCTGTACCAAACCGGTAAGCGGGGAACTAATCCTCTTTGACGATGTGATCACCACCGGGGCTACCCTTGATGCCTGCGCCGCCGCTTTAAAGGAGGCCGGAGCAGAAAAGGTGTACGGGATATGTCTGTTTTACGACTGATCTCCTACAGTTTCTCCGCCTTAAAAGTATTACTGGGATTTACCAGTTCCGCTTGGGCTTTGATTATTTGCAATTCCCGGCTCTTCGCCTTGTAGGTAGCATCCATGATGCCGAAGATGGAGGCTGCGGTCAGTTCCAGGGTATCCCGGACATTACCGGTTTCCAGGTACCGCGACAGGAAAATGGCTGTGGTCACGTCTCCGGAGCCTGCCATCCCGGCGCCCATGGGGAGTTCCGGGGTGCGGACACGGTAGATCGAACTGCCGTCGGAGGCCAGCATGTCGATGTGGTTTTCAACGCCCCCATTTTCCCGGTAACTGGTTACCAGTACCACCTTGGGGCCCACAGCGTGGAGCTGGTCTATGGCTTTCCGTACGTCGACCAGGCCTGAGGTGTCCAGCCCCGTGAGCGCCTCCAGCTCAAACTGGTTGGGGGTGATGATGTCCGCCCGGGGAATTACTTCGTTTTTAAACATATCCGGGATATCCGGGTGGACATAGAATCCGCGGCCCAGATCCCCCATTACGGGATCGCAGCAGTAGATAGCCCTTGGGGAGACCGCCTTGACCTTTTGGACGGCGCCGATTACCGCATGACCAACCCCGGCGTCTCCCATATAGCCCGAAAGAACCGCCTCGCAGTTCCCCAGGACACCACGGTCTTCAATGCCCGCCACCAGCTCTTCCGCCAAACTTACATCAAGGACCTTGCCGCGCCAGGCCCCGTAACCTGTGTGGTTAGAAAATTCAACGGTGTTTACCGCCCAGACCTCCCGGCCCAGACGCTGGAGAGGGAAAACAGCCGCGGTATTACCCGCATACCCGTACGCTACATGAGATTGAATTGACAGAATAGCCATAATCTACGTTCCTTTTATAAAACAATGAACCAGCGAATAATCCTTACTGCTCATGCGATCGCTTGAACATGCGGTCAATCAGGTATGCAATAAAGGTGAAGGGTCCTTTTTTGACGGTACCGTATTTTTGGGAAAAATCCCTGGCCGCCTCGGATACGGAAAAACTCACGCCGTATTTTTTTTTGAGAAAATCCCAATGTTTTACGATCCAGACATAGAGATCGCTGGGGGTTCTCCCGGGAAAATTTAAGTAGAGACGCTCTTCCCGGATAATCTCCACAATCGGCAGATAAACATTATTATACCAGGAAACCAGGGCCTCTGAAAAGGGTATTTCCCCGGACACCTTCTGATTCATATAATACTTATGTACCAGGATGTGGTTATAAACCACGTCATACCGTCCGGTGGCGCTGAAATCAAGATCCTTACAAGCGGTGAGTTCCCCAAAATTTGTTTTTTCATAAAAAAGTTTTTTCTCATAACCGATCAGGGCTATGCGGAGTTCATCCTTGGTCATGGAAGGATTAATGGTGATTTCGCTGGAAAGGCTGGTAACCTCCGCATCAATAATCTCCATCCCCTGGGTTCGCGCTACGGATACCCGGTGGTTGCCGTCCCGTACAAAGTACACTCCACCGATTTCGTATAGCTGTATAGGGGGTAGGATAATATCCTTAAGCCGGGCCATGTCCACCCGCTCCCACCGTGACCGGAGATGTTCCGCCCGGGGGAGAAAGTATTTGTTAAAATCCCGGTACCGCCCTTCGCTTCCCACGATAAGATCGATGGGTATAGCCTGCATACCCCGATAGGTTTCATTTCTAGGCCGAAGGATCTCCTTAACATCATTAAAGGACAGGAGATTATCCCTATCTACATTCATAAAGTGCTGTATACGGGAGAGTAGAGCCTTCCCCCGGGCCTTAGAAAAGTCTTCCGCCGCTTGCAGATGGTGGCTGCTGCTCATAGTTTGTTTTCCCCTGTATCAATGATGTAATGGCTATAGGCGTTGATCACCTGGGTTTTATTATACCCCGTGGTACGCACCGCGGATAAATCGTACAAATGAATGTGTCCATGGACAAGATATTTCGGTTTAAATACCCGCATGAACCATAGAAAGGCTTTGAATCCCCGGTGGCAGGGATCATCCCGATCATGGATGTCCATTGGGGAGGCATGGGTCAGGAGCACATCCAGAAAACGCCCCCGGAAAAGACGGTTAAAAAGCATAGCCGGGATCAACTTGAATATTTCCATGTACATTTGAAAATTGGTGAACTGATTTTCTCCCCGGTTGTACCGCATGGAGCCCCCCAATCCGGCAACGATCATTCCCTCTTCAATGACTATCCGGGAACCGATATGGGTAGCCCCAAAACCGCGGCCGGCCGGGAGATTCATCTCCTTATTAAAAAAATTCAAATCCTCCAGGTTATGATTTCCGAATACAAAAAGAAGAGGCCTATTCAGGCTGGAAATTATAAAATCCAGGTAATCCATGGGCAAATCCCCCGCAGAGAGGACCATATCAACATCTTTGAAACGTTCCTTGATGGCGGATGAATAGACCAGAGGATCAATTTGGTCGGAAATACAGAGGATTTTCATAATCGCCCTTCAATTTTGCACAGAGGACTTTCTTGCAAAATGCCGATAATAACAATGATCATTATGTTTTCCAATAAAGTAATGATATATTTTATTAAGTGAGCCAGTTCCAATTGGAACCAACTCAAGTATATATATATAAACGATGTATGGCGAGTGGGAAAAATGGAGGAACTGCGGATGTTTTCGGGGAAAAAGGCTTTTTTAGCCCTTGTTTTTTTATATATGTCCTTTGGCGGAGTTTACGGGCAGAGTTCCTTTACCCAGGGAGAGGAGCAGTTTCTTCGGAATAAACCCCAGGATGCCCTGGTCTTCCTTGAAGCGGCGGTAGCGGAGACTCCGGAGAATACCCGGGCCTTCCTCTACCTGGGGCTTGCCTACCAGCAGCTAAACCGCCTGGATGAAGCTATCATAATATTCCGCCGTGTCCTTCCCCAGGCCGATACGGACACCGCCCTTATCGCCTATAATCTGGGCAATGTCTATTATGCTAAGGGAAATATCTCCGTAGCCGAAGATTTCTATACCCAGGCTTTGGAGGCGAACCCCGGCTATGCTTCGGCCTATCTTAACCGGGCGAATGCCAAGCTTACCAGACAAGCTCTGCAGGATGCCGTCTATGATTACGAAGCTTACCTAAACCTCGAACCCGGTTCTGCCAAGCGAAGCCGGATAGAACAGCTCCTATCGGCAATCCGTTCGGACTTTGCAGCCGCAGAACGGCAGCGTATCATAGAGGAAGCTAAGGCCGCCGCAGAGGCGGAGCGAAAAAAGCGAATTCTTGACGAGGTTACCGCATCTCTCCAGTCCGCAGCGGAGGATACCAAGGGGCTTTCCTCGGGCAGTGAGGATGTTCTGGGGTATGAGGGCGAATTTGAATTGGAATGATTTAACGAGGAGTATATATCCAGTATGAAAAAGAATAAGAAAATTATCATCGGTATCTCGGCGGCGGCAGTGGCGCTTATCCTTTTAGCCGTATCGTATTTCGTATTTATGCGTAAACCCGCCGAAGGGCCTAACATGATCCGGGAAAATTCTTTTTCCCTGGCCCGGGAATATATAGCCCAGGGAGAATACCAGCGGGCTCTGGATATTTTGGACCGGTTGCTGATTGAAAATTCCGAAGATCCGGAAGCCCGGGAATTACGTGATGAAATTCTCCGGTTCCAGCGCTTGGCTGCGGAAAATGACGCCCTCCAAAACCCAATCCCAATCCCAAGTTCAATCCCAAGCCCGGAGGAAACAAGCGCCCAGGCAAAGTTGGAAGAAGAGCGCCGAGCTGCGGAGTTGGCCCGGATGGAGGAAAGATCCGCCGCTCAAGCTGCCGCAGAGGCGGAGCGTCAGGCCGAGATCGCCGCAGAGGCGGAGCGCCGTAAGGTCCAGGAAGAAGAGATGGCCCGGAAATCTGCGGCTCTCCAGACGCAGATGCGGGAAGTACAGAGCCTGGTTGCCAGGGGGCGGGAAGCCATAAGCCGGAATGATTTAAACGCCGCCCGGGAGGCCTTTAACGAAGCCCTGGGAAAGATGCCCGACGGAGAAAACCGTTTTGAAGCCCAGGAACTGGCGGAGATCGCAGAAGCCTACTACGAGGTCTTTTCCAAACAGCCCGATACCCCCGAAGGCCGTGAGGCTGCCCAGGAAGCGGCTGCCCATGCACGTTCGGCTGTTCAGAAGGATCCCACCCAGGCTTTGCCCCATTATACCCTGGGCAAACTGAACCGGGATCTTCGCCAAACGGACGCCGCCATCGCCGAACTAAAGGAAGCGGTACGTCTGGATCCTAACAATTACATTTATTCCTTTGATTTGGGCAGGGCTTATTTTACCAACCGGGATTATGCCGGCGCCCGGCAGTACTTTGAAAATGCAACAACCCTGAACCGGAATTTTGAATCCGCCTGGTACAATTTAGGAGGTACTTTCCGCGCCCTGGGCCGGCCCAACGATGCCCTTACCGCCTACCGGAGAGCGGTGGGGGTAAAACCGGATTACCCAACTGCCCACCGGGAAATCGGGCGCATACTCGCCGCCCAGGGTGATCCCCGGGGCGCTGCAGACGCCTTTACCAAGGCCCTGCAGTATGCCCCCAACGATCTGGCTTCGGTGAGAGAACTGGGGGTAGCCCAGATGGCTTCCGGCGATTTTGTTTCCGCCGAAGCTTCCTTTGCCAAGGCGCTCAAGTCTTCCCCCAAGGATGATCAGACCAATTACAACATGGCGGTGGTTAAAATCAACCAGGACAAGGGCGCTGAAGCCCTGGATTATGCCAAGCAAGCGGTGGATGCAGCCCCCTCAAACGCCGTTTATGCCTATACCCTGGGGCTTGCCTACGAGGCCACCGATGACTTTGAAGGCGCCGTAGCCGCCTATGGCCGGGCGGTTTCCCTGGACGGGACCTACATACGTCCCAGGATCAACCTGGGAAGCCTCTATTTGGCCAATGGGTTTTCTGAACAGGCGGTAAACCTTCTTTCTGCGGCCTACAACCAGGAGCCCCGGTCCTTTGAGGTGAATAATAACCTGGGATCAGCCTACGCCCGTCTTGAACAATGGCCCCAAAGTGTAGAACACTACGAAAAGGCCCTGCAATCGGAGCCGAAAAATTCTACGGTCAGGATAAATCTGGCCCGGGCTCTGGCGGGCTCCGGGGATCTTCAAAAAGCCCGGGACGCCTATCTGGAATGCCTGAAGATTGACGCTGCAAACTGGGATGCCCAACTGGAACTGGGCAAGACCTATGTAAGCCTGGGAGATCCCGATTCGGCAAAACGTTCCCTCCGTGAACTTATTAGCCGTAATCCGAACTATAGCGGCAAGGCCGAGGCGGAACGAATACTTTCTGGTCTGTAGTATTACTGTAAAAGTGGAGGAGTTTATGAACGCGATTATCACCGTGGTGGGTACCGATCAGGTCGGTATCATTGCCAAGGTCAGCGCTTTTTTATCGGAGCGGAGTATTAATATTGAGGATATCAGCCAAACTGTTTTGTCCGGAAACTTTGTAATGATGATGATGGTGGATCTTTCCCAGGGCAGCAAACCCCTGGAAGTGATTAAAGAAGAACTGTCTGTTCTGGGCAAGTCGATGGAAGTTTCCATCAGCGTTATGCACGAACGGGTTTTCAGCGCCATGCATAGGATATAGTAATGTTATTTACCCCCTATGAAGTTAAAGAAACCGTGGACATGTTCCTCCGGTATAAATTGGACATACGGGCCATCACCCTGGGTGTTTCTCTCCTGGACTGCGCCGCTGCATCGGGAACCGAAACCCGCCGCCGTATACGGGAGAAGCTCCTTACGGTGGCGGGTCCCCTGGTCAAGGTGGGCCGGGAGATTGAGCTTGAATATGGTATCCCTATTATAAACAAGCGGGTCTCGGTTACCCCCATGGCGCTCATTGCAGCATCATCGGATGATGAAAACTACACCCCCTATGCAAAGGTACTGGATGATGTTGCCAAGGAACTTGGCATCGACTTTGTTGGCGGTTT
The DNA here is from genome assembly GCF_046533075.1 of Treponema primitia. Taxonomy (GTDB): domain Bacteria; phylum Spirochaetota; class Spirochaetia; order Treponematales; family Breznakiellaceae; genus Termitinema; species Termitinema primitia_B. The sequence continues at coordinate 26,201 of NZ_JAJQRB010000042.1, read as the reverse complement.
TTCCGCCCTGGTCCAGAAGGGCTTTTCCGCCGGGGACCGCCGCCTGGTGGATTCCATCCCCGAGGCGCTGTCGAGCACCGATCGTGTTTGCGCGTCGGTAAACGTGGCGAGTACCAAGAGCGGTATCAATATGGACGCCGTACGCCGTATGGGAGAAATTGTGAAGGCCGCAGCGGAACTAACTGCGGATAGGGATGGCCTGGGTTGTGCAAAGCTGGTGGTGTTCTGTAACGCCCCCGAGGATAACCCCTTCATGGCCGGCGCCTTCCACGGCCCCGGGGAAGGGGAGAGCTGCCTCAACGTTGGTGTTTCCGGTCCCGGTGTAATTAAGGCCGCCCTGGAATCCCACCGGGGCGCCAGCTTTGACGAACTGGCGGACACTATCAAGAAAACCTCCTTTAAGATAACCCGGATGGGTCAGTTGGTTGGGATGGAGGCGGCCAAACGTCTTGGGGTCCCCTTCGGCATCCTGGATCTATCCCTGGCGCCTACTCCCGCGGTCGGCGATTCGGTGGCCCGTATCCTGGAAGAAATGGGCCTTGAATCCGCCGGCGCCCACGGGACCACCGCCGCCCTGGCCATGCTCACCGACATGGTCAAGAAGGGCGGTGTCATGGCCTCTACCCACGTAGGCGGCTTTTCCGGCGCCTTTATCCCGGTCTCCGAAGACGAGGGCATGGTAGCCGCCGTTAAAGCCGGAACCATCAGCCTGGACAAACTGGAAGCCATGACCTCTGTCTGTTCCGTAGGCCTGGACATGATAGCCCTTCCCGGTGATACCTCCGCCGCCACCATTGCCGCCATCATCGCCGACGAGATGGCCATAGGTATGGTGAACAACAAAACTACCGCAGTTCGTGTCATCCCCGTACCGGGCAAAAAAGCCGGCGACTGGGCGGAGTTCGGCGGTCTTCTGGGGGGCGCCCCTATTATGGCGGTAAACAGCGCCAAAAGCGATGTGTTTATCAGCCGGGGCGGCAGGATTCCTGCGCCTATACACAGTTTCAGAAACTAATCAGGCGGGTCTGGCTTGAATACCCTTTTCTCACAATGCAAGAATTGCCGTCCATGCTGGCCTTGACAAAATTTCCCGCAAAGCCTAATATAGAGCGGAAATATTGTTGAGTCACCCAACCATAGGGGGAATTGATGAGCAAAAGCCGCATACTCATCATGAGTGCAGCCATACTCGCCCTGTTACTTGTTTCCTGCGATGGGACCTACAACCACAAGGATTACAAAGAGGTTGATGTCGGCCTTCGCGGTACTTGGGTACGTACCGATGCCGTTTTTTGGCCTGCGGGACAAACCAAAACAAGCGCAATAGGCCGTCTCGTGTTGGATGCGGACACCATTACTATCACCGACCCCATAACGCATTTACAGGGAATTACCCGCAATACCGTCCTGGAAACATACACCGAAGATGTCGAGGGCGTCGAAACCGGCGAGGATGTGTATCTCTACCTACTTTATATCAAAGACAAAGGCGTATGGCAAAGCCCCATCCAATGCAGGTTCTGGAAAGCAGGCGGGGCATACCCCGATAAGATGCTTACCCTTGAAGGTGGCGGGGTGGGGGACGAAACACTGAAACTGGTAAAAGGAGTTTCCTATGAAGATCACCTGTCCAGTCTGCGGTGAATCGACGGATATAAAAAAGATTTGTCTCTCTTGCGGCTCGTCAATTCCGGAGCTTCTTCTCGGTAAGGGCAAGGCGGCGGAGGATGCTTTCCGTGAGTTGTCGGAAATTCTCTTAAGACTGAAGAGGACCAACGGTTCAGAAATTGCCGATATACCGGGCGCCAAAACCTTATACAATAAAGCAGCGGAAATAAAGCAACTTACCAATGAATTCCAGGGCGAGAATCAGCGGGGGTATGATACCCTTGGTGTTGAGACAGAAAAGTTGAATGTGAATATCCTTCAGGCGGAACAGAAGGCGAAAGAAGCAAGGCTGCGGGCGGTAGCGGAGCTGGCGGAAAGCGGAAGAAAAGCGGAAGAAGCAAGACAGCGGGAAGCTGCCCGGGAAAAGGCAAGGGACAAAAAATCAGCGCAGGCGAAATTGTGGGGAATATATATAAGCAGCGTAGTATTTTCGCTGGTGTATTTTTCAGTTTTTGCCGCGATAGTCTGGGGAATAGTTACCTTTTTACCTTTTTCAACGGACTCCGATGAAGCGCTGAAAAATGCGCTTTCTATAGGTTTCGCAGTTATTGTGGGGCTGACAGCAATAGTTTTTACTTTCATAGCGTTTATCGGCACGGTAAGTACTTCGGGATGTCTTGGGAGAATTCTCGGGGCAATAGGCGGGGCAATCGGCGCCATTTTTATCGCCGGTGCAATACGCAACGATTTCGGCAACGTTGGTATTGGGTGGACATTGGGCGGGCTGGTCGTCGGGGCAATAGGCGGCTGGTTAATCTTCGGGATAATCCTCGGCGGAGGCATCGGGGCAACCGCCGGTTTTTTCCTGGGCCGGTTAATCCTGTGGTTGTTGATCATCCCCATGGTAAAAATAATATTGCTTATTTTAGTACTGGCCGGTGCGGGGATTTTGTATGTCAAAATAATGTCTAAAGGGTTTTCAATCAGCAGTGCATTATTAGAACGATGCGGCAAAGCGGGAAAGTCAAAGTACATAACGCGAAATGCGCTGATTGCAGCGGCAACGCTGCTGTTGGCGGCGGGTTTTTATCCGCAGGTGTCAAAAGCGGCGGAACAGGTAGTGGAAACTGTCCAAAGGCGGACAGCAGAGACCGCGATGGCGGAGGCCGGCTTTGTACGTATTCAGGGCGGTGCCTTTACCATGGGGAGTCCTGCCTCGGAAGCTAACCATAATGATGAGGAAGTGCAGCACCAGGTAACGGTGGGCCCCTTTTATATGGGGAAGTACGAAGTAAGACAAAAGGAATACCAGGAGCTAATGGGGAATAATCCCAGCGAATTCAAGGGAGATAATCTGCCGGTAGAAAAGGTAAGCTGGCTTGACGCGGTAAAATATTGCAACGAACGGAGTCAGGCGGAGGGCTTGAACCTTGCCTATACAATCGATGGTAAAAATGTTACGTGGGACAGGAATATGAACGGCTACCGTCTGCCTACGGAAGCGGAGTGGGAATACGCCTGTCGAGCGGGAACAAACGGTCCCTTCGGCATCGGCATTATTTCAACAGCCCAGGCAAATTATGATGGAAATTATTCCTACAACGGCGGTGCAACGGGGAAATTCCTGGAGAAGACCTGGAGTGTGGGGAGCGGCGCCGCTAACGAGTGGGGTTTGTACGATATGCATGGCAATGTGAAAGAGTGGTGCTGGGACTGGTACGGGAAATATAGCGGCGAATCCCAGACTGACCCTGAAGGACCCGCTTCCGGATCGAAGCGTGTCCTTCGCGGCGGCAGTTGGTACAACAGCGCGGGGTTCCTGCGATCGGCCTATCGGGGCGGCGTGGAACCGACGGACGTGGACAGTACCTACGGTTTTCGGCTTGTGCGGCAATGAAGAACTCCTAACCTGCAGGAAGACTGGCGTAAATTTTAACCAAAGAGAGGGCTATGTGCAAACCGAAATATTGAAATCACCCACAGACCAAATTAAAGAACAGGCGGAACAGGACAAGAACGCCCAAGCCATGTCAATCGGCGGCTTATTGCAGGTAAACGAAGAAATATCCGGTTATAAAATTGTAAACCGCATGGCAACCGCCTCCGGAGAAGCGGAAATTTACATCTGCTCAAGGGATGCGGAACAGTTTGTTCTCAAATATTACTATACCACACGGCCCAAAGCTGAGGTTATCGAAAAGCTAAAAACGTTTCGGCACTCCGATATTGTGTCCCTCATCGAATACGGAGATTATCGTGACCGTTTTTATGAGATTCTTGAATATGCTAAAGGCGGCGCCCTGGACGAAAAAAACGCGGAAGGCAGATACAAATATCTGCCCGTTAGTGAAGAAGATGCGGAACAAATCGTAAAGGAAGTGATCAATGCCTTTGACGCCTGCCACACCGCCGGTATTATCCACCGGGACATAAAACCCGGCAACCTCTTTTACAAAAACATAGATGGCAGCGATATTTTGGTGGGCGACTTTGGTATTTCCAGTTACTACGAAACCGACCAGGGTATGAGTAAGCACCTTACCCAGACAAGCGCCCGCACGGAAGGCTATGCCGCGCCGGAAGCCTACTCAGGCATCATCGGCCCGGAGGTGGACTACTATTCATTGGGCATAACCCTCTGGGAATTGCTTACCGCGCAGGATCCCTTTGTTAACGAAAAAGGACAACCCCTTTACCCTGGACAAATCGCCCTGGATACCATGCAGGGTAAAGCCGCCGATGCCATCCTGGCCCGTTCCCCCGGTCTAAGCGCACGTATGCAAAAGCTCATCCGCGGCCTTCTTGTGGTCCGTCACGACAAGCGCTGGGGGCATAAAGAAGTAAGCCGCTTCTTCGCGGGTGAAGATGTCGAGGTGTTCGCTGAAATTCGGGATTTGCCTATTTTAGAAATAGCCGGGGAATCCTGCGCCTCCTATAAGGAGATAGCTCAGGCCCTTATGAACCACAGCGAAGAAGGCAAAAACTTTATTTATAAAGGGAAGCTGATAGCCTATCTGATAAAAATCGATCAAAAGCTTGCAGAAAGACTGCTTGATGACATCGACACGTTTAGCGCTGCTAATCAATTAAATCGCGGGCTTATTCATGTCGCCTATTCGCTTTGCCCCAATCTTCCCTTTGCGGTTGATAACGAAAAAAATATCGCGTCATTGGGGGATATTATTTCTCTTTTAGAAACCGATTCGCGGGCGATTATCCCCTGCCTCCGGGACGAAACAAGGGGTCTTTACACCTACCTTGAGGTAGCGGGGCTTAAAGAGATTAGCAAAAAAGTAAACGCCGTTGTTAAAGCCGTAAGCGGTGATTCCAGGCTGGCGCCCAGAGTGCTGGTGGCTCTGCAAGGTAACAGCATTCAACCCTTTCAGGATGGGGTTAATAACGATTTGAAACTGGAAACTATCGAACAGCTCTACAATCTGCCGGAATATTTGCGGGAGCGGGTTTTGTTGTTTATCGAAATGAAAAAAAGCTTTATTACACCATGGATCGAAAATATTACCGGAAAGGATTTAGACTTATGGGTTTGGAAATTAACCGGTCAAACCGGCAAACTGGAGGCCTGGGGCAAATGGAAATATTTTACCCTGTTTTTGGAAGGTAAGGACGTTCAGGGAGGGGATGTTTTTTACGAAGAAAAGGAGGGCTGTAAATATTATGGATATAAAGATCCCATCGGTACTCTTCCATTGCCGCCAATATGGGAAAATGTGCGTAAGGAATCTATTACCGGCACATTTATTGTTGAAAAAAATGGTAAATGGGGAGTGGTAAAACAGGACGGGTCTGAAATAATACCATTACAATACGGTTGTTTAGAGTTGTTTAACGAGGAGAATGGATTATACAAGGCCATTGAGGGTGATGTATATAAAGTTATAGATTCAGGGAATACTATTCTCTATGAGGGAGATCGGCTCTCTGTAGAATCAGTTCCGGGCAAACCCTTTGATGTTATTTATAATGAAACTAAACTCTTTTCAAAAGAATTAAAAATACTCATAAACGCGCAGGAAATAACCGTTAAGGACAGTAACAACATAAATTATGTGTGGGTAAAAGAAGTTCACAAAACATACATTTGTGATGGTAATGGTACAATCCAAAAAGAACTCCCCTATTACAATTTTTATGCGGAAGGTGGGTTGTTCCTTGTAAGAATTGGCCATAAATTTGGCGCCGCATCCCCTGACGGTACAGTATTATTACCGGTTGAGTTTGATGTTTTGCAGTATTACGCAGGATACGCTTTGCTGAAAAAAGAAAATGTTCACGAGTTATACCGCTGTAAGGACGGTAAAATCGAATTGTTGTGTAAAATACAGGCGGTTCAGGATCATTATCAATTTACGAATCTTGAGGGGAAAATCACGGCCAATATACTCTATATTGTCAATTTTGCGCGGGACTACGATGAAAATGGGTATTCAACCACTGCCTTTACAGATTGTGGTAAGTTGTCCTGTTTTGATGGGACTAATTTTATCTCTATCAATCCGGAAAAAATAAACGACTTACAGCCGGAACTACGGTATTCATTGAAGGACGGTGAAGTTGACCAGCTTCTTGAGCATATCGACAGCAGCCAACTTTGGAAAATGATAAATAACCTGAAAAAGCAAAACAAAATCCCCGAAATGAACGCCCTTGTTAATAGTACATGGGAATATTTCTACGAAAAGAAGGACTGGGAAACCGCCCGTAGGCTACTGTTTTTTATCAGAGCGGATAATTTTGAAAACCTTTCAAAAACCTACGATTGTTACCGCGCTAAAATTGCGCAAACCTTGGAAAATCAGAAAGATTATGAAGACGCCGTTGAATTTTACGAAGACGCTATAAAACAAAACCCCGACAAGAAAGATTCCGATAAGCATTGGTACAACTGGCGCTGCGGCGATTGTTATCTTGAACTAAAAAATTATAAAAAGGCGTTGCAGCATTTTGATAAATCCCTTGAGTTTGAACCGGATGATGCATGGTTGTTAAACAGAAAGGGAGATGCCCTATATTATCTTAATCGCAGCAAAGATGCGGCCGCTTCTTACACATTAGCAATTGAAAGTGCAAAAGAGGGGGAGGGTAAAAAAATATTTTATAATAACCGTGGAAATGCCTATAAAGCCCTTGGTTTGCAGGACAGGGCAAATGAGGATTATCGGGAAGCAAAAAAATATGAATGAAAAAAATCAGGACGCCATGGGGCTGGATACACAGGCCATGACACAAAATTCAGCGGCTGCTGCGGCGGGTTCGGCGCAGACCCACGCTGCTTCCGGTACAACGGTATGTCCGGCCTGCCGCCGCGAGAACCGCGCCGAGGCAATCTATTGCCGGTTTTGCAGTGAAGCTATACCAAAGGCCGAACTTGCGCTGCCTGTGGTCATGGGCAGCAACGCAGCGGCGCTTGAGGCGGATTACATCGGGCTGGATGCGATACGGGCGGCGCTGGCCACGGAAAAGGGCCGTATCAAAATGCTGCAGAACACGGCGAAAGCCCAGGAAGAAAAGGGCATGATGGTAAACCCCGAGGCGCGAAAGGCGAAAATCTACGTGTTTCGCGGAAATACCGGCGTAGGCAAGACTCATGTAGCCGGGGTGTGGAGCTGCGAATTGCGGAACGCGAAATGTCTTGAGCCTGATACGATTGTCAACACCAGCGCGAAGGCCCTCAAGCAAAAATTCAACACCGAATTTGAACTACTGGATCATCTTAAGGGTACGAAACCGGGTGCAATCATTATCGACCCCGCTACGGAAAATGTCGATTATCTGCATGAAATCATTCTGGCTTTGAGTAAATTGGATCGGCATTGTGTCGCCATACTTACGGGTCTTCCCGCAGACATAGCCGAATTCCTCAAAAAATATCCCGAAGATGAACAGCGGGCGCGTTACTTCGATTTCCCCGATCCGTCAAACGAAAATCTGACGCTTATTCTGGAACAGCAGCTTCGCAGGTCCTATATGGTTGACGATGATGCGGCGGACCTTTTCCCTGACTATGTGATTGAGCGCCGCCATGATCCAAAGGGCAGCCACAAGAACGGCTGGCTCATTGTCAATGACTGTATCCCGCTTATCCTCAATAAGCAGACATCCCGTTTAAGCATAATGCCGGAAGTGTCCGGTGACGACCTTATAAAAATAAGCGCCGCCGATGTGCCCCTGGTGAACAAGCCGCGGACCACCGATGAGATTCTCGCCGAGCTTGACGCGATGGTCGGCCTTAGGGATGTGAAGAAAATGGTGCGCGAAATTGCCGCCAAAATTGCCATGCAGAAAAAGATTGAAAAACTTTCCGGCAAGAAGGCAGCGGGCGAGGGTAACAACATCGTGGTTACCGGAAATCCCGGTACGGGCAAGACAACGATTGTCCGCACCCTGGGCGCATTGTTTAAAGCGCTGAAACTCCTCCCCAGCGACAAACTGGTGGAAGTAAACGGTACGGGCTTAAAGGCCGGTTATGTCGGGCAGTCCAAGGATAATGTGAACCGTGTCTGCGATGAGGCCATGGGGGGTATTCTTTTTGTGGACGAGGCGTATGTGCTTGCCAACGAGCAGGGCGCGGTGGATTCCTTTGCGGATGAAGCCGCAGTTACGCTTATGGCCCGTCTGGAAAATGACCGTGATAAATTTGTCGGTGTTGCAGCGGGCTATTATGACGAAATGCAGTTCTTCCTTGACAAGATCAACCCCGGTATGAGGCGGCGCTTTAAGCATTACATCAATATTCCCGATTATACGGCGGAGGAACTCTGCCAAATATTTGACGGCATGGCAAAGAAGGAAAACTACACACTGTCAGAAGAAGCCGCTGTTACCGCACATAAGGCTATTGAAGATATGGTAGCGCGAAAAACCAAAAATTTCGGCAACGCCGGAGATATCCGCAAGTTCTTTGAACAAACAACGAGCCGTCTTGCTTCGCGTCTTGCATCGTTAGACGAGGCGGAACAAATGCGCAGCCTCAATACGATTACGGAAGCGGATATTGCATGGGAAAAACCGGAGGTGTTTTCGGTTGATCAGATACTGGCTGAACTTGACGCAATGGTGGGCATGACGGACATCAAAAAAACGGTACGCGAAATTGCGGAAAAGGTGCAGTACGAACAGAAGGAAGTGAAAAAGCTTGGCAAGGACTATAAGGGCGAGGGCAACAATATTGTTATAACAGGTAATCCGGGTACGGGTAAGACAACGATTGTACGTACCCTTGGTAAACTCTTCAACGCCGTGGGGCTTCTCCCCCGGGCCGATGTTATCGAGGTTCAGGCAAACGCGCTAAAGGGTTCCTACCTTGGCCAGTCCAAAGACAGGGTGATGGATAAAGTTGACGAGGCAAGGGGCGCTATTCTCTTTGTGGACGAGGCTTACACCCTTGCGGATGAGCGCGGCCCTGTGGATTCTTTTGCCAATGAAGCCGCAGTAACGCTGATGGTTCCGCTTGAGAATGATCGTACAAAATTTGTCTGCGTTGTTGCCGGTTACCCAAAAGAAATGGACTATTTTCTGGACAAGATAAATCCCGGTATGCGGCGGCGTTTTAAGCATTACCTCAATCTGCCCGATTATACCGCCGATGAACTTATCGAAATTTTCGAACGCTTCAATGTGCGGAAAGAAGGCTATACCCTGACACCGGAAGCGCAGAAACGGGCAAGGGAAGTGATACGCGACATGGTGGCACAGAAGGGTGAACATTTCGGCAACGCCGGGGACATCCGCATCTTCTTTGAAAGGACCACCAGCCGCCTTGCATCGCGCATGGCCAAACTTTCGGAAGCTGAACAGGAAGCTGTGGGTACCAGGACGATTGAGGCATCCGATATCGGCGACGCGGAAAAGACCGTGACCGTGGACGATGTGCTGGCCGAACTGGACGATATGGTTGGCATGAAAGAGGTGAAGCAGGCGGTACGCGGCATCGCTACTAAACTCCAGGCTCAGAAACTGATAGAGGCGAAGACGGGGAAACAGGCCGCAGGAGAGGGTAACCACATGGTTATCATGGGGAATCCGGGCACGGGCAAGACAACCATAGTCCGCACCCTGGGAAAGTTATTTAAGGCCATAGGACTATTGCCCTCGGAGAAGGTGCTTGAGATTCAGGGTAACGACCTTAAAGGTTCATACCTTGGCCAGTCCAAGGATAAGGTGAACGAATACTGCCGCCAGGCTATGGGCGGCGTACTCTTTATCGATGAGGCATACGCCCTGGTTAACGAGCGGGGGCCCATAGACGGCTTCGCCACCGAGTCAATTGATGTACTGATGGCCCGCCTGGAAAACGAGCGGGACCGCTTTGTCGGCATTGTCGCAGGTTACCCGGCGCAGATGGATACCTTCATCAAGAAAAGTAACCCCGGCATGGAGCGCCGCTTCAAGCATTACATCACCCTGCCGGACTACAGTCCGGAGGAACTTATCGAGATTTTCGAGCGCTTCAATGTGAAGAAGGCGGGTTTTACGCTGACAGAAGGGGCGCAGGCAAAAGCGCGGAAGGCTATAGAGGAGATGGTAGCGAACAAGGGCCCCACCTTCGGCAACGCCGGAGCGGTTCGCAGCTTTTTTGAACAGATCACCACCAATCAGTCAAGCCGGGTGATGTCGCTGCCCATGGCGGAACTGGACGATGCCCTGCTGGTAATAACCGAGGAGGATGTACCGTGATTTGTCCGAATAAAATGTGTCTGGCCGAAATTCATGATGATTCGCTTTACTGCGACCAGTGCAGGATACAAATTTTACGCTGTTCGAAATGCGGTACACCGGGTGTAAGTAAATTCTGCGTGAAATGCGGCGGTGCTATGGTCTTCAAGGAATTAAGCCCCGGGGCCGAAGAAACTCCGGTACCGGCCGCAGCCACTATCATCATGCCGTCAATAAACGCCAAAAAACTGTTACTGTGCCATCCCGACGGCTGGAACATGGAAGTTTCAGGCGGTGACATTCTGGGCCGTACCAACGGAAACCACGTTGACCGCCTGGGGGCAATTACGGTAATTTCCGGCACCCACGCAAAAATTACCTGCGAAAATGACCGGTGGTTTATCACCGACCTAAAATCGACCAATAAAACCTATGTTGGAAGCGAACAACTTCAACCCGATGTATCTGTAGCGATCAAGAATAACGATGTTATACAGCTTGCCAACGTCAAATTTATAGTGAGGGAACAATGAATATAAGCGCCGGTGCGTATTCGTCAAAAGGTTCCGTGCGGCCACTCAACGAGGACTCATTCCTGCTGGGAGAAGAAACCGGCGGAACCGGTGTTGATGATACCCTTGCTTCGTTTAACGGCAATGTAATGAAAAGTACGGTTTTTGCCGTTGCCGATGGCATGGGAGGGCATTCGGCAGGGGATAAGGCAAGTCAATTTGTGGTACAGCAGCTTTTGCGGCGAATACAAAATATACCCGGTATTAATTCCGCCGTTCTTGAAGAAACGATAAAAAGCATACACGCGGACCTGCTGAAGGAAGCTGCGCGGATTAACGCCCCAAACATGGGTTCAACCCTAACCGGTCTTGTTTTGCAAAACGGCAATTGCGGTTTTTTCAACGCGGGAGACAGCCGTGTTTATCGGTTGCGGAATGGTTTTTTGCAGCAGCTTTCCCGTGACGATTCCCTTTCGGCAATTGTTCCCGGCGCGGCAAAGAACATCATTACCAATGCTCTGGGCGCGGGCCTTCCTACGGTTACTGTGGAATCCCGTTTTTCGGCAAACATAGCCGTCCCGGGTGATATTTTTTTCTTGTGCAGCGACGGTGTTCACGGCGCGGTATATGATGAAGTTCTGGAAAAGATGCTTTTGGAAAGCGGCACGCCGGAGGAAATTACCTATAGAATAGTAAAACAGGCTATAGCAAACAATTCAGATGACAACTGCACAGCGCTTGTCGTGAAACTAATGGATGGAGAGTAGTAATGGCAGAGCAATACACGGCGGAACAACAAGCAGCGGCCCGGGCGGCGGAACAACAACGGGCGGCGGAACAGCCGCAAGTTGCGGGTGCCGATGGTATAAGGTGCGAAAAATGCGGCGCAACCCTTGAAGCCGGTGCGCTGTTTTGCCCGGAGTGCGGCGAAAAGTTTGGCGGTGAAAAACGTGAATGTCCCATCTGCAAAGAAAAAACCACCGCAGAATTTTGCCCCGAATGCGGAAACCGTGTTATTCCTCTGGTATGTCCCCAATGCGGAACAGAAAATCTATACGATTATTGTGAAAAATGCGGCGCCGTATTAAGCCCGGAATTTGAAGTATTCTTAAATAAAAAAATTGAAGAACCGGCGGCAATGAGCGCAGCGGAAGAGAAAAGAATAGAAGAAGTATTCAATCAACAGTCTGCATCACCGGAATTCAAAAATTTTGAAAAAAAGCTGGTTGAGCGGCAAATTTTTCTGGAAGAACGGGACTATTTTAACAAACGGGAAAAACGGATAATTAAGGTATTTGGCGCCCTGCCTTTTAAACTGGAACTGCCCGATCCAACAGAAGAAGCCTTTAGGATAAGGGCCTACGCCGCACTGGAAAAGGTAGTTATAAAACGGCAGGAAGAATTATTACAGGAAAAATGGGAAAGGCTTTTCCCGGAAGAAAAAAAGATCCCCATACAACAGGATTCTGTTTTACCGGTGAAAAATCAGACCCAGGTAGATGAAGAAAACCGCCTTGCGGAACTGGACCGCAAACGTGAAGAAATGGAAAGGAAATACCAGCTCTTGTTATCTCAGGTTGACAATGAAATAGAAGCCTTTCATATCGCAGAGGAAAAACGGAAAGAGGAAGAACGTCTCAGGCGGGAAGAACGCCAACGGCTTGAGCAGGAAATGTTTATGAATCGTTTATTCGGTACCTGGTATCATACCAATTATAGTGGGATGCTTACCATAAAAATACAGATTAGCAGCAAAAGAAAAGCGGACTGTATATATATATGTACTCACTGCGGTGGTTCACGGATTCAATATGATGTTGATTTTGATGGCAATCGTATAAAATTATCCGCCCAGTACCGAACCGGATCGCGTTGTACCTTTAGCGAATATGAGCATATGGACTATTTCAGCGGTACTATCAATAATACCGGCACAATAATGAACGGTAATTTGTACGGCGGCGGCTATCTGCGTTTTTGTAAAATCTAAGGAGCTAAACCATGTCAACACAAATTCTAAATCAGGGCACACAGGTCCTTTCCAATGCAAGCACAGAAAGCGGCGGAAACTTTACCGGCGGGCTGCTTCAAAAAGGAGAATTTATCTCCGGCTGGATTGTGGATAGTAAAATTAACGTCCTCTCAGGCGAGGCTGATTTGTACATCGCCGCAAAGGACGGTACAAAAAGTGTTATCAAACACTACCGGAGTACCGTAAAGCCAAAAACCGCTATACTGGAAAGTCTCAAAGGACTTAATCATCCTGATATTGTTAATGTGTATGAATATGGTAATTACAAGGATCGTTTTTACGAAATCATGGAATACGCTGAAGGCGGGTCTCTGGATTCAAAGAACCCTGATGGAACCTACTTGTATTTACCGTTATCGGAAGAACAGGCGGTTCAGATTTGCAAAGAGGTAATCAATTCATATAAAACTTTCCACGAAAAAGGCATATTTCACCGGGACATAAAACCGGCTAACCTGTATTACCGCGCCAGAATAGAAACGTCCTTGGGAAAATTTGAAGGGCAGGATATCGTAATCGGTGACTTCGGTATATCCAGCATTAAAGGTGAAGATGAAAGGACGAACACCCATAAAACACAGACCGCCTCTCGAACCACCGGTTACGCGGCGCCGGAAGTATTAAGCGGTATTATCTCGTCCAAGATGGATTACTATGCCCTGGGCATTACCCTGTGGGAACTTTTGACCGGAAAAGACCCCTTTGTTCTTGAAAATGGCAAACGCCGCAACGACGCCCACCTTATCAGGGATACTATCGAAGGCCGTATCGCCGATGACCTTTTGAGCAAAGAACCGCAATTAAGCCAATCCATGCAGCGGTTAATCCGCGGCCTTTTGGTTATCGCGGCGGATAAGCGCTGGGGCTACGAGGAAGTAACCCGCCATCTGGCGGGAGAACAGGTAGATGTTTTTCAGAAACAAAAAAAGGCCTGGAATTTTACCATCGGTGAAACTTCCTGCAGCACATTGGAATCCTTGGGGGCCGCTATTATTGATAACCCCGATGCGGCGCAAAAGTATGTTTTTAGGGGGCTTTTAGGAGGTTTTCTTGAGGACGATTATTCCGATATTGCAGCAAAGATCACTGAAATTGTCGACAGCAGCTCTTCTGCGAAGGACTATTACAATAGTTTAATGAAGATCGCCTATATCTTAAATCCCTCTCTGCCATTCAAAGCGGGCAATGGTTTCTCTGTTTCCAACATTGACGAGGTCTTGTTTCTTCTTGAAAATGCCCCCGAAACCATGCTGCCCCTGTTAAAAACTTCCGGAGCAAAACTCTACACCTATCTGGAAATCATCGGATTTGGCGAACAGGCAAAATCAATTTGGGAATTATGGAAAGACATCCCGGCGCTTGATTATATCAGTGAAAAAAACGCTCAGCTTATCAGTAAGACAATCGTTGTCCTGAAAGGCTATACCATAAAACCATTCAAGCTGGCCCGTTATGCTGATTTTGAGCTTTCTACGCTGGAACAAATGCTGCATATCCCCAAGGATATGCAAAGCCATATTCTCAATCTGGTTGCGGAAAAAAGTTATGAAGGTAATTTCCTCCCTTGGCTTGATATGATGACCCCGGATTGTAGAATAGAGGATATGAAAACCGGCACCTGGCAGGAATTTTTGGAGAGCATAAAGGTATAACAAACCCATTGTAATACAAACTGTATTACAATCACAAACAACGCTTCTTCGCATTGTCATTTTTGTAGATTTTTGGTATATTCACCTTAATGAACCTTGAAGCATTTATCCTCGGTTCCGGCGGCATGATGCCCTTGCCGAACCGTCATCTTACATCGGTGTTGCTAAGGCGGGAAGGGGAGTTGTTCCTGTTTGACGGGGGGGAGGGCACCCAGGTTTCCCTGCGGAAGCTCAACCTCCGGTGGAAGAAGATATCCGTCATATTTGTCAGCCATACCCACGCAGACCACGTTACGGGCATACCCGGGCTCCTCATGCTGTCTTCCCAGGTGGATCGGGATGATCCCCTGTACATCATCGGCCCCCCCCGAATTGCGGAGTATATTGAAACCAGCCGCCGGGTGTTGGATATGTATATCAACTACGAGATCGTCATAAAGGAAGTAACCGAACCGGGTATCGTCTACCAGGGTGATGGCTTCCACGTCCGGGCCTTTAATCTGCGGCATACCAAACCCTGTTTGGGATATACCTTAGAGGAAGATAAGCGGCCGGGGATATTTCACCCGGAAAAGGCCGATGCCCTGGGGGTGCCCCGGGGGCCCCTGTGGTCAAAGCTCCAGTCCGGGGAAACCGTGACAACGCCGAGTGGCGGTGAAGTACGGCCGGAACAGGTTTTAGGGGAAATACGGTCCGGGAGAAAGTTTTCCTTTGTAACCGATTCTTTGGCCTTTCCGGAAATCGCCGATGAGGTGCATGGGTCAGACTTTTTTGTCTGCGAGGGGATGTTTGAACGGGCTCTGGAAGAGAGCGCCCGGGAGAAGAAGCACATGACCGCCGAGCAGGCCGCCTATCTTGCCAAAGCTGCGGAGGTCAAAAAGATGGCCCTGATCCATTACAGCCCACGGTACACGGAATACGATCTTAAACAGCTTCTTAAAGAGGCTCAAAGTATATTTCCCGGAACGATACTGTCCCGGGATAGAATGGTGTATCCAATAGAGTATATTGATTAAGGAGAAGTATCAGCCCAATGATTGAAGTGAATGGACTTACAAAACGGTACGGCCCGGTCGAGGCGGTAAAGGATGTATCCTTTTCCGTAGGTAAAGACCAGGTCCTGGGTTTCCTCGGCCCCAACGGCGCGGGGAAGACCACCATCATGAAGATCCTCACGGGATACCACTTTCCCTCCGGGGGAAAAGCCCTGGTAGACGGAATTTCCGTGGAGGATGATCCGGTGGAGGTAAAAAAACGCATCGGCTACCTCCCGGAAAGCGTACCCCTCTACGGCGATCTAAGCCCCACGGAGTACCTGAACTTTATTGCCGAAGCCCGGCTTATCCCCAGGGAGGATAGGCACAAGCGGCTTGAGGAAGCCATCGACGCCTGCGGCCTCTCCCAGGTACGGTCCAAACGGATCGAAAACCTTTCCAAGGGCTATAAACAGCGGGTTGGCCTTGCCCAGGCCATCATCCACGATCCCCCCATCCTGATCCTGGACGAACCTACCAGCGGGCTGGACCCGAATCAGATTATCGAAATCCGCAGTCTTATAAAGGAGCTTGGGAAACGAAAAACAGTAATACTGTCTACCCATATACTCCAGGAAGTGGAGGCAGTCTGCTCCCGGGTACTGATACTAAACGATGGGCGCATAGCCGCCCAGGGGACCCCCGAAGAAATCGCCGGTACCATGAAGGGCGGCGACAGCTGGGAATTGACCCTGAAGGGCGCCTATGCCCATACTCTGCCGGAACGGCTTTTGCAGTTGGGGGCGGGAATCGCCCCGGCAATCCTGGAAGAGCAGGATGACGCAACGATAAATCTGAGTTTCTTCCTCCCCGGTTCCGCCGAGAAAAACCCGGAAGGGGAGTCCGCTGAAGGAGAAAGGATTTTTGATTGGGCGGTAGCCCAGGGTTATAAGATCCTCAGGATGAACCGGAAACGCCTGAGCCTGGAAGATATATTTGTAAAGCTGACCAACGAAGTTGGTCAGCAGCTGTCTAACGAAGTTGGTCAGCAGCTGTCTCACGAGGAGGCAAAATCATGAAACTGTTTCATGGGGCAGCAGCCCCGCTTCCTTTCCTCCCCAGGGCCTTGGCTCTGGCCCGGAAGGAGCTTTACTCCCACAGCAACTCTCCTGCCTTCTACGGAATAGCGGTATTTTTTCTGCTCTTTTCCTCTATCTGGCTGTTCTACATTCAGCGTTTCTTTAGCCAGGATCTGGCATCCCTGCGGGTATACTTCGCCGCTTTTCCCCTGGTCTTTATCCTGGTCATTCCGGTGATTACCATGAAAGGCTGGGCGGAGGAACGGAAGCTGGGGAGCGTAGAACTGCTTCTAACCATGCCCTTCTCTGAATGGGAACTGGTGGTGGGGAAGTATCTTTCCTCCCTTGGGGTTTTGGTTTTTATCATCCTTCTGACTATTCCTCTTCCTCTAAGCCTCCTCCCGCTGGGATATTTTGACGGCGGTGTTATCATTGCCGAGTATATCGGAACCCTCCTGTTAGGGTCCGCCGCCATAGCTCTGGGGCTCTTTCTTTCCGCACTGTCAAAGAATCAGGCCGGAGCATTTCTTGGAAGCGCCGTGGTACTTATGGCAGTAATGCTGATACAGCAGATTACCTTTAGTTTTGATTTACCCGACTGGCTTGCGGCGGGGATCAACTTTATTTCCCTTGCATTTCATTTTGAAAGCTTTTCCAAGGGCCTCATCGACTCACGGGATCTGGTCTTCTTTATCCTGGCCACGGTATTGTTTCTTTTCCTCAATACCCGGGTAATTCTGTACCGGAAGTGGAGGTAGGGGATGACAAAGCGACAAGTTACTATTATTACCGTCCTGTCTATCGCCGCAATGTTTCTGGTTATTCTGATTAGCCAGCGTTTATGGTTCCGCCTTGATTTAACGAAAAGCAAGGCCTATACCATTTCACCGGTTTCCCGGAACCTTTATACCGAAATACCCGATCAGGTGCGGATTACCTATTATATTTCGAAAAAACTATCCGCCATTCATCCGGCGCCCGCTCAGCTGGAGGATCTTCTCCGGGAATATGCCGCCTATTCCCATGGCAGAATTCGCCTTACGGTTCGGGACCCCCAAAAGGCCGGGCTAAGCCGGGAAGTGGAGTCCCTGGGGATCATCCCCCAGCAGATCGAGGTGGTGGAACAGGATCAGGCAAATATCGCCCAGGTTTATTCCGGTATCGTTATTGAATACCTGGACCAGACAGATGTGATCCCCTTTGCTTTTAATTTGGAGACCCTGGAATACGATTTAACTTCCCGTATCCGGAACCTTATTCGGGGTACCCAGCGTGAAGCAGCTTTTCTGGTAGGGGATACGGGAAAACAATGGTCCAGGGATTACAGTATTCTTAATCAGGCCTTTACCCAATCCGGCTTCCGGATAAGGATGATAAACCCCGGTGAAGAGATTCCCGACACCATGCCCTCACTTTTTGTGTTAGGCGGAGTTGAGGACCTTGATGATTGGGCCTTATATCGCATAGACCGGTATATCCAGGGCGGCGGTAAAGTTCTCTTTGCCTTGGATGGAATATTTGTTGATGGGAACAACGGACTTCAGAGCCGTATCATGATAGACCGTGGACTCCAGGCTATGGTGTCTTTTTACGGAGCCACGGTCAAACCGGAGCTGGTTCTGGATGTTTCCGCTCTAAGCCTTTCCTACCAGTCGGTTGACCCCAATGGTTCCCGGGTCTACCGGGTTGTTCGGTATCCCCTGTGGATCGGCATACTGGCCCAGAACGGTAACTCCGGTCATCCCGTAACATCGGCCTTTAACGGCATTGATGTATATTGGGCAAGTCCGCTGGAGCTTAATCCTCCGGAAAGCGTAAACGCAGTACCCCTGTTTTATACAACCCGGGATGCATGGTCCATGACAAAGAATTTTGTTGCAAACCCCGAGATGAGCTATCAGTTCCAGGCGGAGATTAACGAAACTAAGGGAGAAAAACTGTTAGGCGCTGCCCTGTCGGGAAAATTTCCAAGCTGGTTCGCCGGGTTACCAAAGCCGATACGGGAAGGTTCCGGGGAGGAACTGCCGGATATGCCCGCGGAGCCTAAGGAGTCCCGGATTATCGTCATTGGTGATACGGATCTTGCATCGACTATTACTCAATTTAGCCGAAGCGATCGTAACTACGATTTCTTCCTCACCGCTGCGGATTGGCTTGGGAATGACGATGATATCATTAGTATTCGCAGTCACCGGTCTCAGACGGGTCGGCTGGATAAGATCACGGATAGTGAAAAACGGCTTAAGGCTATGGTCTTTGCCCGGTACTTAAATGTAATACTTATTCCCCTGATGGTTATTGCCCTTGGGGTTTTACGTTCATTGCAGCGGCGCCGTTCATTAGAGCGGCAAGAAAAGGAATCTTCCAATGGTATATAAAAGGAAACTCATAGTATTATCCGGTTTAGTCGGTTTGCTGGCTATAGTATATCTGTTAACTATTTTTTTCGATCCCGAACGGATAAATACCAGGAACGCAGCATTCCTGTGGCTTGATGCAAAACTACAGGATCAGGTGGATGGAATAGAAATATCAAAAGCCGGTGAATGGAACACCCCTATTAAACTCATTCGTCGTAGTAATAACTGGTATGCCCTGATAGGGGAGGGTGAATTCCCCGCTAAATCTGCCCGGGTGGAAGATCTCCTGCGGACGCTTACCATCCGCAGCGCATATCCGGTACGTGGTTCCGCCGCTTCTTCCCATGAGCGTTTAGGACTCGCTGAAAACAATGCCTCCCGTATTTTACTCAAGGGCGGAGCGGGATTATCTCTTTTAGACCTCCTCATAGGCGGCAGGGATGCTGCGGGTCAGGAGATCTATTTGCGGAAGAACGGCCAGAACGAAGTCCGTTCCGGTGAGGATAAGTTTTCGGTCTACATAGACGGCGCCGAAACTTCTTGGTATAACCTAAGGCTATTCGGTTCCCAGCTCTCCACAGATACCGCCCTTGTTCAGCGTCTTACGGTGTTTGCATTACCGCCTGAGGACGGAGGCGAGCAGGCTGATCCTATGGTCATTACCAGGAATGGCGGCGGCTGGACCATAGATGGGTTGGATAATGAATTGGTGGATTCCCAGCGGGTTGATAACTATGTCAGGGGCATCCTGGATGCTGAGGGTGAAAATTTTGTCCCCGGTCTTACCGCCGCTTCTACAGCTTTAAGCGATGGCCGGATCGTTCTTGAACTGGGCAACGGTACTTCCTTAACCATTAATGTAGGAACCCTGCCCGAAGACAAGAAGGGCGCCACGGCCAGCGGATCAAATTATGTATACACCCTGGCGGACTGGACCCTTACCCGCCTGTTCCGGGATCGATCATACTTCTCGAAGTAGTTTGGATATAAAGGACGGCGAATAATGGATGTGGTGTATCTTTTTTATGAGTGAAGTAGTATCGTTAAAACGGTCTGACATTGATCCGGTCCGTAAAACTATGCTGGTTCACTCAGCGTCACACCTTTGCTACTCATCTGTTGGAAAATGGTACTGATGCCCGATATATCCAAGAACTTTTAGGCCACCGATCTATAAGAACCACCGAACGATATACCCATGTAGCCCGCCGCGCAACTCTTAAAATCCAGAGCCCCCTGGATACGATTGACCAAGAAAACTAACTTGCCTCTATGCGCCTATACTACCAAAGCAACGATATATACGCAATTTGGTGCACATATTTACCACGAAAAGAGATATATACGCATTCGCTTATATAACAGGGGCGGAGATTTAAGCGTATTTCGTATATAATAAGTTATGCGCAATTGGTTTTGAATGTGTCGGCAATATAAAACATAAGAAAAATAATATAAAAATATAATAATAGACATAAAATATTTTCTATACATAAAACATAGAATACAAAATAATTGTATAAATACTTTTTGTAAAATAAAACGCAATAAATAAAATATTCGGTAAAAAATTATATAATGCGCCTTTGGCGCAAATTGGAATATAAAATCTCCAAAAAATTCCCACTAAAAAAGGGCGGAGAGACGGCTTCGCCGCCCCACCGCCCCAAACAATCCACCCCCCAAAGAATAGTAGGAAGGCGGGCTACCGCCCACCATTAACTTGGGGGCAATCGCCCCCAAACCTCCACCCGCCTACGGCGGGCAAACATTGATTTTTCATATTTTTGGAAGTTATTGACAAAATTTTTCAAAAAGTATTAAAATAAACTCATGTTTCAGGCAACGACAAACATAAACGCAGACTTCCCGCAACGGCTCACGGCTCACGGCTCACGGCTCACGGCTCACGGCTCACGGCTCACGGCTCACGGCTCACGGCTCACGGCTCATATTATACTTTAGCAAAAACCCCGAGTGTCAAGTACCCAATAGTTAATCCCCCATTTTCACGTAAACCCATAGCAAATTTGGGTAAATTTACCCCAGAGGGGAGTTTCTACGCCCTAAAGGGGAACCCCTACACCTTAAAGAGAAGCCCCGTTACTCCGATGGGGTTCCCCTGCGCCCTAAAGAGAACCCCCTCCATGTTAAAGGGGATCCCCGTTACAGTGCAGGGAACCCCCGTTACCTCACCGGGGAACCCCGCCGCCTTAAAGAGAAGCCCCTTTATCCCGAAGGGGAGCCCTTGCACCCCAATACCATATAAGGAGAACGAATAATGGCAACAAACAAAGACTGGTTTCCAAAAACCCGGGACGAACAGCTTTCAATGGGTTTTATCTGGAATACCGCCCTCGTCAATCAGAGCACCACATGGAATATACCCACCAATGTTCAGGCGGCATTCTCCCCGTTGGTAAGTGCTGCCGAATCCACCCTTTCTATAGCGAAGGACGAATCCAGCCGAACCCCGGTAGCAACCGCCCAATGCCGGGAAGCCTTTAAAGCCCTTGAAGAAAAAATGCGGGACATAAAGAAACGTTATTTCTATGTACCGCCACTCACCGAAGCCGACCTCATAAGTTTAGGCCTCAAACCCCATGACAACATCCCCACCCCCAGCGGAACCCCCACGGCACAGGTAACGGTAGAAACCTTCCTTTCCGGGCGCCACGAACTTGGCATAAAAATCATCTACGTTACCGGAACCGTCACCGACCCCGCCAACAAAGGCTATCGGATATGGTACACCGTGGTTGCCCCAAGCGTTACACCGCCGACCAACCCCAAAGAATTACACGAGTCCTTCTACACCAAACGGAAAAAGGACGTAATCGAATTCGACTTTGACGACAGCGGCAAAACTGCATGGTTCGCCGTGCAGATAGAAAATGAGGGAAAGAAAGGCCCTTGGGGGCCAATGGTACAGGCGTTAATTCCGTAAGGATAACGATAGAGAAACTACGGGTAATAAAACCCGAAAAGGAGTTGTTCACATGAACAAAAACAAGTTTTTTCTGTTGGGAATGGCGGCGGTATTGCTGACATTCGGATTGGTTTTTGCCGCCTGCGGCGGCAAGAAGGACGGCGGATCGGGGGGCGCCGCTTCCGGCGGCCCGGCGGCTAAAACCGCTTCGTCGGACGTAAAGGCCGCCGCAGCCCTATTGAAGACATTGGCCGGTGGTAACGCCGCCGCAATGGAACAAGCCCTCGCCGCGCTAGACCCGGCGGTGCTGGCGGCATTGGCTTCAAGCAGCGGTTCTCCCGGCGGGGATTTTTCCTACGACCTGAACGCAAGCGGAGATGGCATCGTCATAAAAAAATATAGCGGCGCCGGCGGCGTAGTGGTAATTCCCGCAGCCATCGAAGACATTCCGGTAGTGGAAATTGCTAGAAAAGCTTTCGAGGGGAGTTATACATCGAGGTTAGATGGGAACAGGCATGGCGGCCAGGGGGATAAAGTTACATCTGTGGTCGTCCCTGCGGGTGTAAAAAAAATTGGTATAGAGGTGTTTTTTGAATGTAAAAACCTGACAACGGTCATTTTGCCTGATACGCTTGAGGAAATTGGATCTGGTGCTTTTGCAAATTGTTCAAAACTGCATACAGTTAATATTCCCGCAGGAATAAGAACCATAGTGGGACTTGCATTTCTGGGTTGCGGAGACCTTTATAACCTCTCGATCCCTGACAGTATAACGGCAATTACTTTTTCAGGTATAAGCAACTTTGAGGGTTGTGGGAAGCTCAAGGTGGCAACACGGCAGAAACTCAAAAACCTCGGCTACACCGGCGAGTTTTAGAGGCCCGCCAGGCGCGGAATTATATACACATCTCCCAATGGGGGGGGGATGTGTATCCCGTAAAAATAATTTTTTGGAGGCAAAATTGGAAAATGGGGTTTTCATTATGGAAATTATCAATACCGTAACATCTGTTGCCGCACTCATTATAGTTTTATTCGGAATACAATTCGGTAAAAAAATGCTGTTCAAGAACGAAACTATTTTTGGCAAGGAAGCGGATGACCGGTATAAATCAATAAAAGACAAACTGCCAAACGACAGTATCTTTTATGGGGGCATATATGAAGGCGGCAATAAAATCACCCCTCAATTTGAGATAGAACGATTTCACTATGACCCGCAAACAATGATGAATATTCCAGCCCAAAAGACCCAGGTGTCCGATGAAACTGATCCAGGCGTCCGGTAAAAATGATCCATACCTCCGGGAAGTGATCCACCCCGGAGGGAAGGTTATTAACCTTCAAAAGACGACTAACAAATGCCTTTACGTTTCCGCATAGATTCAGTGCCGTCCATGAAAATGGTATAAGAGTTGTGGACTATGCGATCAAGGATAGCATCCGCAAGCGGTCCCTCGCCAATCTTCCCTATCCAACCGGCAGGGGAAAATTGAGAGGAGAAAATAGTTGAGCAATGTTTGTATCGGGCTTCAATTATTTCCAGGAGGTCACGAGTTTCAGTTTCAGAAAGTGGAGTCAGCAGCCATTCATCAAGGATAAGCAAGCTGATCTTTTTATAAGTACGCATGACTTTTCTGAATATACCCTCGCCCCTGGACACCGCAAGTTCATCAAGAAGATCCGGCAAGCGGATGTATTTAACCGAGTAAAAGTTTTTACATGCGGCCATGCCAAGTGCGCAGCTCAGATACGTTTTCCCGGCACCAGTAGCGCCGAGAAGGATGATATTATGCTTTTCGCTGATATACGAGCAGGTAGATAATTGGAGTATCTGTTCCCGGTTAAGCTTGCGGTCTGCATGATATTCAATGTCCTCAATGCATGCGCCTGAGATGGGGAAGTCCGCGACATGGATAAGGCGGGCCAGACGGCTGTTTTTGCGGGTAGTCCATTCAGTGTCCACCAGAAGACCAAAACGATCTTCAAATGAGAGGCTTTGCAAAGAGGGGTCCTCCATGTGTTGCCGGTACGCCTGGGCCATGGCAGACAGCCGCATCTCATACAGTTTATGTATAGTTGTTTCATTCACCATCAGTGGTTCCTCCGTAATAGACTTTTCCCCGGGTAAACCCGTAGGTTGAACCCTCTTTGTTTTCAGGTTCTGCCGTTTCCCCACCCCGGTTGCTCTGACCGGCAGTCAGAATAGTTCTGATACTCCGGAAACTGGGCCGGATAGAATACGCAAGCGCCTTTTTACAGGCGGCCTCCAGGCTAGTGACCGGGTGAGTGTCGGCAAGCTTCAAGAGGGCAATGCATGATTTGTAGCTTTGCTGTTCCACTTTACGGGAGGCGATAAGGGCTTTAACGGCCTGTTCGGTATTGGGTCCAATATCGGCAGCCCACCGGATAAACCGCTCGGCGTTCCATTGGGTATACTGTCGGTGTTTCTCCGGCATATGTTCCGCAACCGTGCTATACTGCCCAGGATACCCATGGAGCCGTCTGTGAGAGGCGATCCGCTTCCCCTGGTAGAATACCTCAACCATACTTCCGGTAAGCCTGATGTCAACCGTATGCTTGATATACTCGTAGGGTACGCTATAATACATCTTGTCAGTGGCGATATGGTAATTAAATTGGACCGTTGCAACCTTCCAGGCGGACATTTCAAACGGCTTGGCCGGAAGCGCCATGAGGAATAGCCGTTCCTCGGCGAAGGCGCTCTCCCGGCTTCCCGGTTTCTTCTGAAATGGCTTGCGGTTGAATTCGGACAGCTTATTCCATATCGCCCCGTTTAATTCCGGAAGAGAGAGAAACTGACGGTTCCGCAGGGCGGCGATAATCCAGGTAGAGATGTTCCCTACGGTTGCCTCCACGCTTGGTTTCTCTCTTGGCTTCCGAACCCCGGCAGGGATAACCGCCGTCCCATAATGTTCCGCTAACTCGTGGTAGGTTTTGTTAATAACTGGTGAATACCAGTCGGCCTTCTGGACCCCTGTTTTCAGGTTGTCCGGTACCAGGATACGGGTAACCCCGCCGAAGAACTGGTACGCATGAACGTGGGCTGTTACCCAACTTTCCTGATTTTGAGAGAGAAACCCTTCCACATATGCATACCCGCTACAGGGAAGTACCGCAACAAATACATACACGGGAATCGGTTTCCCGGTAATGATGTCCTGTACCGCCGTAGTGTCGCCAGCCCAATCCACCTCCATGCGTTCACCGGGCTTGTGTTCAACATGCAGGGTCGCTTTGGTTGTTGCCGCAAATTGCTGGTACATGTCGCAGAACCGGGAGTACATGAAGGCATGGCTGCCTTCCCGGCGGCATGTTTCGCAATACTCATTCCACAGCAGGCTGAGCGTAACCCCGTTTTTAGCCATTTCCCGGTGGATGTACTCGAAGTCAGGCTGCTTGCGGTCCTGGGTACTCCGGCGATTACCAAACAAGGCTTGTTCCAGCGCCTTGTCAGTCATCTTTTCCGGCAGCGGCCAGGAGATAGCTTCTTCCTCTGCCCGCCCGAGAACCTTCCGTATGGTATTGCGGGAACACTCTAAACTTACCGCAATACTCCGGTTGCTGATCCCTTGACTGTGTAGCCTCAGAATCTCTCGATACTTGGTCATTATTGACCTCCTAAAATAGTTTTGTACCCAAATGGATACCTTGCTTATTTTAGTAAGGTCTTTTTTTTCTGGCTCTCCCTTCGGAGCTCTGGATCAGTTTCGTCGGACCAATGGATCACTTTAAGCGGACATGCGGATCTTTCAGGCTGGAATATTCAAATGACCGATGAATGGAAAGGCATTACCAAAACCATCCATTATTATTATACAGAAAACGGCAAAACCAACGTTAAAAGCTGGAGGCTAAAGTAATATAGACGCAATGGAATCAGTATGCGCCTATGGCGCCAGGCACTGTTTTTTGAACAGTAACAAACGGCAGGGACAGTTGCCTCGGCATAAATGCCGCCGCAATAGACCCTGCTGTATTTTTTGCCAGTATAAATTTGTTGCATATCAATATAATTAAAAATAATAACAATAGAAATATAGTAAATAAATTATCCATCATAATTGTTATATAAAATTATTAAAGCAAAAAACATAAAGCACAGAAAATATAATACAAGAATAAAAACTAAAAAAATATAAAAGCAAAACCAACTGCGCATAACAGGTCTGTATACGCTTCGGGCCTAAAGGCCCTCGGGGTTCCGTTCGCCTAGGTCAGTCGCTTCGCTCCTTCCCACGGCTCACTTCACCCAAAGTTTTTATGGCGCAAAATGCTACGCATTTTTTAATTGCGCCATAAAAACCTTCGTATACAGCCGGAACGTCTATGAGAAAAGTCAAGCAGAAATCTGTAAATTT
>NZ_JAJQRB010000041.1:0-13462 GCF_046533075.1 Treponema primitia | reverse complement strand
ATCGGAATGCCCGCCTATGCGGTTCAGATAGCGAATGTTCTTAACGGCGTCTCCATCATGCAGGAAAAAAAATACAACGCCGTCAAGTTCACCGTCCCCGAAGGGCGGATACTGATTGTGGATGATATTGTTACCAACCTTACGGTGGCGGAAGGTCTCCTGGCGCCCTATCACATACCGGTTGACTGCTGTACCGGCGGCATAGAGGCCATAGGGCTGGTGGAAAAAAATCACTACGATCTGGTTTTTATGGACCACATGATGCCCGGCATGGATGGTATTGAAGCGACCAAGGCAATTCGTGACTTACACACCGAATACAGTCAAGCCCTGCCCATTATTGCCCTTACCGCCAACGCCATATCGGGGATGCGGGAAATGTTCCTGGAAAAGGGCTTCAATGATTATATTTCAAAACCCATAGAACTTAACCAACTGGATGAAATTCTGCGGAAATGGATTCCCGAGGCAAAAAAGAAGAAGGCCGCGTCCCCCTCCGCAGTTTCCCCGAAAACAGCTCCGGCTGCGGCGCCAGGCGCCATTCCGGGGGTGGATACCGCCAGGGGCCTAGCCATGACCGGCGGCAGCGAAACCTCTTACCGTAAAGTGCTTGGCTCCTTCCGTAAAGATGCCCTGGACCGACTGCCCCTGTTTGCGCGTGCCCCCGGCGAACCGGAACTTTCCCTGTTTGTCACCAACGTTCATGCCCTCAAGAGCGCCGCGGGAACCATCGGGGCTGCCGCCGTATCTCAGGAAGCGGAGGAACTGGAGGCTGCGGGAAAGGCGGGGGACCTGGCCCGTATCACAGATCTGCTATCGGGATTTTACCAGGACCTCCAAAATCTGGCGGAGCAGATTGGGCTTGCATTGAACAGGGAAGGAACCGTGGAACTTAACCGTGAAGGGGCCGAAGGAAATAGTGCACAGTATTTTTTCCTGTTTACAGAACTTGCCGAAGCCCTGAAACAAGAAGAAATTGGGGCCATCCGCCGCATCTTTGCAGAACTGGAGACGGCTCCGCTTGACGGGAAATTCCGGGAAACCCTGACAGATATTTCCAACGCAGTGTTGATGAGCGAATTTGGAGAAGCTGTCAAAAAAACGGATAAACTTCTGCGAGGAATATCTTGATAATATTGAACCGCAAAGTCGAAAAAAGAGGGTTTCCCTTTAATTCTTCTTCAACTTATTCGCCTTTGTGTACCTTTGCGGTAGAATTTTCTTTAAAAATTGATACGCACCCGAGGTGTCGCTAATGCTTTGAAAAAACGCCGTAAATCCTTGTATTACAAGATTTACGGCTTACAGGGCCAAGACCCCTTAATCGGGCAACCCGGATTCGAACCGGGGACCCCAAGTCCCCCAGACTTGTACGCTAACCAACTGCGCTATTACCCGAACAAGTGCATACACACTAGTAAAAAAGACTTTACCATAAAAAATCACAGTATGTCAACGTATATTCTCAGCCTTTCGCCGTCGAAATCTCCCGCCTGTCCCCGTCCCCGCAGGCGATCCACCGGGTTTCCCAGGGTTCCAGGGCTATTTCGTCCGGGAAAAGACCCGCCGGAAGCCCATTCATCCGGACCTTGAGTATGGCGGGTTCCGCCCCCATGTTTTGGACACAGAGGACCCAGCGTTTACCCACCGGCCCTCGTAATAGGGCGAATACGGCGCCGTCGGCGTCCAGGACTTTTTGGGGCGCCGTGGGGGAAAAGGCTTCCTCGGCTCTTCTAAATTGGAGGAGGCGGTTAATACCGCCGTTTATCAGGGCGCGGAGGGAACCGCCTTCGTCCAGTTCCTTTTCCACCCGGTCTATGGGTGGGCGCTCACGGTTTACGGCGCGGTTATAGCCCAGCAGTTTCGGGCCTTCCGTCCAGGCTTCGGAGCCGATCCAGCTGTGGAAGTATACCGCAGGGAGACCGGACAGGGAGAGGAGTACCGCCTGAGCAGCCAGGAAAGCGCGGGCGCGGATTTCCGCTGATCCAAGAGACGGAGGCGCAGTAATACTGAGGTAGGAACAGTTCAGTTCGTAGGGGATGGGACCATCGGGGCTGTCCTTGTAACTTACCAGGGCGCCCCGGCGCTTGGCTTCCTCAATGGTTGCGGCGAAAGCGGCGTCATCCACCAGGCCTTTAGCGGGGGTCACCCCTACCCCGTCATGGCTTGCCAGGTAGTTAAGAAAGAGCCAGCCCTTCCCGGGGGACGGCAGGGTTTTGGCCCAGGCGCGCAGGGGGCCGGCGTCACCGGAAAGCATACCGTGGAGGACCAGGGGCGGCAGGGCGAAGTTATAAACCATGTGGGCTTCATCGCCATCACCAAAGTAGGCCACGTTTTGGGGGTGGGGTACGTTGGTTTCCGTGAGGATCAGCACATCCAGGTCCAGGGCTTCCGCGATGGCCCGGAATAGTTTTACTACCGCATGGGTTTTTGGATGGTGGAGGCAGGGATGTCCGTCCTCCTTCCACAGGTAACCGATGGCGTCAAGCCGGACGATCCGGGCGCCTCGTTGGACGAACTCCAGAAAAATTTTCACAAATTCTAACAGTACCGCAGGATTACTGAAATCATAATCAACCTGATCGGCGCTGAAGGTGGTCCATACGTATACTTCAGAACCATCCTTACGTATAAACGGGGTAAGCAATGGGCTGGTACGGGGGCGGACTACGGATGAAGCATCGTAATCCTTAGGCCGGGTGGTATACCATCCCGCGTGGGCTTCGTCCCCGGATAGGAAATCCTGAAACCAATCGCTTTGGACGCTGCCGTGGTTCACCACAAAATCAAAGACCAGCTTAAAACGGCCGCCCAGGGCCGCTATGTCATCCCAGGCGCCGAAACGATCATCCACCTGCCGGTAGTCCACCACAGAAAATCCGTCGTCCGACGTATAGGGGTGAAATGGCAGGATGTGCAGATAGCTAAAGCTCCCCTGGTTGCGGCGCTCCAGAAATTTTCCCAGCCGGGCCAGGCCGGTATCCTTCGCCCCGATCTTGTCCGCCGGCGGGGCAAGCATATCGCCGTAACTTATCAGGAAGGCATCCTTATGGGTAAACATGGTAAGCCCGGGACCGCGTTTGGCGCCATTCAACAAACCAAGCAGTTCAGCGTAGGTCTCCCGCCCCGTTTCTTCGCCATAGATGAAACCAAAAAGTTTTCCCAACGTTTCTTTTTTGGCCGTATTTGCCATTAGAGCCCCCTTTTTTCTATTTGAATTGCCTAATCATCGCTTGTTGTTTATTATAGATGATAATAGGTGATAAAAGGATATAAAGTAATGAAAAAACCAAATTTAATGTATACCCTGTTGATGATTCTGCCGCTTACCCTGAATGGGGCCGGAACTTTTGCCCAGGCTATTCAGGACCAGAGTACAGAAACAACGATTCCCCTTCGTAAAATATCCCTCTTTTCCTCCGGAGTGGCCTACTTTGAGCATGGGGGCGAAATTTCCGGCGGCCTGGTTGTACCCCTCCCCTTCAACCAAGGGGCGGTGAATGACGCCCTAAAGTCCCTGGTTATCAATGATCCCGGTTCAAGTTCCCCTTCGGTGCGCTACCCATCGGAGCAGACCCTCTACCGTACCCTGCGGAGTCTGCGTATCGACCTTTCGGGAAACCCCGGGGCCGCAGCGATACTGGAAAGTCTCCGGGGAGCGGAGCTCCAGGTGAATACCCCCGCTGCAGTAACCGGGCGTATCCTGGGCCTTGAGTACCGCAGGGTGAATGCCGAGGCCGGTAACAACGGTGAACCGGTTCGGGAAGCCTGGCTTTCCCTGGTTACTCCCCAGGGCATACGGGTCATGGCGGTTAAGGATATTATCTCCTTTTCCTTTACGGACCCTCAAATAAACAGCGATCTTAACCGGGCCCTGGACCTTCTTTTGGCATCCCGGGAGGCGGAAACCCGCTTACTAACCATCTCCCTGCCGGGCGTCGGACGTCGTACCGTTTCTCTAAGCTATGTTATCCCTGCTCCGGTATGGAAGGTTTCCTACCGCCTGGACTTAAACCGGGAAAAAGCCCTACTCCAGGGCTGGGCTATCGTGGACAACGACGGGGATACCGACTGGACCAACGTGGAGCTCTCCCTGGTTACGGGCCGCCCGGTTTCCTTTGTGCAGAATCTCTACCCGCCCTACTACCTGTACCGGCCAACCCTACCCCTGGCTATCGCGGGGATCGCCGAGGCGCGTACCTACGATTCCGGCTGGGGGAATAGCGCCGCGGAGGCGGAAGTCGATTCCATGGCTACAGACCGGGAATTTTCACCCAGGGCAAAGTCGCTGTGGGAAACCCCTGCGCCTGCCTCCCCCTCAGCGGCGTACAGCTCGGTGCAGCAAAGTGTTGCAGGCGGGACCGCGGAAACCGCCCGGGGGCGGGAACTGGGGGATCAGTTTGAGTTTACCCTACCCCAGCCCATTACCCTGGAGCGCCAACAAAGCGCCATGTTTCCCCTGGTGGAGGGAACCCTGGATGTGGAAAAAACCCTGGTTTTTGACGGGGCCCGCTCTTCACGGGGGGGCATACTCCACCCGGCTATCAGCGCGAAGATTACCAACACCACGGGGATGAAGCTCCCCGCGGGGCCCATCACGGTTTTTGACGGCGGTTCCTATGCCGGGGATGCCCTGATAGAATTCTTCCCGGTTGGAGAAAAGCGGCTCATCTCCTATGGTGATGACCTTTCCGTATCCGGCGCAATGATCGCCTCCGGTTCACAATCCCTGCGGGGGGTGACCATCAGCGGCGGAGTTATGTCTATCTCCCGGAGAATTACTTACGAAAAAACCTATACCTTCAATAACGCTGCGGGAGAACGGAAGCGGCTCATCCTGGAGCATCCTATTACTCCCGGAACCGAGCTTGCCATGCCCGCAGATTTTGATGAGCGCACCGATTCTGTGTACCGCTTCAGCGTGACTTTGCCGGCAGAACGGGAACTGACTATTACGGTACGGGAAGAAAGCCCACGGGAGGAGCGGATCATCCTGACCCAGCTCCGTCCCGAAGTTTTCGCCGCCTATGCTTCAAACCAGGAAATCCCCGCCAATGTCCGCGCAGCATTACAGCGGGCCATCGAACTAAAGAGGATCGCCGATACCGCCATGGCGGATCAGACAGGAATTGAAGGACAGCGGAACTACCGGATTTCCGAGCAGGACCGGATACGCCGGAACCTGGAAGCGGCGGGTAACCAGACCCCCCAGGGCCAGGAGTACCTCAAGCGGCTGGTTGCCATGGACAGCGAAATTGATGAGCTTTCCGCTAAGGCGGACAGCGCCCGGAAAGATACCCAAGCCGCCCAGAAAGAATACGAGGATTATTTAGGGAGTCTTACTATATAAAGAAAAACCGCAGAGAGCGCAAAGGAAAACACGGAGAACGCAGAGATGAATTCTCTGCGATCTCTGTGTTCTTCTCTCTGCGATCTCTGTGTTTTCTCCTCTATTCCGGCGGAAGATCCCCCTCAGGTTTACCGGAATCCTCCGCCCGGATCTGGACCCGGCGGATCTTACCGCTGATGGTCTTGGGGAGTTCGTTGACGAACTCGATGATCCTGGGGTATTTGTAAGGAGCGGTGGTCTTCTTCACGTGGTTCTGAAGCTCCAGTTTCAGTTCCTCCGAGGCAGTCCAGCCCTTGGCGAGAATTACCGTGGCCTTAACCACGGTTCCCCGGTCCGGATCGGGCACCCCGGTGATGGCGCACTCCAGCACCGCAGGATGCTCCAGGAGGGCGCTTTCCACTTCGAAGGGGCCTATCCGGTAGCCGGAGCTTTTTATCACGTCATCGGACCGTCCCACAAACCAGTAGTAGCCGTCCTCGTCCCGCCAGGCAACATCCCCGGTATAGTAGACATCATCGTGCCACACACTTTTAGTGAGAGCCTCGTCCCGGTAATAACCGCCAAACATACTATCCGGGCGGCGTTTATCCGTACGGACCACGAGCTGACCCTCCTCCCCCATGTCGCAGGAACTACCGTCTTCCCGGAGCAGATCGATATCGTAGCCCGGGGATGGCTTGCCCATGGAACCGGGCTTGGGCTGCAACCAGGGGAAGATGGTGGCCATTACCACCGTAAGTTCCGTCTGCCCGTAACATTCGTGAAGCCTAAGCCCCGTACTGGCAAGAAACTGTTCGTAGATTTCCGGGTTCAGGGGCTCCCCTGCCACGGAACAATGTTTAAGCGATGAAAAATCGTATTTTGATAGATCCTCTTTAATAAAAAAGCGGTATACCGTGGGAGGAGCGCAGAAGGTAGTAAGCTTGTACTTGGCGATAACCTTCAGCATTGCCTGGGGAACAAAGCGGTCGTAATCGTAGACGAAAATACCGGTCCCGACAAACCACTGTCCGTAGATCTTTCCCCAGGCCGCCTTGGCCCAGCCTGTTTCCGCCACCGTGAGGTGCAGCCCCCCGGGAACAGCCTGGTGCCAGTATTTGGCGGTAAGTATATGCCCCAGGGGATAGGCAAAGTTGTGTTGGACCATCTTTGGCATACCGGTGGTACCGGATGTAAAATAGAGGAGCATAATATCATCGTTGGTGTTCACCTTAGGAGGCCGTTTGAAATCCGCCGGGGCTTTTTCCCAGATGGCATGAAAATCCACCCAGGGGAAGGAACCGGCGGGTAAGCTCAGACCCGCTTTGGCGGCAGCCTGTTTTACCCGTTCGGCGGGCTGCACATCAGAAGGGGTATGGACAGAACGGACAAAAGCCTTGTAACGCAGGGCCGGCTTTTTCCCCGATGCGGCAAGCAGTTTTGCTGCGGCCTCGTCAACATGGAGCATCACCTGTTCATCGTCCACACAGATAATGGCAACGATGTCCGCAGCATCGCAGCGGTACACCGTATCCTTGGTGGTCAGGAGATGGGTAGCGGGAATACAGATGGCGCCGATCTTATGGAGCGCCAGGATGATGGGCCAGTATTCGTGGCGGCGCTTGAGGATCAGCATTACCGGATCGCCCTTGCCTATACCGGCAGCGGTGAACAGGGATGCCGCTTTGTCAGAAAGCCTTTTGATATCGGCGTAGCTAAACTCCGCCTCTGCGCCAAACTCGTCGCACCAGACCATGGCCCGGTCGTTGGGAGTTTCCGCCGCCCGGACATCCATCACATCCCAGGCAAAGTTAAAGTCTTCCGGAATGTTCACAGAATAATTCGTGTAGTAATCCTCGTAGGAATCAAATTCGGTACGGGGTAAATATTTTTCAAGCATCGCAGCGCCTCCTAAAGGACCATGGCAAGAAACAGGGCCCGTTTTCCCCCAAGGGCTTTCATACCATGGGGCTCGTTGGAATCATAATAAACACTATCCCCGGGGCCAAGTTCCATTTCATGGCCACCGATGGAAATTAAAAGACGACCCTCCAGGACATGGTCAAATTCCTGGCCCGGGTGGGTATTGAGGCTCAGGGGTTTCAGTTCCGTATCCGCATTGGCCTCCACCAAAAAAGGCTCCCCTTTTTTATGGTGGAAATTGTAAGCCAGATTCCAGTAGGTGTACATGGGCCGGCGTATAACCTCCGGCCCCTGGGCCGATCGGGTAAGACAGTAGGTTTTAAGCCTGGAAGGAGCGCCCAACACTAATTCTGTCAGGTCAACCCCAAACCGGCCGGCTATTTCTACCAGGGAACCTACGGGGAATTCCACTTCCCCGGACTCCCAACTCCGGTACTCACCAAGATCAAAGCCCAGTTCTTTAACCAGAGCTTCCGTCGAAATACCCTCAATTTCCCGCAACACCCGTACACGGGCAGCGATTTCGCCCTTCTCTTCCGCCATAGCAACTCCTTCTTCTATTATTTTATCCATTCCCGAGATACCAACTTGGAGGGATACTCCTTGCCAAAAAAACAGGAATACTGATACTTTGCCTGACGTATCAGCATATCATGACCGTTTAAAACTTTGCAACCCGCCGCCGCAGCCCTGGTGAGGAACCGGGTACGTTCCGGTTTGTAGATAAGGTCCATCACCACCTCGGTCCCGCTAAAGGAATACAGATCCAGGGGATCCCCCTCTAAATCCGGGTCCATCCCCACGGATGTAGTTTGAATAATAATATCATTATAGCCGTTCATCAACTCCGCCCCCCGGGCATCCAAACAGCCCCAGGCAAAGCGGTAGGGCGCGGCAAGTTCACGGGCGCGGATTTGGGTACGGTTCAGGACCAGGGCCTTCCCCTTCAGGCGGAAAATCTCCGCCGCCACTGCCCTGGCCACCCCTCCGGCGCCGATGATGGAGATCCGCATTCTTTTAAAATCCCTTCTGCCGGTAAACGCCAACAGGGAATCGGAAAAGCCATGGGCATCCGTATTTGCCCCGGACCAGCCCTGGGGACCGCATATCAGGGTATTACAGGCGCCCAGGGATTCAACCTCGGCGGTTTTATGGCCCAGATAGGGAAGCACCTTTTCCTTATAGGGGATAGTAACCGAAGCGCCCGCCAAATTTACTTCTCCGGCGAATTGCATAAAGGCTTCAACAGAATCCGATGGGAAGGGTACGTAAACAGCATCGATTTTTTCTGAGCTGAAAACAGTATTGAAGAATTCGGGGCTGGAAGTAATATTGAGGGGATAACCCAGGATGCCGTACAGCTTAGTTTTGGAGCTAATATTCCGGAACCGGTAGAGTTCTACCAAATCCCGGGGGCTTAACTGGCCCGGGGCTCCGGGGGGGAAATCTTTCTCCTCCAGGGCCGCAGTATAACTAAGGTAGCAGCCCAGGTATTCCGCCAGTATGCGGGTACTGATCCCCAGATGGCCCATGCAGAGAAGTATCTTCTCCTTGCCCGCAGTTTCCCGTGCAGCCTGATAAACCCTGCGCACATCCTCAAAGCTTTGGGGCATCACCGCCGCCTTGGCGATTTCATCGCCCACATGGAACATGTTCCGCAGCCTTCCCGCCGGGTCCTCGCCAATACCCTGCAAATTATGGTAAGACCGGATGATCCGGGTACCAAAGGTACGGGCCGCCTCTTCAAGGCTGGGAACGTTCAGATCATCCTCCAGATCCACATAGGCAAAATTATGCCGCCTGTCCGCTTCCGCAAAGGCCAAGCCCTTGGAAAACAGGCTGATCCGGGAACCTTCGCCGCCCACAAAGTTACCGCCGTCCATGAACCGCCGTATGGTCAGAATCACCGGCAGTCCCGCCAATTCCGGAAAACGGCGGATTAGGAACCGTTCGTCGGGATCAAGGAAGTCCACCCGCAGTTCCGCTATGTCCACGTACTTCCGGTACTTTTCCAGTACCTCTAAATTTTTTGCGATAGTTTTTCCGGTCAAGCAAAGGCATATTTTTGCCATACAAACCCCTAAAAAACGTTAGTTTCAAGAAACATTGGTTTCAAAAGTCAGAACGGTATATAAAAATCGCCGCCACCTTTCCTGCGGCATCGAGATTGATCCGCAGCTGAAGCGGCCAGGATCGGGAAGGGAGAGGGTACAGCAGATACCCGGTATAGGCCTGCACCCCTTCTCCCAAGGTTAGGGAAACTACTCCGCCGGGATCACCCAAATTTATACCATAAGCGGATTTCAAGCCAAGCTGCCAAACCCGGTCGCGGTAAATATACAGATCCCAGTCATTATATACGAAAACCACATCGTCCTGCCATTCTTCGGCGCCCCGGACCGCGTAAACCGATTCGGGAATTCCGAAGCGGGCATACACCATCGCCAGAGTAAGGCCTATGGCCGTATTCGGATCACGGTCATTCCCTTCCCCAAGATTTTCCTGTGCCCACAGCGGAAGGGCATAGCAAACTAACAGCAGAACTGCGATTCTTCTCATAGGGAATTTTTCCCCCGCTTCTTTTTCTTAATGGTTCTGATTCCTTTTCGCAGGGCTTCGGCGGCGCTAAAGACCCTCCTGACCAGAGGCTTGTAGGTAAAGTCCCAGCTTCCCGGGCGGTGGATAATCCGGCCGCCAAAACCGGTTTTAAAAAGATAGAGCCCCGCCATGGGATGCTTCGTATCCGCATTGGGAGGAATACCGAACAGATCGTACTGGGTACAGCCCAGGGCCTTAGCATCCGCCATGGCCTTCCATTGGAGGGCATAGCTGGCCATACGGTTCCGTTCCTCATTGGAGCTTGCGCCATAAAGATAGGTAGCAATACTGTTACGGAAAAGCACAATGTTGGCAGCCAGGGTTTTCCCCTTGTATTCCGCCAGGTAGAGCCGCAATTCCTGGCCGGGATATCCGGCGCAATGGGCAAACAGGGTTTGATAATATCCGATACTGTGGATGCTTATCCCGTCCCGTTTAGCGGTCTCTCGGAAAAGGGTGTAAAACGTATCCAGTTCCTCCGCCCCGGTATGCCGAACCTGCACCCCCCGCTTTTCCGCCAGCTTGATATTGTAGCGCCACTTGGGCTTCATCCCCCTGAGGATATCCGCTTCCGGGGGACGGAGGTCCACCAGCACCGTATCCGGGGGCTGCACATCCGCAGCGGAACGGGAAAATGGGGGGTAGATAGGAGGCGCCGGGGTTTCGGCGCCGGCCGTATACCAGGGCGGATCAAAACGGATAAAGGCAGTGTTCTCCGGAAGAAGGGATTTCAAGGCCAATGCAAGTTCCCGGAGCAATTCGTTTTTTTCCGAATCCCCGGGGAAAAAATCCGGCGGCAGTTCAGGACCCCAGGGCACATAGGCAAAGGAAATTCCAAAAGCCAGGGGACGCCGTATCACCAGGAGGGGCAGATCGATTGAATCGCCGCCGCCCTCCCAGCTAACCAGGAAAGACCGGGCATTCCAGCCGAACCGGGCCTTGAAGCTGCCCCAAAACCCCGATTGCAGAAATGAGGCGGCTTTGTTACAACGGGCAAGATCCGCAGAGGCAATCCCGCGGTACTTCCGGAGAACATTTGTTTCAGAAGCGGGCATCAGTGAACCTCGCCGGAGGCGATAGTTTTTGTGCTGATAGGAATACTGCCCGCTTTTAGGACTTTGCCGCCAATACATACACGATGATCCGTAACCAGGATGGGTATGGTAAAGAAGGTATCTATGGTAATTTCTTCCGGAAGCTCCGGTTCCGGCAGTTCCCGGCTTTCAATGCCGATACGGGTCCCCGTGGGGATATCCCCTGCGTCCAGCACTTCCACCCGCTCATTGCCCTCCGCATCCTTGTCCGAAGCGGCCAGGAGCATACCCCGGCTTTCCACACCCCGGAGCTTGGCCGCCTTGAGGTTGTAGGCCACGATGATATGCTTGTGGAGCAGTTCCTCTTCTTTGTAAAAGGGAACTAAACCGGACACAATGGTTCGCTCTTCCCCGGCAATATCCAGGGTTTCTATGTAGAGTTTATCCGCCTTTGGATGGCGTTCTATCCGTACAATTTCCGCAACCCGGAGGTCCAGGGTCTTCACAAACGCTGCGGGCAGCTCCGCCTCGGGAATCGCCGGGATTTCCGCCGGGGCGGGGGCCTTGCTCTCCGGGGCGGGGGCCTTGCTCACCGGGGCGGCCTTTTCCGCTTCCGCCGCTGCCTGACGATCCTTCTGGCTGCCCGAATACCGTTCCCGCAGTTCCGCTATCAGCTCATCCTCCAGCTTGGTAAAGAGAACTTCGCTCCTTAGCACCTCGTGGAGCCCCGTACTATGGCCAATATCCTCCCAGGTAATCAGCTTATCCAGGGGAAGAATCGCCGGCAGTTTGATACTTGGCAGCAAGCCGCCTTGTTTCTTTTTC
This sequence comes from Treponema primitia, assembly GCF_046533075.1. Lineage (GTDB taxonomy): Bacteria > Spirochaetota > Spirochaetia > Treponematales > Breznakiellaceae > Termitinema > Termitinema primitia_B. Next base: position 1,753 of record NZ_JAJQRB010000041.1, on the reverse strand, counting down.
CCGATGCTCAGGCCGAAAAAGGAGGCGATCCGTTCCGCCGCCTGGGGCATGTAGGGTTCGATCATCACGGCGATATCCCGAACCACATGGCAGAGGTCCCGGATCAACGCTTCCGCCGCGGCCGGACCTTCACTGTCCCCCTTCTCGCCCTTCCGCCGCCGCCAGGGTTCACCGTCCTGGAACGTTTTATTGGCGAAGGACGAAAGCTCAAAGATCTCCCGGAAGGCGTCCCGGAGATCCGCCCGTTCCAGCTTTGCCGTAATAGCCGCTTCGTATTTACGGACCGTATCCCAGAAGGGGGTATTTTCGGGAAGGAGAATTCCACCGGCAGCCAAGAGGCCGGTACCGGGGATTTTTCCGCCGTAGTAGCGGGTTACAAAGGACAGGGTCCGGTTTACCAGGTTGCCCAGATTGCCGATCAGTTCTCCGTTGACCTTCTCCTGGAAATCCTTCCAGGTAAAGAGGGCGTCCGCCTTTTCCGGCCGGTTGTAGAAAATATAAAAACGCCAGATATCGGCGTCGATGCCGGTTTCCATCACATCGGTACCGAAGACCCCTACCCCGCGGGTTTTGGAAAACTTCCCGCTTTCGTAGTTGAGGTACTCCGTACTGGACATATGGTGGAGCATGGTCCATTTATCTCCGCTCCCCAACATACTTGAAGGGAAGATCACCGTATGGAAGGGAATATTGTCCTTGCCGATAAACTGGAAAAGGTCGACGTTTTCAGGATTCTTCCACCAGTCATCCACAAAAGCCCGCCAATCTTTGGTAGTTTCCGCCCCCAGATTCCCGGTAATGGAAATATACCCGATAGGCGCATCGAACCAGACGTAGAATACCTTATTCTCATAGCCCTTTTTGGGCACCGGAATACCCCACTTGAGGTCCCGGGTAATGGCCCGTTCCCGCAGCCCATCCCGAATCCATGCCTGGGTCATCTGTATGGCGTTATTGGACCAAAAGCCCTTAACCGAAGCTTCCTTGATCCAGCTTTCCAGCCGGTCCTTGATCTTAGGCAGATCGATATAGAGATGTTTGGTGGACCTCAGCACCGGGGTGGAACCACAGGCGGAGCAGCGCGGCTCCTTGAGCTCCGTGGGGTCCAAAAGTTTCCCGCAGGACTCACACTGATCCCCCCGGGCATCGGCATAACCGCAGTGGGGACAGACACCCCGGACGTAGCGGTCCGCCAGGAAGCGGTCGCAGTGTCCGCAGTGGAGCTGTTCGATGGTCTGCTCCGTGATATACCCATTGGCGTCCAGTTTTTTGAAGATATCCTGGGTAACCTCGGTCTGAATCGGCGTGGATGTTCTGCCGAATTTGTCAAAGCCGATATTGAACCAGCGGTAAATCTCCGCATGGATGGCGTAATACCGATCGCACAGTTCCTGGGGACCAATACCCTCTTCGGCGGCCCGGTTTTCCGTGGCGGTACCGTATTCGTCGGTACCGCATATATAGAGGGTATCGTAATCCCTAAGCCGGCAAAACCGGGCAAAGGCATCGGCGGAAAGGACCTGGATAAGGTTGCCCAAATGGGGGACATTGTTCACATAGGGTAAGGCTGAGGTAATTAGTCTTCGCTTCATAGGGGGTTAGTGTAGTGAAAATTGCGATATTTTACAAGCTCCCGGGAAATACGCTTGATGTCGAGCCGGGCGGATCGGGAAAACGCCGGCGGGGGCGGGGGAGCCACGCTGCGGGATGCCTGTAGAATTCCCCTATGAAGCCCCTTCGGGTCTTCTCCGGG
>NZ_JAJQRB010000040.1:0-15460 GCF_046533075.1 Treponema primitia | reverse complement strand
CCCCCCCATGGAAACACCCCCCCAAAACACCAATTCTGCCGCAGTATTACTACCCCCCCCCCCCCCCCCCATGGTTCCGTTCATAAAATAGGCGTAAGCTTCGCTGTTATTGCCATCCTCATTACGCTGACCCTTACCGGATGTCCGTCCGATGGCGGTGGCGAAACTGAAACCGTTGTCACTCCAACAGCAAATCCCCCCGCCGGTGCGGTCACTTCCGGTACAACAATCGCCCTTTCCACTACGACGGCGGGGGCAGCCATCTACTTTACTACCGATGGGACTACTCCCACTGAAAGCAGCACGTTATTATATTCAAATCCCATTCCCATAACATCTGCCGTTACTATTAAGGCGATCGCCGTAAAATCAGGAATGAATGCCAGCGGGATATTGACCGCAGCTTATACCATTTTATCTTCACAAACAATAATAGGAACATGGTCTAAGCCGCCGTATACCTTGAACATAACAACATCGGCTTTTATATTTTTTGATGAAACAGAGTCTCCATTAGATCCTGCAAATGGAACATGTTCATTTACTGATAATACGTTCACCTTTTATTATGCCGAAGATGGTGGTTCAAACAAAACGGTGAATTATACCATATCAAATGCCGGCGCCTTAAGTTTCTCCGGTGGCGATGCATATTTACTTGGAGATACTAATCCATGGACAAAAACGATGAATGCTAATCCATTTATAGGAACATGGAACGGCACCAATGAAGGCACTACTGACATAAGTACTCTTTCATTTGAATTTAGCGCTGACTTACAATTTATCCAAAAAGCACCTGATACATGGATACGGGGGATATATGGATATACATCTGCCCAAATTATAACAGATGCAAGTGAAAGATCATTCGATGAAGGCGGTTCTTGGTCTGCTTTTGCTGAAGACCCAATAGCGCAAAGTTATGTTATAGCGGGAACTAAAATGACCTGCGGTGATGGGGCAACCATATCAGAAAAACAAACCCCATAGAAACCCACTGATATAGTAGGCAAAGGTACCCGGCGCCAAAATTTAGTTTACCTAACTAAGTTTGGCGTAATTCCTAGACGCACCGTTTAGCCGACCCCGGCGGACGGGATGAGGGGCATCCCCGGCTTCATGTATATGGAATTCCCCACTGGAGGAGACCCGAAGGGGCTCCGTAAGTGGACTCTACATGCACATGAAGCCGGGTATGCCCCTCACCCCGTCCGTCTTTGCCGCTAAAGCATCAGGCATCGGGGAACCCTTGGAAATCCCCCCTCTTTTTTCATATACTACTACTATGCGTATAGTAATCGTCGGGGCGGGAATGGTGGGTACCCAACTGGCCCGGCATCTCGTCCTGGAAAAGCACGATGTCTCCCTGATTGAGGCAAACGAAGAGCGGGCCCGTCATGCGTCCAACAGACTAGACTGTCTAGTCATCCACGATGGGGGGAACAGCCTTTCCTCCCTGGAAGAAGCGGGGCTTGCCAAGGCGGATGCCCTGGTTTGCGTTACCGACTCCGATGAGGTGAACATGATCACCTGCGGGCTCGCCGCGTCCCGGTATCCCAAGCTTCTCAAGATCGCCCGGGTACGGAACGACGATTATATCAAGCTCAACGCCGGGGAAAACCGGTTCCTGGAGGACCGGGCTATCCTGGGGATAGACTATTTCGTGCACCCCGATGTGGAAGCGGCCCGGTCCGTATTGAACGCGGTTGAACACGGCGCCATGGGGGATATTCTTGTTTTTGCGGACACCCCCTATGAGCTGGGCTCTGTGGAGATCACCGGGGGAAGCGATTTCGACGGCCTGGCCATGAAGGACTTCCGTAATCTGGTAAAAGAGGACAGCCTGGTGACCCTGGTGGAACGCCGGGATGAAACCCTCCTGCCCCGGGGCTCCACGACCCTCCGTATGGGGGACCGGGTCCACATCCTGGCTAAGGAACAGGACCTGGACCATATCTTTAAACTGGCGGGCCGTTCGGAACGGGCTCTGCGAAAAATAGGTATAGTCGGCGGCAGCCGGGTAGGAGCCCTCGTTGTGGAAGGTCTTCTGGGTGAAAAACAGCGGCATAGGGGTTCCCTGCTTTCTTTCTTGAAGACCATGATCCCCCGGTCCGGCCGGCAGGTGACTATCATTGAAAAGGATTACAATCTCTGCAAGGATCTTGCCGCCCGCTACCCGGAGGCGCTGGTCCTCAATGAAGATATTTCCGACGAAAGTTTTATTGCCGAGGAACGGATCGACGACCTGGACCTGATCATAACCGCCACGGAGGATCAGGAACTCAACATGATTGCCGCCCTTTACCTGAAGTCCCGGGGAGTCCACCGGGCAATAGCCATGGTAACCGGCTCCGGGTATGCGGCCATTGCCCGGCAGCTTGGGGTGGATGTGGTGATCCCCATGAAGTCGGTGGTGGTGGACTCCATCTTGTCCCACCTCATGGGTGAAGGGATTACCGCCGTCCACCGCCTGGGCAACGGGGACATCAACGTTTTCGAGATTGAATTGGGTCCCGACACTCCTGCTGCGGAGAAGGGGATCGCCGAGCTAAACCTTTCAGGCGGCGCCCTGGTGATGCTGGTGAACCGCGGGGCCGGCTCTGGAGTTCGCAGTTCCTTTATTCCCCGTGGTGATTATATCTTTAAGAGCGGCGACCGGATCATCCTGATCGCCAAAGACGGCGGTGAAACGGAACTGGAACGGTTTTTCGGTTCCTTCCAGGGGAGATGAGCTGAGTTATGAGGTCCTTCGTTTTACTGCGCATCCTGATAATATTCCTGGGTATGGTGGCGGCGGTCATGCTTATTCCCCTGGCGCTGGCCGTGGTAAACGGCGAGGGAAGCATGGTTTTGGCCATAGGTATTCCTGCGGGAATCGTCATTGCAGCGGCCCTGCCGGCCTTTTTTTCGTTCCGTAAGGATCGCCCACGGTTCAGGCCCCGGGACGGTTTCCTCCTGGTCTTCCTCACCTGGATTTTGATGAGCCTCCTGGGAACCATGCCCTTCTTTTTTTCCGGCCATGGTTTAAGTTTTACCGATGCCTTTTTTGAAAGCGCCTGTGGTTTTGCCACCACCGGGGCCACCACCATTACTAATGTTGAGGCCCTTCCCAAGTCGCTCCTCCTCTGGCGGAGTATGAGCCACTGGATTGGCGGCATGGGGATAGTCCTGCTCACCGTGGCGCTCATGCCCCTGCTGGGGGTCGGCAGCTTCCAGCTTGTCAAAGCGGAGGCCCCCGGGACGGATAAGGAACGGATCACCCCCAGGATCACCGACACCGCCAAGCTTCTCTGGATCTGCTACTGCGTCCTCACCGCAGTACTGGCGATCCTCTTTCGGCTGGGAGGCATGGATTGGCTTGATGCCATCTGCCACAGCTTTACTACCATGGCCTCCGGGGGCATCAGTACTAAAAACGCCGGCCTTTCCTGGTATAACTCGGCTTTTATCGATATCGTATCCATAGTATTTATGCTCCTGGCGGGGCTCAACTTCAACCTCTATTACCGCCTCCTCCGGGGAAAGTTCAAGGACGTTATTAATAATACCGAAGGCCGGGCTTATTTACTCATCTTTATCATTGCCGCCGCCCTGGTAACCATAACCCTGGTTCCGGTCTACGGTTCGGTGGGTTCCGCCCTCCGTTACGGCGCCTTTCAGACCGCATCGGTCCTATCCACTACCGGTTCGGTTATTACCGACTATACCCTCTGGCCCGCCGTTACCCAGGGCATTCTCTTCTGTCTCATGTTTGTCGGCGGATGTTCAGCCTCCACCGCCGGGGGCATCAAGGTGATCCGCCATGTGGTACTCTGGAAACAAACCGGTAACGAACTGCGGCGCATCCTCTATCCCCAGGGGGTATTCGGCATCCAACTAAACAAAAAGGTGGGCCGCAAAGACGTGGTCTACGGGGTAGCGGGGTTCGTCTTCCTCTACGCGGCGGTGGTCGCCTTTACCACCCTGGCAGGCGCCGTTTCCGGCCTGGACATCTTTTCTGCGTTTAGTACCGCTGTGGCGGTGCTTTGCAACATTGGAACCGGGTTCGGCGCCATAGGACCCGGCCGCAATTTCAGCCTGTTCCCGGATTACCTCAAATGGGTTTACTCCTTCGCCATGATCGCCGGACGGCTGGAACTGTGGACCGTACTGGTACTGTTTACACCGGAGTATTGGAGACGGTAGCGGGGAAAAGGGCTGCCCGGAAGTATTCCCGGACAGCCCATAAATATTAACGCAGTGAAGAAATGTCTATTTCGGTCCAGGTGTTGTACAGTACCGTTTTTGCGGAATTTCCTCCGAATTGACCTTGTGAATTTGAGCCCGCGGCCCAAAGTTTGCCATCTTCGGTTACCACCAGGGTATGGTTGTACCCGGCCGCCACATGGGCTACCTTGTCCATAACCATAACAGCCTTATCTTGTATTACGCCTCCGTTTATACCGAGCCGCCTGTCGCTGTTATTTCCCGCAGCCCAGAGGGTTCCGTCATTTCCTAAAATCATGGAATGAGCTTCCCCCAGAGACACAAAGGCTACGTTGGCCAAGGCTTCCCCGGTAGAATCAATAACAGGTTTAAAGGATTGCTGCGTTTGGGTATTTCCCACGCCCAACTGTCCAAGATTATTGTTTCCTACGGCGAAAAGATGGCCGTCATTTTTCAGGAGCATGGTATGATTCAACTTTCCTGTAAAGACCATGGCGTTATCGCTGCCGGCGCCTGTATTCAAGGTCAGTCTTTTTGTTGTGTCGGCAGTAGTACCTGTTCTACCATGCCCGCCATAACCGGCGGCATACAGGGTTCCGTCATTTTTAATAACCATCACATAGCTTTCACCCGCAGATAAGGATCGGATATTATCCCCGATTTTCTCAAAGGTAAGCTGCATTTTGTGGTTGCCATTTCCCAGGGCGCCCAAATACCGGCTGCCCGCCGCCCAATATTCACCGTTATCGGTGAGAATGGCGGTTTGGATTCTGCCGGCAGATACGGCCGCTACCCTGGACAAGCCGCTGGAATGACCATCGCTGGTATACATGGGGCGGATTGGAGTACAAAAAATTCCTCTTTCGGCATTATTCCCTAATTTTCCTGATTCTCCCGTTCCCCAACCTGCAATACTTCCGTCATTTAAAATTGCAAAGGAATGATCCCTACCGGATACGACACTTTTTACTCCGCCGCCGGAGATATCTCCACCCACGGGTCCAAACGTCCATTGCTTAACCAAGGTACCGTTTCCGAGCTCTCCACTACCGTTATCCCCGGAAGAATAGAGATTTCCATCCTTGGTTAACAGGGTAGAAAACTCGTTTCCCGCCGAGATAAGGGGAAAAACCTTTTCCCAGTTGGCATACAACTTTGTTGCTTTTTCATCCTTAGGCATGGTTGAACCTGCCTCAAAATTGTCCCCGGTTCCATCAGGATTGGTATTCCACCCCGCAAAACGGTAACCGACCCGGTACAGATCACCGCGATCCCGTATAGAAACAGTATCGCTGTTACTATTATCGTAACTTTCCGATACCAGAGCGGCGCCCCAGGTGTTACCATTACCATAATAGTAGATCCCCAGTTTGCCGGGGTTATTCGGGTCGGAAGGTTCCGCCGGATGGGAAGGATCTGCAGAATTGGAAGAATTCCCCGAACCCGAAGGGTCCGCCGGGTTAGAATGGTCGGAAGAGGAAGTGGGGGAAGAACATGCCCAAAACCCCATACTCAGGGCACAAAGGATTGGAAAAATCCATTGATGCTTCATAATAACAGTCATATAAACCTCTTGTAAAATCCGGGAAATGATTTTTTTGCAGCCGGATCTTTACACCTAAAAATAGATTTGATATATATTTCAATATTTTTTGTCGAATGGAAAAAACAGATTCTTTGTCAAGCCCTTTAACCGGTGCAGGATGATACAAAAGCCATGTTTACTTGCTATCAACAGGATACTAAAATAGATACCTGATAGGTGTAGAATAAATGTACTAATCCTAACTAAAATAATCAACAATAATCTTTTTCTAATTTTTTCTCAATAAAGTTTATTTGTTTTTTTCTAAAAAATTGTATAATTATTAACAACATACGTAAAAAAACTATACTCTTATAAAAATACTCAGTACTAGCCCCGTATAAGCTCCCGGAACCGCTCCGGCAGGGGCGCTTTAAAAATACTCTGCGCATCCTGTCCCGGCAGTGTTATGGCGAGGGTCCGTGCGTGCAGCATCAGTGTGGCGTGGGAGAAGCGTTTGTACTGCGTTGGGATTACCGGCGCGCCGTAGATGGGGTCTCCCAGGATGGGGTGGCCCAGGTGGCGGAGGTGGACCCGGAGCTGGTGGGTGCGGCCGGTCCGGGGCTGGAGGAGGAGCAGGGAATATGCGCCCCAGGAGCGGATCACCCGGTAGCGGGTTAAAGCGGGTTTGCCCCGGTCCGGGGAAACGGTAAAGCGTTTGCGGTCCCGGCTGTCACGGACTATCCGGGTTTCAATGATCCCCGCTTTTTCCCGGGGGGTTCCCAGAACTATGGCCCCGTAGGTTTTTTTTACGCGCCGTTCTTTGAACTGGTCCGCCAGAAAGGCCAGGGCGGCGTCATCATAGGCGGCGATGATCACCCCGGAGGTATCCTTGTCCAGGCGGTGGACTATGCCCGGGCGAAAACCGGCGCCGTCAAGGCTGCTTCGTTGCAAGCTGCGATGGCGGAAGAGCAGGGCGTTGGCCAGAGTACCGGTGCGGTTCCCTGCGCCGGGATGGACCACCATACCCTGGGCTTTATCGATCACCACAACCCGTTCATCTTCGTATAGTATACAGAGGGGAATATCTTCGGGGATTAGATTTAGAGGCGGCGGTTCCGCCCAGGAAAGTTCCAACAAATCCCCGGGCTTTACAGGACGGGATAGTTTAACCGGCTTTCCGTTTAGCCGCGCACTGAGCAGCTTGGTTTTAAGCTGAGAACGGGTAAGGAGTTTGAGCTTCTCCGCCACGTAGAGGTCGAGCCGGCTTGAGCCGTCCTCCACGGTACAGGAGTAATCGGGCATCAGGGAGTACCGGCAGCGGCCGTATCCGGGGATTGCGCTTTATCATCAATGGGCCAGGGTTTGCGGAGTATGATCGGCTCCCCCTCGGGCAGGAGCCGATCCCGCCGTTCTGCATTTGCCCTCTTATACCGGAAAATCAGATGATCCGCCAGGGCAAGTACCAGGGAACCTGCAATGGCAACGCCAAGGGTTAGTACGTGTTCGTCGGTGCTCATTTCAACGGCGCCGGCGCCTTTTAAGGGCCAGGGCATATACCGGTTGTCCCATTCATGGTTGGAGGCGCGGTAGGTATCCACAGTAAAGTTGCTGAGAAACATCATAAAAGGAAATGATCCGAAGGCAATAATTTCCGCCCGCCGGAGATCCCGGGCCCAGAGGGGGAATTCTGGGGCTTCCGTCGTGGATACCGTTTGCGCCCGAAGCCCCAGGGGCAAGAGGATGATGAAAAGTAATACTATTGAAAGAGCTTTGTGGGAAATCATGGATTCCGCTCTCCGAATATGGCGGTTCCTATTCTGATCAGGGTGGAACCCTCCTCTATGGCAATTTCAAAATCCCCGGACATGCCCATGGAAAGGCAGGACCAGTCATTGGCGGGAAAACGAATAGCCAATGCATCCCGGGCGGAAACCACGGCCTTAAAGGAGGACCGGATTGGGGCTTCTTCCCCCGTAAGGGGGGCCATGGTCATGAGCCCCCGGAGCGCGAGACCCGGAAATTCCAGCGCCTTTTCCGCAGCCCGGAACAGGCTGTCTAAATCGGGGTACCCGGATTTAGAGTCCTCGGCGGTATGATATTCCAACAGGATTATTAAAGGATTTTTTCGGTCCCCCGTCAAGGCTCCAAGGGCGGTGATAAGTTCATCCCGGTCCACGGACTGGACTGCGTCGAAGGGGCCGCCGGCAACGATCTTGGCCTTATTACGCTGGAGGGAACCTATCATGTGGATCTCCGTCCCCGGGTGAGCGGCCTTAAAATCCGGAAATTTTGAAACCGCTTCCTGAACCCGGCTTTCCCCAAACAGGCGAATTCCGGCGTTCCAGGCTTCTTCAATCGACGCTAACCCGTGAAACTTCGACACCCCCATGAGGCGTACATCCTCCGGCTTCCTGCCCGCCCGTACACAGGCCCTGTGTATACGTTCCTGTATAGCTTCAACCGCCTCTGAAATTCCCATACTTACCCTTAATGATCCCCCAAATTTTCCAGCTCCTTGGCCAGGGCCAAAAACTCGTTTATCCTCAGATTTTCAGCCCGTTCATTGGGACGTATACCGGCCTTTTCAAGCAGTTCCGGACTCAGGTCCTGCGCCTTCGCTGCAAAATGCCCCTCTCCATTGAGTATACCGGAATGGAGAAAATTTTGCAGGTTATTTTTAACCGTTTTTCGCCGGGCGGAAAACAGGCCGCGTACCAGGGGTCTAAAGGAAGGGGGATAGGCGGCGGGATCGATATCCGTACGGAGCTCTAAACGGAGACCCTGGGAATCGACCTTGGGAGCGGGGTAAAAGGAAGCGCCCTTGAGGACCATCAGGGGATGTACGGTATAGGCGGAGGCGCAGAGTACCGAAAGGGATGAGTAGTCCGCTGATCCCGGCTGGGCTGCCATGCGCCGGGCAACCTCCCGCTGGACGGTAATCACCATCCGCTTAAAAAAACAGTTTTTCTCGATAAAGTCGGCAAGGAGGGTCGCCGCGATGTTGTAGGGGAGATTCCCCAGGAAATACCCGGCTGTCTCCAAACCGGTGAAGGCTGCGGGCCAGGTCTTGAGCGCATCTCCGGGGATCAGGGTGAAACCGGGATTATCGCCGAAGAATTCCCCCAATGCGGTGATGAAGCCCCGGTCAATCTCAAAGGCGCTGACCAGGGCGCCCCGTTCCAGGAGCCCTGCGGTCATGGCCCCTAAGCCGGGACCCACTTCCCAGACCTTGTCACCGCTCCGGATCTCCAGGGCGTCAAGGAGTTTGCGCCGGGCATCACCGTTTATAAGAAAATTCTGGCCGAATTGTTTACGCATCCCCAGGCCTTTTCCGTCCAGATAAGAACGGAGCGCTTGGGGGGAATCGTAATTAATTGAAGGGGGCAAGGCTTTGTCTCCTTATACTATAGGGACGTCCCGGGAAGATGCAAAGGCCGACAACCAGCAGGGACAGGGAAAGTTCCCGTCCCCAGCCGTTTGCGGCAAGGCCGGGAACCCGGGCGGCCAGGGTGACCATGTGGTCCAAAAGGGAATAGAACAGGGTTAGCCCCATACCAATAATCCCGGTGAGAAAGGGGGAGATGAAGCTGAGGGCCAGGGCAGCCATGGCGCCCACCATAAATACGGTGGTAAGGGGAACTATAACAAGCCCCGCCAGAAGTCCCACCGGCCGGATTATACCGAAACCCGCGGCAACCACCGCAGCGGTGGCCAGGTATGCCCCCAGGGATGCGGCCAGAGGTGAGGCCAGTAATTCCGGCAGCCTTCCCCGGAGAATCCCGTGGAAGAATTCACCCACCGTAAGTATCCCCGCCAGGGCCAGATAGGACAGGATGAAAGAGAGACTGGCGCCGGCGGAAGGCCGGAGGACGATCTGGATCAGGAAGGCCATGGCGAGCAGGGACAAGGGCCGTCGGGGAAGGAAGCCCAGGACTGCCGCCGCCCCAAGGAGATACATGATGGCGGCCCGCTCCAGGGATGGCTGGGCGCCGATGAGGGCTACATAGAGCAGGATAAGAACCGCCCCGGCTATGGACGATAGTTTGAGCCCCAGGGGTTTACGGAGGAAGAAGGCGGTAATGGCCGCCACTATGGCCAGGTGCATCCCCGATAGGGCCAATACGTGGGAACAGCCCGCAAATTGGTACTTCTTTGCAAGTTCGCTATCCAGGTTATCCTTTACCCCCAGCAGTAGCGCGGCGCCCAAGCCGCCCCATATATGGGGTCTTAGCTTATCCAGGATGACCAGCCGTATCCCGGTACGCAGCTGTTCCCAAGCCGGAGCGGGCTTTACAATGTGAACCGCCTTTGCCCGGAACATAGGCGAAGCTCCGTTAAAGCCCCCGGCGAAAGCCCCCTCCACAAGGACCTCGGCGCCCCGGCCGAATTCCCGTAAACGGGGCAGGGCTTCGGGGGGGAAAAAAACCAGGACCCGGCCCCGGGCGGTGGAGCGAAGCCCCCCGGCGCCGGTAACGCCCCGCAGATCCAGGTAGCCCATACCTGCCGCCCTACGGGCGCCTTGGCCGCCGCTTGATTCCCGGGGGTCCTCCCCCATAACGCCGCTGATACCCTGAACCGCTTCCCCGGGCAGCCCCAGCCGCGGCGGGCCCTCCAGGGAGGCAGCGGCGGCAATCCCGAGGATGAGCCCTGCGCTAAGGGCGAGAAGCCGGCGTTGGATTCCAGCCTGAAAGAAAACCCGGCTGAGGGAGACCAAAACGACGAGAAAAATCGATAAGCACAGGATGAAGCGGGCCCGGAATGGGTCCCGGATTACCGGCAAGGTGTAATAGCTTAGGGCAGCTCCCAGGGAGGCCAAAAGGACAGGTGTTAATTTAGTTTTAATAGATCACTCCTGCCCCGTATATGCTCCCCCGGGGTATTTTGCTTTACTTGGCAAGAAAATTATCGTCCTCCGGATTCATACCGAATAGCTCGCCAAGTATGGAATTTTTCAGTTCCTGTTTCAGAGGATCCGCCTCAACGTGGAGCAGGGAGCGGTTGGTTTCATCGTTATACTCCACGGACCGGACGGTACCGCTCATGGTTGAGGCCTTTTTATCGAGCACAAACTGGAGTTTAACCCGCATACCCTTGTTCGCCTTCCCGCCAATGGTTACCGAGCAGCCCGTATCGGAGAGATCCTCCACAATACACTTCAGTCCCGGCACGGTCTCGAGCTTATTGGAGCCCTCCTTGCCGTTAAGAATGTAGAGAAAGGACGATTTATGGGTCTTTAGCCGGACGGATTTTCTTTTTTGGGTCCTTAAAAGGGAATCAGAATGACTTATCTGGATCGCCACGGCGTTATTGGTAAATACCTCATCCAGTACCTCGCAGTCGAACACGTATCCCGCATCCCCTTCCTTCCAGAAATAGATAGAAAGCTTCTGTCCTGTCCAGGAGGGGGAGGTATTTATCTTTGGATTGGCAGGCCGGGTTATAAGGATATATTGATAGCTGTTTCTTATAACCCTGGAATGGTACACCACAGAATTGCTGATCACCCGCAAATTCTGACCTGCCGGGATTCCACGGGAATTGGTGATCCCCTGTATTGTTCCCTCAACTTCGATTTTTTTCCGGTATTCATAGAGCCTTGCCAGGAAATCCTGTTTTGCCGGGTCCCCATCTCCGCTAACCCGCATGGTCCGTGTCAGGGTACGGATACACGCATCCATTTGCGCCGGGGACTGAAAAAGGGCGGTATAATCCCCCATCATGGCTTGGATGGCAATATTCCTGAGAATACTAATCTCCTTAGAAGAAAATCCCGCCGCCTTTCCCTTGGCGTAAAACTGTGTCCGCGATCTTCGTGATCCCTTTTTTGCCTCCTGAGGGCGATGCAGAATAAATCCCAGGATAGCCAAAACCGGAACTATGCCCATTAGTATGTATAAACCCATTTCCCCTTTCCCATGTTTTAATTACAATACACTATACAGGAGCCGGGCAGGCATGTCAAAAGGAGCATAGCATAGCCACATATATTGAATCCTTCATCCTCTATTGGGTCCTCTTCCTCCCCTCCTGGGCCTTTTCTTCCCCCGATGCTGCGGTCTACTCTTTTTCGATAAACCAGGAACTTTCCCGCATTTTTACCTATAACCTCCCCTCCCTGGCCCTTATCTGGTATCTACTCCTCCGTACCGGCCGCCCGTTTTCACCCCCTTCCGATCTCCGCCCCCGCCCCCGGGACCTGGGCACAGTTTTTCTTGCCCTTCCCGGCCTTCTGGCCCTGGGCGCCCTGGTTTCCCTGGCGGGTACGCTTTTTCCGGACCCAGTCTCCGCCCCCGACATCGGCGTTCCCCAGGGGCCGGCAGCCTTTCTGGTTATGATCCTCTCCTGCCTCAGCACCGGCTATCTGGAGGAAAGCTACTTCCGGTTTTACCTGTTCACCCGGTTCAAGCAGGGTGGTGTTAGCCCGGTAAAGGCCATGATCGTTTCAAGCATCCTCTTTGCCCTCTGTCATGTCTACGAAGGCCCCCTGGGCGCCCTGAACGCCCTTCTGGCAGGATTACTGCTTTTCTTTATATTTTCCCGCCGCCGAAGCCTCCATGGCATAGCCTGGGCCCACGGAGCCTACAATATTTTTGTGTATGTCATGGCGGGTATCACAAGCGGATGAATTCTGGTAACATGACTATCGGCTGAATCATCTATGAAAAACTTCAAAGGCAGCTTCGACCTTACCGAAGGAAGCATCGTTAAAAAAATCATCATTGTGGCGGCCCCTATTATGGGAACCCAATTTCTCCAAATGGCCTATAACTTAACCGATATGTTTTGGCTGGGCAGGCTGGGGAGTTTTTCGGTTGCGGCCAGCGGGGCTGCGGGGATGTACATGTGGCTTTCCATGGGCTTTCTCTTTATCGGGCGCATGGGCGCGGAAATAGGCGTTGCCCAAAGCCTTGGCAGGGGGGACAAGAAGGGCGCCATTGATTTTTTGCGGAATGCCCTGTTTATCAATCTATTGTTGGGCGCTTTTTGCGGCGGCGCTTTTATTTTTCTCCCAAAATTACTGACGTCGTTTTTTCCCATTGGAGAGGCCGCAGTATTAGATGATGCGGCGGCGTACCTGCGTATTGTGGGTTTCGGCATCATTCCCGCCTTTGTTTCCGGTGTCCTTAGCGGCACATTTAATGCGGCGGGCAATTCCCGCGTACCCTTCATGATCAACAGTGTGGGTTTAGTCTGCAACGTTGCGCTTGACCCGCTCTGCATATTAACCCTTGGTCTGGGCATACGCGGGGCGGCCTATGCCACCATCTTTGCGCAAAGCCTGGTTTGTGTCCTTATGCTTATCGCCATTAAGCGGTTTAAAACCCGCCCCTTTGAAAACTTCCGTTTCCGTTTCAAGCCGGACAGTAAAAAAATAGCAAGGATACTCAAATGGTCGGTCCCCATCGGCCTTGAAAGTTTGTTTTTCTGTTTTCTTTCGATGTTAAGCCACCGGATAGAGGCACGGTTTGGCCCTGCTGTGTTTGCCGCCGGAAAAATCGGCGTCCAGATAGAATCGCTGTCATGGCTTATCGGAG
Source organism: Treponema primitia (assembly GCF_046533075.1). Taxonomy (GTDB): domain Bacteria; phylum Spirochaetota; class Spirochaetia; order Treponematales; family Breznakiellaceae; genus Termitinema; species Termitinema primitia_B. Next base: position 2,188 of record NZ_JAJQRB010000040.1, on the reverse strand, counting down.
GCGGTTTTGGTTCCGCGTTGGTCGCCTTTATCGGGCAGAATTACGGCGCGGGAAAAACTGAGCGCATTGCCAAGGCGGTAAAACTTTCCCTTGGGATGATGGCAGTCTGGGGCGCATTGATTGTCGTTTTTTTTCTTACCGCGGGGAAATATGTTTTCTTACTATTTCTGCCCAACCCGGAAATTGCGGAACTGGGTAAACATTACCTTTGGATTTTTGCGGCGGCGCAAATACCCATGAACATTGAAGCAGTTTTGTCGGGAACCTTTAAAGGCAGGGGCAAAACCATCCCGCCTTCGGCGGTGAGCATCGCATCCAATGTGATGAAACCGATTTTGGCGTTAGCGCTCTCCCGAAGCTCCCTCGGCATTTATGGTGTCTGGGCGGGCGTTGCCGCCGGAGACGTGTTACGGGGCGCCTGTCTTTTTATCTGGTATAGGATTGATGGAGGCCGCAGGCCGCCGGGCATTTTGTCAGTCGATTAGCCATTCACCGAGGGTATGGTTTGCGTTGTCAAACACCACGCCTGTCTTAACAAGCCGTTTTCCGCTGGCCGTATAGGGTATTAAATAACCCTTTTCAGTTATCTGTTGCAGGGCTTCCGCCGCTGTGCCGGTCCCGATAAGCTTGAACTCGAATACATAGATCGTATGATCCAGCGTTATCACCATATCGGCGCGGCCGGAGGCACTCTGAACCTCTGCTTGGGCAAATTGGCCTATAAGCCGCACCACAAGGTAAAACAGCGACTGATAGTGGTATTCACTTTGTTTTTGTACCGGTGAAGGTATGCTTGCAAATAATGCCTTAAGCCGGATAAGAAAGCTGTTTACATCGCCATTTTCCAAATCACCAATAAAAAAACCTTTATTATTTGGCGGCGATGGCAGATACAGTAGCAGCAATTCTTCCAGAAAGCCATACTCAACTTCTTCATTTGGAAAACCTAATATATATTTGCCTGTTTTGAGGTTAAACGATTTAATGGTCAGGTAGCCGCTCTGGTATAAAAGCGGTATTGGATTGTCGCCGCTGGCGCGGTACTCGGTAATTGAAGCCGCAGCTATGGTAACATCCTTGGTGTATTCCAGCAGGTTGACATTTTTGTTTTTCATTTCCCTAAGCAGCACGCCGGGTGTCCCGGTCTGGAACCAGTAATAGCCGAAATTTCGCTTTGACAAGGTATTTATGACACTGAAGGGGTTGAATATTCCTTCAGCGCCGGGGCCGACCCAGAAAATAGGGTTTCCCCTCGGTTGCCAGCTTGTAAACATAGGCGGTTTTATCCACATACACATAACCATCGTTGCGGAGACCTTCAAAATCCTGAATGCCGATGGGCATTTTCCGGATAGCCATGGGTAGAGTATAGGCGATATTGGTTGGAAAGAAAAGGTTTCGACCTGCATTTCCACATTGATCACCGCGCCCGATTAGGTGTGGACCTTCACATTGAGGATACCCATCTTATCATCCTCAAACTCTCGTTTTAGGAAGGGGTCAATGATGGTCAGATGGTCGAATTCCGCTTCCGGCAAGTCCAGGGCGGCGGCGAGGAGCGCGGTCAGAACAGCGATGTTCCGCTGGTCCCCAAAAATAAGTTTGAAGATAAAGTCGAATAAGGGTGTGTAGAATCTTTTCGTCATAGAGTACCTCCGCCTTATATAGGCGGCTGGTATCTATTTTGCTTTACTTAGAAGGAAAAATCTGGCGGGCTCTACGGCACTAGGCAAATCCGGTGCCGGGCACATTTTACCTTCCACCCTGAGTCCGCTGCCGCTCGGCACGCCGTTCTGCCGCCGCTTGCGGGGTGCACCATGTATCAAGATCGTACTCAAAGGTACCGCCTTTCCTGTTTTGACGGCCGTTGTAGAAGGCTGCAAAATTACTGTCAAAGGCGCTGCTCATAATGGTGATATTATCACCTAAGGTTATTTTTGCCAGATTCGGGTTTCCGGCAAAAGCCCCATAGGGGATGATAATTTCTTGCCCGTTGCCTTTGATGATGATGCTTTCCAGCCTGTTGTTTTTAAAAATATTCGGTCCCAGAATGACAGAAGACGGTACTATTATGGATTTCAGGCTATTGTTGGCAAAAGCAGAATCGCCGAATTCCTGAATGGTGTATTCATCCCCGGTTTCGTTCAGAACCAATTCAGTCAGTTTATTGTCCTCAAAAGCGCTTGCC
>NZ_JAJQRB010000039.1:0-35322 GCF_046533075.1 Treponema primitia | reverse complement strand
CGCTTGTAGAGCCTGCCTATGGAGCCCCTTCGGGTCTCCTCCGGCAGAGAATTCCAAATGTGCTCGATCGGGGATGCCCCTCTTCCCTCCCGCCTTGGTCACATAATGCGGTAAGGAGAGTTTTTTAGGGGGGGGAGGGGGAGAGGCATAGTTTGACGTTCGGTGTGCGAAAACGGTTCGGGGGATGCCCCTCCCGTGTGTTACGAGTCTATACTGTTGCCATAGCTTGGCACTACGGTATGTGAAACCGGTTTGTGGAGAAAGCTCTATTTAATACTTTGTGATACCGGCGGGCGGGGGGGAAGGGCATCCCCGGCCGAACACATTAGGGTATTCGGTAAACTTGCAGTTTTTACGTAGATACTAAATCATAGAGCTGTGATAAATCCTTATCGTATAAGTAGGTATCAAACAAAGATATCATGATATAAACAACGATTTATGCTCTTATTTTATTGCAGGATATAGACTTAGTCAATAGCATACATGAAATATTCTACGACACATAACGATAAAGATTGCCCCTTTGTTGCATACATAACTGCATACATTTTGTGATAGTCAACGATAACCACCCCATTTTCAATATGAAAAAGGTCATTTTCAAAAACCCTTCCCCAGTCCTTTTCCCCTGAACCCTCCCCCAAGAGAAAAACGGTCAAAAACCCTCCGGGTTTTTCTCAAATCATTTCAGCCAAGCGGAGTTATCGAACTGGACCCCCAAAGCTCCAAACTCCGGGCAGCCCCTCCCCAACCCCGGTTGCCCCCGGCCCGGCCCTTCCTTCCGCTCCGGCCCTGCGGTCCTCCGCTCCCCCCAGTCCCGGTCCAGTTCCGCCGCTCCAAGCCGGTTCCCTGCACCGGACCCTCCGGTCGCCTTGCTCCCTCCAGGATCCGGCGCCGCCCTCCATTTTCCGCCCCGGTCCTCTAAGCGTAATCGCCACAGTGGAGCTGCCGCCCTTTTTTACGCCGGACCTCCCTCGCTCCGCTCCTCCGGCACCACCGTAAAAAACCCCGGCGCCCACCCCCAAGAAAAGAGCAGCGCCTACAGCCGTTATCGGCAGCTACAGCCCTCCCTGGTCCATCCCCTCCGCTCCCGCCACTCCCTCCGGTCGTTCTGGTCCCTACAGGGACGCACCAGTCCGGGCCGCCCTTATCGCCAGCCGAATATCTTGCGTAGGGCTGGAACCAAGCACTCCGGGGGCGTCCTGCCCCCTCCGTGCCGTAACGGGGGTTACTCCTCACACCCCCGTTACGGCATTACCGTTTAATATAAAGCCCAGCCATTCAGAGACACCGAGCAGAATCACTATCAATCCAAACTAGTCCTTTTACTCCCGTAGCCATCGCAGACAGATAACAAATCCCCGGGTATTCGCTCATCAGCCCGGCGCCTCCCGGCACCGGACTTCTTCACTCAAAATCGCATTTTTTCCAGGGTACGCTCTGCCCCCCCCACACCCCCCCCCGCAAAAAGGAAGCGTATGTGGGGGGGGCTCCGCCCGGCTACACCCGCCCCGAAAAAAATGCTCCCACGCCTACGGCGTGTTGGCTGCCATTATCGGTTCTAACGACCAATGGACAATTTTTTGTAAACCTAATCGCCGTCTTACCCACCGCCGCTGGCGGTTAATTTTGTTAACCAACCGCCTACGGCGGCCTGGAACCATAGCCCCCTCGGACACTGACGCAGGGCCTATCGCAAGCCGCCCCGCCTACGGGGAGGCGGCCCGCCTACGGCGGCCTGGTACCACAGGCCCCTCGTATTAAGCGGTATCCCAAGCCGCCCCCCTACGGGGCCCGGCCCCGCCCCTTCGGGGCGGCCTGGTACACCCAAACCTCCATCCCAGCCCCCTTCGGGAGCCTGTGATGAATACTCTCCGATTTTCCCCCAATGACAGATTGACATGGTGTTTTCACGCTGGAACATTTTTCTAAGGGATTACTAGGTAATAGGTATCTTTTTGTAAATGACATAAGTGTCATAAAAATTAATATAGAGGGAAAGGCTCTATTAGATAGCGCCGAAATGATACAAACCCACCGAATTTCAATGACACACACCCGGCAAAAAATCCGTCACCCTGTCGCCGTAAGCGTCATTTTATCGCGCCAGGGCCGGATATTTTTTTAACCAAGGGGGGTGCGCGCGCTCGCTTAAATTGCTCGTTTTTGCGCAGCCAAAATTCAAACCCTGTCATACGCATAAAACATACGGCAAAAATCGCGCGTATCCGTATAAAAAAAAGCTCTGTTGCTTACTCAATAGCAACAGAGCGTACACACAAAACGCCTATTTTTATACTACCATGACTTCACGGCCCACAACAAAGGGGGCAGGGGGGAAAACAACAAAAACTAAAACGCAGGGATTACGACAACTCCGCTTTCAGCATAATCCCCCGCCAGAACCGCGCCTCCGCCGTCCGCCACTTCTCCAATCCTATTTCCTTCAGCCGCATAGCCAGGAACCGTTCACTAAAAGCGCGTTCATTGTTTTCCTCACACCACTCCTGATACGCCTTAAAAATCTCCCGCGCCCGAACCGAGACCCCCGGCGACTGGACACAGCGTTCTTTGATAAACGCCCCCAGCACATCCATTTCACCCCGGTATTCCTCCGTAGCGGACGTGATAATCACCGGCGCCGCAAGCCCCGTTTTAAACCAGTATTGACACCCCGCAATAAGCCAGTTCAAAATCCCCGGTCCTTCCTCCATCAGTTTTTGTTCCAAATGCCGGTCCTGCTTTTCAGGCGCAATGGTCGTGATAAACGGAATCAGCTTAATCCGCCGCCAAATCCCGTTATCCGTCCCCCGGATCATCGGCTTATGGTTGCTCGCCATAAAAATCTTGAAGGTCGGGATAAATTCAAAATACTCCCCGTACAGAAAGCGGGCCGTCATGGCATCGGTCCCGGTAATCTGCTTAATCAAGGGTTCCGAAAGCCGCTTCCCCTGTTCCGCTTCCGAGGTTACCACAAACCGGGTACCCCGCAGCCGGGCAATATCATTGCTAATCTGGTCCCCGTTCTTTTTCATAAAAGTTTCCGTGGAAGCCGCAATCGCATAATCCCCCAGGAGCTTCATCAACACATTCAGGAAGGTACTCTTTCCATTTGCGCCGGAGCCGAACAAAATAAACATGGTCTGCTCCGAGGTATCCCCCGTCAAAGCCCATCCCGCCGCCCGCTGGAGAAATTCAATTAGGTCAGGTTTATAGTCCATAACCTCCCGGATAAACTGCTTCCAAACCGGACAATCCGCTTTTTCGTCATAACTCACATGGGCAATCTTGGTAATCATATCCTCCCGGCGGTGTTCCCGGAATTCATTCTTCTGCAAATCAATAGTTCCGTTCTCCACATTGAACAGCCAGGGGTCCTTATCAACATCCGTACTGGTAATATTCATCTCCTTTATCAAAGAGGCCGATTCAATAAACGACTTTCGCCGCCGCAGTGATTCACTCTGCAGGGCATATTTCTCAATATCCATCCGGTCCCGGTAGTCTTAAGCATTTCGTCATAAATACTGTGAATAACCTCAATCCCCTTATCGTGGATCAAGTACCCATCGTCAATCTGCCAATGGTCCCCGGTCCACACCACCCATTTTTTCCAGGCCGCATTATACCGAATATCCTTGCCATGTTCCCGTACCAGCCGCAGCGCGTTACTGGTGTCGGTATACTGGATAGTCCCTTCCTTAAGCCCCTGCAGCCTATAATAAATCGACTCATCGCCTATCGGCTCTGCCATACGTCATATCCTCCCTGCCATAATGTTTCAGCGTACATCCTGAACCTGAACGCCAACAAATCAAACGCAATCTCCGGTGTCGGCTCCGGTAATTCAGCCATACACCGCTTATACATCGAATAAAGGAGCGTGAGCGAACCCGGCTTGCGTAAATACTCATGGTTCTTGAAAAAAGCAACCGCCCGGTATTCGTCATCGGGCATATCCATCTTTTTTGCCCGGTACCACGTCAGCAGGTCATCCGCCCACTCAATTTCATGGGCGGCATATTCCTCTAACGCCTTCCGTTGTTTCCGGACCTGATCATGGTATCGAGTCTCCGGATCCTTTGAGCGCATACACCTCTCCCCTAAAGGAAAAAACCAAACGAGAAAAATATCACTATTGTCACTGTACAGAATTATTGCAAAGATAAGGGCGAAGGGGGAGACCGCGCCCTCAATACAAAGGTTACACTAAACCCTTTTCGCGCAACAGCGAAGGGAAACCCGAGGAGCCACCGTATAAAGCAAATAAGAAGCAGCAAACCTATTTCCCTTCTTGCCAAACAAAGACCCGTACCGTTTCCCCGGCAGCGGTCCTCCCGTCCCCAAAGGTAATGAAAGCCCAAAACACCCACCACCCCGCCTTGTCTATTTCCCCCTCTATGCACTCATGGAAAATCACCCCCTTTGCCGCATCCCCAATCCCCGCCGCAAAACTCCCCGTAGAGCCGTCAGGTTTCCGGTACTTGATAATCGCCTCCTCTATCCCTTCCAAATCCGTAAAAGTCTTAACCGTAATCCGTAACGCCGACTGCCCCCGATAAATCCTATTCATTCAGTTTCCTCACTCCGCATTTCCCTAATGAATCCTGCTCTCCAATACAATTTCCCTGCAAACCACCGACTTCAAACTAAGCTCCTCATTCGATTTCAGGAACCGTTTCAAAATAAAATCCCGGACAAAACTACCGGATAAAAGCCGGATGAAAATAAACAGATGCCGCAGCGGATAGCCTTCGGTGTACGCCGTATCCTCCTGCCTTCGGTAGTAAGCCGATGTATGGCCAGTTTCCGCTATGTTCTCCGCGTCAATAAGAAGTCCCCGGAAATAATCGCCCAGGCGTCCCGCCGTATCAAAAGCGGAAACCCACTCTGCAATATTCCGTGTCAAGGTAATCACTACACTATTCATATCACTGGTTTTTAATACCACCGCTACGGACCTGAAAAACCCCCGTCCCCAGGTAATGCCATCACTGCTGCCCCCGTTACTAAAGACTGCCCGTCTGTTTACAATGTTCCGTGCAGTATCAGCAAAAGCCCTTGCTGTTTCTTCAGCCCTCCGCAATAGTTCCCGGCAGTAATATAATGGGTTTAGTATTTTTATTGTTTCACTTATATTCCGGTATATCCCCCGTAGCCAGGACGTAGTATCCGTCCCAATCACCGTTGCCGTGTCTTGTCTGCTATAGCTTGCTCCATGCCCCAGGTTCATAGTATTCCTACCATTCATAGCCAGCGTCTTGGTATACGCCGCCGTCAGTTTCCGGCCATCCGTTAGTTTTACCCCCTGCGTCAAGGTCCGGGTGTAGGCGTTGGTGTTTATTTCCAGATACATACTGATCTTCATATCGTGCCGCGCACCGGGGAGTATATTAAAATCATCACTATTTGGATTGGCATAGCTATCCTGGAAACCACTAATATCTAAGAATTGCCTGTTTTCCAACATTGTACGCACAGAATTATAATTTTTAGTGTAATCGTAATCCAATGACAATGATGATTGAAGTTGGTATAATGGGACGCCGTAATCAAATCGTACAATTACCGAATTTCCAAAATGGCCGAACCAAATATCAGTCCCCGCCGCAATAGAGTCGTTTATAGTAATAGTTGAAGGTACCCATCGCGCGGTAAAATCAGTAGAACGACTCAATCCTGCCAATGGGTATCCGGGTGTGCAGCTATAATTGAGCAGCCGTTTTGGTTTATTGTTTAATTCACTATATATGAGAGGATACAGGTAACAATTACTTGGATACGCTATAAAAACATACATATATGTATTATAAGTTCCCTGTAATTGCAAGGATGTTTTATATTTATTAAATATTCCGTAATTATAAAGCCCTATCAACTCAGATCCGGTTATTTGCTCTATAAATTCATCCCAATCAGAATATTCATCTATATCTTCTAAATTATCATCAATAACGGTATTACTCAAATAATCATACTGTAAATATGCCCCAACCGTATTACTGCCGATAACCGGGTCCACCACCACCGGATATTTTGCTTCCCCCAACCATCCTTCCGGAACCGTCAAGGTCATTACACCCTGATCAATAAAAATATCCCCCCAGGTCCACCGCCCCCGGGCGTCAATAATCTTTGGCCGGTGGATATGACAAATCTTCCCTGTTCCTACATGGTAGGCCGCTGAATTGATAACCCCTTCTTTTTTATATACCGCATAGCTCCCCCGCAGAATCTCCGGCCCGAATGTATCGGGCTGCCGAAAGAAATCAAACTGTTCCCAGCCCTCAATAGCCACATAAAACCGGTTACTCTCCGGCTCTGCGTTGAGAATAATATCGTACTCAAAATGCTCATTATCCAGAATAGTAAACCGGTGGCTTTGTTTCTTCCCGGAGTAGTGCAGCGTATTCCTGTCCCCCCGCAGCGAATAAGCGCCGCCAATTAAAGGACTAAACCGCAGGACATCCCGCCCCCAGCGGTTTAGTTCCCAGGAGGGGGCTTCACGCCCCAGGCTGACCATGAGCGGAAAATCATGTTGCGATTGAAGAAACCTCCCCCCCGCATTTCTCATTTCCTTACTGTCCAAGTATGGTAATCTCCCATTGAATTTGCAGTGTATCGTTGGTCGTTACATTCACCACCGGTGTAATCTGTGCGTAAGCCAGACAATTCGAGCCCCCCGCATTGCCGTTCAGCAAACACGCCTCATTTATCCCGCTCACATTCAAAGCCCCCGCCGCAAAGGTCGCCCGGTACGTCAGGGTAGTATCCCCGGTACTCCCCCAGGCAGCCTTCAACGCCGGATACCCCGAATCCAGGGCTTTCATTGATCCGGTAGGCGTATTACACCGGACATTCGTTTTCGTACTATTCCCGGTCCATCCCGTACCCACTTGAATAAACCCCGTTGAACTCGTTACCTTCGCTTTATTGGGACTTACCAGCAAAGCATCAGCGATCATGGCGTCCCCTTCCCTGGTAACAATGTTGTGATGATGGTACAGCATAGGCCGCCCCGATACACGAAAGAGCCTTCCAAACCACCCCGGCGCCCGCCGTTTGATATTCCCGTCCTTATCCAGAACCCGCACCGTAACCATCCCCCGAATCCTAATCCTATCTTTCATAATTCCTCACTCCTAATTCCTCATTCCCATAGTTCCAAAAACCCCAACGCCAATACCGCCAAGAAAACAAACCACCCCGGCAATCACCGCGTTCTTAATCCCCCGGCTCCGGCTTTCCCGATACTCTCCCTCCCAGCGCCGGGCCTCAGCCCGCGCCGCCGCAGTTTCCCGGCCCAGCGCCGCTTCCTTTTCCAGCGCAGCCAGAACCACCGCCTTCGCTGCATCAGCCGCCGCTTCTTCAATCGCCGCTTCCGCCGCCTCCGACAGTTCCTCCACTATCTCCCGTACCTCCGAATCGCTGTAGAATCGCATCCCGCCGCTCCCGGAATCGTTCAACGTTACGGTCGGAACTTCCCCGGACACCGGGAAGCTCCAAAAACTCACGAGGATCACGAGCGCCGTAATCCTCCCGCAATTCCTGTACCGCATGTTCAACCTCCCATTGCTCCATAATTGCCCGATCCCGCTCCCGGAGCCGGATCACCACAACCACTATCACCACCGCCAGCAGTACCGCCGCCGCCCCCGTAACTACCCCCCGCCAAAAATCCCCCATTCCTACTTCCTCCCTCCTCATTCCTACTGCCCGTCCGCGCAATCACCTTAAGCCCCACAATCCCGAACAGTACCATCACCATAACTGCAAACCAAATCCAATCCCGGATCAGCCCCTGCATAAGAAGCCAGGTCGCCAGGTACAAACAAAACGGCTTAAACCCCAGCATTTTAGACGGCAGGGAAATAAGCCGCTTGGCCAGAATCACCCAGAGTTCCCATCCCGTATGTTCCCAACTTGCCTTGTCCGATATTTGAATACCATCACTGTCACTCAAAGTACCGCCCCCATTCACCGTCCAGCCCGGATACCGTTTTCCCTTCCCCCGCCAAACGCCGCAAGGCTGCAGGGTCCAGCCCCCGTACCACGAGCGTACAACCCTGCCGGGTAAACCACCGGGCAATATCCTCAAGCTGCCGTATCTGTGCCCCCGGTTCCTGTGAATTAAGAATTATCCCGTCATTCACCAGCCCCGCCACATGAACCGCCGTCCCCTTGTCGGCAATGAAAAAAGCCGCCCGTATCAAAGCCGTGCCGGGATTCGTAACGGTAAATACCCGGTTATACAAATCATCCGCCGTGGTCCGTATCAGCAACCCCGTTGCCGCATACAGGGCCATACACACCGCCCCCGAACAATCGGAACTTTCCGGATTTTCCTTCCCCCAGCCATAAGGCGATCCGTATTGCAGCAAGAGAAAGTACGCAAACTTTTCCTGCGCCGTCATCTTTTCAAATTGCCGTTTTTCGTTCTCAAAAATCCTGTCCCATCTCACACCCATTACTTACCCCTTATGTCTAAAAAAATTGATAATGATACTCACCGCCAAAGCCGCCGATGAGATAAATACGCTTACCACCGACAGCCGTTCTTTGTTCCGTTCCGCCTCCTTCTTTTCCAGTTTTTCAACCCGCCCCATAACATGAACCTTGAATTCCCGCAGCTCCCCCTTGAGCTCCCGCATTTCCGCAATCGTATCAACCAACAGACGCTGTAATTCCTCACCCATAAATACCCCCTAATTCCTAATTTCCTTCCGTAATCCTAAACGCCGCCACAAAAGCAGCGTCCCGCTTATACCGCAAAGAAAAAGCATTGATAGTCCCCCGCACCGTTTCTGCTTTAGTTTCAATGGCCACCTTCGCCCCAACCCGCCCATGAAACAACGCCCGGTGTGTCTTAACCGTAAATTCCCGCCGCTCCTGTAACCGCTCCGCCAGTTCCCGCGCCGTCCAGTCCTCATACAGAGGAACCCCGCCTACCATATTCTCCGAAAAATAGGAACCCGATACATTCAAAGCCGCCGTACCATATTGGGCGATAGCTTCCGTATCCCGAAGGAAACAGGAGCGGTTCAAATCCAAAATAATAGGCCGCCCATAAATCACCGCCCGGTGTAAATCCCCGTCAGCATCCGCAGTAAGGGTAACAAGCGCCTTGTCATAGTGGGTGGTAACGTCATAAGCGGAGTACGCAAAGGGACCGTCCGTATAGTCAAGCCGTTCTGTTGCTTTTTCCTGGGTATCTATCAGGTCAGCGTAGAGTACCGGCCTTTCCGTGCCGTTGTCTTTAATCCGGTACTGCGCTTCGGATACCTGCATCTGGATATCCCGCAGCGCCGTAGCGCGGAACGGATACACCGGTATAAGGTCCGTATCATACAAAACAGGCGGATCGTCATACCGCCAGATTTCCTGTCTTTCCAATGCAACCGGGATATTAATCTTTAGCCGTACCGTATTCCGGTACTGTTCCGCCCGCGCCGTTTCCCGCAGATAAAAAATATGCTCCCCGGAAAAAGTGTACGAGGATTCATCAACATTTTCCGTTTCGGTCTGGTAGGGCGAATGGGTAAAGACCAGCGGCTTTTCCGGCGCACACTCCAAATGCGCCCGGTAGGTTTTTGCCAGTTCAGAAAGCTCCGTCCAGATATTTTTAGTCAGCTTCACATAGGGCAGGGTGATAGGAATCGTAGCGCAGTCAATATCAGCGGCTTCAATCCCCGCCCGTTTTGCAATCAGGTGAACCAGCGATTTTTCCGGCTGTGTTTTATCGCAGATAACCGTGTAAGTAAAAACCGCCGGCTGTGTCCAATCCCGGCTATTTTCCGTTTTCCGCAGCAACGCCGAACGGTCCCGCAGCCCCAGCCGCAAAACCCGCCGCCGCCCCGGCCCCTGTATGTCCTGGAACCCGTTATCGTCCACATACAGGACAAAGCGTTGAAACCAGGGTAGCCCCTCCCCAAGCGAAAAGCTAATCCGCACCTCCTGGCCCGCTCCACGCCCCCCGCAAGCGTAAGTTCCGTAAGTATTATCGAGTACCACCTCCCCCCGAGCCGTAGTTCCCCCGGCACTTTCCTGTAACCCAAAAAACGAGGCTTCAATAATATCCCGTTCAAATACCGTTTCAAAAAAACCGGTACCGGAAAAATCAAGACTAATCCCCACCCGTACCGGGCTATCCCCCTTTTCAATCGCTTCAAGCAGGGCGTTATCAAGGTCATAAAACTTCATTCGATAACCCCCTCATCGGTAGTGAATACGTCAGCCGAAAACAACCCCGCGCAGTAATACCGCAGCGGCCCGATAACCGCATCCCCGGCGTTTATTGCCGTTTCATCGGCCATCAGCGCCAGCCGTGAAAGGGAAAGCCGGAAGGCCCCGTACAAGCGGTGATCGTAGTGGTCATGCAGTAATTGTGCGCTTATTTCCAAAGTCTCAATAATCGACGGTAATTCCGTTGCGCTATCCAGAACCCGGTGTATCCGTACCTCTGTTTGTGTGCCGCTATCCTTCCGGGTAGTAATGGTCAGCCCGTAGATATTTTTTTGTTCAATGCCATTTATCCGGTAGGTAACGCCCGCCTCATTAAAGCGTTCCCCCACACACACCGCCGCCCTATCCGGGTATGGATACGAAACCGGTGGCATATCCCCGGCTACATCCAATTTCAGTTTGATAGCTTCTCCCCGCATAATCCGCAGTTCAAACCCTCGGACCCGGCACCCTTCATAGAGCGCCCGCAACGGTCCCCGATCCTGTATCAAATCGAATCGCAGACCGCTTTCCATAGCCGAAAGGTTTACCGAATGACGGTATAAAATCCTTGTCTCGCTTACAAAGGCCGGAAGTCCCGACCGTCCTAGGGCCAGCACAAAAAGCAGCGGCGCCGTCTCGATGGAAAGGGGAGTAACTACACACCCCGTAACCCCCCGGCTCCGCCGTATCGCTCCGCAAACCCCGGTTTCCTCAATAGCCGCTTCTTCCTTCAAAATTGACACTGCTTCCCGTATGGTTTCCTCGATGTAGGGCAGCCCTAATTCCCGGTACTGGGTTTTCAGGGTGATACAACAATCCCGCCCCTGTGCATTCATACCGTCATCCCCTCTACCGTAAGCCGCAGGGTTAGTATCAATTCCCACCCATCCCCGCAATACGGTTTTTTCGGGGGCACATATTTTTTCCCGGTTATAACCCCCCGGTCCACCACGCCCCCTAGCGTAGGGTCCTCCGCCAGGGCCGTACCAATCGCCGCCCCATACGCGTACACATCCCGCTCACTATCAACCGTTTCCGGTACATACAAGCTCACGGTTAAGCTATAAGCGTCTACCCGGATTATCCGTTCTTTCTCCGACCGTTCACATTCCGAAAGCCGCAAAACCGGGACCACCGAGGAGCCGCCCAGGAAAGAGCTAAACTCTATAGGGGCAATCTTAAATTCATAGTCTTGCAAAAGTTCATTAACCCGCCCGGTCAAAAGGTTTTCAAAAGCGGCACGAATTTTTAGCTCAATCATATCATCCTCCTTTGGTACGGCTCCAAAAGCTCCTTAACCCGCTCCGGCATATGCGCCTCCAAATACTCTCCGTTCGTCTTTTTCCCCACCGTAACGCTGCCCCCGACAACCCCAATCCGCCGCCCCCGGAACCGGGCCATATTCCAAACCGCCATTTCCAGGCAAGCCGAAGCCAGGTCCGCCGGGGCATCCGTAGACTTATACCCCGCCACATACCGTACCCGTACCGAACACGGTGGCATGGTTACATCCGGGCGAATTTCCAGGCAAAACGGAATATCTTCCCCAACTCCGCATTCCGGTATGCAGCGGAACAGCTCAGGATCGATCTCCTCAATGCTTTTCCAGTACCGGTATTTTTGCGCCCCCAAAATCTTCCGCACCGGGTATTGCTTGAGGGGGATTTGAGGGACGCCGGGGAAAACCTCGTTTTCCCGTGCATATTCATGAATTTCCGTCTGTTTGCTTATAAAAAGCCGCCGCCTACAGTACTGCTCAATGCTGTAGGTAGCGGTAACAAGGCAATACCGGCTAAGAGCATCGTCCTGGTCATCAATACCAAGGATTTCCTTAAAGTCCGCAAGGGTGATCAATGAATGAAAGGAACACGCAGTTCCCATGTTTTGGTTTTCCATGAAATCAGGATAGGCTGGATTTTACCCCCTGGATATTTCACAAAGGTAATTTTTCGGGGAAAATTTACCTCAAAAAGTGCCCGGTCGCCATTTTATAGGATAATCCGCCAGGGAGATATCCGGGTCTCCCAAATAGTTCAGGAATTCTGTCCGTTTTCTGAAAAGAAGCCTCCTCCGATAGCATTCCTCGATAGTGTAGGTAGCCATTACCAAACAATAGCAATCTAGAGTATCCTCCCGAGGTATTCTCCGCCCCCCGCCTTCTCCAAGACCGCCGACCCGGCAGTATTGAGGTTAGGGCGGCAGTTTTCACTTTATCATAAATTTATGACCTTTATTTATAATTAATATAGACATAGGTAGGAAAATGCTATATTTTATGAAGTTATTCTACAGAGTTCATAAGAATTAAAGCCATGTTTTGGAGGATATAATTTTGTTTTACAAAAGATTTGTTTTATTAATATTATTCGTTCTACATTGCGTAATCATATTTGCATCTGGATCGTCAGATCAAAGCGAAGCTCTTTTATATAGACAAAAACGCACAACTTGGAATGGAGCGCCTGAAAGTGCGGTTTTTTATGAGTGTTATTTAGCAATAAAAAATTATAACTTAACGCTTCTCGATGCTTTTTTAGAAACCGATGCCTTTAACGAACCAATTCTTTTTGTCAATGAGACTTCATCTATGATTATTAAAGCTCATAATGATACGACTTATATAACAGAATCAGATAAAATTTTTAAATGTATTGTTTTATATTCTAATAGCATGATGGGAAGAGCCTTTGTAAATATTTTTAGTGCAGAACCTGTAACATTTAAAATAGGATCTGTAGAGCCTTATACTATAAAACCTGTGACAGATATGAGTTGGGGCGCTCATTTTAATGATTATTTACGAACATACATAATTTTTGATAAATGGCCGGAACCAGCTAATTTTAACCTTGTTGATTTAAAAGAATATTGCGCAGAGTTAATACAAGAGTGTGACGATCGATTGGAAAATTTAAATTATGAAGAAACATACGAAAGTGTTATGGAAGAGAA
Organism: Treponema primitia; assembly: GCF_046533075.1. GTDB lineage: Bacteria > Spirochaetota > Spirochaetia > Treponematales > Breznakiellaceae > Termitinema > Termitinema primitia_B. The sequence goes on along the minus strand of NZ_JAJQRB010000039.1, from coordinate 22,143 downwards.
AAATTACTATATTAGTATTTTTGAATATGTCGAAAATGAAAAAGTTTCGGGTATAAGACTAAAAGAGTGAGTTTTGAAAGTAATAAAAAGGATTTTTTGGTTTCAAAAAACAACCTTAAGTCAAGTTTATTTATAAAGCATTTTTGACCAGAATAACGAATATAGGGGAAAAATATGAAATATGCAATATTGATTTCACCAGAATTTTTTGGATCATTTTCAGAATTGCCTAAAATAATTCAGCGAAAGACGCTAGTCTTTTTTGAAAAATTATTTAAAGCCCCAAATTTAATATCACTAAATTTAGAAAAATTGAAAGAAAAAATTGATGGTAAGGATTTACATTCTGCTAGAATTGATAAAGACTATAGGGCGATAATATATATAGATGACAAATCATCAGGCATGTACTTATTATGGATTGATATTCATGATTCAGCGTATAAAAAAAAGGAAAGGGTTAATTCTATAACAATTAGTGGGAAAGCACAACTGATGCCTATTGATTATTTTAAAAGATTAAACTTATCAAAGAAAAAAGCGGAATGTCTTTTTGATAATAAAACTTTTGAGGAATTAAGAGAGATTGGCGTGCCCTTTAGCGATATAGGGTTTATTAAAAATATACCCGATTACAATTCCTTTAAACGAATAAAAGGAATTATATCAGATGAAGTATACACCAAATTAGACCTTTTGGCTCTGGATTTACAAGTTGAATCAATTATTAATAACGAAATAGAAGAGAGGGAAAAAATATTGAACTACCTGCGTGAAAAAGTACTATACCCTGCAATAGCTGATGATTCAAAATTGGACTATGATTATCAAGAAAGTATCAAAAATACCATATTTCGATTAGAGGAAAAAGAAAACGCAAAGGAAATAATGGATTTCTATAAAGATGCTTTAAAATCAAAAAGGGGGAAACAAATGCTTGAAGCTGAACACAACGCTGGTCTAACAGCATTTGAAGATTTGGAAGATGAAATTAAAATAAAATTTTCAGGTCTATGGAATTCATGATACCATGCATATGTTAGCTTTATTTAATATTCTACCCACACCTTATATATTGATTGTTAATTCTACTTTCATTTTAATTTCTTCAATTATTTTTTCAAATAATGAAAATAGGTACATTTCAATGTAATAAGGTTCTTTACAAATGTCTTTTAATTTATTATATATCTCATTAATTAATTCGCAATAAATAATATATGCATATTTATTTGATAAATAAATATTACTCTTTAATAGTGCAAGTATTGTTTTGATATTATAATTATCTGATAAGTCTGTATTTCTCCCAGAAGGCATTGGAAATTTCTTAATATTATTTTTTGATTTAATTATCAACCAATTTAATGCGTAAGCAACCCTTGAATCATAGATAAAGTATTTATTAAGATATTTAAAAGATGCGATTTTTGATAATGAAGAAATTGTTCCAAAATATTTTGCAGTTACGTTCTTTGACTCCAATTCATTAAAAAAATAATTTATCTCCATTTCAGTTTTATTAAACTTTGTAATCCCGCCCCACTGTTTAACAATCCATGAATAAATATTAATTGGATTTTTTGAATGAATTAATTTATTAGAAATAATTTCTTTTAATGCTATATTCTTTTTTAAGGGTGAATTATTATTATTTAATATATCTTGTTCCGCTTTACTAAATATGCTAGTATCATTATATTTTCCTTCTTCAATATTAAATTGATATTGTTTTTCAAGAACATTGTCTTCAAAATCACTCTTAATATAAGGAATAATTATATCTCTATATTCTTTGACATTAATGCCATTGATGTTCATAATTTGTTATATATTTCTATTTTATTTTTGTCAATCACTACATAAGCATTGAATAAAAAAAATAAACATAAAATCATTTATATAAAATATGAGTATGACCTCGCCTCCAATGTTCATACCCCCACCACCCTTCCCACCTCCACCGACACCGCCCCGTTATCCTCGCAAACCCTTCCATACACCAAGAGCGGCGCCTGGTCAAACAGCATCCGCCCATACCGTTCATACACCTTCGGGAAAATCACCGTCTCATATAGCGCCGTCTCATCCTCGAAGGTCAGAAAGCTCATTGTAAGCCCATCCTTAGTCCAAACCTCTTTCTGTGTAACCGGCCACCCCAAAAGGCACACATACTGTCCCACATACAGGGCGATAGAGGCAGCCTTAACCCGCCGTAACCCCCTAATCTTATCCTTCCACAGCGCAAGCGGATGGAGCCGCCGCAAAAACCCCAGCGCCCGGTATTCCTCCCATAACTCATCATCACTCGTTTTCCGCTTCACCGGAGCCGGAGCCAGTACAGCCCCCCCGCCAAAGCGATAAACCGGGGTTATCTCCTCAGCAAATAATTCATCCTGCCCCTTACGGCCCGCCCCGGTATGGGCCTTCAACAATTCCCGCGCCTGCAGCGCCCTGGGCAAGCCCTCGGAAATGCCGTCAAACACCCCCGCAGGGCACAGCGCAATAACATCATCCCGCCCCAACCGTACCCGCCGCAAAAAATCCGCCAGAGACCGGAACTCCACGCCCTTCTCCCGCTCCGCAACAATCGCCGCCCCTCCGGAAGCAGACAGCCCCTTTACCGCCATCAGCCCCACAATAACCCGCTTCCCCATGCTGTAGTACCGCCACCGGCTTGCATTCACATCAGGCCCTTCCACATGTAGCCCCATACGGCGGCACTCAGCAATATATGCATGGGGCCGATAGTACCCGCCTTCATTGGAAAGGACCGCCGCCATGAATGCTGCTGGGTAATGAACCCGCAAATAAGCCGATTGAAATGAAACCATAGCATAACTAGCCGAATGGGGCTTACAAAAACTATATCCGTCAAAACTCAACATCATATCCCATATTTTTTGTATCACATCATCAGAAACATTATTTTTCCTGCACCCCTCAAAAAACTGCTTTTCATACGCCGCTAGTTTAACCCCCGCTTTCTTGGCAATAACTTTCCGCAGCCTGTCCGCTTCAACTTCGTCAAACCCCGCCAGCGCAACCGCAGTTTTACTCACATCCTCTTGGTAACAAAGTATCCCGTAGGTCTCATCCAGAATATACGCCAGCCGTGGATGAAGCGGCGCCCATTCCCCGCCCTTTAATCTGCGTACATACTCATTGATAAACTTATTTGCCGCAGGGCGTATAATACTGGAATGGATCACAATATGTTCAAAATCCCCCGCCCCGGTTTTTTTTTGTAATTGCCGCATAGCCGGAGACTCAATGTAGAACACCCCCATAGAATCCCCCCGCGCCAACGCCGCCACGGTAGCCCCATCCTCAATCGGCTGCCAGGTATCCCGGTCAATGCCATTCCCCTGTTCCTCCAGATTTGCCAAGGCATCCCGGATAACCGCCAACGACCGGTTTCCCAACAGATCAATCTTCACGAACCCCGCCGCTTCCGTCCCTTCCTTCTCCCAACTCAACAACGGATACCCTTCACGGGATTTTTCTATCGGCACATAGGTACTAATCTTCCCAGGGGTAATCACCAGCCCCCCGCAGTGCATCCCCATCCCACGGGGCAGCCCTTCAAGCTTCCCCGCAATGGACAGTATTTCTGTCCATAAGGAATCCTTCACGTCAGTCTTATCCCCAAACTGAAACAGCCGCTTCTCAATCTGCGAAATCTCAGCGTCCCCGAACCCGTAGGCTTTTGCCGCCTCCCTGAACGCCGACCGGGGCCGAAACATAGTGTGATTGGCAACCCGTGCGCAGTGTTCAGGCCCAAACCGTTCGATAACCTTTTGTATCAAATCGTCCCGCTCATCCCAGGCAAAGTCCACGTCAATATCAGGCGGGTCAGCCCGGGCCGGATTTAAGAACCGCTCAAAGTACAAATGGTGTTCAATCGGATCAACATTAGTAATCCCAAGCGAATAGGACACAATAGACGCCGCCCCGGATCCTCTGCCGCAAGTCCGGTTGGACCCTCCGAGTCCATTAGCCATCCTCACAATATCATCCATCACCAAAAAGTAAGGCGCAAACCCCTTGCCATCAATAATCCCCAGCTCATACTCTATCCGCTCAAGCTCCCCGTCCCCCAGTTCCCCATAGCGCTTAACCGCCCCCGCAATAACCCGCCGCCGCAATTCGGTGCCAGGCACTACTTCTGCGTACCCCGGAAACACAAACCCGTCAAAAAGCTCATTGTAGGTACACGTCGCCGCAATTTCCGCCGTCCCGGCGATTGCTTCCGGCCATGATAACAGCCGCCGTTCCAGTTCCGCTTCGCTTAAAAGCACATGACTATCTTTCGTAACCGTATCCTCCGGTGACAAGGAGCCGATGGTTTTTCCCAAACCAATAGCCCGTAACACCCGATGAACTTGGTAATCCCCCTTGTCCAGAAACAGGGAGATATCCAGGAAAGCCAGCGGTAGTCCGAGCTTTCGGCTGAGGCTTACAGCCCCAAGGGAATCAGGCGTAATCGCCCCATACAACGCCGGAACCCGCCCCGCCAGTTCCTGCAGCACCGAGCCATCCGCAGACGCCAGAATCAACCCAGCCGCATCCTCCCGCAGTAAATCTAAGGGCCGGTAGCCGCCCTTATCCGAAACCCGCGCCGTCAGAATTTCGCAGAGCCTTGAGTACCCCCGCCTATCCTTCGCAAAACACCAGATCGGTGCCAGGCACCGCTCCGCCAATACCGCCCCAATCACCGGCCGCAGTCCCGCTTCTTTTGCCTTTTCAAGGATGGTATGCAGACCGTAGAGATTATCCCGGTCAGTGATACTGATAACTTTCGTCCCCAGGGCCTTTGCGCGTTCAATAAGCTCCCCCGGCTGCCTAACCCCGTACAGTAGCGAGTAGGCCGAACCAAGCCCCAGCCGTGTAGTAATCATTGGGCCGCCGATACAGGGAGAGCCGGTCCCAGCACCGAGGCCCGCATAAGGCTGTCAATCCCATACCGCCCCCGTATCCTATCCGCCGCCGCCTGGATCTTCCGGTCCCGAATCTCTGGCTCCGGTATAAACAAATCCGGCTCCCATCCCAGGGGCTTGAACCCTCCCAGGGTCAGCGTCATGGACCGGATACGGATGCGCCGGGCAACAATCCGTTTATAGAGTTCCTCCGCACAAGCCCTAATTTCAGTATCCATCACAAAAAGCCGTTTTGCTGTTTTCTCCCCCAGAACCGAAACCCCATCAGAGTACACCACCCGCAGCCCAAGATAAGAGGCCCCCAATTTACCGGATCGCATTTCAAACCCCGTATGTTCCGCAAGGTACACCAGGGCGCCGGCAATACGCTCCCCCTCAATCACGTCTTCCCCAAAGTCCAGCCGCTGCCGGATGGTCCGTTCCCCGGAATCCCCGGCTTCCACAGGCCGCCCGTCTATCCCCCGCGCCCAATCCCTAAGCCGCAGTCCCTGCTTGCCGAACAGGGCCAGCGCTTCCCCGTCCAATAAACCCGCCAATTTCCCAATCTCCCGGATCCCCGTAACCGCCGCCGTCCGCAGCAGCGCCGGGCCGATACCCGGAAGCAGCCGTATATCCTGGTGAGCCAAAAACGCCGCTTCCTCTCCCTCCCGGATATGGATCAACCCCGTGGGCCGAATAGTCCGGGTACCCACCTTGGTAATCACCTTATTGGACCCAAGCGCCGCCGTTGCCGTAATCCCGGCGGCATCGAAAATCTCGTTGCAGATATGGCTTGTTACATCCACCGCTTTCCCGAACAGCCGCCCTGTCCCGCTCAGGTCAAGGAACACATTCCCCGCAGCATCGTTCTCGTACACCGGGGCATACCGTGCAATAATACTGTCGATAATCCCATTAACTTGCCCGTAAGCCGTGGGGTCCGGGGGCAGGGCCTTCAAATCCGCAACCCGCTTTTCCGCCAGGGCCAGGGACATCCCCGGAAAGACACCTGCCTTCATAGCCTCCGCCGACACATCCCACACCAGCGCCCGCCCCCCGGCAGCCCCGGTAATGACAAAGGGCCGCCCCCGCAGCCCCCGGTCCTTCGCCGCCGCCACCGCCGCCCGGAACCCTATCACGTTAAGATGGCTAACGTTCCTCACCCCAGCAGCCCCGCCCTTTGCAATATGGCGATCAGCATTTCCCCATTCCGCACCGCCTGCCCCCGCCAGTGATTGTTGAAGTACACCAGTACCCGATCCGCCTTAACCGCAATCTGCTTAATCCGCCCCGCCCAGGTTTCCAGCTCCGCTTCCGTGTACAGGTAGTCGTACCGGGCCGCCGCATCCGACCCCCACCAGGTTTCGCCGTTCCTGCCATGGAACCGCAAATACGCCAGGGGCGCCGTAACCGTGTCCAGCGCCGGGGGCAGTCCCTTGAGTTCCGGCATATCCAGGGATACCAGGGCGGCGTTCCGGTTACGTAAAGCGTCTATAACCCGGTTGTTGATCCACTCCGCATTGCGGAATTCCACCGCCAGGGGTACATCCGCAAAAAACGATAAAACCTTGTCCAGGTACCGCCGCTGGTCCGGCTCATAGTGGAAGGAGTAGGGGAACTGGAACAGCACCGCCCCCAGCCGCCGGGCTTGCAGAAGCGGTTTCAGGGCCTCCCGGTAGGTCCGGGCATCCCCCTCCCAGGTATCGGGGTTTACCTTGTGGGTCAGGGTTTCGTGGGCTTTTATCGAAAAGGTCAATTCCGGCCCGGTTTCAAGCATATTCGCCAGTTGGGCCGCCGTGGGCATGGTGTAGTAGGCGTAATCGAGTTCCACCGTGGGGAAGCGCCCGGCATACAGCCGCAGATAGTCCGTTTTGGGCGTCCCCTCGGGGTAGACAGGTCCTATCCAATCCGTGTAATGATAGCCGCAGGTTCCAATTTCTATTTGGGTCATAGTTTGGTTATACTATACTAATGTGTAGTATGCAAGGGGAGACAATCGGTTCCAGGTATCTGGTTTATTCACCCCTCGTTTTATCTCCCGTTTTTACTTTTCAATCTCATTGGGAGAGGTTTCATAGTGCTTTTTAACGTGCTTAACAGTTTTTTCAACCGAATCCTGTAGGGCAACAGACAAATCCTTTGTAAATTTGTCCATAAATGCTTGGGTGTCGGTGTGGTTTTCCAGTGTAGAATTCCCTTTATCCGGTTTTAGCAGCTCATAGGCCTCAACTTCAAGGGCTTTAGCCAATTTGGAAAGGGTCAAACCGGAAACCCATGTGTTCCCAGCCTCAATATCAGCAAGAAAATTCGTGGAAAGGTCACTTTTTGCAGCTAAATTGAATTGTGACCATGCCCGCCTTGCGCGGTATTTTTTGATATTCTCGCTTAAAATGCGCCTTAACTCTTGTTCCCGTTCATCAAACTGCTTTTTCATTAATAAATTTTTGGGCTTTACCCTTACCTAATCAATCCGATATTAGGCGTAGTTAAAGTATTGACATTGCCGAAGTAGTGGTCTATAATTCCTTATTGTATAAAGGGGCTATTATGAGAAAAAATTTTGGACCGGGAAAAGTCAAAGTGGTGACAGGCACCTTTGCTCTGCCTTAAAGATTGGAGGCTAAAATGAAAAAATTGAAAGGTGACCATTTAATGATTAGTTGGCATGATAAACAGAATGAGTCGAAAATTGGTTTTGATGGTAAAAATTTTATAATTCAAATGACACTTAATAAACCAGTCCATAATGATTGGAATTGCATAGAGGAAAAAGGTACTATAACTTGCCCCGTAGATGTTCAAAAACAATGTATGACTCAAGGTAACCTTGCACCATGTATTGTGGGATTTGTTGATTTGGAGAAAAAATAATGAAAAAGATATTTTTAGTTTCATTATTTCTATTAATTGCATTTAATGGATTTTCTGAAACTTATGGTCAAATACAAAATCGTTTCAAACTTTGGTACACAGATTCAATGATTCAAAGGGTTAGAACAATTGTAAGTGAAGCAATTGATAAATTCAATCAAAATAAAACAAAAGAAAATTATCTTGAAGTAATACGATCTCATGCTGTGGCTGAAGCATATTGGCAAACTGTTAGAGATACTGCTGAAAAGTTATATGAAATATTTGGAGACAGAATGGGAGATTTCAAATATAATGTTATATTTGAAAGTGCTTCAGATAATTACGATTATTATGATAATAAGACATCAGAATTGATAGAGGATTATCAAACAAGATTTCCAAATGAAGATGGAGCATGGAATTATTGGGCAAATGGTAACTCTTTGTTTTCGGATTATTTTAATACGGCCACAAGACGAATAACTAATTAAAAATATAAATGAAAGTAGCCCAAACTTCGTCTAACGATGCCGTGGAATGAGTATCCATAAAGAAGCCCCTTCTTCGATTTGTGAATGGACCCAAGATTTTAGAGTGAAACAGGGCTTTAAATGTCGCTTCGATCCTCGTTAGGCGAAATTGCCAAGTCGGCATATATATAGATATTGACAAATACTATTTGATGTATATGTTATAAGAAGGTTAGAAAAATTAACATCAAAGGAGAAATGAATATGGCGCATAAATGGGATCACACAATGGATAAAAAGTTGATGACTGAATTTATCATGTACCTCAATAAAGGTTTTCAAAAATTTGGTAGAGACAAATACGCAGACCATGTTTTGTACGCAGCTGTCAGGTATATCACCGATAGTATTGGACAATGTAAAGGGGTGAAAATATCAGAAAAAGCCCAGGAAAACATGATCTCTGCCAAAATAAAAGATCACAAAAAGCCTGCCATACAGTTTTACCAAGAATTTCGGGACAAGGGGGAGTTTTTTTCTGAATCCGATGCCCAGCGCTGGTTTGACCAAGCAGAAATGGTGACCATCACCAAAGAGGAAGATGATGCGTTAACCGAACATGGCTGGCGGGATAAAGATAGGCCTCCCGATGCCTACGAACAATTACAAATAGTGGTAAAGGAAAACTTCGTTAGTGCAAATGAAATTTCTAGTCGTAAAGATTTGGAAATTAACTCCCAAGAAATTAAAGAAGCAGTACCATCTGTCGGAACATTAGGAAAACATGTATTGCCTAATGATTTGTATAAATATATAACGCATCCCATTGTAAGAGATTTATTTGTCAAGTGGATCAATAGGGTATTAGATATTGATAAAAGAATTAGACTAACTTCTAGTTCTGCAAAATTGGATTGGCATTTGGACCTAAGTGACAAAAGATTGGTAGATATTAATTTCCGAAGAGATTTTTTTCTGGTACATATTAAATGCATTTCCCCTGAGGTACATTTTAAAATTGATTCATTGGAAAATGCAGATGTAGCTTATAAAAAAATATTAGAAAGGGTCAAATAAAAACCGGCAACTTCGCCTAACCTGACAACGCAAGGGTGCCTGGCACAACATCATAAACTTAAGCCTCAAAAGCTCGGTTTCTGGTTACATTTATATTTGTTGAAATAGTTCCATTTACGATGTGCACTCTTTGACTCGCGGACCGGTACTATGTTTTTTTCCATGTCGGCCATGAGCCCTCTGAACATTACGTCCTTCTTGACATTGTCTTCCTCCAATATCAATCGGATACATTGTTCCTTGAACAATCCTATAGCGATGTTTTCATTTATTCGTACCTCATACCGGAGTCCTTTCTTTTTGGCTCTCTTAACTGCTTTCCTCTCCGCTATCGTTATTAAATCATGGGTCATGTTAAAGACCAGCGCCTGTGCCCAAAAGTCCTGTTCCACATAGATACTCGCTTTTCCTGTCACGCTCTCAAACTTCATCTTGTTTTTCAGGGTATGATATTTCTTCTCTATCTCCCAGCGCTTCCGGTACAGCCGCCGTATTGCTTCCGCCCCGATGCTTTTAGGCAGATTCGTTATCAACGCACCGTCTTCATCGAAACCAAATCGCGCCTTCACTATCCGTGCGCGGGTTGACCCCTGCAGTTCCAGTTCCGCGGCTCGTTTGAGCGCTTCTTCCTTCAAATTCCTCAGCCGGTTCTTCGTGTGTTGAAGTTCCACCCATTCATCCCGGCTCCCCATCCCATCAACCTCTGCCTTATAATTTCTCTTATGAAGCCGAATCAGGTAGTTTACCCCGGCTTTCTCTAGGTAATTGATGAATTCTAATGATACATAATTCCGGTCAAAAATAAGCAGTACCGGACGGTTCCCCACTATTTGCCTTATCGCTTTTATATGTTCTTTCCCCTCCTCTTTCTCGCTGCTTGTGAAATGGTGTATCCCGATATCCAGAAAAAACCGATTGTATACGTCATAGAGGCCGCTGAAATTTGCCCGTGCCACCGCTTTCCCATACTGGTTTTCGCTTTCCCCATAGGTCTTCCGGTTCTCCTCAGAATTCGGTATCTCCACCCGGCTCCCATCCACTGCCAGTACCAGATATCCATTCCAAAGTTTTGCTTCGTCCGTTTCGTAATAATCACGCAGATATTCCCGGTTCAGAACTTTGAACACCTCCGGGTTTAATTTCCGCCGCTGTTTCAGATAATCCTGTTTGCTTACTGTTTGTTCCACCTTGTCCGCCATCTGAAAATACTGCCGTATTTCCATGGTCGCACTCAAGGCCTTCCTCCCAAGGATGCACGCCAGCATATCTCCCAGGGGCATATCCCGTTTTCGGGTCCAGCTGCTCTCATCTCCGGCTATCCGTGCTGTGCCTTTCAGCTTTTCGCTATAAATCCGTGCCTGCAATTTCCCAAACCGCTTTATCCCCTCCCAGTCTGCCATAGATCCCCTGTTTCCAGTATCGTAGGCTTCCCTTTATCCCTTAAGTTTATGATGTTGGGCCTGGCACCGGAAATGTCTAGTGTCCCTCGTACAAGGGACACTACCAATAGCGTTACCTTCCACCGCATCCGAGGATAAAACGGCCTTGACCCCCCAGGAATTACTTATGTTATTATAAATAGGCAGCTTATCTCCCTTGGGGTGCTGCTTCGGTAAGCCTTTATTATTTTTATAACAAGAATAGGTTGACTATGTATAAAGAATTTTATTTTCTTCTTGATAAAACCACAAAAATACCCGTTGATTTGAGTGAAAACTGGGGGCATGGGCCTGATGCTTATCCAGACCTTAGCGCAGGTTTTGATTTTCCTATTAATTCTGTAGGTGGTAGAGATGGTTTGAACCTGGCATGGCGGGCTCAAGAAATATTCAAACACGATTACGGTATTAAAAAGCATGGTAAAGAAGTCAGAGAATTTGAAAAGGCACATCATATAACATATCATCTTGTTGATGATGCTGGCAAAGAAACTATATTTACCTATTTTAAGGAAATGGAGCATTATTGGAAATAGGGGAAACTGTGCCACCCACTGTGTAACCCCGGGCTTTTTTCGCTATCGTCAAGCTAATACAAAAAAAATATTTTCTCCATTAAAGCAAAATCCATATAAAAACCTTATTTTACCGAATGCTCTTATGCACAGAAAAACTATGTTTGTTGCAGACAGTATCAGTGGCAACGCAAGTGTTGCCTAAAACCAATTTATTTTAGTTTCTCTCAATCGAGGAATACTACCAGTAGCAATATGGTACATTAGCGTTTATACAGCGGGTATGAGGAAATAGGTAAAATTCGTATAAACTTTGTTATGTGCAATTTTTACACAACAAGAGAAGACACCCGGCCCTCCAGGTGACGGGCTAAGAAAGATATTAAAACGCTTGACATAGTAAAATTTTAATATCATAATAACAATGAAAAGGGAGATTTAATGCACCCAGATTTTGAAGCAATTTATAATAATTTAATATCTTTGTTGCAAGATGATATACCAGAATTATGTGAACTTTCTCCGTCTGGAAGAAATTATCAACCTTTTCCCAAAATGAGGAAAGTTCACCATTTTGAATGGGGTTTTCCCGGACATGGTGCGATAAAGAAATATTTTATGATTCAAATTCATTTTGAAAATGATAAAGAAGAAACAAATTTATATTATTTAAATAAAGTTATAGTTAATAAAGAGAAAATCGAAAATGAAACAGGCGAAGGAGTAATTATTGAGGAACATTGGGATCCGGGAGAAAAGTACGCCTCACGAATGTATATTAAGAAAGATATATCAAAATATGGTAATAATTTACTTTCTGAAGATTTTTTGCAATGGGCCAAAAGAACAACATTAATATTTTATAAAAATGTTAATGGGTTATTATAAAAAAAGAAGGGCAACGCAAGGGAATAAAAAGGTGCCAGGCACCATAATGGAGAAAAGTCTCTATAATACAATGGAGCATAAAGGATTATAATGTATACACTAGTAAAAAAAAGCCAGGCCAAAAATGTCCGATAATATTACCATTATGCAAGGTCCCTGGATTGCCGACCTCACCGCCATGACATGCCGCCACTTAACCAATAATATGATATTACAATTCGTCAAGGACGGAAAATTCCTTAAACCCGAAATTAAAGATATGCCGCTAAAATTATTATCCTCCATTGCCAAAAAGAAAACTGATGTTTCCTATTTGGAAAAACTCATAGAAGAAGGCAAAAATGTTTTCCTCCGCGCCTACTTTGAAACCAAAATAGAAAACAGCCCTAAGCCATTATAGTCACAGAACAAAATATCGGCACCCAAATGGGGAGAAGATTCTCCCCATCGCTCCAAACCTTCGGTTTTCCGCTACCCCTCTCTGCGGGGGTACCCCGCAACGCCCACCTAGTAGAAAGAAATTGCTAGGCAATTTCAATATCATTTACCTTCGCAAATATTGCAAAACAATTTCAGAGAATATTTTGCCCATATAAACCCTATTCCCCGGCTCCCTTTTGGCATGCCCCTTGCTTATCTGCCCTTGAGGGGCAGGCAAGGGTCATGCCAACCCCCTACGGGGGCCAGGGCTAACGCCGGACACCGCTTACAAAACCCTGTCCCACCTTCCAGGTTTCCAAGACCCTTCGGGATTTTTTTTGCCCCCGGTGGTGGGACCCTGGGGGCAGCAACCGTGAGCCCCCAGGGTCCCACCACCTCAATAGGGGCAAAAAAAAGGGGGGGGACCGGGGGGACGGCGGCGTTGTCCGTCCGGTACTATCGCTATTTCATATAGGGGGTATTTTCATGCTTAGAAAATTCTATCTAGCTTCGGTCCTCGTTTTCCCTTGCCAGTTTGAACGGGTCCACTGTTGCCCATATTTCTCCACGGTAAAAGCTTACACCTTGCCTAGTCCTTCCTTGTCAGCCGTCGGTAACTACTACACCGCAAAACGGTATTTCCGCCGCAAAAATAGCGCCCAAAAATGGGCAGTGTTCATGGTCCGTACTTACACCAAAGGCCCCCGGGGAAATCCCCTGTTATCAGGGGGGCAGCTTACTTTGTTTTAGTCGCTCATTCCCCGGTCCTAGCTATCAGGGGTTATTTCTTTTTAAGAGGTATTTCTATGTTAGAGGAAGAAGATGAAGAATTTGTTACCCAAGCCGGGATTGACGCCCGCAGGTCCAGCCAGCCAGTTTCCGCCGCTCCAATTAGGGCCAGAAAAACCACCCCAGGTCATAAGCCCTATACCCCGCAGTTTTCAGAATTAGCTACCGTATCTGTCCGGCGCCTTGCCTGGGCACTAGGGAAAAAAATGCCTGCTGCAGTAGATCACATGGTCCAATTACTGGTAGCGGTTTACAAACCCGCTTCAATTTGTGGTCATTGTCAGGATAAATCAAAATGTCAAAAGTGTATTTTCAGCCAGCCGCCATTTGAACTGTCAAACGTAACTTTGTAACGCCATCCCCCCGCTTATGCGGGGGATATTTCCTATAAGGAGAAACTATGAAAATCAATTTTGAAATAGCCGATGAACTATCCATCATCATCCCTCGTAGCCAGTTACTGGTAACTGCCGCCAATCCCGAAACCTATGCCGATCCAATAGAACGGCTTGCGAAGCAGCTTGAAAAATGCCCCAGGCTTTACGAGACAGACAGCAAAGACGAACATCTCGCCATCTTCCATTACTTCTATGGCGGAACCGATATTTTCATTTGTGAGTACGACCGGGAAGATACCATGTTCGGCTATACCATTCTGAATGATGACCTTGAAATGTCCGAATGGGGCTACACCAGCGTTTCTGAAATCTGCCGTATAGCTCCCTTAAATATTGATTATTGGTTTGGAGAACAGACAATTGAGGCCGCACTATACCAGCGCAATCCCGATTATTTCAGAAAACCTATATCAGTGTAATAAACAAAGGGACAATCCGGATAATCTCCGGACGGTCCCTTCCCAATTCTTCATTCCTAATTTTTATGGATTACCCACCGCTGGGGGCTTTTTTAGGTTATGCTGTTCGGGCTTTTACCAGTTCCGGCATAAAAACCCGCTCCGCTTCCCCGAGCTGCCGCCCGAGATATGCCGCCCCGCCTGGATGCCGTGCCAGGGAAGAAAGTAACGTCAACGGCACATCATCAATTTTACCGTTAATGCCGCTCTCCGTATCAGTAAACCGAACCATGATCCGGTTAGAAAGATTCCTACACGTCATCTTTTCAATATCTATATCCCATTTATTGATTATCATAACCCTTTTCTCCTATTTTCCTTTATTCGGGTTTTGTTTTCAGTATAACCATATTCCCCGATGGCCTGGTAACGAGGAACCCGTCCCGCTTGCGGAACCGCAGGAACAACTCCCCGTACTCCATTGATTCCGTAGTCCCGTCAAACTTCTTGATCTCGATCCCTTTGCGATTCCCGTGCTGGATGCGCTTCGGATTCATAAAGATCGCAAAGGGAGTATCGTTTTCAACTGCCCCAAGCTGCGGCATGATAGAAACCTCATGATACGGATACAGATCGAGCTTGCCCGGCATAGCTTCCGTAGGCCGCCTCCATATTGGCCGCCCGTCAGCGTCCTCGATGTTAGCAATATGGTTTAATACCGTTTCATGGAGGAACCACGCACAATCCTTGCGCTCCTCCGCAGGAACCCGGTAAACCGCATCCCGGAAATCCTTCCAGGTCAGCGCGTTAATATCCGCCCCGGCAATCTCTACCTCCACCGTCCCATCAGCCGCCAGAGCCCCGGTAAAAGGATCCTCATCGGCCAGCAGACATTGACGATCAAACTCCTGACCATACGATTCTATGAACTCCTCCACAAACATGGCGCCCAGGTCGGTAAAGACATCTTCTTCGAATTCATCAAACCAGGGAATAAACCCCGCCAGGGTATACGCCTTGAGTTCTACCCGCTGCGCCCCCTGGGGCTTGCTCCCCGTAATCTGCTGTCCATAAGCGGTAAGCCAATGCAACTGCACCCCGCCCCGGTCCCGAGTAGGAAGGAAGATAGACGGCCCCATCATCGGACGATGACGCACCAGATTCATCATCACCGATTTTTTGGCGGCATCTTGCATAATCTCATTTTCATAAATGGGATTGATCAGGTACTGATCATTGGTAGCCATATTTCCCATCGGTTCCCCCAGGGCTGCCCGGTCTACCTTCCAACCTTTTTCCCCCCAGGACACATCCTTCGGGTTCGTCCAGTTATCCGCCTTGAGGTTCGGCGAAAACGACAAATCGGCAAGGGCCTTATGGTTCCCCGCCCACGCCGCCGCAATCCCTTTACCAAGGGCATAGTACAGTTCCCGCCGGGTAAGCTCCCGAGGGTTCGCCGCCTGCCCCTTCAGGTTATCCCGCAGTTCCTTAACCGTACTTTTCAGGGCTTCCGTTTCATCCCCATACTGGATAGACAAGGCTTCACAAAGTTTGAAAATATCCTCGATGATAATTTCCTTTTCCGCAAAGTATGCCGCCGCCTTCGCCGGATCACTAAACCCGGTCTTTTCGATTTTCGCCATAGCCGCCAATTTTGCTTTTACAGCCTTAATCAGTTCATCCATATACCACCCCACTAAAATATAGTATTACTGTCTAAGACGGCAACGCCGCCCCGTAAATCCCCGCCTATACCCCCACAGCACCTCCCATAAAACCGCCCCAAAATTGCCGGGCCGCAGTTAAATCAATAGGAATTACTTCCCCATCAGAGGAGGTAAATGATTTCCGCAACGCATAAGGGTTCGCCGGAACATTGCAAATACTGAATTCCAAAAGCTCCTGTTTACGGAATATTAAGGTAGTCCCATCCTCCGCAGCTTGCTTGTCAGGCAGCTCGATTTCCAACACCCGGAACCCCACGGAACCGGCCCGAATTACCCCAGCTTTAACCCGCTCCCCGATAGACCACCCGAAGGGATCATAGTCCTTGTTATTAAAGATGATGGAACCGTGTAAGCCCGTGTCATCAGCGTGGAGCCCATCGGCCCTGCCAATCGCCGGAATATCGTAGCGGTGAGCCCACTCAATAACCGGGTTTTGCAAGTACCGCTTGAAATCCCATCCAGCCGGATCAACCCGCTCATCGTATCGGTCCAGATCAAAAGTAGAGAAGGTCCACGCCACGGCGCTTTCCTGTCCTTCCCCATCCTTCACAAAGGCTGCAAAAGGAACCGCGCAAACACATTCCAGCCCCAGATCGTTGACCACTTTTTTCCCGCCCTCCGTTGGATGGAGCCCCAATTCCCCCCGCAGAAACCCCAGCAGCCCCGCCCGGTCCTGCACCTGAAATTCCCCGCCCTTATTCCTCAGAATCACCATACACCCCCTTTTTCATCATGCTCCCGCCTTCCCCGAAGGCCGCCTTCAACAATTCTTCCGGGCTTATTAGACCCATATATAATGCAAACAGTAAAAGCTGGACCGCATTTTTTATCCCGCACTTTTTGTAAATACGGCTCTTATAATTCTTCACCGTTTCATAGGTCAAATGTAACAGTCCGCTAATCTCATCAGCCGTTTTTCCCCGGCTCAATAAACGCATCAGTTCCATATCCTGCACAGTCAATTCCTGGTGTTTAAGTTCCCCCAGGCGGTAATCCGCAAAATGTTCCGTTATTTCTTCCGGAAAATAGTCTTTCCCCTCAAGCAGTTTCCGGTATCCCATTAAACAAGACTCAAGACCGTTACGATAATTCAAGTATCCCACCGCCCCCAGGTTATAGAAACGCTCCACTTCCTGACATACCATCTTTTCGAAACTAAAAATAGCAAAACGGATCTTTTCATTTTTCCCCTTCAAATCCGCCACCAAATACGGCGTAGCAATATCCAGAAAGTTCGATTCAAGAAACACCAGCCGCGCCTGGTACCGTTTTATTTTTTCCTTCAAATCCTCCAAATCAGAAGCAAGCAGTATCGGTTCCATGAGGGTAACCTGCTCAACATTTTTGCGAATATATTCTGCAATCGGTACCGAAGTACTCGCCACAATAATATTATTCGCCATGCTCTTTCCCGGCATTATCACCGGACTGCAAATCCACAGGCACAAGGTTTTTAGGCCGGTACCACTTATCGCCCCAGGACTTAGGTTCCTTCCCACGCTCTTTCAAAACATCGTTAATCGTCTTTAGTCCGGCAGTAATCTCCGCAATGTCCCGGCTGCTTTGCGCGTCCTCACTTTCCTGCAGTTCGGGAATATCCCGCAGATCAAAAATACCTTCTTCCCGTAATCCAAACCGGGCAAAAAATTTCGTCTCCAAAATATTTTCAAATTGTTTCAGAAGCGGAATAATTGTGTATTGCCAGAACGCCCGGTGTTGTTCCGCCGTATCCTTACCGGATAGGGAGGAATTTTTTTCATACATATTGGCTACCCGTGGAGGGATGCCATACTTCGCAAGTATCGTGTAAAGGTTCCACCGTTTAAGCTCAAACAGTTTCACCACTTCCGGAGAAAAACTTAACGCTTCAAAGGAAGTCCCCCGCCCCAATACGGCAATATTCCGGTTCGCCCGTATCGAGCCGTATTTGCTCTCCCAGCGCCGTTCCAATGCGTCAGCTTCCTCCGGCCTGATAGTCTGGTCAGTTTTCAGGATACCCTGGGGAATGGCGTTGTTTTTCAGTAATTGCGAATTCGCCTTATTTGCGTAAAAGTCCTGTTCCAGTTCCAGGGCCAGGGCTGCCAGTGGATTAACCCCCCGCACCGGATCAAATGGGTTCCAATCCCGAAAATGAATAATCTCATCAGGTAAGAGAGGGAGTAAGGCAACATCAGTTTGATAAAACCAACGCCGGGATTTCCCCGTAAAATCATTTTTTACATCCAACCCATTGTATCCTTCGTGCCGCACCCTTCGCGGGTCAAGGATATATAAAGCTTTCGGCAGACCACCAGCGTAATCCGGTCCAAACCACCAGAACGCTTCTCCTTCCAGGAGCCACCATGCCGCTGTTTCCTTCCACAAGTCGTAGCGGCTCATGGAAGAAGAAGGTCTCCTGAAAAGCTCATACAGCGGTCCGCTCGTTATCTCGCTGCCCCCCCGCACCAAGATGAACGAAGCCCGTGCAATGTTGCGAATCAGAATCCCAACCGCAATATTTACCCACGCATTTTGTATATACCCATTTCCGGTAAACCTGTATTGATAATTGTCAGGATTGTCAAGAAGAAAATCTTTTTCCATGACATTTGTCACTACCCCATGACTTTTCTGTTTATGAAAAAAGAAATCCCGGATACTCCTCATTGCGCGATAACTCCCTGCTGGACATCGGAGAAAACCGCATATCGGAGCGCATCCATAAAATGGTCATTAACCTTTACAATCTCCCCCGCTTCATCCCGGCAGTAGTCCCATATCTCAGAAAGGACCCCGGTACAACCATCAGCAACAAAAAATTGCCCCCGTTCTATCTTCGCGTTGATAAAATCAATCCCGCTTTCAACACTGTTATTAGCCTTAATACCTCCGGTAATTTCTTGTATCCGTTCACCCCCAGCCGGATCGCAGTACACCGGAAAACCGAAACCACCAGGCCCCAGGTCAAACCAATGCCGGGCGGATAATTCTTCGTTAAAAGATTTCGTAGTCATGTTGAAAGCGCCATAATCGGCGAGAACATAAATACTATCCCCAACCCACCCGATCTTTACATTGGTAATGTTCAGTCCAAAATCCTGCCCCGCAGCAATCCGGTCATATTCGGCAGGCATACCCGCCGCTTGTAAAATCATCGTTTCGTCAAACAGTTCGTAAATAACCCCTTCCGCTTTTACCCAGGAACCATCCCGGAATCGCGCCTTCTGTTTTTCCGGCAGCGCGTCCAGCACATCAGAAATATAGTCATCCGGCAAATGCTCCCGGTTATCAGCCGGGTTAAGCAGCATCGAGGCATACAGTTCCGGCCGAGCCAGCGGTTCCCCGTTCAAAAACTGTTGCTTGCGAATAAAAATCCTATACGCCCAATGTAAAGGGCTGCCAGGGTTGCAGTCATACAGAAACAAATTCCGGCACCCCGGTACCCGCATAGCCAGCCGGGAATAGGCCGTAGTAACCGAAATATAACTAAGCTGCGAAATCTCGTTAAAATAAATCGTGTTATATTCATGCCCCAGGATTTTATCAGCCTGTTCCCGGTCCCCCAGGCCCCCAATCCAAATCTCCGACCCATTAAAAAGAGTAATCATGTTTTCATGGGCCAGATAGTTATACCGGTTACTGCCCACCGTATTGGTAAGCGCCGGCAAAAGCGTTTCCCGCAGCACCGAGGACCGGGCATCCTTCGCCCGGTACCGGCAAATCAAATGCCGAGACCCCGCAAAGCGTATCGCCCGGTACACAATCACCATCACTAAGACCGTAGTCTTGCCACTCCGGGACCCGCCAAACAGCAGTATATGTTTCGCCCCGCCCTTTACCAGCTTTAACGCTTGCCGCTGTACCGGAGTAGGCTTAAACACCGTCATACTCAAAGTCCCTCAAAATCCGGGAGAAACGTAATCTGCCCGTTCTTATCGACCGGTCCCTCCGGCTTGTCCTTCCCGGTAACAAGCCCCGCAGCTTCCCGCTCCGCACGTATCGCCGTGGAAACCCACTCCGTTACCGTCCCCTGCGCCAAATCCGCCGGATCCATCAGGTCAAGTTTCTTTTCAACCACCCGCAGCATTTTCCCCGTAACTGCCCGGTGGACTTTCCCTTGTTCCTCAATGGTTTTCCGCAGCTCCGCCTGTTTCAGCTTATCCAGGTAACTGTCATAATCCGCCGCCCGTTCCCGCCACCGGAACGCCGCCGCCCAGCCCCGCCAGAGCCGGTATTTCTTCCCCCGCTTTTTTTCATCTCCCTCCGCAGTTTCCACCGCCTTGCGGATATTCCGATCCGGCCCAAAATCCCGGAAAGCGCAGAACGCCGCAAACGCCCCCGCACTCTCCCCGGTCAGCCGCTCCCAGGACTCAAACGGCAGAATCGCCGCCAAGGCATCGTGATGCCATGCTTCTTCGATAACTTTATTTATGTCCGTCATCATCCACCCCATTGGAACCGCAGTCTGTTTCCTGCCCGGTAAACAATTCCGGTATCTTTTCGCTTTCCCCCTTCCCGGACCGAAGCTCCGCAGCATCCCCGCCTTTCATGCCCCTGTTGATCCATGCCGCAATCTCAGAAGGTCGAAACCGCAAACCGCCCCCCACCTTGATATAGGGAATCGTGTCTTTCAACACAAACTTGCGAATCGTACAAACCTTGAATTGGGTAATCCGGGCCACATCCTGAATCGTCATCAAGTCCTCGATGACAATCATCTTTTCCGCCCAAACCGTTTTCGCTTTATCCATGCCCACACTTTCGCCTGAATTTTGCCTATTGGATATTTCACAAAGGTAATTTTTTGATGACTTTTTGACGCCGGAGCAAAAAAAACGCCCCCGGTTTCCCAGGGACGTTCACAACTCTTTGTATAAATCCTAGACGGCGCTATTCTCCGTTACGTCACGCTCCCGCATTTTTCGGTTGACCACTTCCGCAATAACAGAAAAATCCACCCGTTCAAGCCACGCTATAGGATCCCCCGTTTCCGAGGGTGCCACCACATTAAGCACCTGGATATTGACTGCCCCGCCCGGCATTGAGCCCGGAGCCGGTATCTGTACCGGGACAGGAGCCTCCGGTTTCTGGTCCATCATCTTTTCCTGCAAGGCTTTCACATCCGTAAATTGAGAACCATCGAAATGGGTGTAATGCTTTTTCATAGCTTGAGTAGTATGACCTGTCAGTGCCATTACCTTGTCATCAGATACATTTGCCATCAGGAGGAAGGTGTTGAAGAAATGCCGCCAACCGTGCATATGCAGCCCCCGTTTTGTTTGTACATCGCGGGCAATCCCTATCTTTTCCAGTGCCCGGTGGTACTCAATCGTTACACAAGCCCGCGATACCGGCTTTGGAGCATTAGGTCTCCAAACGAAAACAAACCCATCCCCGTTCTTCGCAATAAGCTCCCGAAGGTCATCCTCAACCCCCTTGGGGATAGGAATATACCGGGGCTTTTTCGTCTTAACATTCCGGTAGCCATAATTATCAAATTGTTTTCTGACATACACATAGCCATTACATACATACTTGGCTTTCAGCCCCAGCAGTTCCCCCAGCCGCATACCCGTACAAGCCGCTAGCTTATTCAGCACATAGTAAAATTTTTTAGTCCATACATCTTCCCAATTTTCAGGAAACAGCCGCTTCACTTCTTCCGGAGTAAGGATAGTCATTTCCTCCTGATCCTCCATATCATCCTCCTCCTCATTCTCTTTTTTGGCCGAGCCAAGCTTTTGTACCACATCAAAAGGGTTGGATGGAATAATCCGCAATTTCCGGTGAGCGTAGGTAAACATAGTCCTGAAAATGTTGAAAGCAGTATTGGCCGTATTCTTTTTAAAACCCTTATCCAACAGGGAAATGAGCCAGTTATCAATCATGGTATCGGTAATCAGGTCAATGCGGGCCTTTTCAAAGTACGGCAGAATATATTGTTTCAGGGTATAGTTGGCAGTATCAAGGTATCGCTGGGTAAGTGCGTTCCGGGCATTTCGGCTCTTGGTATAACGGCACGTCTCGAAATCCCACCACCCTTGAGCAAACTCCCCAAAGGTCGGTTTTTTCTCTTTTTCCGGCATCAGCTTTCCAGCCTTCAGCAACTGGTTGCAAAACTCCCTTGCCGCCGTTTTGGTCGTTTTCCCCGTGGAATGGCCGCACAGCCGTTTTCCGTTTTCATCGTACATCTGATAATAAAAGACCACCCCCGCCGGTGTCTTCCGCTGGTACAGTGAATAAGATTCCCTTACTCGCATGGTTAAACCCC
>NZ_JAJQRB010000038.1:0-49576 GCF_046533075.1 Treponema primitia | reverse complement strand
AAAGAAGAAAAGAAAAAAAAGAGGGAAAAAAAAAAAATATTAAGCGGGGGGGGGGGGGGGGGGGGGGGGGGTAATAACACTGTTGTATTCATTATCTTATCAAGGACATTTTTCATGGCATGGTTTTTCATGGTTTCTCCTTTTGTAGGTTTATACGTTTGGCCCCCTAGGGAGGTCTGATTGGGCCGTTTGGGGGCCACACCGGTATATGATTGCCGATTTATGGGTACTTGTCAAGGTGAAGGAAAAATGAGGAACTTCCTCATTCCCCTTCGCCTTCTGCGCCTTCGCGGTCATATTGCACATACCTAAGTTCTGTCATATTTCCCCGGGAAAAAATATCCGGTAAAAATTCTTGTCCGCCGCCGCTTCCAGTTCCTCAGGATCGCCGCCCGGTGTGTCCGCTTCTTTCCGTATTCCCGCGGCGCCCCGCAGTATAACCGGCAGATCCGCCCAGCGCGAAAACGCCTTGCCCCGTAAGGGCTGGTAGGGGGCGTCGGTTTCCAGGAGCAAATGGTCCAGAGGCAGGGCGGCGCAGGAGCGTATCGCCTCTTTATGGTTCAGCAGGATAGGCGCGCCGAAGGAGAAATAGGCGTTTACCCCCCGGCGTAGTAGGGCCTCCCCCTCCCCCAGGGTTCCTGAGTAGGAGTGGAAGACCACTGCGGGCAGCTTTTTCAAGGCGCCGGTATGGGCAAAGACCTTATGCATAGCCCGGCGTACGTGGAGCACCATGGGCAGCCCGTACCGTAAGGCGGTTTCCAGGTGGGCCGCGAAAAGCTCATCCTGAACCGCCTCGGTGGCGCGGAACGCCTCGCTGTAGAGGTCGAAGCCGGTTTCCCCTATGGCGTTCAGCGCGGCCCCCGCAGCCAAGGTTCCCAGCAGATCCAAAAGCGGTGTGAAGGAACCGTTGTTCCCGGCTGCGGGTAACTGGGGGTGTACGGCAAAACAGAGGGCCATAGGAGCGGCGCCTTCCTGACGGGCGCCACGGGCAAGCTCCCGGTGGTACGCGAACTGTTCCCCGTTCCAGGCGCTGGCAGCGCAGGTAATTCCCAGACTACGGCGTTCATTTTCAGCGTCGGAGAAACGCCCGGCGAGATCGAAGGGATGGGCATGGGCATCGAAAGCCATGGGAGGAGTGTAATACGCAAAGTAAAAACAATGAAGGGATCATAATCCAGAGCAAAAACATTTACTATTTTTTAAGAAAAATTTGACCACTAAGGCAAAAAAGGCGAAAAAAGGGAAGGAAAAGAATGTATATCTTCTTTTCCTTCTGCGCCTTCGTCGCCTTGGCGGTTAAAATTATTCGTTTTTGACTAAAGCGTTTTACCACTTTCCGCCCTAAGTACCTGTAGAAGGTAGGTATGGAATGGTCTCAAAACAACGGTTAAACGCTGTGAGAGCTGAAAGATTAGCAAAAAGACTTTATCCGGAAGAAGAATGGGTACAAGAGTATGATGGGAAGTCCTTTGGGGTAAATCTATACATTGCAAAATCAAGAATTGTACAAGAGAAAAAAACAGACCTTGAAAAAGAAATTGTTCAGGCAAAATTACTTATCAGAATGGATAATAGTGTCTATTTGTTACCCGAACCGTCCAAAAATACTCTAAGGCAACCTGTAAGTAGGGCAGATGCTATAGTCAATGGCTTTATTATGGAATTCAAAACCATAACAGGAAGTATTGACAGGATAGAAAAAAACTTCAGAAAGTCCAGAAAGCAAAGTGATAATGTGTTCTTAAAAATTGAAAATCCGGAGATAACTATTGAAATGGTGAAAGACAAGCTTACCTCAACAATAAATGATAAAAACTATCATGGGGGGTATTTCGGGATGATATATATTTTTCTGGAAAAAACAAATAAATTTTATTATTACACAGTTGATATGTTTAAAAAATGACCGGGGGGACACTGGAATGCCCCCCCGTTAGCTACCGATTTTCCGCAAAAAGCGGTTCAGTAAGTGATTTAAACAATAACCCCGCCCAGGCATTTTGTCAAGGCAAATTGGTTGGAAATTTACGTAAATTTGAGGAAATTTTATAAAAATTTAACCGCTAAGGCAAAAAAGGCGAAAAAAGGGAAGGAAAAGAATGTATATCTTCTGCGCCTTCGTCGCCTTAGCGGTTAAAAATCTTCGTTTTTGACTAAAGCGTTTTACCGCTTTCCGCCCTAAGTACCTGGAGAAGGCAGCCAGATTGTTGAGTTAAAAGCCGTATCCGGTACACGCCAAACCTTGGGAACCGAGTTTAAGAAAGGTTATAGACAAGGGGCATACCTTATGCGGCGGTGTCCCGGCATACAAGGTCATTCGGTATCTATACGCCTCTTTTCCCACCTCTCAACCGGGAATGTTAAGGCAAAAATAGCCGGGGAACTAAAGAACCGCCTTGATCCAGGCTCTTTTATTTGTTATTTCGAAAATACAGGTGAGCTATATACATGGACCTATGAAGAATTGCGGGCTCTAATCGGTACCTAAAAAATCACCCAGCCCCGCATAAGCGGAACTGGGTTCGGCGGAAGAGGCTACAAAAGAACACGCTTGCGCGTGGGAGGCCTCCTCCGGTGGCATCTGTAATACTACTACATTTCCCCCGGTTTGTCAAATGTCACGGTACCAACCTTAAATTAACCACCCCGGAAAACCTTTATATTATACTTTACATCTGATAAATTTTGCATTATCCTATACTTAGGCATAGGAGAAATCATATTGAAGTTTACCAAGGAAATCGTTTCGGCGATAAATAATTTTATCATTGAAAATATTCCGGTCCATCAGCATGACATCCTTACGCTGGTGATGAAGCACTTCGGCCTCTCCAAGCCTACGGCGGCAAAGTATCTCAAGAGCCTGCTTGATGAGGGGGTCATTCAAAAAGAACGGAAGGGCCGGTATCCCAACTACCAACTGGTGTATACGGTGTTTGAATACTCCTATGACGTGGATGATTCCCTTGACGAGGATGTTCTGTGGCGGAAGGATATTTCCCCCCATTTGCAGGGCGTTGCGCCGAATGTCCGCCAAATCTGTCAATATGGGTTTACCGAGATGGTAAACAATGCCATCGAACATTCCGGATCAAAGAGGCTGACCATAACCCTGGACCTCAGTGCCCGGGACATTGCATTTACCATACGGGATTATGGCATAGGTATTTTTATCAAAATTAAAAATGATCTAGCCTTGGAAGACCCGAAACATTCCATTCTGGAACTGGCAAAGGGCAAGTTTACATCGGACCCATCGAAACATTCCGGGGAAGGTATCTTTTTTACATCCCGTGTTTTTGATGAATTTGCCATTCTTTCGGGAAATCTGACGTTTTTGGGACACACGGATGATGATTGGCTCTTCGATGATCTTCCGGGACGCGATATTGAGGGAACAGCAGTAATTATGCGTATACCGAAAAACACTTCCCTGCAAATTGCCGATGTATTCAATGAGTACACCGACCCCGATAAGCAGCCGGGCTTCCACAAGACCGCTATTCCGGTACAGTTGATGCAGTATGAAGGGGAATCTCTTATATCCCGTTCCCAGGCCAAACGGCTTATCACCCGGTTTGATCGTTTTTTAGAAGTAGTTCTGGATTTTTCCGGGGTAGCTATGATTGGTCAGGGCTTTGCGGATGAAATCTTCCGGGTCTTTGCCAATGCCCATCCCACGGTACATTTAACGCCGATACATTGCAGCGAGAATGTGAGGAACATGATCCGGCACGTTGGCGGGAAAGCGGAACAGGACAGGTAAACCCGCCCTTCACCCTCCCCTCTTTTTTCTATATAATCTCCCCCATGGCAAGCCTTCTTATCAAGGAAATTTTGGCGACCCCCCCGGCTTCCCAGGATGTGACGGTTCGGGGCTGGGTCAGGACAAAGCGGGACCTGAAAAATCTGGTCTTTGTGGAAGTGAACGACGGGTCCGGCTTCAACGGCATCCAGTGTACCTTTGACCGCGGCAGCGCCGGCAGCCTGGGGGAAGAGCTGGAAGCGGCCTTAGGGGCGGTGAATACCGGGTCCTCGGTGGAAATACGGGGCAAGCTGGCCCCATCCCCGGCTTCGGGGCAGGCGGTAGAAGTGGCCGCTTCGGATCTGAGTATCATCGGGGACGCGCCGGCGGAAAGTACGGGAAACATAGCCGCGTACCCCCTGCAAAAGAAGCGGCATTCCCTGGAATTTCTCCGGGAGATAGCCCACCTCCGGGCCAGGACCAATACCTTTGGCGCAGTAACCCGGGTGCGCAGCCGTCTGGGTTTTGCGGTGCACCAGTTCTTTCAGGAACGGGGTTTCCAGTACATCCAAACCCCTATCATCACCGCCAGCGACGCCGAAGGGGCGGGGGCCATGTTCCAGGTAACCACCCTGGACCTGGAAGCCCTGGCCAAATCCGGCAAGGCCCCGGACTATACTAAGGACTTTTTTGGCAAACGGAGTTACCTCACCGTTTCGGGCCAGTTGGAGGCGGAAACCTATGCCACCGCCCTGACCCGGGTCTATACCTTCGGCCCCACCTTCCGGGCGGAAAACTCGAACACCACCCGGCATTTGGCGGAATTCTGGATGATAGAGCCCGAAGCCGCCTTTGCCCACCTGGAAGACAATATGATCCTCGCGGAGGACTTCCTCAAATACCTCTTCAACGCCGTGCTCTCGGACTGTGCGGAAGACCTTGCCTTTTTCGATGCCCATGTCGAAAAGGGAATCATCGATACCCTCAAATCGGTCATCAATTCCAAGTTCACCCATATGAGCTACACCGATGCTATGGCGGAACTGGAAAAGGCCGGATCAAATGCGGCGTTCGAGTTCAAACCCTACTGGGGCTGTGACCTCCAGAGTGAACACGAAAAATTCCTCACCGAAAAAATTGTCAAAGGACCGGTGATCGTCACCGATTATCCCAAGGAGATTAAAGCCTTTTACATGAAGATGAACGATGACAATAAAACTGTGCGGGCCATGGACGTCCTGGTCCCCCGCCTGGGAGAGATCATCGGAGGGTCGGAACGGGAAGATAATCTGGACCGCTTGGAAAAAAGAATACGGGAGATGGGAATGGATACCGCCGATTACAGTTGGTACCTGGACCTCCGCCGTTACGGTACGGCCCCCCACTCGGGTTTCGGTATGGGCTTTGAGCGTCTCGTCCAATACGTTACCGGTATGGCCAATATCCGCGACGTAATCCCCTACCCCCGCGCCGTAGGCCAGGCGGAGTTTTAGTCGTTCTCCGCGTACCAGTGAGGGTGCAGGAAATCAAGCTGACAATCATCACCCGGATTCAGGCCTGCGGCCCTGCGGCCCTTCTGCACCCGTACCTCAGTGCCGCTTACATCTATGGCGTAATCAACAATTTCGCCTAAAAAAGCTTTTCGTTTAACATGCCCCGGAACACCGCCTTGGGAAACAAAATTGATCTCCGACGGGCGGCTCGCCAACACCAGATCCCGTTGTCCTCCCAGGGAAACATCGGGTAAATATTTAAAAGTAATGTCCCCACTCTCCCCTACCTTTATGCCCCTTTCGGTAACATGGGCCTGGATAAAATTGGAAAGGCCGATAAAACTGAATACAAACCTGTTCGCAGGTTCGTTATACACCTTGAGCGGGGTGTCAATCTGCTGAACAATACCGAGCTTCATAACCAAAATCCGATCCGAAAGGGCCATTGCCTCAGCCTGGTCGTGGGTAACATAGATAACCGTAAATCCGTAGGCTTTCTGCAAGTCTTTTATTTCAAAGCGCATTTCTTCCCGCAAATGGGGGTCCAAGCTTGAAAGCGGTTCGTCTAAAAGCAACACCCCCGGATTAATCGCCATCGCCCGGGCAAGGGCAACCCGCTGCTTCCCACCGCCGGAAAGATCAACCGGGCTTTTTTTTGCATCATCCCAGAGATTGGTATGCACAAGCGCCTCTTTTGTACGTTTTTCGATTTCCTGGGAGGAAAGCCTTTTTAAACGCAGGGGAAAGGCGACATTTTCAAAAACCGACATATGGGGCCAAATAGCGAAGGCCTGGAACACCATGCCAAAGTTTCGTTTTTCCGGGGGCAGGTAGTAACCCTTTGCCTTTGAACTCATTATTTTATCCCCCACATATATTTCGCCGTCATCAAGATCCTCAAATCCGGCTACCATTCTGAGGGTAGTAGTTTTACCGCAGCCTGAGGGGCCAAGCATGGAAAAGCACTCCCCCTCGTTAAGTTCAAGGTTCAATTTATTTACGGCAGTTACTTCGCCGAATTTCTTTGTAACATCAACCAGTCGTACATACCCCATACCATACCGCCTTTAGCCCTGAGATAGATGATCGCTGCCCAGGACTTTCTTAATAAATGTCTGCCCCAGCACAATAATAATAAGCGCAATTCCCGCAAGGGCTGCGGAATACACCGTTTCTCCGTCTTCGTTCAGGGTGTAAATTGCCACCCCGAGGGTCCTTGTCGCAGGCGAGTAGAGCATGACAGATACGGTAAGCTCCCGCAGAGCCGGAAGGAATATCAGGAAAAATGCCGAAATCATTCCGGGCCGCGCTAAGGGCAGCACAATATCACGCAAAGTCCGTCCCATGGTTGCGCCGCAGGCCCGGGCCGCCTCGGTAAGCGAATCATGAATCTGCTCAAGGGCGGCGGAATTTGCCTTGATTGAAAACGCCATGTAGCGCGCTATATAGGCCACAAGGATAATCCAGACCGTATTGTAAAGGTTGACGCCGAACTTACCGCTCCACGCCAAAATTACGCCGAGGGCAATAACAGAACCGGGCACCGAAAAGGGCAGCACCCCGAGGAATTCCAAAATACCCTTCCCGCGCACTTTCATTTTTACCAGCACGTAGGATATGATAACTCCGGCAAACATCGTGATAACCGCCGCAGAAAATCCTAAAAGCACCGAATTACGGATTGCATCCCTCGTTAAGCGCCAGCCGAAAAGCACATATTTATAATTGGCTAAACTCAAATTTGCGGCGGTAAACGGCAGACCGTAAGTTCTTAGTCCGCCCACCAGGAAAATTGTTACGGTTGGCAGTACGATGGTAAACAAAATATAGACAATACAGATTATCAAGAGAGGATAGCGCAACCCCCGCAGTTTTAGTTCCATTGGACGGAAACTCTTACCGCCGATTATCTGATACTTACCGCTTCCAAGCACCTTGTTCTGCAGCCATAAAATACAGGCCGCCGAAATTATCAGCACCGATGCCAGTACCGTCCCTGTTCTGATGGACTGCATACTGCCGGCGCTTGAATTTATCTTCTCGTAAATCATCGTAGGGATATTGTAGATGCCATGCTGTACCCCAAGAACCGCAACGGTACCGAAATGGGCCATGGAATAGAGCATTACCAAGAGAGCCCCCGCCAAAATGGAAGGGCGCACCAAGGGCAGGGTAATCTTTCGTGTTATCGTCAGAAGCCCGGCGCCTGAAATACGCGCGGACTCCTCAAGGGTCGGGTCCATCCGTTCCAGCGCGCCGGACACCTGAATGAACACGAATGGGAACAGATACATACTCTCCACGAACCACATGCCCTGATAAGAGTAAATATTAAAGATCGGCGCACTGAAATTGAGTACGTCCATAAAAAAGCGGTTGATATAGCCGGAGCGCGGATTCAGAAGCATCTTCCAGGCCAACGCCCCAATAAAGGAAGGGAACATAAAGGGTACAAGAAAAAGAACCTTCATTATCTTTTTGAAGGGCAAATCGGTACGGGTAACCAGCCACGCAAAGAAGGTACCAATGATTGTACTGAATAGGGTTGTTCCACTTGCTATGATAAGCGAATTCACAAGCGCATGATACGTATCGGGATTGGAAAAAACATTAATAATATCTTTTATGTTAAAACTTCCGCCGCCAAAAAACGCATTAACTAAAATTAAAAGCACCGGAAAAGCAACAAAAACTACCAGTATCGAAATCGAGAAAAAAAGGATAATTTCGGTTATTCCTATGGGCGGCTTTTTCAACATATTCGGCTGTATGGTACTCATGAAACTCCCTCCGTATGCAATTTTGTCTCGTCAAACCAGGTAACGGTGTTTAAATTCACGGCGCATTCATCACCTTCTTTCAAAATCAAATTCTCCTGCAGCGCATTGTGGGTATTCAACTGAGTACGGATAATCCGGGACTCCACATCGACAAGATAATCCATATCGGCGCCTAAAAAGCTGGCCCGGACTATCTTCCCTTTAAGGCCGGCTCCGGTACGGCTTATATTCACATCCGTGGGGCGGAACGCGGCGATCAGCTTTTCCGCATGGGCTGTCGGTTTGTTATTGGTAACGAACGGTTGCCCCCCCACCATAAGTTCGCCGCCGCTCTGTTCAACGGGCAGAAAATTTGAAACGCCCAAAAATTTGAACACAAAATCATTCGCAGGGTTTTCAAAAACATCGGCAGGGGAACCCACCTGCATTACATGGCCCTTGTGATCCATAATAGCGATTCTGTCCGAAAGTGCAAGGGCAATTTCCTGATCATGGGTAACATAAAAAATCGTAATTTTGAGTTTTTTTTGCAGTTCCTTTATTTCAAACCGCATTTCTTCACGCAGATTCGCATCAAGATTATTCAGCGGTTCATCAAGGAGCATGAGCGAAGGATTGGCAACCAGGGCCCGCCCCAGGGCAACGCGTTGCTGCTGTCCGCCTGACAGTTGGGAAGGCATGCGCTGTTCAAGTCCCGTGAGGTTTACCAATTCCACTATCTGCATGACCTTCTCTTTTATAAGCGCAGTTGTTTTCTTTGCTATTTTAAGGGGATACGCAATATTATCAAAGACCGACATATGGGGCCACACCGCATAATCCTGAAACACAACGCCTAAATCGCGCAGATTAGGCTGCACGGTCTCACCCGTCCCGCCGTCGGATACCAGCCTGTCGCCAATAAATATTTTGCCCTTTTCCGGCATTTCAAACCCGGCAATCATCCGCAAAAGCACGCTTTTACCGCAGCCGGAAGGGCCTAAGAGGGTAAAACATTCGCCGTCATTGATTGTCAGGTTTAAGCCCGTATACACATGATTACTGCCGTAAGATTTGTATAGATCTTCAAAACGTATTTCAGCCATAACACCCCCGTTTTTTTGATAAAAAGAGAAGCGCCCGCAGATTCAAAGCAGTTTTTTCAAACCTGCGGGCACAATCATTATTATTTTTGCATAATAGCCTTGAATGAAGCAATACGATCTTCACGTTCGGACATCATCGAGATGTAGTCAATTTTGATACTGTTCGCCACCGCATCATCCACTTTCGGCAAATTATATTTGCTGGGAACAGTAACATCCCGGCGGGTGGGCAGGGTGCCGTTATTGGCAATAATCTGCTGAGCCTCTTTTGTCAGCATAAAATCGACAAACTGCTGGGCCGCCGCAATGGACTGGGTGTCTTTCAAAATAGCGACCGGGCTTGGAATGAGCAGCACCTCCGGAGGATATGCAATAGCAAGGGTCGCCCCCTTATCAATCTTGTCAAAGGTAATGTAATCAACGCCTAAACAACCGGCAAGTTCTCCCGAAGCGGTATCGTCAATTACCTGCCCCGAACCTTTGCCAATCGTAGCGCCATTTGCGCGAATGTCCCTGAAAAAACTATCGCTGAACTTTTCTTTTAACAGAGCCACGCTTACAAAGGATGTGCCTGAAAGCGCGGGGTCGGCAATTGAAAAAGCGCCTTTAAATTCACTGCCCAAGAGATCGCGCCAAGAGGTGGGAGCCTTTGTTACCTGAGTGGTGTTATACACAATACCCAGGGTACCAAGACGCGCGGGAACAAAATAATCTTCGGCGCCCTCCAGCGGGTTCAGTATCTGATCAATCCCCTTAGGCTTGTATTGTATCAGAATACCATCGGCTTTCATTTTGAAAAAATCCGGCACCTCGCTGGTCCAGATGATATCCGCCATTATGCGCCCACTCTCACGCTCGGCGGCGATCTTTGCCATAAGCGATCCGGCGCCGGCCGACTGGTAGTCCATATCAACCCCGGGATTCTGCTTGACAAACTCCGCCTTAAGGTCGCTGATAAGCGATTCCTTCATTGAAG
This sequence comes from Treponema primitia, assembly GCF_046533075.1. Classification (GTDB taxonomy): domain Bacteria; phylum Spirochaetota; class Spirochaetia; order Treponematales; family Breznakiellaceae; genus Termitinema; species Termitinema primitia_B. The sequence continues at coordinate 39,497 of NZ_JAJQRB010000038.1, read as the reverse complement.
TATACACGATGAGTTTCCCGCTTACGCCTTGTGCGCCGCCGCCGCTGGCCACTTCGGCTTTCTTGCTGCATGCGCTCATCAGCGAAATTGCCGCAAGGGTAATCAGTATAGCTGACACAACCGCAGTACTTTTAGTCATTTTCATAAATTCCTCCATAAATTACATTAATAAAAGCATGATATACATACCGGGATCTGTCAAGGACGCGCAACACAGTAATTTTCACCTTTTTTTCTCCAAACCTCTTGTATTATTCATGAACCTTGTTATACTATTTGCTAGTGTTTCTGCCTCGTATTGTTTTTTTATTAGTACTTACCCTTGGGCTTTCCTCTTCTATACCCTCTTTGGAAGCGGAAGAGATGGTTCCGCCCAGTCCAGCCCAGGACGCGCCGGATATTGTATCCCTTTCCGCGGTACTTATGGACGCCGCCACCGGAACGGTGCTGTACGCGAAGAACGGAAACACGCCTATCCCTCCCGCCTCGCTGACAAAACTCATGACCATCCACATTGCCCTGCAGGAGGTTGACGCAGGCCGGGCTTCCCTGGACGAAATTGTGGAGCTTCCAAGCGAAAGCTGGGCGGTGAATCAGCCCCCCCGCTCAAGCCTGATGCACTTAGCCCAGGGGCAGATCGTAAGCCTGCGGGAACTGCTCCTGGGGCTGGCTATACCCTCGGGAAACGACGCCGCCGTGGCAGTGGCCCTGCGTTTCAGCCCCACGGTACCGGACTTTGTAAACCGCATGAACGCTGAGGCCCGGAGAATGGGTTTGACCTGGACCAGATTTGTGGAACCCTCGGGGATTTCCGAAGACAATATGACCACCGCCCTGGAATTCGCATCCTTTTGCAGGGAGTATATAAGCCTCCATCCGGACAGCCTCCGGGATTTTCATTCGGTCCTGGAATTTTCCTATCCCCGGGCCGTCAATGTGGCGCCCGAATACCGGAGACAGGTAGGTACCTGGCGTCAATACAATCACAATTACCTGCTCACCGACTTTGAGGGTGTGGACGGCCTTAAAACCGGGTACATCGACGAGGCAGGCTATAACATCGCCCTTACCGCCGCCCGGCTGGAAACCCGGTTTATCGCCCTAATCCTGGGCGCCCCCGCTTCTTGGGGCGGAGACCGGATCCGGGACGCCGACGGGAGGAAGCTCCTAAGCTGGGGTTTCGATCATTTTAAGACCCTGTATCCTCCGGAACCGGAGATTAATCCCGCCCGGATATGGAAGGGCGTATCCAAGTGGGAAGCGCCGATCCCCGCGGAATCCATCCCCTTTACCACGTTTATCGACCGCGGTGAAAACCTCAGCTGGGAAGTACGCTTTGAGGACCCCCTCATCGCGCCCCTTCCAAAGGGAAGCGCCTTGGGCAGCCTCATTTTAAGCGATGATAAGGGTGAACTCCGCCGCATCCCCCTGGTTAGCCCAAGGGAAATAGAACAGGGGAATATCTTTAAGCGCGGCTGGGATTCTGTACGGTTGTTTTTCCGGAGTGTCTTTTTTAAAAAAGCGGATTAGAATTCGCTGTCTTTTATCATCAAATCCAGTTCCAGTTCCAAGGTCTTGAGCGCGTCCTCCATCTCCCGGATACGCCGGATAGAGTACTGTACCCTTCTATCCCAGAGGCGATTACAGGCCTCGTTAACCACTTCCTTAAATGAGGATTTATCGGAAAGAATAGCCGTTTCACCACTGGGCTTATCCGTAGGATTCATATCTTTCATAGTATACCGCTCCCGCTGCAAAACCGCAAGGGTCATAGGGGGTAAATGTCAATAAGCAAGAATTGTTGCAAAGATCAATTTTTTTTCTTGACAAATATAGTATGATACATTTATCTTAAATAATTATTCGTAATTTTCGTAGGGTTAGAAAAAACAAAAACACAAAAATCTTGACAGAGAGATCTAATCCTGTTAAAGTAGGCAATAGTGGGACGTAGGATGTCGTATGCGTGTGAATGAATCTCGGCTCGCATAAAGAGGTTTTATGGTAGAAAACAAGCTCATTGAGGCAGTGGGTCTTTCCAAGGCTTTTGACGGCGTATCGGCTCTAAAAGAAGTCAATTTTGAATTAAAAGCTGCGGAAGTACATGCCCTGATGGGAGAAAACGGTGCAGGCAAATCTACGCTATCCAAGATTATTGCGGGAATTCTGACCGCAGATTCAGGTACGGTATCGGTAAGCGGCCGGCAGGTTAGGTTTCTTAATCCCCGTGAGGCGGTTGCACAGGGGGTTACAATCGTTTCGCAGGAATTCAGCTTGATACCGGACTTTTCGGTTGCCGAAAATATTTTTCTTGTTGATGATGCGTATTACAAAAAGGGTTTTATTTCCAATAAAAAAGCCATGATAAAAGATACCTATTCTCTTTTGAAGTTATTTGATATGGATACTTATATTGATCCCCATGTCCGTGTGGCGAATATCTCTGTCGCTCAGATGCAGGTTGTTGAAATTCTGAAGGCGATATCAAAAAAAGCAAAGGTCATCATACTTGATGAACCGACAGCTTCCCTGTCGTCCAATGAAATCAACCGCCTTTTTGATCTTGTGCGCAGATTAAAAACGGAAAATGTCGGGTTCATCATTGTGTCGCATAAAATTAACGAAATCTATGAAATATCGGACCGCATCACGGTTTTGCGCGATGGCAGTCTGGTACTGGGGGGCGTGGAGACTAAGGAGCTTGCCCAGGCAGATCTGATAAAAGCCATGGTCGGCAGGGAAGTAAACAATATCTACGGCGTAAAGCCGAAAACGGCAAAGGAATTCCTGAACAAAAAAGTTGTTTTTGAGGCAATTGATATCTGCGATAACAGGGATTATGTCAAAAACGTTTCCTTTCAGGCGCACGAAGGAGAAATTGTGGGAATTGCCGGCATGGTCGGGGCCGGCCGGACAGAGCTTGTGCGCAGCCTTTTCGGCGCGGACAAAAAATCTAACGGTAAAGTTCTTGTTAACGGCCGTGCCGTCAAATCAAATGAAATCCGCCAGTGTATGAAAAACAGGATAGGCTTTGTGCCGGAAGACAGAAAATTCGACGGCCTTTTTCAGGAGTTGAGTGTCTCCTTCAATATGTCCGTTACGGATTTAGTCATGAATACTGCCATGCTGGTTAACCGGAAAAAGCAGGAAAAAAAATGCAGACAAAAGGTGGGCGAACTCGGCATCCGGGTAAACAGTCTTGATGCGCCGGTAAAAAGCCTCAGCGGCGGAAATCAGCAAAAGGCGCTGCTGGCAAAATGGCTCCTGCTGGAACCGGATGTCCTTATTGTGGACGAACCCACGCGCGGCGTTGATGTCGGCGCAAAGGCGGAAATATATACCCTGCTGCGCGGATTAGCGGCGGCGGGTGTTACAATTATACTGGTATCTTCCGAGATTCCGGAAATTTTAGGCTTATCTAATCAGGTGCTTGTGATGCGTGAAGGCAGGGTTACCGGTAAACTTGACGCCATGGAAGCGAATGAAGAACTGATTGGGTATTATGCAACCGTTGGATAAGGAATAGAAATTATGGAACGACAAGGAATGCTGGGGCGCACACTACGGGAATACAGAAGCGAGATCGCCATGCTGGGAGTATTTCTGCTGTTTTTCGTTATTATGAGCCTCTCATCGGAATATTTTTTTACCACACGGAATCTTATGAATGTAATGTCCCAGGTATCTTCAAACGCCATGCTTGCAATCGGCATGACAATCGTTATCATAACATCGGGCATTGATCTTTCTGTTGGCGGAAATCTCGGACTTTCGGGAATGATAGGCTGCATGGTTATGGTGAGTACGCGTAATGTTTTTCTGGGGATTGCCACGATTCTGCTTGTGTCCTCCGCGGTTGGCCTTGTGAACGGCCTTCTTATCGGGTATTTAAAAATGCCCGCATTTATTGTAACCCTGGGGATTATGCAGGTTTGCCGCAGCCTTGACTATGTTATATCTAACGCAAATACGGCGTCCAAGTTTCCCGCTGCGTACAGTTTTCTGGGAAAAAGCAGGATAGCCGAATCCTTTCCCATTTATATCATTTTTATTCTTGGCATCTTCTGCATCTTTGGCTGGATAATGTCCAAATGCAAATTCGGACGTTTTCTCTATGCCATAGGCTCAAACGCGGAAGCGGCCCGGCTTTCCGGCATTAATGTTAAGTTCAATACCATGCTTGCCTATGTATGCTCCGGCCTCATGTGCGGTTTTGCCGCATGGATGATGACATCACGCCTTATGGCCTGCGACCCTACCTATGGCTCGGGCAACGAAATGGACGCAATTGCCGCAGCGGTCATCGGCGGCGTGAGTATGAGCGGCGGAAAGGGGAAGCTTGTGGGGACAGCCATTGGGGTTTTGCTGGTAGGATTCCTCCGCAATGCGCTGAATATCCTGGGAGTTAACCCGTTCTGGCAGGGGAGCGCCATAGGCGCAGTTATCATTATCGCCGTACTTGCAGAAAAACTTTCTAAGATTCAACTCGGGAAAAAGCGGCGCCTTATGGCGGCGTAAAAAAATATAACGGAGAAAAACATGAAAAAGTTACTGATTATTTTGTGTGTTTTCATAGCCATCATCATGGCAGGCTGTACGGGTAAGGGCTCGTCGTCCAAATCGGCTTCCGCCCAGCAGGCAGTTAAGGTGGCCTATTTGACGCCCTCACTGGATGTACCTTTCTGGCGTTATATGCGTCACGGAATAGAAGATGAGCTTAAAAAGCTGATTCCCGGTGTGGAGGTAACAACCTACGATTCCAAAGACTCGGCAAGCACACAGCTTTCCAACGCCCAGGACGCACTTACGAAACAGGTTAAAGCCATCGTCATATCGCCCACGGACAGCGCTTCATGCATCGCCGTTCTTGACCTGGCGAAAGAAGCGAAGGTTCCGGTTGTCATCTGTGATATAGGCGCGGATTCAGGCGTCTATGCTTCCTTCATTTCGACGGACAACGAAGCGGGAGCAAGGGAACTGGGAGCGTATATTGCATCGAAGCTGCCCGCGAACAGTGAGGTATCGCAGATAGCGCTGAACCAGGCCAGGATTAATGGGGTTCTGCGTAAAAACGGCTTTGCTTCAGCGGTATCGATAAACGGTATCAAGGATGTTGATTTCAAGCAAATGGAAAAGGTAAATCGTGAGGAAGGCGAGAAATTCGCCCAGGACCTTATCACGGCGCATCCTAACCTGAAAGCAATCTTCTGCCATTCGGAAGATCCCTCCATGGGCGCCCTTTCGGCCATCGAATCATCCCGGCGTACGGATATCCTGATAGCGGGTTTTGACTGTTCCCCCGAAGTTGTAGACGCCATACGCGCAGGCAAGATTGCTGCGACGGCGGCACAACAGCCGGTATTGATGGGCCGTTATGCCGCACAGTGCATCGACAAGCTCCTGAAGGGCCAGCCGGTTGATAGGGAAATCAAGCTGGGTACGCTGCTTGTTACGAAGGACAACATCAATGAAGTTTATAATACTTTGAAGGAAGTCGCTCTTTCAGAATAAACTATAATTAACTCCCCCGCCCTTCTGAGAGGGGCGGGTTTATACAAACCCCAGCCGGAACAGCGTGTTAGCCGTGCGCCAGAGGCATTGTTCCCGGTCGGCGCCGCTTATGGGAAGGGATGCATATTTTGCGATCTCCGTCGCCACGTTGGCGATTTCGTCGGCGGCAAAGAGTATACGGGCGGCTCCAAAAGTTTTAATAGCGTGAATAATATGGTGAGGCGCCGTCCAGGATGTTTCCAGATACACATTGGGACATTCGTGCGCGGCAAGGAACGCCTCATCGGCATAAATGAGCGTACCGGAATGCGCAATCGCACAGGGCACATCGGGAAATTGTTTGCAGCGCCGGATAACCAACGAAGGTAAGGACAGGGGCGCGCCGCCGCCGGTATGAACCATCATGGGTATATTCAATTCCCCGCAGATCCGCCACATCATTTCCGCCCGCGCATTCAAGGGTGAACAGCCAAAGGCCATGGGGTGCAGTTTCATGCCGACAAAGCCAAGTTCTTGTACGCAGCGTTTAGCCTCGTTGTAAAAGTCCGCCTCGTGCAAATAGGGTGTCATGGTAATCATGCCGAAGATCCGCCGCAGGTTGTCTTTGGCAAGAGCGGCGATCCTATCGTGATTTTCCTTAATCTCGTCCAGGTAGATGTGGCCGTACATTCCCTGCAGGATGGTAGCATCCACTTTGTTGGCGTCCATCATTGTCATAATTTCCGCTTCGGTTCGGACTTCCTCAAAAACAAGGTCAATTCCCAGATGCGCGTGAGCGTCAATAATCATGGCGATTTCCTCCATTTGGGGATTTCATTTTAGGGATTTCATTTCGCGTCTATGGTAATTGCCGCTTCGGAAATATCCCGGCCCTGGCCATCGGTAGTATCGTAAGCCCGGATAAAGGTAGCCATAGCGATAAACGCTAAAAGGATGAACACGAGTTTACGCATGGAGCCTCCCATTTCGGGTACGAAACATTTTTGTAATTTTTTGTGTAATTATCATTTTACCCCAAATCATCTTCATTTTATCCTTATTTATTAAGAAATTCAAGGGGATTAACGGGTTTACCGTTCTTGTATACCGCAAAATGGAGGTGGGGACCCGTACTGTAGCCGGTGCTGCCCACTTCCCCGATTTTCCCGCCCTGGTAGATATAGGATCCCTGGGTTACCGAGGTGGTATTCAGGTGAGCGTAGAGGGTTTGGAACCCGTTACTATGGGAGAGGATGATGTATTTGCCATAAACCGAATTCAGTCCCACCGTGGCGACCTTTCCATCCAGAGAAGCCTTGACGGGGGTACCCAATCCGGCAGCCAGATCCAGCGCCGCATGGTAACGCCGGGCGCCGCTGATGGGATCGTTCCGCCAGCCGTAGGGGGAACTAAGCGCTCCCCGGATGGGGTAAATAAAGAGTTCCCCCAGGGCAAGCCTGAGATCCTCGGTACGCATCCTGGCCCCGGGGATAAAGAGCTGCTGACCGGCGCTGATGGTATCATTCTGGATATCATTGGCGTCCAGGATCGCTTCCAAGGGTACCCCCATGCCGACGGAAATCTTGGAAAGACTGTCCCCCTGTTTTACCGTGTAGGGTATACCGTTCATATTCGGGATACGAATCGATTCTCCCTCCCGGAGCCGGCGGACATTGGAAATTCCGTTAGACGCAATGATGGCGTCCATGGAAATTGAGCGGGCTGCGGCGATCTTCGATACCGAATCCCCCCGCTGAACCGTGTAGCTTTCCCAGCGGAAATTCTCCGTCAGATCCAGGGGCATGAACTCAGAATCCTCGTCGGCAATCGAAATAGCCCCGGCGATCCCTGCATAGGAGGCAAGGTTTGCCCGCATGGCCGGATCAGCCCCGGGGGACAGGGCCATAACCGGAGAATTCTGCAGCCCCAGGATAAGGGCGGAAAAAAGGGCGATTCCCCCAAGTACGCAAACCGGGGCGGGAGAAGCCCAGAAGGTATTTTTCAGCCGGTTCGGAATTGGGAAAGACCAAGGCTTTGCCGCAGCCTTGGGTTTCACGATCCCTTCAAACCCATCGGACTCAGCCCTACGGCCCTTCAGAAAACCGGGAAACCGGGATTCCTGTTTTTTCCAAGATCGCTTAATATGGGCAGGGTTCTGCTTAATCGCATCGATATATTTATAGGGTTTATAGACCGCCGGACTTCTGAATTTTGGAAAAGAAATCAACGGATGATTCTGGCGGCGCTGAATAGATTGATCCATAACTATATACTGCATATATAGGTTTATCGACATAATTAAGTTGAAGTATTATACTTCCGTTAATTATGGTGAATCCCGGGAAGGCCGTTTTTTTGGCATGTATCGTTGCCCTGTTGATGAAGGTTCTATTGTTTGATTTTATGATTACCGATGGACAATCCATGATGCCCGCCATACGGCCGGGAACTATCCTGGTGGTTGTCCGGACCGCATACGGTATCCGTTTGCCATGGTCCGGGAAATACCTCCTGCGCTGGTCTAAGCCAAAGACCGGGGATGTGGTAGTATTTTTTACCCCCAAAGGCGCCGTGGCGGTAAAACGATGCGGCGCCCTGCTTGGGGAGGATACTTTTTTTGCCCTGGGTGATAATAACCGGGAATCCTATGATTCCCGTTTTTACGGTCCCGTTCCGGTGGATCACATTATAGGAAAGGTGTTAGGTATTAAATGAAAAACAGAAATGATAAACAGGGAAACCTTCCACCGGAGATACCCCACAAAAAACGGTTCATCATTTTTCTTTCCGTTTTTGCCTTCCTCAGTGTCGCTGTTCTGATACGTTACGCAGTACTCATGCTCCGGCCCGCCGATACGGAGAACACCGGTAACACAAAGCCCTTTGTGGAACGGGGGCCCATCCTGGACAGGAATGGCCGTATCCTGGCCCTCCAGACCCGGCTGGGCAATATCACGGTGTGGCGTCCCGATATTATCGATCGTGATGTTTTAAGCCGGGACCTGGCCCCGATACTGCAAATCCCCGCGGAAACCATCGATGCGCGTATTGAATCATCCTCCGCGGATTTTATCTACCTTAAAAAACAGGTGGAACAGTCCACCCTCCGGGAAATCGAAAACCTCAAAGCCGAAGGGCGGCTTCGGGGGGTCGGTGTGGAGGCCATTGTGGGCCGCATCTATCCGGAAAAACGGCTGGCAAGCCAGATCATCGGCTTTGTGGGAAATGAAAATAACAACGGCCTTGCGGGGATAGAATATGCCCTGGAATCGGAGCTTTCCCCCGCATCGGTCAAGGCCAAGGGCGGTTCGGGGAATCAGGTTTTTCTCACCATCGATTCCAACGTCCAGCATATTCTGGAAGAGATCGGCGAACGGATACGCCGGGAAAGCAGGGCTGAGGCGGTGATGTTTATGGCCATGGATCCCCGCACCGGGGACATCCTGGGCTCCGCTTCACTGCCAAACTTTGATCCCAACGATATAAACTCTTCGGACGATATTTCCCGGATGGATCGCCCCGCCATCTGGGCTTATGAGCCGGGCTCGGTCTTCAAGGTGTTTTCCATGTCTGCCCTGATGGAGTCCGGATCGGTCAACAGCGGTACTGTTTTTGTCTGCGACGGCCATTACGAGCGGATTAGCAACCGGGGGGAACGGGTGGTGATCAACTGTCTCGGCGCCCATGGAAGGGTAACTATCCGCGATATCATCATCAAGTCCTGTAACGCCGGGGCCGCCTATGCGGCGGATCGCCTGGGGGCGGATGCTTTTAACGAGCTGCTGCAAAACTACGGTTTCGGCGCCCGGACCGGCGCGGGAAACCCCGGGGAAACCGTGGGCTACCTCAGTCCCACAAGCCGCTGGTCGGAACGGTCCAAACCAACCATCGCCATGGGCCAGGAGATTGCCGTTTCCGCCCTGCAGATGGTCCAGGCCGCCTCCGCAGTGGCCAACGACGGGGTCCTGGTACCCCCCCGGATTGTCTCCCGTATCGTTTCGCCCAAGGGGGAGACCATACGCTCCTATGAGGCTCCGGAAGGCCGGGGTCAGAGCCGCCGTATCCTCAAGGCGGAAACTGCCCGGGCCATGCGCTCCTACATGGTGGACGTAACTTCCGACATCGGTACGGGCTGGCGGGCCAATATACGGGATCTGTCCCTGGCGGTAAAGACCGGTACCGCCCAGCTCATCGACCCAAAAACCAACGCCTATTCACCCACGGACTTTATCGCCAGTTGTATCGCCCTACTCCCCGCGGAGTCCCCTTCGCTGATCCTCTATCTGGCTATCATAAAGCCCAAGGGCGATTCCTACCTGGGGGGCCGCATTGCCGCTCCGCCCATCCGGGAAGCTGCGGAAGCTTTGGTGGATTACCTGGGCATACCACGGGGCCGGAACCCCCAGATCAGCCATCCCGGTTCCGTAAGCCTGCCCCTGCCTATCAGCCCCGTGGTGGATGCGGTGGTTCCCAACTTAGAAGGCTATTCCAAGCGGGAACTCCTCCCCATGCTCCTCCGGGAGGATCTCCACATTGAAATCTCCGGTGACGGCTGGGTCCGCCGTCAGGCGCCTCCCCCCGGAAGCCCCCTAAACAGTGATACGGTCATCATACTTGAACTTGAATAGTATTTGGGAAGCCAATCTCCGGATCATCGAAGCCCAATACCCCGGCTTGGCGGCACAGTTGCTGCAAGCTCCGGGGGAAACTCTTAGTGAAGGGGATATACTCGTTGAACCCGCCGCGTCCGGGGACCCCACACTCATTGTGCGGGGCATCCACATACACTCCCCCCGGGACCCGGTTCGGGAAGGCCGGCGGCTGGCCGAAAACCCGGACGGAGACGGCCCGCTCATAGCTCTGGGTTTTGGCCTGGGTTATGCCGCCGAAGCCGCCGCCCTGGCAGAGCCGGACCGCCCCATCATCGTGGTGGAACGCTATCCCCTCATCCTGAAAAAAGCCCTGGAGTACCGGGATCTCACTGCCTTTCTTACAAAGTACAAGATCCTGTTTGTACTGGGCGGAAACGGTGAAGCCCTAAACGCCGCGCTCCGGCTCCTGAAGGACAGCAAAATCGCCATAATCCGGAACCGCGCCCTGATCGGCCTGGATGCGGAGTGGTACGCCGGAGCCGAACAGCGGATAAAAACATGGTCCTCCCGGGAGGATGTGAACACCGCCACCCTCAGGCGCTTTGGAAAACGTTGGGTCCGGAACCTGGCGCTGAACCGGGAGGCTATTCGGGATCTGCCCGGGGTATCCCATCTGGCGGGCTGTCTCGCCCCCCTATCGGCGCCGGTACTCCTGGCCGCAGCAGGCCCCTCCCTGGACCGCATCGCCCCCCTGCTGCCGGAGCTTGCGGAACGGGCGGTAATAGTGGCGGTGGACACCTCCCAGCGTTTTCTCCTGGCCCATGGCGTGGCCCCGGACTTTACCGTGGTGGTGGACCCCCAGTACTGGAACGCCCGCCACCTGGACCGCGCCCCCGCCCCCACAACCTGCCTTATCGCCGAATCTGCGGTCTACCCGCCGGTGCTCCGGTGGAACCATCGGAACGCCGACGGTTCCCTACCCTTTGCCCGGGCCTTCCTCTGCGCCTCCCTGTTCCCCCTGGGCCGCTTTATCGAAGACCGGCTTGACCCAAAGGGCAGCCTGGGCGCCGGGGGCTCGGTGGCCACCACCGCCTGGGATTTCGCCCGTACCCTTGGAGGCAGCGGCATCTGGATAGCCGGCCTGGACCTATCCTTCCCAAACCTGAAAACCCATTTCCGCGGCGCCCTCTTTGAAACCCGTTCCCTCGCGGAATCCCTCCGTTTCAAGCCGGCGGAAACCTGGTCCGTCCATGCCCTCCGGGACGGCCATCCCTTCCGGGCCCCCTCCGCACGGGACGGCGAGGTCCTCACGGACAAGCGCCTATCCCTTTACTCATCCTGGTTTGAAAGCCAGTTCCGCCTCTACCCTGCGGCCAAAAGCCGCAGCCTCTCCCCGGACGGACTAGCCATCCCCGGTTTCCCGGTCAGCCCCGTGGAAGAACTCCTCGCCCTCCCCCCCCGCCGCGCGGAAATAAACCGGCTCCTCCAATCGGTCTTTGCAAAAATTGAGGGTGAATTTAATTCACCCGAGGAACGGGAAAAGCGGCTTGCCCGGTACGAAGGGGCCTGCAAAACCCTGACCCGGGGCTTGGAACGGATCAAAGCCCTGGCGGAAGAAGCGGCTGCCCTGGCGGGAAAAACAACTGCCAAGACGGCCGCCGACAGGGACCGGGTCTTGAAACGCCTGGGGGAGATAAACCGGCTGATCCTGGAAAGCGAGGTAAAAGACGTAGCGGGCTTCCTCTTCCCCCCCCTGGCCGAACTGGAAACAGGCCTGAGGACCCCCGAATCGGACCCCTACGGACGATACCTGGAACTATCCGCAAAGCTCTACCACTCACTGGCGGAAACCACAGATTACAATCTGGGGTATTTACGGTGAACAACGGCGTGCCTGGACATCGGCAATGATACTTATTTTGCCACGCAAGGACGCTAGGCATACCATCATAAACTTAAGAATTTTTAACCGCGAGGTCGCAGAAGGCGAAAAAAGATGAAGAAAAATTAAAGGAAAACACCCCCCTCTTTTCCCCTTCCTTCTGCTTTCTAATTGACCGCGCAAGCGGTCTCCTCTGCGCCTTCGTGGTTTTTTATTATTCTTAAGCTTATGATGTTGCGCCAGGCACAACATTTTAATAGGAGTCCAAAATTACCATCGCCCCGATGCTATTTATTAAACAATCCTATCTCATACCCAATAGTAAAAAGAACCTTGCTCCGTGAAATTTCCATATCCGGCATAAAGCGCCACTTCGTTGAATAATCATTCCACATACCCCAAGAGCCTTCACTGGGTTCAAATTGATGATTGGCTAAATCCTTGGCATAGCGTACATCAACAAATAATGCGCCAGGGCCTAAATGATAACCGACATCACCACCAACCATGATTCCATAATTCGTGCTTGATGGTTTAAAAATTCCTTTCCATTCACCTGCTTGTAATGTCCCATCGAACTGCAACTCCCCAAACGAAATACCTAAATAAGGGCCAATGAAACCGGAAAAAACAAATTTTTTCGGCCTAACTGTAAATTTTGCAAGAAGGGGTATCATGAATGAATTATAAGAAAACGTACCGCTGCTATACCGAGGATCATTACTAGTACTAATATTCCCCCCGTCTGTCGTTTCAACTACACCACCGCCGGTAGTATTTACCTTGGCTTCATCATGGGTATAGATAAATTCAACCCCTGCTCCAAACCAATTAGTTATTTGAACTGAAGCTGAAAAAGCCGCATTAAAACTATATGAAGCTGCGGGGTTAATAAAAGTAAGCGCGGAATCCGAAGAATCAACTTCATCATACGAGTTATAGCTGCCACCGGCTCTCAGTCCAAAATAAAACCATTTGTATTTCCACAATTCCTCAACTGGTTTCACGGAATCCCCATTAATAAGTGCAGATAACCTTTTGTCAAGTTTAATATCATATCTTTGTAAACCTTGAACCACTGCTGTCTCCACAGATAATGCTCGAATATTAAGGCGGTATCCATTAATTTCCGGTTTAATGCTGCCAACTATTATAATCTGTGCTCCAATTTTTTTTCCGATGGACTGGGCTGATTCATCGCTGACTTCACCGGACATCTGATAAGCAAGTTCCTGTTCAATCAATGTTATATTTTGACGATCCACCACGGTAAAGTTTCTATTATTGACTAAATATGTCGATAATTCATCTGAGATATAGTTAGCGAGAGTTTTGGAATCCGCTTCTATATTAACTACAAAAACTGTTGAACCCCGTGGTAGACTTTTGTCTAAATAGTCCGAGCTTTTCTGAAGCGCAGTATCTAAATCAACCGTCTGTGCATAAAGTCCCATAGAAGCCATCATAAATGTAAAAAATGCAAATGCAAATTTTTTCATAAATTCTCCTACCTTTAAGTACATGTATAAATTTTCATACACATTGCTAATAGTAAATATTTTATAAGTTTATTGGCTATTTGTGACAATGTCAAGCTAATAACATAATAAATTATTCTCTATTGGAATATAAGATTAAAATTCAAGGTAACGTATGACCGAGCATGAATTAAGGAAGATACTGAGCGCCAACTTGAAACGTTATCGTAACTATCACAAGTTCTCTCAAGCTGAATTGGCAGAAAAGCTTGATATATCGATCCCTTTTTTAAGCGATGTTGAAAACGGTAGAAAATGGATATCTCCATTAACACTGGTAAAATTCGCCGCCGCCTTGAAGATTGAACCCTATGAGCTGTTTAAACCGAAGGATTCCTTATCGCCAGATGTGGCAACCGTCCTCTCAAAGTGGAGCGATGAAGTTGCCGATGCGGTTACTCAAACCCTTGATAATATCCGGGGCCATTACCTTTCCCAAGGCGATATTCCGCCGAAAAAATGACCCTTTGCCCCTGCAACAATGCCTGGTACCCTTTTAGCTAGTGTCCCTCACGCGAGGGGCACTACCAGTAGCGGGGTAATCACTTTTTCTATGAAAACAAGGTGACATAAAAATGCCTGGCACCGTTTGAACGCCCGGACGGACTAGCCATCCCCGTCTTCCCGGTCAGACCCGTGGAAGAACTCCTACACCCTCCTCTCCCGCTACCACTCCCTGGCGGAAACCACCCAATACCACCTGGATATCCTTGCCCGGTAATACTAAGTGTAAAGGTTCAAAAAAATAAAGCCGATACTTAAGTAACCGGGGTTAGAACCTCAAATTAAAGACGGTGCGCAGCAGGCTTTATGCCTGGACGTCCAGGCGCATCGTCTTTTTTATTTTTAAACAGCGGTCTGCCAAATTGATAATTATTATACTTGACATTATTATAATCTAAAGTATAATAATTATAAGTATAATAATATGGAATATCCAATTACATTCATAGACCGGGAAGAGGAACTTCAGGCTCTTGACTGGGAATATAGGCGGCCGGCGGCATCCTTTGTGGTTCTCTATGGACGCCGGCGTATTGGGAAAACCGCCCTTATCCGGGAATTTCTCAAGGATAAGGAGGCGGTCTATTTCCTTGCCACCGAAGAGAGTGAAGACCAAAACCGGGACATGCTTAAAAATCTGATCGCCGGATTTACCGGGAATCCCCTGCTTGAAGGGGCGTCCGTAAAGGACTGGACCCTGATCTTTGAAGCATTGGCGGGCTTTGAAACGCCGGGGAAAAAGATCCTGGTCATTGATGAATTTCAGTACCTGGGCAAAACCAATCCCGCCTTTCCCTCCATAATGCAGAAAATATGGGACACCCTCCTGCTGAACCGGGATATCATGCTCATCCTCTGCGGTTCCCTGATATCCATGATGGAGAGTCAGACCCTCGCCTATACCAGCCCCCTCTACGGCAGGCGGACCGCCCAGATCAAACTCCGGCAAATCCCCTTCCGGTACTATGGCCAATTTTTCCAAGGAAAAAGCCGGGAAGAATCAGTTAAACTGTATGCCCTTACCGGGGGAGTTCCGCGGTATATCGAATTATTCCGGAGCCCGGGGGATATATTCGGCGCCATCAGAAAAAATATTCTTTCCCGGACCAGTTTCCTCTACGATGAACCGAATTTTCTGCTTCTCCGGGAACTGGGGCAGGTGGGTAGTTATTTTTCCATCATTAAAACTATTGCTGCGGGGAATCACAAGATGGGGGATATCGCAGCGAGTCTTGGACTAAAGCAGACCGGGCTTACCAAGTACCTCACCACCCTTATAAACCTGGATATACTGGAACGGGAGGTGCCGGTTACCGAAACCCAGCCGGAAAAGAGCAAGCGGGGTCTTTACCGCATCAAGGACAATTTTATTCTTTTTTGGTTCAAGTTCGTATACCCCGCCTTAAGCTACCTCGAATCCGGAAATGAAGCCCCGGTGATGGACCGTATCCGCGCCAATTTTATTGATGGCCATGTGAGCTATGTCTACGAAGCAATTTGCCGGGAAGAGTTTTTCTACCTTAATGCTCCGAATAAGTCATTCCGGTACAATAAAATTGGCCGCTGGTGGGACAAGAATCATGAAATAGATATGGTCGCCCTGGATACCGAGGGACAGGACATCCTCTTTGGGGAATGTAAATTCCGTAAATCGAAAACCGGGATCAACGTATTCCTTGAGCTCCTGGAAAAAGCCCGGAAGGTGGACTGGAAACAGGGTGAACGGCGGGAGCGGTATGCCCTGTTTTCCATAGGCGGATTTACGGAAGAACTAATAGCCTTCGCAAAGACCCGCGAAGATCTACTCCTATACCAATAAGACTGGGTATACTATAATCAGGTAAAGTGATGGAATACGAAGTCAAAGACCTGGCGCCGGAAAGTTTTTTCTCTCAGTCCGTGTACCTGCCGGACCGGCAGTTTGTCATTGCCGCGCCGGAGATGGCTATTACCGCCGCC
This sequence comes from Treponema primitia, assembly GCF_046533075.1. GTDB lineage: Bacteria > Spirochaetota > Spirochaetia > Treponematales > Breznakiellaceae > Termitinema > Termitinema primitia_B. The sequence continues at coordinate 23,532 of NZ_JAJQRB010000038.1, read as the reverse complement.
ATGAAAAGCATCCTTCAGGAATGGGGGTTCCGGACTGTCCTGAGCGAAGGGGAACCCAGGGAAGACTACTCTCCGGAAGAAATCCCCGCCGGGGGCTCGGCGCCCATAGCCCCCAAGGAAAGCGTCGATGCCGAACAGCTAAAGAAGGCTGAAGTTTTGTATATGAATTTTCAGCGCTATGTGGAATCCCTTTTTGCCCAGATGTCTCTGAATAATCCCCCTCAGCTTAATGAAATGGCGGAAAAAATTAAGGATCTCTGCGATGCCATCAGGAAGGATCGCCGGTATCTGCTGCGGGTGCTGAGAAACGCCGGCCCCGAGACGGAGCAAAACTATCTGACATCCCATACGGTTAGGTCCACCATCCTGGCCATCATCATCGGTTCCTACCTGAAACTTACCAGCCACCGGCTCATTGAAATGGGGGTGGCGGCCATGCTCCACGAAGCGGGGATGCTCAGGCTCCAATCCCGGGTCTATATGAACAAGGGCGCCCTGAGCCGGGATGAGCAAAAGGCCATCCTCTCCCACCCGATACTGGGATTTAATGTGCTCAAATCTTTTAACCTGCCCCTTTCGGTGACCATTGCCGCCCTGGAACACCATGAGCGGGAAAACGGCGAAGGATATCCCCGGCGGCTCACGGGTGATAAGATAAGCCTCTACTCTAAGATCATCGCCGTGGCCTGTACCTACGAGGCGCTGACCAATAACCGGCCCTATAAAGAAGCTAAGGATGGTTTTGCGGGAATGCTGGACCTCCTGAAGAACGAGGGTAAGCAGTACGATGATACGGTTATCCGGGCCCTGGTTTTTTCCCTTTCCATCTACCCTATCGGGCTCTACGTACTCCTTTCCAACGGTAAGAAAGGCCAGGTGGTGGATGTGAATCCGGAAAATCCCCGGTACCCCATGGTTCAGCTCCTGGGAGTTCAAACCCCGGACGGGAAAACAAAGATCCTGGAAACTTCCCAGGGCGGTATCCATATCGTCCGTCCCCTGGTCAGGGATGAACTGGGATGATGTTTTTAATTATTCTCCTGCTTCTTATCATAAGCGGCGTTTTTACCCTGGCGGAGAGCTCCCTCATTTCGTCCCGGAAAGCCCGGCTGCGATCCAAGGCCGATGGGGGAGATAAAAAATACCGGCTGGCCCTGAAGGCGGCGGAGAATCCCGAATCGCTGCTTTCCGCCCTCCGGATCGGAATCATCCTGGCAGATATTTTTGCAGGCGCCCTGAGCGGAATCCCGGCGGCCGGGATATTTGAAAAGTTTTTCCCCATGCTTACCGGGTCCGTCATCCCTGCATTAACTACAGCTTTACTATTTACCATCCTGTTAATTTTACTGCAAAGTTCCCTTGGAAAACCCATAGCCCGGGGTAAGCCGGAAATTATCCTTGTCCATATACTCCCGCTTATCCGCTTTCTCAGGGTTCTTTTTACCCCCCTGATCTTCCTCGGCTCCCGCCTTGAATCGGATCCCGTGACGGATCAGGGGATGACCGAAGATGAACTACGGATAGCGCTCCGGGAAGGGGAAAAGTCCGGTATTGTGGAAAGCGAAGAACGGACCATGGTGGAGGGGGTCTTCTATCTGGGGGATCGCCACGTGGGGGCCTTTATGACCCACCGCTCGGAGATCCAATGGCTGGACATCAATGCGGACGCAGAAAAGGTGCGGAGCATGGCGGTGGAATACCGGAAACAGCAATTTTTTCCTGTGGCATCCGGCGCTATCGATGAGATTGTCGGAGTGGTCTCGGTCCAGGACATATTTCTGACCTTCCTGGAAAACACCTGGGTAGGTCTGAAATCCCTCATGGTTCCCCCCCATTTTGTCCCGGAAACCATGTCATCCATCAAAGCCTTCGAAGCCTTTAAGCGCGGTGAATCCAATATCCTCTTTGTGATCGACGAATACGGCGGTTTTGCCGGGGTACTTTCGGTACGTGACCTTATCGAAGAAATCGTGGGCGAACTTTCCGCTTCGACCTCTGCGGATGACGATATTCTGGCCCAGGGTGACGGCGCCTATCTGGTCAGCGGCAGCGTCAACATTGATGATATCGCAGAAATACTACCCATTGCCGGGTTCCCGGCGACGCCGCAGGAATACCATACCCTGGCGGGTTTTATCCTGGAACTGGGGGGGGAGATTCCCCGTACCGGAGCGGTTTTTGAATGGAATGGGTATCGGTTTAAGGTGGTGGATATGGATGGGAACCGGATTGATAAGGTATTAATCGAACCCATAGGGTAAACGGGGTTTATATACCCTGTGTAAAAACGCCGGTGGGGGCGGGGAATCCCCACTGCGGGATGCCTGTAGAGTCTGCCTATGGAGCCCCGCAAGCGGGTCTCCTCCGGCAGGGAATTCCAGAATATCCCGCAGCGTGGATTCCCCGCCCCCACCGGCGCCTGTGCGCAGGGTTTAACTCCGTTCACCCTAACTACGCCTTACGAAATGACTCTACTCAGGAGAACCACACTCCGTTTACCCTACTTTATAAAACCAATATTTTTTATTAACTCCATAAGCTGTTTTGCTTTCAACATATTTAATTTATGTTGCAACGATTTATCTGCAACTTGATATGTTGATGTCCAAATCTTCTCAAAACCTCGCAAGCCTTCTACAGCCCAAACAGTTTCTCCTTTCGTGCGAGATGCACAAACAATAATATTGCATTTGTACTTGTTTGCCAACATTTTCAATTCTGTTTCTACCCCAGTGTTTGGATCACCTTGACTTCTGATACCGAAAATTATTCCATTGATTTCGACGACCAATATAAAATCATCAAATTCTGGAACCGTGTCTCCTTCATAACTCTGATAGATCGTCTTACGCCTTGGTTTATAATATTTGTCAAGTATTAACTTTGCAAATTCACGAATGGTTGCACTCTTGCCCTTATTAGCACTATGCCAAAGACATATAACTACCTTGTCCATATTCATCTCCTAGCGTTGCGTAAATATATCTTCCCCTTCTCCATCACCTGCTTGGTTTTTAGAAATAGTTCCGCCATTCTTTTTATAAACAGATCCACCAACTAAATATATACCGCCACCAACAAAGTCAGCAATATTTTCAGTTATCGTACCGCCGTCTATTGTACAGCCTGTTTTCTCTGCTGTCCTAACATAAATCCCAGCTCCATATTCTGCCTTATTACCTTTTATCGTTCCGGCTTTTATTGTTACTATACCACCACCACCAATATAAATTCCTCCTCCCGCTTTCGCGGAATTGTTTATTATTTCACCACCCGACATAGTAAATCCTGAACTACTATATATTCCACCACCTTGGGTACCTGACACATTATCAGATATTGTCCCGCCTCTCATTTCAAACACAACACCACTTGAACTTGCATCAATACCCCCACCTCTACTGTAGCTGGCATCACCTGTAGATCTATTCCCTGTAATAGTACCACTTATCATTAACAATTTACTATTATCTGCAAGCTTTATACCACCACCGGCGCTGTTTGTAATACTATTATTTGAAATTTCAGCGCCATCCAATGTCAATGTACCAAACCTAATATATATACCGCCACTGGAATTATTACAAATTTTTGTTCCCTGTCCCAAAACCACAGTACCACCCACTATATATAATCCAGTAGAACCATCTGAAATTTCAAGATTCAGAATTTTTACATTACATTGTTCCAACCACAAACCTGACAATATACCTCTTTCGCTGTCTGTACTGCCTGCTTTGCCTTGTAAAACGATTTCCGTATTACCGCTGTTCCCAATCGTTATCTCACCAGAAATCTTTCCAATTACAGTAATAGTTTTCACTGCGCCCCTTGATGCCAGTTCAAAAGCTTTTTGAACCGTTTTTAATGACGCATCTTCGGTTCTTCCATTATTCGTATCATCACCATCTGCCCGAACATAATACGAGCGGTTTACCTCTTGAGAAAAAACCGACACTATTGCCAACGATTGTAAAACAAAGGCAAACATAATCAAAAAACCTATCCTTTTCATAAAAGGTCTCCTTAATTTTTATATCCTACCGGATATATTTTTTGTCGTTTGGGGAACCGCATAGGTTTATGGCAATCCCCGTCGCTTTTGCGCCATCGATTTTCAGAAAATTCTTCAATTTTATGAAAATATATGTACGACCAAGACGATCATAAATGATTATAATGTATGTGTCAAGTGTCTCTACTTCAAAAAAAGAGACGCTAATAGAATACAAATTATGGATTTGGACCAGCTTTTTGTCTTTAATGTAAAGAAATGGCGCAAAAATAGAGGGTTTTCTCAAAAATCACTGGCAGAACGGTGTAATGCGGCCCATTCGTATATTCGGCAAATCGAAAGTGGGAGTGGACACCCTTCCTTTGCCTTTATCGGGAAGCTGGCCGATGCTCTGAATATTGAGGTCTACCAGTTATTTTACGATGAAACGGTGGCACATATCGAGAATCCTTCCCAAGCCGAGCATATTGAGTCAATAAAAACGGATTTTCTGGAAAAGATGGCCTACGAACTTGATTCCGTTATTGATAAACTGAAAAATTAAGGTAAAATATGCCTTATTTACTTAAAATCCCACCTCACAATTGGCATGTATCCTCTCGGTAAAGCCATGTGCCTTTCGAATGGTTCTCGGAAAGCACGCAATTAATCGAGGGACCTATCTGAGAGAAAAACCATGAGGCCTCCCAGTGGCTAAACTTGCCCCACAAATCAAAATAAATAGCCTTGATAAGCAAGCAGGATATTAAGCGTGCTGAGTCCCGTCCAGATGGTTTAACCCATGGAGGGCCTTCACACCTACTACAAATTCCGGCAGTATGCAATTCTACGGTTAGAATTTATAAGGTATAGGAGGATGAAAAAATCAAAATTTTTTTTACCAATTTTACCATATTTTATTCCCTTGGCAGGACCCCATACCTCGTTCTGTGTATTCCTGAAACTAAGCTAAGTGGTCCAACAGGAAGGTTACACTCCATTATGTGAAACAAAGGCCCCTATGGACCCCCTAAGCGGCTCGGGAACGCACTCACACTGCGTTATCGGGGGTGACAGTGGAGAAAATATCAGGAGGACCCTCTGGGGGTTCCTGATATTTTCTCCAGCTGGCAGGACCCCATACACAGTTTTAGTGCGTTCCCGGTAACCTATTCGGGGTCCATAGGGGGAGGCGCCTGTACCTTTCCTGCGTATAACTCTTTTGGATATACCACTATCCCCAGCTTCTTCTCCAGCTTGACCAGGGTTCGCATTTCACCTTCGTCTCCAAAGGTAGCCATGATGCCCTGTTTCCCGGCACGGGCAGTACGGCCAGCGCGGTGGATATAGGCATCGGGATCATGCAGGGTGTCCAGGGCGATTATGTGGGTTACATCCGGGATATCAAGGCCCCGGGCGGCAAGATCGCTGGCTACCAGAACCGAGGACCGGCCATGGCGGAAATCGTCCATGGCTTGTTTGCGCATCTTTTTGTCCATGTCTCCGTACAAGCCCAGGGCGGGAATGCCATGGTACTGAAGTTTGGAAACGATGTTCCCTACCTGGGCGCCCCGGGCGGTGAAAACCAGCGCCTTCTTGGGACGGAGGGCGGCTAAAAACGAACGGAGAAGCCCTATTTTGTCCCGTTCCTCGCAGTAAAACGCCCAGTGTTCTATCTTATCCCGGAGTATTTCATTTGCCCGGGTTTCTTCAACAGAAACACCCTCTCCCATGAGGGGGAGAAGCCGCTCACGGCATTTATCCGGCAGGGTGGCGGAACAGGCGATGGTCTGGGGACTCCCCCGTATCAGGGAGACCAGTTCCCGGGTTTCATCGTAAAGCTCATCCGCCGTAAGCCGGTCCGCTTCGTCGAAGACCAGGAAGCTCAGATTCCCCAAGCGCAGCTTTCCCATTTTCGCCAGCTGCAAAACACGCCCGGGATTCCCAACCAGCGCCCGGGGCTTGTCCTTTTTCAGGGTTTCTATCTGCCGGCTTAAAGCGGTGGCTCCGATAAGGAGGCTGACCTTAAAAGAGGCTGCGCCGGAAAGCAGAAACTCCGCTTCCTGTTTAATCTGGGCGCATAGCTCATAGGTGGGGGCCAGGATCAGTACACAAGAATCAGGCGCAGCGTTTTCCATCAGTTTCTGAAACAACGGAATTAAATACGCAAAGGTCTTCCCGGTTCCGGTGGGAGAGCTGAACAACACCCGCTCTCCCCGAATTAAGCGGGGGATCACCCGGCGCTGTATCTCCACGGGCGCCAAAATACTCCGCTCCTTTAACCTGCCCATAAAAAAGGGGCCCACCCCGAGCCCCGCAAACCCGCTATCTTCACTATTCATGCTTTACTCACTTCTTTCTATATTCTTCATACAAGGCTATCATGGAATCGATAAACCGCCCCACAGAATAGCTGCGGGATATTTCTTCGGAACGCTTACCCATACGGGCCCGGGCAGCGGGATCAGAAAGAACTTCCACCGCCTTTTCCCAGAGGAACTTATCATCCTTGATAGCCCAGCCATTATCGCCGTTTATAACCATATCATCAATACTGATATCCTCGGCAGCCACCACCGGGAGACCGGAGGCCATGGCCTCAATAAAGGTGATGGGATGTACCTCGCTGTGGGAGGCGCTCATGAACAGATCCGCTGCGGCGTAGATCAGTTTTATCTCATCCGGCCAGTGGAGATAGCCGGTAAAGACCAGCCCCCGGCTGATCCCCAGTTCATTGCCCTGGGCTTCCAGTTCCCGGTGATCCGGACCGTCCCCCACCAGAACCAGTTTAGCCTTAGGACGGCGGGCCAGGATCTCCTTGAAATTTTCCAGCAGAATAAAGACATTTTTTTCAATCCCAAGACGGCCCACAAAAACTATCATCTCATCATCCGGGGCAATGTTGAACCGCTTTCGCAGATCCGCTGCGCCCTGGTCTACCCCGGCGGACCGTTCCCAAAACTGACTTAACTCTATGCCGTTTGGCACGACCCGCACCGGCCGGTGGTATTTAATCTTTTCCAGATAGTTCTTTATCTTGTTCGAAGGAGCCACGATACAACGCTGGCTCCGGAGTATATGCCGGAGATAGGCGGAAAGGTTCTTCTTAAAAAACAGCTCCACCAACAGGGGGGCATAATAAATATAGTCCGGATAGTAGGTGTGGAGGGTATGAATCGAAGGGATACCCAGCCTCCGGCTCACCCGGCGGGAGGCCAGGTAAAGGCTGAATTCGGAATGGGTATGGATGATATCCAGATTCAGGGGCTTGGCAATATCGATGACCTGCTGTTCAATAAAAAACCCAACCCGGTGCTGGGGTTCGTTGGGGAACTGGAAGGAGGCGACCCGGAAAACCCCCTCCTCCGGCACGGCATTGGGATGTTGAACCGTAAATACATAGACCCGGTGGCCCCGGCGTTCCATTTCTGTCTTCAGGGCCCGCACCACCGTAACAACCCCGTTTACCTGAGGGGTATAGGTATCGCTGAAGATGCCAATATTCATAATCCTCTGCCTCCAATTACACCCTAGTATAGCACATAAAGGGATTTACCACCCGAACCCCCCGGATAATCTGGCCGTGGTTCATATCCTCAGAAAGGACGGTACCACAGTTAGCGGAGGAAGCGGCGGCGATGATGAGCCCATCCCAAAAAGAAATTTTGGAAAGGATACTGATATCAATACCTTGCTGAATAATATCAAAATCAAGCTGGACGATTTCCATGTCCCGTAAAGAATACAAAACGTCCTTTGCTGCAAGGGGTTCTATTTTCAATTTGGTGGTAATAGCATTGTAGACTTCCTGTAGAACCTGGGTTGATATAACCGGCTTTTGGGTATTCTGAATTTCCTCTAAAACCCGCCGGGCAGTTTTTTGCTTTTCCACTTCACGGCTGTCCAAATTATATACCAGGATATTAGAATCAACGAATATTTTTTCTACGGCAGATCTCACGATCATATAGTTCCCCCCGGTTCCATTTCCATCCATTGGAATTACCATGCGCCTCATCCGCAATCCTGAAGAATTCTTCAAAAATTCCGGTAGACGCAGGTTTTACCGTCCTTGCAAGCAAATCCCGAACCAGGGCATTAAAGGACATGTTGCGCCGCTTGGCATATTCCCGGCCCTGCGACAGGGTCTCCTCATCAATAGCCAGGGTGATATTTTTCATCGCTTCCAACCTCTATTACACATAATACGTGTATTTGTGCAATTTGTCAATCGCCTTCGCGGTTGGATTTTTCTTCCTGTCAATTGCCCCTTTCTCATTTAAGGCCTTTAGCATATAATGATAATAACCGGTAAGAGGTGATTAATGGCCTTCAGAAAGCATATCTTGGAAAATTTGGCCGAGGTCCTCTTTGTATTTTTTATATTCCTCATAATGGTTTTGCTGAGCTATTTTTTTGCCAGCTCCATAGTGGAACGGCATATTTCCCAGAACGCCGAGGGAATGACCGCCACTGCGGAGGAAAAACTGCAGGCCCGGCTTCAGAGCGCCCAGGCCAGTATAGTCCAAACCGCTATTTCAGTCGAAGGCCGGCTGGAAATCGGGCAGACCCCCGGGCAAATTGAGGACTACTTCTTTACCATTAGAAACAGGCTGGCGGAAAATCTGGAAATCCTGAATGGATTTATCGATTTCTACGGTTTTGTTTCCGGGGAATTTGTCTCCGGCACCCTGTGGAGGCCCGGGGAGAGCTATATACCCCAGGAGCGGCCCTGGTATATAGCCGCCATGGAACAGCCGGGAAAACCGTCCTTTACTGGGCCATACATTGATGCGCATACCGGCGTCATGGTGGTTAGCGCATCGGTGACCCTCCTGGACCGGGATGAAAAAATCCTGGGGGTAATTGCGGTAGATGTGCGGCTCTATGAAATTGCCGACTATGTGAGCTCCCTCCAGTTTTCCCGGGGGGGCTACGGGCTGCTGGTGGACCAGAATTTAACCGTTGTGGCCCACCCTAATAAACTTCTTGAAGGCCAAAGTCTGGAATCTCTGGGAGGAGACCACGTAGGCCTAATGGAAAAGATGCGGGAAAGCCCGGACAGCATATCCATGTATTCCATGCGGAACAGCGATGGGGTCCGGGTGATAGCCTTTTACCGGAAAATGTTTAACGGCTGGTATATCGGCATTTCCACTCCCCGGTCCAGTTATTTCCGGGATGTGTATATCATGGCATGCGTCCTTTCGGTGATTGGGTTCTTCATGATGGTCATCCTTTGTTTCTTCCTTATCCGTTTAAATATTGCAAAGAGCCGTTCGGATGAGGAAAACAAGGCCAAAGCCTCCTTCCTGTCCAAGATAAGCCATGAGATACGGACCCCCATACACTCCATCATGGGGATATCGGAGATAATCCTCCGAAAGGACATTTCCGAAGAGGTCTATGAGTATGTTTCGATCATCAAACATGCGGGGGACAAACTCCTCTCCTCCATCAATGATATTCTTGATTTTTCACGGATCGAATCCGGCCAGGTTAGTGTAGCCTCCCGGAAGTATCAAATCGCTTCCCTCATTAATGATGCGGTCAATGTGGTTTGCCTGCGCATGGCGGATAAACGGATCGACTTTTTTGTGAACATGGGCCGCGCTATCCCCGCAGAACTTTTCGGGGATGATGACCGGATCAGGCAAATCCTCAACAATCTCCTGGACAACGCGGTAAAGTATACCCAGAAGGGGTATATAGCCCTGGGTATACGGGGGGAAAGGCTTGAGCGCGGACGGCTAAAATTGATCTTTGCCATTGAGGATACGGGTATCGGCATTTTGCCCGGGGATATTGAGAACCTGTTCCGGGAATTCCTCCGGGTGGATGTGCGGGGCAATAAGATCGGCGCCAGGCAGGGACTTTCCATCGCCAATTCCTTTTGCCGGGATATGGGGGGCGCTATTACGGTGGAAAGCGAATACGGCAAGGGTTCCATCTTCACCGCTTCGGTGATCCAGACCTTTGAGGATGATCGGCCGGCAGCCCAGGTATCGGCCCCTGAAGCGAAGCGGGTGCTGGCGTTTGAGGAACGGCCCTACCATGCGGCATCCCTCACCGGGGCTTTCCGCAGCATAGGTATTGATCTGGCGTATGCCAAGGACCCGGGGGAACTGCAGCAGGCCCTGGCGGGGAAGGGATATGACTATGTTTTTGTCCCTTCAAAATACGCCGCCGATTGTATATCCTCTTTGGGGGACGGCGATCCTTCCACCCCCCTTGTTATTATGACCGAGCCCGGGGATTCCATCTCGTACCGGAACAGGGGAACTATCCGCCTGCCCATCTATTCCTGCACCCTTGCCAATTTTCTGAACGAGGTTGAAAGCTCTCCGGCTCACCACGATCGCCGTCCGGGCTTCTCCGCTCCCGGGGCGCGGGTACTGATCGTGGACGATATATCCACCAATATCCGGGTTGCCGCAGAATTGATGGCCCCCTATGGTATGCAAATTGACTCCTGCTTCTCGGGCGGGGAAGCCCTGGAACTGGTGCAAAAAAACCGGTACGACCTTGTTTTTATGGACCATATGATGCCCGGAATGGACGGCATCACCGCCACCGCCCGGATCCGCAGCCTGCACAGGAAGGGCGATACCTACTATCAGGAATTACCGGTGATCATATTTACCGCAAACGCCATTTTTGGGCAAAAGGAACTGTTCCTGAAAAACGGGCTCAATGATTTTCTGGCAAAACCCATTGACGTGCAAAAATTAGACGAAATCCTGCGGAACTGGATACCCAAAGAAAAGCAGGTGGAGGGCGCCCTCCCGGTAACCGATGACCGCTCGACGAAAACGGAGCTAAAGGCTATTGCAGGGGTGGACCTTAAACGGGGGATAGATAATACCGGGGGCTCGACCGAGGCCTACAAAACGATCCTCGCCATATTTTGCGCGGACGTGAAGGAACGGCTGCCCCTGCTACGGGAGACTGCGGGAGCCGGGGATCTTTCCGCGTATATCACGGCGGTCCATGCCCTGAAGGGGGCATCCCGGAGTATCGGCGCCAGGGAAACCGGGGATATGGCGGCGGAGCTTGAGGAGGCCGGAAAGGCCGGGAACCGGGAGTTCATTGACGGGAAAACCGACCCTTTCCTGGACCACCTGGAGGGCCTGGTTTCCCGCATTACCGCCTCCCTGAAGGAGGAATCTTCCCCAACCGGCGGGACGGTTCCTGCGGATCTTGAGCTTGGGGTCCTGCGGGAGGCCCTGATTACTATGGATACCGCCTGCGTGAACAGCCAATTGCAGAAATATGCCGAAATGTCCCTGGATGATAAAACAAAACAATTTATTACTGAAATAGAAAATTGTGTGTTACTATTTGAATATGAAAAAGCTGTGGAACTGATAGATAGCCTTGGTAAAGGAGACCGCTAAAAATGACGGTTGAAGGTAACCCCGTTCCCACCGTGCTGGTGGTTGATGATGTTGAAATAAACGTCCTGATCCTTAGTGAAATCCTTGATGATAGCTACAACATTATCACCGCCGGCAACGGGGTTGAAGCTCTTGAGGTTCTGCATAAAACCGAGGTACTTCCCAAGATCATCCTTCTGGATGTATTCATGCCGGTAATGAACGGCTATGAGATGCTCAAAATCATAAAGTCCGATGAAACCTTCAAACGTATACCGGTGATTTTTATTACCACCTCGGATTCGGAAATTGATGCCCTTGAGGCAGGGGCGGTAGATTTTATCTCCAAGCCCTTCTTCCCGGAGATTGTCAAACTCCGGGTTAGGAACCAGATTGAGTTGAAAAATTACAGCGACAGCTTGGAAGATATGGTGGCGAAAAAAGCTGCGGAGCTGGAAATCGTATCCCAGGAAAAATCAAAACAGGAAAATTATTTCAAATTACTCCTGGAGAATACCCAGGAAATAATGTTTCTGCTGGATCATGATCTGCAGCTTAGGTACTGTTCCGATATGTTTATCGATCTGGCCATGCTGTCGGATACTTCGGTCTCCGGTATGCCCTTCCGTGATATCCTCGTACAAACGGTGGATCCCGAGACGGCGGAATTTCTGATGTTCGCTATTAACGATGCCGTAGTGGACCAGCATTCAATTGTGGTGGATCGCTTGATGGATATAGGCCATCGCGACCAGGGACGGCATTATTCTATTTACCTTACCCCCATGCTGGATAAAGAAAATTGTACCGAAGGGGCGTTGGTTATTTTTAACGACATAACCGAGATACTCCAGGCAATGGAGCAGGCGGAGGCAGCGAGCATAGCCAAGTCATCTTTCCTGGCAACCATGAGCCACGAAATCCGTACCCCCCTTAACGCCATCATCGGGTTTTCGGAAATCCTGCTGCACAAACAACTTCCCGAGAGCATTCAGGAAGATCTGGGGAAAATTTACAGTTCCGGCGCCGTTCTTTTGAGGATCATCAATGATATTTTGGATATCTCCAAGATCGAGGCGGGGAACCTGGACTTGACCCGGGTAAGCTATTCGGTTTCCAGTTTGATCAACGATACCATTAACCTCAATCTGGTGCGGATAGGTGCAAAACCGATAGAATTTAGCCTTGAGATAGACGAAACCATACCCATGGGCCTTTTTGGGGATGAACTGCGGGTTAAGCAGATCCTGAATAATCTGCTCTCCAATGCTATTAAATACACCCAGGCGGGGAATGTCACCCTTCAAATATCCTGGGAACCCCTGGAGGAGGGTTTGATGACCCTGATCTTCAAGGTGAGCGACACCGGACAGGGTATACGGGAAGAGGATATGGAAAAACTCTTTTCCCAATACCAGCAGCTTAACGCCAAGGCTAACCGGGCTATAGAGGGGACCGGGTTGGGGCTCTCGATCACCAAAACCCTGGTGGAAATGATGCACGGAAGTATTGGTGTGGAAAGCGTTTTTGGGGAAGGCAGTGTCTTTACCGTTTCCATACGCCAGGAAATAGTTGATGGAAATCCTCTGGGCAAAGAGACGGTGGAAAACCTGAAAGAGCTGCGGTTTAGCGCGAAACGGCAATTGCGGCTGACCCGGACCCTGATTCCCGAGGGGAAGGTGTTGGTGGTGGACGATATGCAAACCAATATTGATGTGGCCCGGGGGCTGATGCTCTCCTACGGGCTCTCCATTGACGGGGTTAAGAGCGGAGAAGAGGCCATAGAACTGATCCGGGCCGGAAAAACAAAGTATGATCTGGTCTTCATGGATCACATGATGCCCGGTATGGACGGGATCGAGGCCTCCGGGATTATCCGTACCATTGACACCGATTATGCCCGGAATATCCCCATCATAGCCCTGACGGCCAATGCCCTAGCGGGAAACCGGGAATTGTTTCTGCGAAACGGCATCAACGACTTCCTTGCCAAACCTATTGATATACAAAAGCTGTCCGGTATTCTGGAAAAATGGATATCCCGGGAAAAACAGATACGAAATACGGTTTTGGAGTCCAAACCGGAAATAGAGGATTTCCCCTTGATAAGCGGGATAGACACACGGGTTGGGGTGGCCAATACCGGCGGCACCGTGGACGGGTATAAGATGATCCTGGAGATTTTTTGTATTGACGCAGCGGAACGGATACCCCAGATAAAATCTGCCATAGAAGCAGGGGATTATCCCCTGTATACCACGGCGGTCCATGCCCTGAAAGGGGCTTCCCGTTCCATAGGCGCCATGGAATTCGGGGATTTGGCAGCCCACTTGGAAGAGGCGGGCAGAAAGGAAGATAAAAAACAGATAACTGCGCAAACCGGGGAACTGCTGGAACGACTTACCATGCTCAGGGACGCCATTACCCTGGCTTTGGAGGCGGATAGCCTAAAAAAGGAAGCCGGCGGGGCGGATTCTTTCCTCCCGGAGCTGAGTATTTTACGGGACGCCCTGGCCAATATGGATACCGAACTGGTGAATAAACAGCTGCTGAAATGCCGGGATATGTCCCTGGACAGCAAAGAAAGGGATCTTATCGGCGAGATTGAGCAGGATGTACTCCTCTTTGAATTTGAGAAAGCGATTGTCCGTATAGATGCCCTGGGCTGAACTTTCCGGTTCTGTCTTAGGACCCGGGTCCTTAAGGAGTATACATATCAAAATTAGCCAGAGCGTTAAAAACAGTATTTATGCTTTTTATCACGGCTTCATACTCAAAGCTGATCATCAGAGCTGCTATTTCATCAATCGTTCTGTTTATTATACCCCCGAAATTTCCCTTATCCAATTCCTTCACCAGGCTTTCCACCAGGTCGCAATTACCCGCTAAACAGGCTGCGTTCAGGCCGGTAAACATATAGGATAAATATTCAATAACTTCAGTCTGACCGGCATTTTTTCGCAGTTCCGGTTTCTTCGTCGGCCTATTTTCATCGAGGAGGAGGCCTGATTCCCTTACCGCTTGTCGAGAACGTAAAACAGCGGCTACCTTATCGTTCAGAATAGCCGGTTTGATCGGCTTAATGATATAATCCATGGCGCCGGCGTTTACGGCCTTGTTGATAAATTCTTTGGTGGCAGAACCGGTTACAAAAAACACCGGGAGATCCTTCTGTTTGGACTTATTCCGGATATAATCCAGGAGTTCAAACCCGGATACAACGGGCATATTAATGTCCAGCAGCGCCAGATCAATCGGGATATGATCCACCAGGTATTTAGCCATGGACCCGTCCTTACAAACCCGCACATCATAATTACTACGAAGTATGCTCCTGATGATGGCAAGATTTACCGCCGTATCATCCACGGTTAATATCACTTTTTTCCCTTTAGACTGATCCATATAATCCCTCCTATGCTCCCGAATCTGCCAAAAAAGCCTGTATTCTTTCTATCATTATCATAAGATTCTCAGTAAAACTATCCAAATTCCGAATTATGGTTTCTATATCCAGTGTTTTTCCGGCCATTTCCAGGACACGGGCTTCCGCAGAAAGAGTATTTGCGCCTATACTGGCGGCAATGCCCTTAATACCATGAACTGCGTTAATAAACAGGGGCATCTGTTCAGCGGAGGGTGGGGATGTAAGACAATTCATCTGGGCGGCCGCATCCAGACAAAAAATCTGCAGGATACTCCGGTACCCTTCTTCCGTCCCCCCGGTAAGGATTATCCCTTCGGCGGTATCCACCCCTTCAATTTCTATACCCTTCGTTTCCACAGGCAATTCCTGCAGCGTCTCCTCCCCCCGGTTAAACGCCCGTTTTGATTGGGGCAGCCATTTATCCATAAGTTTATCCAGTTTGGAGATTTCAATCGGCTTGGCCAGGTAATCGTCAAACCCGTGCTCAAGGAACATCTCCCGCATACCGGTAACCGCATTGGCGGTTAAGGCGATAAGGGGAACCGATTGGAACCGTCCGCCTTCCATGGCCCGGATAATCTCCGCAGCTTCAATGCCGTCCATTTCGGGCATCATGTGATCCATGAATACAATATCGTAGGAGTTTTTCTTGATAAGCTCAATAGCTTCCTTACCACTTGAGGCGGTATGGATCTCTGTCTGATAAATAGACATGAGCCCCTTTGCCACATTCAGATTGGTAAGAATATCATCAACTACCAATATCTTCGCTTCCGGAGCGATATAAGAGACGATGGTCTTTTTATGGTCGGTACTGGTCAAGAGGCCGTTGAGTACATTGGCGATGGGTACGGTATAGGCGGGCATGGTAAGAATAGGAAAATGATAAAACGGAGGCAATTCTTCCAAGTCCGCAAGGATTACAAGGATGGTCTTTAGCCCCAGCCGTTTTAACAGGTCCGCGGCTTCTTCCGCCGCATCCGGGGAAATAAAGGCGTGGGAATAGGAACCGGATTCCAACTCGGTAAACAGGCCCTTCAATTCCCTGGCCTTTGTCACCTGTACTCCAAGATTCCGGAGGGATAGGGAAACAGACCAGCGGTAGGGCGGCCGATGGTCATAGAGGAGAACCTTCCTGGCCTCCGGAACTTCCACCCCGGCGATAGGAACGGGGTTCAGCGCCTTCTGGGGAATACGGGCGGTAAAGACGGTACCCGCGCCAAACAGGCTTTCTACGGTAATGTCCCCGCCCATGAGACGGCAGAGATTCAGGGATATGGCAAGTCCAAGGCCGGTCCCCTCTATCCCCGGGCTCCGGTGGGTATTAAGCTGGTTGAATTCCTGGAAGAGTTTAGACATGTCCTCCGGTTTAATTCCGGTCCCGGTATCGGAAATCCGAAAGACAAGGCAGATGTTCCTTTCTTTCCCTTCGCCGGTAAGGGAAAGGGTGATCTGTCCTTCATTGGTATATTTAACTGCGTTGGAGAGGAGGTTAAGCAATATCTGCCTAATCCGGAGTTCATCTCCCAGAAATTTATCCGGCAGTTTACTGTCGATATTGGCGAGAAACT
Source organism: Treponema primitia (assembly GCF_046533075.1). GTDB lineage: Bacteria > Spirochaetota > Spirochaetia > Treponematales > Breznakiellaceae > Termitinema > Termitinema primitia_B. The sequence continues at coordinate 7,164 of NZ_JAJQRB010000038.1, read as the reverse complement.
GGATGGGCTTTTCCGTATTGATCAGTCGCAGCCGGATGATATTCAGGGTATCGTTAAGGAGGGAGGAAAGGGAATAGGGCGCCGGAACGATATCCAGCTTCCCCGACTCGATCTTGGAGAAATCCAGAATGTCGTTGACTATGGCAAGCAGATTGGTTCCCGCATTCTTGATACTCAAGGCATCGACATACACTTCCTGGGATATGTCCCTTCGGAGTATCAATTCCGCCATTCCCAGGATAGCGTTCATTGGGGTACGTATCTCGTGGCTGGTATTGGCCAGGAAGATGCTCTTTGCCTCCGCAGCTTTTTCCGCTTCGAACCGGGCGGCAGCCAGGGGAGTACTGTCGTGCATGTTGATAAAGTAACCGTCCTCTCCCATGAATGTGTCGAAGATTACATCAAAATACCGCTTCCCCCCGTTAAACTGTACCTCCCAGCTTCCTTTATAATATCCGTGGAATTCCAATGTTTTTGCCAGCATTATTTTAAGCTCTATTGATTGGAATAGATCGATAATAGGCCGGCCTATAATCAGGCGGGAATCTTCAATACCGGTAAATTCCACCATGGTCTTGCTAAGGTAGGTAACGCGGAACTGCCTATCCATAATGACTATATAGTTTGGGGTAGTAGCCAAAAGGGTTATAAAGGTAATCCTGTCCCTATTGGAGCGGCGGCTCTTTTCCGAGGCGATCCGGGTAAGGAGATAGATCAGGAGGGAAACAAAAAATTCTATGATCCAGCGGACCATGATATCGCTTAAAGTAACGATCCGGTCGGGGTTCATCTGGGGAATGCGGAAATATACCAGGATCGCCATCACGGCATTGGAGACCAGAATATACCCCAGGAGGCTGCTGCTTTTAAGGTACATGCCCGCCAAGCAGGTAATACCGATAAGGGCGTAAAAAAGGTAATCAAAGCGCCCCATACAATAGGACGCCGTAGTATACAGGGTAAAGAGGAACAGGGGCAGTACAAAGGCTATATCGATAAAATTTCTCAGCCGGCGGAGAATCAGAATAACCAGTATTGCCGCACCGTTAGCGACAGCGGAGATGGCTGCTTCCCGGGTATGCCCACTGTTCAGGGCATCGGCGATCCGGCTGATCGCAAAAGCCACCACGGTGATCAGGGCCAGAAAATCCGTCCATCTTTGATACCCCATATCCTTTTTTTCAGAATCGCTTATGAAGGATGGGGGAAAATATCGTTCTTTTTTAGCCCATTTCATGCCACTGGGCCCTCTTTTCATAACGTTTTTTCCCGGGAGCGTTTATAGATACCCCGGCGGGGATCACCTCTATATTCAGGCTGGTATCATAAAAGGCTTCGCCGTCCAGGCATACCAGCAGGGGATAGTCAGAATGGATATGGATCTTTCGCCCCCGCCTCCAGATAAATTCTCCGGGGAATTGCTGGTATTTTCCGCTGATGTAGGGCGGGATCAGGGCGAGGGTTCTAAGGGGTTTCAGTGAGGGGCAGAGCACTATATCCAGCAGACCGTCGTCGGGAACAGCGGTAATCACCGGGTTTTTATTACGCCCATAACAGGGGCTGTTGGCAATATTGACGCTTCTGTAATATCCGCTCAAATCTTCCCCGTCCACGGTTATGGTATAACACTGGTTCCGTATGGCCGGATTAAAACCAACCTGGAGGCTTGCATGAGCGAAGAGAAAATTAAAGATCAGGGCGTCAATATGGGGAAAATGGCTGGAATACAGGGAAATAGATGAATACCGGTCCATGACTTTTTTGATGATCGCGGACTCCATGCCTATGGTACAAAAATTGAGGGCAAAGTTGCTCCCGCAGGACATAAGATCCGTGGGGATAGCCTCCGCAGCGATTTGTTCGGGAATATTCCGGAAAAGGGACTCATTATTATCCCCAAAGGCCCGGACCAGATCATTGGATATCCCATAGGGGACTGCGGCAAGTTCCATATTGGCCAGCCCCATAATCCCGTTGAGGCAGTCAAAGAGTATCCGGTTCCCCCCCACAGCATACACCCTAAGGGTTTGGGCGGGATCAAGCCCTTCCCTGAAACTGCGGATAAAACCTATGGCATCCCGGGGATACCGGGAAAGATGAATAAAATAGTGTTTCTTACCCTGAAAACAGTCTTTTATAGCCTCGGTAAACTTTTCTAAATAATCCTGCCCCCGGTATTTCCGGCGAAGCGAATTGTGGTTGATGATAAAAAGGTGCTTCATATTTTACCCCCCCCCCCCCCCCCACGGCGGGGAGTGAATTTTTTTCCTGCACCAGCCGGTCAAATTGGCCGGCAACCGAGAAAAAGATATCCGTAATGGCGGGATCAAACTGGGTCTCCCGGCCATCCATGATTATGTCTACCGCCTGTTCGTGGGTCAGGGGAGCCTTGTACGGTCTTTCCGAAATAAGGGCATCGTATACATCCGCTATGGCCATCAAGCGCCCTCCCAGGGGTATTTCTTCATGCTTTATGCCGTAGGGGTAGCCGGTACCATCCCATCTTTCATGGTGGGTACCTGCAAGGATCTTGGCGTAGGTCAGGAAACTGCTCTCCGGGGTGTTTTTTTGTATTTCTTCAATAATTTGAACGCCAAAGAGGGTATGATTCTTCATAACATCAAATTCATCAACAGAGAGTTTACCCGGTTTGAGCAGAACATTGTCCCGAATGGAAATTTTGCCCACATCGTGCAAATGGGAAGAGTGGAGGAAAAAATCCCTATCCCAGCTTTCCAGTTCTTCCCGGTGCAGCTTTTGGCCGATCATGCCATCCAGAAGGATTTCCAGGTAGCCCCGGGTCCGCTCCACATGCCCTCCGGTAATCTCGTCCCGGTGTTCCACCAGGTTTGCCACGGTTTTTAATACCGAATTTTGCATATCCAGTACGGTTTTAGTCTTTTCCTTAACCATTTGCTGGAGGTTGGAGTTATAATCGATTAGTTTCTTGGTTTGCGACTCTATCAGAAGGTGCAGTTCAATCCGTTTCAGGAGCAGGGGAGGCGAAAAGGGCTTGGAAATGTAATCTATGGCTCCCAGGTTCAGTCCCTCCAACTCGCTGGAAGAATCGCTCCGGGAAGTTAAAAACACAACCGGGATATCCACAAACTGGGGAATAGACTTGATTTTTTTCAGGACATCGTAGCCGTTCATGCCCGGCATTTCCACATCCAGGAGTATTAACGTGGGCTGCACCCTTTCAAGGAGGATAAAAAGCTTTTCCCCGGAGGGAATGGTGATGATATCGTATTGGGGGGCCAGGATGCTTTTTCCCAAGGCCAGGCTGGTAACATCATCATCGACCAATACGATTTTTCCGGACATAGGATCCATAACATTCCCCTTATCGTATATCCCAATGATGTTGAATCCTTTTTAGGAATACCTAAAAATATACTCGCTTAGTATAGAAGGTCAAGCCCTCTTTTCGCGTAGATTTTTATGATAAGTACGGTGGATCTTCCTCTGAGCTCATGATAGAATTATCTGAAACAGGAGAAAAAATTGAAAGAACAAGCGCTTTTAGGAGATGAAGCGGCAGCCCTTGGGGCAATACACGCCGGACTTTCGGCAGCCTACGGGTATCCCGGTACCCCCTCCACCGAAATTATGGAATATCTTATCGAAAATGCTGCGGGTAATGCCCATATTCCGGAAGCGTTTCATGCGTCTTGGTGTACGAACGAAAAGACCGCCCTGGAGGCGGCCCTGGGGGTCTCCTTCGCGGGCCGCCGGGCCATGGTGACCATGAAACACGTGGGGCTCAATGTGGCATCGGACCCCTTTATGAACAGCGCCCTCCTGGGTATCAAGGGCGGGCTGGTAATCGCCGTGGCGGACGATCCGGGGATGCACAGTTCCCAGAACGAGCAGGACTCCCGCTTTTACGCCGCATTCGCCATGGTCCCCTGTCTGGAGCCCCGGAACCAGCAGGAGGCCTATAGCATGACCAGGGAAGCCTTTGACCTTTCCGAGAAATTCCAGGTTCCGGTACTGCTGCGCATGACCACCAGGCTTTCCCATGCCCGGGCTCAAATTAAAACCGAGCCGATACGGGCGCAGAACCCCCTTTCCAAGGCCGGGGACAAAACCCAGTGGATGCTCCTCCCCGCCTATGCCCGGCGGAACTATGTCGCCCTGATCGAAAAACAGACGGGGTTCCTGGAATGGTCCGCCGCCCACCCCTCCAACAAACTGGACCTGGATGGCCGGGACACGGGCCTTGGGGTGATCACTTCCGGCCTGGGGGGGAACTACTACGAAGAAAATCTGGAGGATTTTGTCAAATCCCGATCCGGTAAGATTCCTGCGCGGCTCCACATCGGGGTATATCCCCTGCCCATTGACTCCATACGCCGGCTCTGCGAAAAGGCGGAACGGGTTATCGTTATTGAAGAAGGCCAGCCGGTGATTGAAGAACGGCTCCGGGGTATACTTCCACACAGTATTACTATCAATGGAAAACTTGACGGGACCATAAACCGTACCGGGGAGCTGGACCCCGATGTGGTGCGCCGGGGCCTGGCCCTCCCCCCCCGGCCGGGGGCGCTGAGCGCCGGAGCAGTAACCCTGCCGAATCTGCCGGGCCGTCCCCCCCAGCTTTGTACCGGCTGCCCCCACGGGGACAGTTACGAGACCATCAAAAAGGCGGTTCAGGAACTGGACCCCGCCGAGGGACACCCAAATACGGCGATCAACGCCGACATAGGCTGTTACGCCCTTGGGGCCACCCCGCCCTACTCGGTACCCGAGTCCATAGTCTGTATGGGCGCTTCCGTAGGTATGGCCCGGGGCGCGGCGGAGACGGGTATCAAGTACGCCATCGGCGTCATCGGGGACTCCACCTTCCTCCATTCGGGGATCAGCTCCCTGATCGATGCGATCGCCGCGGATACCCCCATGACCCTTATCATCCTGGATAACTCCATCGTGGCCATGACCGGCTGCCAGCAGACCATGGTAGGATCAGACAAATTCCGTCCCCTCATCCTGGGCCTGGGCCTCAAGGGCGAACACCTGATTGAACTGGAAGCCAAGCGGCAGTTCCTGGAAGAAAACGCAGCAAAACTAAAAAAAGAGATTGAGTACCGCGGCCTTTCGGTGGTGATCTTCCAACGGGAATGCCTGGAAGCCTTCCGAAAACGAAAGAAAAGCGAGAAGTCAAAATGAGGAATATTAAAGGAGCTATACTATGAAGCGGGATATAATATTGGCGGGTGTCGGCGGACAGGGAGTACTTTCCATTGCCGCCATTATTGCCCAAGCGGCGGTGAGCGATGGGTTTTCGGTGCGTCAGTCCGAGGTGCACGGCATGGCCCAGCGGGGGGGCGCCGTACTGGCCCACCTGCGGCTCTCGGACACAACTATTGCCTCGGATCTGGTACCCCAGGGCGGGGCTGACCTTGTACTGTCCATGGAACCCGTGGAAAGTCTCCGTTATGCGGCATGGCTTGCGCCGGACGGCGCCCTGGTCAGCGCGGCGGAACCCTTCATCAATATTCCCGATTATCCTGATATGGCAGTAATACTAAAGACCATCGCGCTCTTCCCCGTAAACCGTATCGTCGAAGCTGCGGAACTTGCCAAAGAAGCGGGACTGGCCAGGGCGGTAAACATGGTCATGGTAGGGGCAGCCTCCACCTTCCTCCCCCTAAAGCCGGAAACCCTGGAAGCCACGATTAGCGCCATGTTCGCCAATAAAGACTCCTCGGTTACGGAGGCAAACAAAAAGGCCTTTAACCTGGGCAGGACAGCTGCCGCGTGAACTACCAATACTGGCACCGCAAAGTTGAGATCATGCCCCGGCCGGAACTGGAGGTCTTCCAGCTTGAGCGGCTGCAGGCCCTGGTAGATTATGCACTGCGGACCTCCTTTTATGCCCCCAAACTCAGGGCTGCGGGAATTAAGGGTTCCGATGATATAAAGAGCCTGGATGATCTTAAACGCATCCCCTTTACCACCAAGCACGATTTGCGGGAGGGCTTTCCCTACGGATTTCTCAGCATACCTAAGGAGGAGGTGATCCGCCTCCATGCCTCAAGCGGTACCACCGGAGCGCCCACCACCATCTATTTTAACCGGGACGACATTACCCGCTGGACCGGCTATGTTGCCCGGAGCATTTACGGGACCGGGTGTAACCATACCGACGTGTTCCAGAACATGATCTCCTACGGCCTTTTTACCGGCGGCATGGGTTTCCACGCCGGGGGTGAGGAAATAGGAATGCTGGTGATCCCCTCGGGGAGCGGGAACACCACCCGGCAGGTCCGGCTCATGCAGGACTTTGGTACCACCGTGGTTCACGCCACCCCGAGCTTCCTTCTCCACGTGGAGTCCATCATGCGCGCCGAAGGGGTCAGCCGGGACAGCATAAAACTCAAACGGGCCTTTGCGGGGGCGGAACCCTATTCGGAGGATACCCGGCGGCGCATTGAGGAGCTTCTCCAAATTGATGTGTACAATTCTTACGGCCTTTCGGAGATGAACGGCCCCGGGGTGGCCTTTGAGTGCCAGTGCAAGAACGGCCTCCACCTCTGGGAGGACGGCTATATTGCGGAAATCATCAACCCCGATACCCTGGAACCGGTTCCCGACGGCGAAACCGGTGAGCTGGTCATGACCATACTATGCCGGGAGACCACACCAATACTGCGCTACCGTACCCGGGATCTTACGGGCTTCTACACCGAGCCCTGTCCCTGCGGCAGAACCCACCGCCGCCTACGCCGTATCACCGGCCGCAGCGATGATATGTTGATCGTCAACGGGGTAAATATTTTCCCCAGCCAGATCGAAGAGGTGATCATGGCCATGAAGGATGTGGGGAACAACTACCTTATCGAAATAGAAAAAGACGGGGTTATGGATAAGCTCACCGTCAAAACAGAAATAGGCCCGGATATCTTCATGGACGATTCCCGTCCCCTAAACGCATTGAAGGAACGTATCCGCAAAACCATCCAGGCGTCTATCACCATAAACCCCAGGGTGGAGCTCCACGAATCGGGCAGCCTCCCGGTGTCGGAGGGCAAGGCCAAGAGGGTCTACGATAAACGCCCCCGGTGAAGCCATGCGCTGACTGGGTTTCCGAAAGCACACAATTGATCGGGGGGCCTGTCAGGAAGGAAACGTATGGGGCCTCCCAGAGGGTCCCTCCATACG
>NZ_JAJQRB010000037.1:0-9899 GCF_046533075.1 Treponema primitia | reverse complement strand
CCGGATGGCAGCCACTTCGGCGAAATCAGAACCGACTTTACGGTACGGAACAACCAGTTCAAAGTATCCATGAATATCGTTGACGGAAACAATCTTAGACACTACTCCATTACCTATGTAACCAAGGGGGCCACGCAAATTCCGGCAACCGCCCTTGTACCGGGTAATGTCTATACCGTTGGCTACGGCGGGGACACCCGCTGGACCCGCTTAGGCGCGCCCAACAATGAGGTGGGGACCACCTTTGTGGCCCTTAAGGCGGCTTCCACTGCGGACGGAACAGGCGGTACGGTCTGGGGCTATACTGCGGTATCTGGCACAGAAAAAACCGATGTTTTCCCCGGCGGTAATCCCGCCGCAGCGGTAGCGGCCTATAGCGGTGTAGGTGATTTTGCCAACATTCCCGATTCCCTTGGGGTGGAAGACACGGTCCTCAAGCATAGCAGGCTCTTTATTCTCAAGGTCTACGACACCACAACCGGAGGCCCCATAGCGGAGCAGCTTGCCCAGGCGGCAATCTTCAATCTTGATATGGATAACGATGACAAAACGAGACCCACCGCGGTGGTAAACCCCTTCCACTGGAACAACAAGGATAATAATTCCCTCTACGGGAACAGCAAGAACAACGGCCACATAGAACTGGAGGCCGATCTGCCCGGTAACTTTACTACCGGAGGTTTAGGCGTTCTGGACAGGGACCCCAAGGTTTCAGGGAAGATAAGCATACGGGGCAGCGCCGAGGATAACAACATACTCGGTTCCCTCTGGGTCTACATGGACGGATTTACCTTTGCCGGAGCCGCCGTAACGGAAACGATCTATCCGTCCCACAGCTATGCCAAGGCAGCCGACTACATCGGCGGCGTCCTTACCGGCGCTGACCAATGGGATGCAAACGGCTGGAAATTTACGGTGGAGCCCGTATCCCACGATCAGGCGGGACATAAGGTTAACTGGCGGCTGGACATAGATACCAACAAAATAGCCAATATCGCCGCCGTGGACCGGCCCTTCCGGGTTCTTGCCCGGGATTTCCCGATGCCGACCGCGAACACCTCACTGGAAAGCTCTACCCAGACGGTTGCCGCCGCTAAGACGCCCTATTACCGTATGGACGTGGTACCCTATATCGTAAAGATTAGTACCGCCGCCAATTGGCTGCAGGGGGGCTTAAAGGACGACAACATCCGTTCCGCCGATGGCAAGTACTCGGTTATTCAGGGATCTAACGCGAGCTTTATCAACGTTACGGGCTTTAACCTTAACCCCATGACCAATGGGGTGCGGATTCTCAGCGCGGCCCTGAACGGAACCTACAGCCCCGCAGTGGCGAGCGGAACTATCCTGCCCTTTACCGGCGCTTCTGAAACGGGCTTTACAACCACCAATAATTCTAGCAAGTCGGGATACCTGGCGGTATACGTTGGAGCCACGGTGGGCACCTTGAATAACATCAACAGCAACGCTTCTCTGGGCTCGTATACCCTCACCGGCGGTACCGAGGGCCAGGACCAGGAAAATATGCCCAACCGCGAGGCGGACCGCTACAAAACCAAGAACATAACCCTCACCGACGACCGCTATTTGCAGTTCTATACGGTTAAAGAAACCGACGTCAGAAACGGGTATTACCCCACCATGATCATGAACGGCAATAACCCGGTCTTCGGGTACATTGACGACAATGGCGGCAGCTCTGCAGTTCCGGTGCCGCTGTTGGATGGGTCCAACGGGGTAGGAGGCGCCGGGTCAATGCACGGCAATGACGCCAGGCCCCAGCGGACGGAATTTAACATTAACACCAAGGCGCGGCTGTACACGGAATATCTGGTAAAGGCTTTAGCCTGGGAACAGATGGCCATGACCAAGGATGATTCGGGCAGGTACCTGCAAGCATCGGTATACAACTATAGCGGCGGCAGCCTGGAATTGATCTATGACCGGTATGCCGAACTCTGGCCCGGCTCGGCGGGTGGTCACCAAGGCTTAGGCTGGGCCGGGGGTACAACCTATGTGGACTGGCCCACCGACGCAGGAGGGCGTTCAAATAACGCCAATAACAATGCGGTAACCCTGGAGACGGTGGGCTTTACCCCCGGAATCCTGCTTAACCGGTATCAGTACCCCAAACTCATTTCCAAAGGCGATTCGATGTCGGTTGACGGGGCGTCCATGTATATGCTCTATTTTGACGACAATACGACAAACAAGGATCTAATTTTCAGGAATTTCCAGATTGGAACTAACGTTACCGGCCGTCCTAACCGTATAGGGAATTCCCTGGCTACCCAGGTTGATTCGCAAAACAGACCTTATAACACTGCCTATACAAATATTACAGAAACTACTGCCGGAACCGGGCGTCTAACCGCCGCATCAGGGGCGTCTCCCTACTTCGATATGGCGGTTACCTCCGACAATTATGTGGTGATAGTCTACTTCGATGAAAGCGCAGGAAAACTCAAGCTGAAGTACTCATCTACCCAGGTAATCGGCGCAAATCCGACGGCTGCGATTACCTGGACTACATCCGCGATAAATTTGCCGGACTATGTGGGTACCTATATCTCCATGGCCATAGACAGCGATGACCACCTCCATATTGCCGCCTTTGACAGAACCGACAGCGATCTGAAGTACATCTACATCGATAGCCGTACCAGTACCACCTACAAAGCGGTAACGGTGGATCAGTTCGGCGCCGTAGGAAACTGGACCCAGATAAAACTCAAGCCCGGGACTAAAATTCCCTATATCGCCTATTACAACGCCACGGAAACCGGCGGCCGGGACTCCATTAAACTTGCATACTCCAAGGCCCCCATTACCAGTGAAGCGACTGCCCTGGGCGGGGTAGACGGAAACGGCTACACCACCAGCGGCTGGGAATACATGACCGTCCCGGCCCTGACCCCACCCCAAGGCGGTTCCCTGAAGTTCAAGCAGGTTAACCTAGGCTTCACCGCCACCGCCATCACCTCCCCGGCGGTACCCGCCGGCTCACCAGTACTAGGCTACCTGGGTACAAACATCGAGTTCTCCTACCCGGTAAGCGAGTAAAGGTGTTCATTCACCGAATTCCCATAGTGTCCTCCACCCGGGGGACACTATGGGCCCCTTTTTTCTCCTTCTGCGCCTTCTGCGCCTTCGCGGTCTATTATTCTTCGTCTGATCCCCTATTTTCTTTCAAAAAATAGAATTCTTTAAAAATATCGCCTCCGGACTAAAGCAAAATTCGTAAGAAACGCCTTGGCATACCATCTGCGGGACAATTGCCATTATACATTGACGGAACAATGGCCCGGTATTACAATAATAGAAAACGGTTTAATGTCCATGCAGATAATAAACCGTAAAAAGATTCCTCCCGGGGAAGCCCTTTGGTTGCGCGGTTTAGACCGAGATTTGAGCTATGCCAGCACAGTAGCAATCTTAGCCGAGGTCAAAAAAGTACCGAAGGAAGCCCCCATCGGGGCATTTTTATATATCTTTGGACAGGTAAACAACCATCAAATCCAGGAGGTTTTAGGTATGCGCGGAGAAACAGTTGTATTCAATGCTTTTAAGGGTGCATTAGATAAACAGGATGACGCAGGGTTGAGCAATGATTTTAAGGATGCATTAAATAGACAGGATGTCGTAGCGTTGGGCTATATTTTTAAGGATATATTAGATAAACATGAAGCTGCAAGTTTGCGCAATTTTTTTAAAGATGTATTAGATAGACAGGATGTCGCAGCGTTGGGCAATTTTTTTAAAGATGTATTAGATAACCGTAATGACATTGACGTAGATGATATTTTTATCGAATTGGGCGCGGCTACCAGATGGGAAGCTAAAGGCAAAGCTGCGAGTAAAATTGCGACGGCGAAAAGTTTGAAGGAGATGGGCGACCCGGCTGAAAAAATTGCGCGCGTTACCGGTCTTTCTCTTGATGAAATTACAAAATTGTAAGAGGAGTTGAATTATCAGTACAAAAAAAAGGTCCCCAATGCAGGGGCTTACAGGAAAAAGCCGGTTATATGCTGCAGCGGCGCTGTTGGTTTTGGTGATTATCGGCGCTGCGGTCTTTCTTTTGGCCCGGCCCCGGGCAGTATGGCTGGTGGACGAGGCGTACCGGGAACAGTGGGAGAGGATACTCGATACCGCTAAACCGCCCCAGCGGATTCGGATTAGGACGGCAAGGGAAGACGGGAGTTTTCCTAAAAATTGGTATGGGTTTAGTATTACTACCCGTGGACCTCTGGAGCGGACTGAACTTGCCCCCCCCGTAGTTATATATAAGGGTCTGCCCTCGGCGCGGGAATACCAGGGTGCGCTGGTTTTGGCGATAGACCCCTGGATGATGTTCCGGGATTTTAAGGAACCGGCGATTTCACGGAGTAGGGCGGTTTCTCCCGAAGGCGGGGAGGGGGAGCTTCTTATACCCGGGCGGGACATGGAAGCCCGGTGGGCTTGGATCGCCCAGCTTTTACAAGAGCAGCCCGGAATTTTTCCCGAAGACCGGGAAGTCTGGGAAAGCGCCATGGAAGATCTGTTCCGGAACAGCCGCTTTCAGCAGGGCGCGGAAACCTATGGCTGGATAGACGCCCTGCCCCTGTTTTACCGCTCCTCCCCCGGCTGGGTCTATGCGCCGGTCAGCAGGATTCGCCGGCAGCCCCCCCAGGACACCAGCAACCTGGAGGCGAACCGTTTTCCCGAGATGGAGGACTGGCATGAATTCGGCATCCAGGCAGATATACTGTGGGCCGTCCCCTTTGGCGAAGAAAAAAACACAGCAAAACTACAAACTACCCGAACATGGCTGGCGTCCCTGGCAGCCCAGACAACGATTGCCAACACCCTCTTCTGGATCCCCGCCCACCAGGAAGGCGCCCCCTACAACGCCGTTGCCCGCTCCGCCCGTCTCGCCTGGCTAAGCAGCAGCTTCGTGTGGCAAATACGGTAGCCCGGTGAAGCCATGCGCATACTGGGTTTTCGAAAGCACACAATTTGTAAGGGGGGCCTGTCAGGAAGGAAAAGTATGGGACCTCCCAGAGGGTCCCTCCATACTTTTCCTTCCCGACACCCCACTCCGTACTAATTGTAAGTGTGCTTCCGTGCCTCCTAGGCGCATGGCTTCACCGGGCCGGTTCGCCAAATTATGCTTAACTATGCTCCAAGCGGGAAATTTCATATGTTATTTTTTCAGAAATGTTTTTATCCAAGTTTTACAACTTCCCCTAAAGAATTTAAAAGGGTATAAAATTTTATATTGTCATCAAAATCAACAAGATCAACTTTATTTGATAATTTTCTGTCTAATATTGAATATACTCTAAAAAATTTATTGGCTGGTAATCCGGTTATGCCAATATCTATATCTGAATGCTCATGAATTTTTCCTGTTACTAAGGAACCAAATAAAAAAACAGATTTACAGCCTTCATTTTTGAGTAATGTTATTGCCATTTCTATGTCGTCACGATATTTTGATGGTATTTTATTAAGCTCCATATTTACAAAATATAGTATAAAAAGACCATTGTCAATAACACCCCACTCCGTACTAATTGTAAGTGTGCTTCCGTGCCTCCTAGGCGCATGGCTTCACCGGCCGGTTCGCCAAATTATGCTTAACTATGCTCCAAGCGGGGGGTATGCATCGTTCTGCGATAAAGGCCCCGCCCCCTAGGGACCCCCAGGACGTGGAGAACGCACAACAGGATCAGTTATCGGGGGTGGTGGTGTAAAAAATATCAGGGGGACCCTCTGGGGGTTCCTGATATTTTTTGCGCCGCCAGGACCCCATACTTCGTTTTGTGCGTTCCCGAAACTATGCTAAAGGGGTCCCTAGGGGGCGGGGTTTAAAGCGCTTTCGTACATGGCGATGTATACCTTTGCGGATTTTTCCCAGGAGAAATCCTGCTTCATGCCCCGGATACGCATGGCTTCGATGTGTTTCGGACGGTTGTAGTATGCCCAGACCGCCCAGCCTACGGTGTTGTAGATCGCCGATGGGGTCAGGTCGTTAAACATAAAGCCCGTGCCCGTTCCTTTTTCCTCGTTGTAGTTGCTCACCGTGTCCGCAAGGCCGCCGGTATTCCGCACTATGGGGAGGGTGCCGTAGGCGAGGGAGTACATCTGGTTCAGGCCGCAGGGTTCGTATTGGCTCGGCATGAGGAAGAAATCCGCCCCCGCTTCTATGAGGTGGCTCTGGTTTTCGCTGTAGCCGATCTGGGCCTTGAAGTTGGACAGCCGGCCGGAAAGGCTGCGGAGTTCATTTTCGCACCACGATTCCCCGGTACCGATGAGGACAAACTGGAGGTTCATGTCCCGGCAGATGGACCAGGCGGAACCGTAGGCGGGGCCGAAGAGGGCGCCCACCCCTTTCTGCCCGGTAAGGCGGGTGACCATGCCGATGATGGGCACATCGCTTTTCCCGCTCAGGCTGAATTCACGCTGGAGCGCTTCCTTCGCTTTAGCCTTCCCGCTCATATCCTGGACACTGTATTTTTGGGGCAGCAGGTCGTCGGTCTTGGGGTTCCAGAGGCCGGAGTCTATGCCGTTGAGGATGCCCATATAGTCTGCGGAACGGTGGCGGAGGACCCCGTCCAAGCGGAAACCCTGGACGTGGGTCTTGGTTTCCTCGGCGTAGTTGGGGGAAACCGTGTTAAGCTTATCCGCCGAATAGAGCCCCGCCTTGAGGAGGTTCATCATGTTCCAGTCCTCAAACCCCGCGGCGTAGAAATCGTTCCAGCCCAGGTTTGTATACCAGAAATTATCCTTGCTGTAGATCCCCTGGTAACCCAGGTTGTGGATAGTGAGGACCGATACGGTATTGGCAAACTCCCCATGGCGTTCCCCGAATTTCAGGAAAACCGGAACCAGGGCAGTGGGCCAGTCATGGGCGTGGAGTACATCGGGGTACCAGGAAGTTTTCCGGCAAAGCTGAAAAGCGGCGCGGCAAAAGAAGGTAAAGCGCCGGGGGTTGTCTAAAAAATCCGGTTCCGCGGGCGTTCCGTAGATACCGTCCCGGCCAAAGAATTTTTCATGATCGATAAAAAACACCTTGACGGGGTTCTTCTTCGGCGAACCGGGCAGTGCCGTGGTGTAGACGGCGCACCATTCCTCGCCGCCCCCCACATGAACCCCCATGGCGCCCTCAACCTGGGTAAGTTCACCACGGTTGATCCCATAGTACCGGGGGATGACAATACGCACTTCGTGTCCCAGTTTTGCCAGGGCAAGGGACAGGGCTGATACCGCATCGGCAAGGCCGCCGGTCTTAGCATAGGGAACAGCTTCACTGGCGGTCATCAAAATTTTCATATCTTCCCCTCTATGATGCTTTTTAGATCTTCACCTGTAACCATTCTAGGGGGAAAAATCAAAATTTTTCAACCACAGAAAGGCCGTTATCCGTAACTATTTTCAAACCCTGTTCCAAATTTTCCAATTTAAAAATAATCACCGCTTTTCCGGTCTTCCCTTCCAGGGAGGCGTAGAGATATTCGATGTTCACCTTGGACTTTTGGAAGAGTTCCATCACCTTAGCGAGGCTGCCGGGGTTGTCCACAACCTCCACGGCCACCACATCGCTTAAACGGGTGGTAAAACCCGCCTTAGTCAGGGCCGTGATAGCCTCGTCATTCTTATCCACGATGAGCCTGAGTATGCCGAAATCTGCGGTGTCCGCAATGGAAAGAGCCCGGATATTGATGCCGGCGTCCGCCAAGACCTTCGTTACCTCTCCCAGGCGGCCGGAACTGTTTTCCAGAAATACCGATATTTGTTTAATCTGCATAATGATACTCCCTATAATTTACGATTATCAATGACCCGCTTAGCCTTGCCTATGGACCGTTCTATGGTTTTAGGCTCCACCAATTTTACCTTTAGCCCAATCTGAAGCTTGGACTTCATCACATCCTGTATTTTATTCCGCAGCGTCTCCAAGCCCCTGGTCTCATCGCTGAAGAACTCCTGCTTAACCTCAACCAGAAGCTCCACCTCGTCCAGGTGAGATTCTCCCCGGTTAACCACGATAAGATACTGGGGTTCGGTACCCTCAATGCCGAAGAGGGCGTGCTCGATCTGGCTGGGGAAGACGTTGACCCCCCGGATGATCAGCATGTCGTCGGTGCGGCCAAAGAGGCGGTGCATCCTCACGGTGGTCCTGCCGCAGGAACAGGGCTCGTCCATGAAATAGGTGATATCCCGGGTCCGGTAGCGGATCAGAGGAGTCCCCTCCTTGGTGAGGGTGGTAAAGACCAGTTCCCCCTTTTCGCCTCGTTTAACATGATGACCGGTTTCAGGATCGATGATCTCCGGGTAGAACAGGTCCTCATTGACGTGCAGTCCCTCCTGGGCCTCGCACTCAAAGGCCACCCCGGGGCCGATGATTTCCGTGAGGCCGTAGATATCGTAGGCTTTCATCCCGTAGCGGCTCTCAATTTCCTTACGCATGTTCTCGCTCCAGGGCTCAGCCCCAAAACAGCCCTTACTGATGGGCAGCTTTTTCAGGTCTATCCCCGCGTCCGCCGCTTCTTCGGCCATATACAGGGCGTAGGAGGGGGTGCAGGTAAGCATGGTGGAACCGAAATCCTGCATCACCATGAGCTGCCGGGCGGTGTTTCCCGACGACATGGGGAGGACCTCCGCGCCTATGGTCATGGCGCCGTAATGAGCCCCGGGCCCTCCGGTAAAGAGACCGTAGCCGTAGCAATTCTGTACGATATCGTCCTTGGTACAGCCCCCGCCCGCCAAGGTCCTGGCCATGGCTTCCCGCCAAATATCAATGTCTTTTTGGGTATACTCGTCCACTACGGGCTTACCGGTGGTACCGGAACTCATATGGACCTCCACAATCCGGTCCGGAGGACTGGCCAAAAGGCCCCGGGGATAATTTTCCCGGAGGTCGTCCTTCGTGGTAAAGGGCAGCTTTTCGATGTCCCCCAGGGTGTGGATATCCCGGCTGGTAATGCCCAGGGCATCCATCTTTTTCTGGTAAAAAGGAACCGTGGTGTAGAGTTTTTCCACCAGGTTTTTCAGGTTGGCCAATTGGAGTTTTTTCCGCGCCATCTGGTCCATGCATTCGTGTCCGGGATTAAAAATCATGATACCTCCCTTATTCTTATCCATAATACAGCCTTTTCCCGAATTTTCAATCCCTATTTTTCACTAACCAGGAATTCAGGAATAACCACGGACCACACGGACCTCACGGACAAAGAGGAATAAGAAGAGAAACCGCAGAGATCGCAGAGGAGACACAGAGGAAGAAATGGATCAGGCCGCCTTGGCAAATGATATGGAACTCCACGGCAGGCTGGACTATGAATTCCACCTGGAAATTTTCCGGGCCACGGGAAACAATGTTTTTGTCTTGGTCTACGAGGTAACCCGGAAAATGTTCCGCCAGCACACCACGATCCTGAACGAAGAATTTTTCAAAAAAGCCATAGTTCAAAAAGAGGGGGACGATGTCCATTGGCGGCTATACCGGGCCATCAGGGAAAAGGACCTAGAAACCTGCCGTGCCTGTTATGTGGAGATGCTCTACTTCCGAGAAGACCCCCAACCGGATCTCCTTTAAAATTAACCGCAAACGGCTTGTTACTACGTATCTTCTTTAACGCTCGGTCTGCCTTCATGTTCCCGTCCCTACTCTAACCCGGCATCCCGAAGTTTCTGCCGAAGCTCTTGATTTTCCCGGTCTCTTTCCTCAATCACCCGGTCCTTTTCCTCAATCACCCGGGCTTTTTCCTCAATCACCAGCCGGGCTTCTTCCCGGCCCCTCTGGTATGCGTTATACATGCCGGAGTTGTAGTCCATGGCCGCTTTTTCTCGGAACATGGTTCGCGCCCAATGTTCCCGTTCCCGGCTTATCTTCTTTAACGCTCGGTCCGCCTTCA
>NZ_JAJQRB010000036.1:0-61959 GCF_046533075.1 Treponema primitia | reverse complement strand
TATACGAAAAGAAAACGGACTGAATGTTAGCACCGCTATAGTAACTAAAATAGAATATGGTTTTTCTTCTCTTTTTGCAGATGCAAGCTATACTGCTTTCTTTACGGCTACCCCTCCATTGAAATTAGAGATAGTTATTGATGCTGGCAACGGCACCCCAAGCACTGTTGGCAATGTTATTCATTTCCCATTGGAATGGTTGGAAAATGGAAGCAATAGCACTGCTCTTTCGATTAAAATTAAATTGGAAGACCATATAATTTTATTGGGTCTTACATCGATGCGTTTATTGCCGCAATCACAACGAATGGCATTTGCGGCAAAGGCGTCAAGCGCCAAAATCTCATAGTGTCCAAGTTTACCTAACTGAGTTTGGCGCACTATTTAGCCGACAAAGGCGGTCGTGGGGAGGGGTATGCCCGGCTTCATGTATGTGGAATTCCCTGCTGGAGGAGACCCGAAGGGGCTCCGCAAGCAGACTCTACACGCACATGAAGACGGGCATACCCCTCCCCACGACCGGTTTTGCCGATAAGGGCAACACAAAGGAATTCCGAAAAACTTGCAGGTAACCATGGTAAAGTCTTGCAAAGGCGAAACAGCACCCAGCCTGCCACATCGGTATGTGAATCCACCCGTAACATATCCTTCTTCATACTATGTGACACAGGCGGTCGTGGGGAGGGGTATGCCCGGCTTCATGTATGTGGAATTCCCTGCTGGAGGAGACCCGAAGGGGCTCCGCAAGCAGACTCTACACGCACATGAAGCCGGGCATACCCCTCCCCACGACCGGTTTTGCCGATAAAGTACAAAAAAAAGGATATTTACGTACTACTGCGACGAGACCTTTCCAGCCCCTCATTCGCTTCCCGGTAGTTAGGATTAAGCCGAAGAGCCCGCTGATAAGCTTCCATGGCGGGGCTAAATTCCCCCGCCGATTCCCGGACCGAGCCCAGACGGTACCACCAGAGAGCGGAACCTGGGTCCAGGCGGACCGCGGTGGTATAGGCAATATCCGCCCGGTGGAATTTTCCCTGGAGCCGGAAGATCTCCCCAACAAAGAAATAGGCCACCGAAGTACGCTCTCCCTGGGGTACGAAATTCACATAACGCTGCATGGAACGCAGGGAATCCTCAAAGCGGTCCAGGTAAAAATAGGCTTCCCCCATGGTTTCCACAATCCGGTAGTCGTTTGCGTTGATCCTAAGTCCCCGCTCCCCCCAGGTAATCACATCGGAGTACTTCCGCTGACGCTGGAGGGTCCAGGTTAGGACCGTATAGGAATCCATGTTTGCCGAATTCCGGGTGATTTCATCCATACAGATCTGGGCCGCTTCGTTATAATACTGGTTTGCCTCGTCCATACGGTCCCGGGCTTCCAGATCCCGGCCTATACGGTAGCTCCGTAAAGCATCCGGACGGGCAGATCCTTGGCGAGAATCCTGCCCGGTTTGTGAAAAAACCGGGTCAACAACGAGAAGAAAAACAATACAAAACAGGGCAGGATGGATCCGCATTACTCTATCATCGGTACGAACTATTAGTTCGCCAATAGTTTATTTATCGATGCGGCTGCCCGGCGGCCCTCGCCCATGGCGAGAATTACCGTAGCGGCCCCAAGGACTATATCGCCCCCGGCGTACACCTTTTCCAGGGAGGTCTGTTGGGATTCCCCCTCTACGGTGATACGGCCCTTTTTATCGACGTTCAGGGCAGCGGTGGTCTTGCTTATCAGGGGGTTTGATTCATTCCCCAGAGCAACGATCACCAGGTCGCAGTCAAAGACATATTCCGAGCCTTTGATGGCCACGGGACTACGGCGGCCCGAGGCATCGGGTTCCCCAAGCTCGTACTTAAGCAGTTCAAGACCGTTTACCCTACCCTGTTCGTTCCCCAGGATACGGGTGGGATTCCTGAGGAAGTCAAAAATGATGCCCTCCTCCATAGCATGCTCCACCTCTTCACCCCGGGCGGGCATTTCTTCCCTGGTCCGGCGGTAGATGACGTGGACCTGCTCGGCTCCGAGCCGCAGGGCCATACGGGCGGCGTCCATGGCGACGTTTCCCCCGCCGATAACCGTGGCAATCTTAGACTGATACATGGGGGTGGCGGCCTTCGCGGGGTCATAGGCCTTCATCAAATTTGACCGGGTAAGGTACTCGTTGGCGCTCACCACACCTACAAAGTTCTCCCCCGGGATACCCATGAATTTGGGAAGCCCCGCGCCGGTACCGACAAACACCGCATCGTACTTATCATCATCCAGGAGTTCCCGGATGGTCCGGGTCCGGCCCACCAGGAAGTTGGTCTCGATATCAACGCCCATTTTCTTAAGGCCGTCAACTTCGGCCTGCACTATGGCCTTGGGAAGCC
Source organism: Treponema primitia (assembly GCF_046533075.1). Lineage (GTDB taxonomy): Bacteria > Spirochaetota > Spirochaetia > Treponematales > Breznakiellaceae > Termitinema > Termitinema primitia_B. The sequence goes on along the minus strand of NZ_JAJQRB010000036.1, from coordinate 59,583 downwards.
GGAATTCGGGAATACCATAGACCATAACCCCGCCGGTTTTGTGGAAAGCTTCGAAAACCGCTACTTCGTGACCTTCCCGGGCAGTATCCGCAGCCACCGTAAGCCCCGCAGGACCGGAACCGACCACGGCGACCTTTTTCCCGGTCTTGGGCTTTACGGTAGGGATGGTAACCTTGTTATTGGCCCGTTCCCAGTCCGCCACAAACCGTTCCAGCCGGCCTATGGCCACCGATTTATTCACATCCTTAAGGCTCTTTCCCAGGGTACATTCGCTCTGGCACTGTTTTTCCTGGGGACAGACCCGGCCGCACACCGCCGGAAGAAGGTTCGTTTCCTTGACGATATCCACCGCCGCCTTGAAATCGCCGTTCTGAATTTCCGCGATAAACCGGGGGATGGGTACCTGGACCGGGCAGCCGTTTACACAGGGCTGGTTCTTGCAACCCAGACAGCGTTCCGCTTCCAGCCGGGCCTGGGCTTCCCCATACCCTTCGGCCACTTCCGCCACGTTTTTACCCCGCGCGATTGGGTCCTGGGCGGGCATATCCTGGGAAGGAATAGCCATTCGGTCCTTGGGACCTATCTTTTCACCCGCAGCCTTCCGAGCAAGGAAGGGTTTTAAGAGAGTTTCCGCCTCTTTAGTAAGTTGTTCCTTAGTTTTATTCTCTCCACTCATACATCACCCCTTATTTTTTCCCCGCCGGCGCCGCTTGCGGCGGCACATGAGGCGGAAGGCCTAATCCAACATGACATTTATGATGATCCTCGTCCTCTCTGGGCTTAAAGGCCCGCATCCGGAGCATCATATTTTCAAAATCAACCTTATGACCGTCGAATTCCGGCCCGTCTACGCAGACAAACTTGGTTTCCCCGCCCACGCTCACCCGGCAGCCACCGCACATACCGGTTCCGTCGATCATGATCGTATTGAGGGATACCATGATGGGAACATCGTAGTCCTTTACTGCGGCGACGCAGAATTTCATCATAATAGGCGGTCCGATGGCGACCGTCATGTCCGGCTTATGTTCCTGTTGGCAGAATTCCTTTAAGGGCTCGGTTACCACCGCCTTCCTTCCATAAGAACCATCGTCGGTAACCACGATCAGCTCGTCCACCACCTGTTTTACCCGGTCTTCGAAGATCACCAGTTCCTTGGTCCGGCCGCCGATGATGGCGATCACCTTATTCCCGGCGGCCTTCATGGCCTGGGCTATGGGGTACATGGGGGCAATGCCGATACCGCCGCCCACACAAACCACGGTACCGAACTTTTCGATATGGGTAGGATTCCCCAGGGGGCCCAGAAGATTCTCCACAGAATCCCCCTCTTTCTTGGTCGCCAGTTTGTGGGTAGAAGCTCCCACGGTCTGAAACACGATGGTCACCGTTCCCGCAACGGGATCCGCATCGGCAATGGTAAGGGGGAAGCGTTCCCCCCAATCGGTGTCGATCTGGAGAATCAAAAACTGTCCCGCCTTTCTGGCCCGGGCGATCAGCGGCGCCTCCAGGACCATTTCGTAGACCTCCCCAGACAACTGCTTTTTCGATAGTATCTTATGCATGTCAACCTTCTTTCGTACGGCGGCTGCCGCACCGTTAAATCGAAGCGAAACAAAGTTTCGCTCAACACCCCTCTGAATAAATTTTCGAATTTACTCTTTTTTTATAGTACAATAGTTTCAAAATTGACGCAACAATATGATAAAATACCCTTTATGAAAGCCGCTATTTGGAAAAAATTTGCCAGCGCCAGGGACAACTACCGAGAGTCGGTGGACCAGCTAAGCCGAAGCCTGCCCAATCTGCGGCGGATCCAGCAAAAAATGGTGGATGCCCGCTCCGGCCCGGCCTATACCGTGGAAACCCCGGTGGTGTACAACGAAGCCCTGGATGACGTGGGCCCCAAGGACGAAATTAAGCTCATCCTGGTGGCGGATAACCCCGGCCGCCGTGAACAGGCCGCGGAAAACCGCCGTTACCTGGTAGGCCCCTCGGGCAAAATTACCGAACGCTTCTTCCGGGAGGAGCCTTCCCTGGGCATAGACTTCCGCAAAAACGTACTCATCCTGAACAAGACCCCTGTCCACACTCCCCGTACCGTGGAACTCCGGGAACTCTGCCGCCTTGGAGGCCCAGCCCTAACCGAAGCAATCGCCCAATCCCAGCTAAGCATGGTCCGGGTCCTGGAGGATTTCTACCAAGCCCTGTCCCCCATCCCGGTATGGATCATAGGTTACTCGGAAATGAAACGGGGGGGCATTTTCGAGGTATACACCGAAGCCGTCAAAAAGGTGCCTGGCACCCTTTTTGACCAGCTTTATTTTTATCGGCATTTTTCCATGAACCAGTTTACGATAGACCTGCACAAACAAGCCAAGCGGGGAGAAACCACGGCACAGGCCCTGGAGCGGATCGGGACGGCGTACCGGGAACGGATTCTGGGGATCTCTAAAAACTGATCCGTATAACACGATTTTAGGATAAAGGTTAGAGTTTATTGGGCAACGAATTCCTCCCCCCTTTCTTCCTTAACCATCAGACTCGATAGGGCAATATATAAATACGGGTAGCCTTCTTCTTCGTAGGAAGATAAAACCCCCACCGCTTCCACCCAGGCATCATCTTCCGGATATTGCGGATTTTTTAAATCCGATAAATCCGATGAATCCCAGGCTATTTCAAAACCGGCATTTCCATCATTACCGCAGCAACCCGGGCCATAACGGAGGACAAAACAATACGCAGCGTCATTCTCCGCATAATACTGGGATTTGAAAAGGCCTTCCAATTTGATTGTCTTCCCAAGGTAATCTTCAGGATTGAGATACACATCATTGGTCTGTGCAAGAAACATTTTTTCTTTTATTTCGACTATTTCCCCGCCTGTGGGGGATAGGGGGTTTTGAAAAACAGCGCCATCCTCCGGGATTGTTATATATGTTTCAGAAACATTTTCAACAGCCGGCCATTGAATGTTTACCGACTGAGTACCGGCCTTGTTTGGTTTTATTGTTCCGATTTTTCTATTTCCGTCACATCCGGCGAAGACAATAAAACTGATAAGTCCCGCTATTACTATTCTTTTCATAATCCTGTTCTCCCTTTAAATATTTTTATTACCCAAAATAAAATGAAAATAAACATATTCACAATCACTACGCTTGCCCCGGTGGGGGTAGCATAGAGATACGAAATAACTACACCAATAACGAAGGCGATTACCGAGATCAACCCTGAACTTATGGTAACGGTTTTGAATTGCTTAAATACCCGCATGGAGGAGAGGGCGGGGAAGATAATGAGGCTGGATATGAGCATTGCCCCCATCATCCGCATACCCAGCGCAATGGTAATGGCGGTTAAAAAGGCAAGGAGCATATTGTATACCCCCGTCTTGATACCCGCAGCTTTGGCAAAGGTTTCGTCAAAGGTAACCGCAAATATCCGGTGATAGAACAGCAGAAACAGGAAAAGTACCACTGCGGCAAGGGCTATGCTTAGGTATACATCGCTTTTGCTCATGGCAAGGATACTGCCGAACAGATAATTACATACATCGGTATTCATGCCGGTGGTCATGGAGATTACCACAACCCCAATGGCCAGTGCGCCGGATGAGATCAGGGCAATGGCGGCGTCTCCCTTGATTTTTGAATTCTCGCTGATCCGGAGCAGCAGAAAAGCGGCGATTACCACCACCGGGATAGAGACCATAAGGGGGGCCACGTTCAGGGCGGTGGCGATTGCCAGGGTTCCAAACCCCACATGGGATAAGCCGTCCCCGATCATTGAATACCGTTTCAGGACCAGGCTTACCCCGAGAAGGCTGGCGCAGAGGGAAACCAGAACGCCTACGATTAAAGCCCGGACAAGGAAGGCATAGGATAACATTTCAAGAAAGGTAGTAATCATGCCCCTGCCTCCGGAACCGAAGTATCACCGCCGGCAGCCAAAAAAGAGCGGCCCAGAGTTGACGCCGCATACTCAGCGGAGCTTCCAAAAAAGAGCTGCTCCTTTTTCAGATGAAGTATGCGATTTCCGTAGAAAACCGCATTTTTAATGTCGTGGGAAACCATGATGATGGTCATTGCCATTTCACGATTTATCTTTTCAAGCAGCCGGTACAATTCCGCCGTTGCGGCGGGATCTAGCCCTGCGGCGGGTTCATCCAAAACGAGGAGCTTCCGGGCGGCGCAGAGAGAACGGGCCAGAAGTACCCGCCGCTGCTGTCCCCCGGATAATTCGCGGTAGCACCGGTTCCGTAATTCCTCAATCCCCATGAGTTTTAGGTTTTGTTCCGCTTCCTGTTTGTTCGCGGCTGAATAAAAAGGACGGAAGCTTCGGCTTCCAAGCAAGCCGGATAAAACAATTTCAAATACCCCGGCGGGAAAATCTTTCCTGGGCGCCTCATGCTGGGGTACATAGCCTATTTCGTTTCGCCTCAGGGCGCCTCCAAAAATGACATTTCCCTGTTCCGCTTCCATCAGTCCCAAAAGACCCCGGATCAGGGTACTTTTGCCGGAACCGTTCTCGCCGACCACGCAAAGATAGTCGCCGCGATCCACACTAAAGTTGATTCCCTGTACCGCGAAATACCCATCATAGGCTAATGACAGGTTTTCGCAGGTGATATAAGAACCGGTTTGACTATCCCGCGTAGTTTTGCTCATTACTGTAAAGCCTCCTTTAGGTTCAGCACATTTCCTTTCATCAAATCCAAATAGCTTAATCCTGCTTCAAAATCTTTTTTGGATATGTTATGCCCCGCGTGGAGCAGCAATTTCTTTGCACCCGTAGCTTCACCGATAGTATCCGCCATCCGTTCGTTGGAAAGTTCGATATGAAATACTACCGGAATCTTCTCCGCGCGGATCTTGTTTATAAGAAAGGCTACCGTGGCGGCGCTGGGTTCGGTTTCGGTTGAACAGCCCGGAAAGGCGGCGTAATAACTGAGACCATAGGCATCGGCAAAATAGCGGAAGGGGAAGCGATCCCCAAATACTATGGTTTTCCGTCTGCCCTGATCCACCACTCCCCGGAAGGCGGCGTCCAGTTCATCCAATTTCACGAGGTACGCGGCGGCGTTTTCCCGGTACAGACCGGCGTTTACCGGGTCCGCTTCCTCAAGACAAGCGGCAATAGCCCCGATGATACGCTTAACATTACGGGGCGAGGTCCATACATGCTCGTCATATTCCGGGGATACCGGTTCCTCCGGAAAAGAATCTTCCTCCTCCTCATCCTCCATCCCTTCCACGATCTCTTCTTCCACCACATCGACCATATCCATCAGGGAGAGGATACGCATGGAACCGTTGTCCACGGAACCGATGATCTCCCCAAGCCAGTAATCGGACTCTCCGCCGGTATAAATAAAGACATCGCTGTTTTGTATTTTGATAATGTCCTGGGGGGTGGGCTCATAGGAATGGCTCTCGGCCCCCGGAGGCAGGAGCATAGTCAGGTTGATCCGGTCCCCCGCAATTACCCGGGCAAAATCAAAGCCGGGGAAGGTAGCTGCCGTTACGGTGATTCCGGTATCCGCCGTAGATACCGCTGGTTTTTCTTTTTCACACCCGGACCATACCAGGACAATGAATAAGATTAAAATTGAAAATGTTATTTGCTTTTTCACATTAAGCTCCTTAATTTGCTGTATTTTCACGCAATTTAAAGAAAACCCCCTACGATAAAAGAGGAGAGGGCTTTCTTTAGGGGGAGCTTATTTCAGTTATTCAGGCGTGTTTTCAGCGTTACCGCTGTAAGAAGGGCGGGATAAAAAACCGGAATTTTACCTACGGTACCATGGGCAAACAAAGCTATGGAAACAGCGGGCAGGACGCTTATCAGTACGTTTTTTAATTGTTCAAGGAGATTTTGCGCCCCCCGGATCTGGATACATTCCGGGCAGTTTTCGCTCCCGGTACAATCGTGATCAAGATGGGTATAGATAAATGCCCCTGAAAAAAGAGCTGTCAGGCAAAAACAGATCGTAAGGGCGAGGAAAATTGTTCGTTTTATGTCCGGACGATCCATATAACTCCTTTCACGGTTCTGCCTTATCACGGCGGCTTACTTCAGCGATTCTACTTCCTTCAACGTAGGCGGCTCGGCGCCCTGCCGTGAGCAGACCAGAGAAGCAGCCCGGTTAGCAAAGTAAAGCGCGTCGTAGAGTTCCTGTTCGGTGAGTGAAGCCAGAGCGGAGTGGGACATCTTGCCCCGGAGTTCCAGCCAGGAGAGGAAGGCGCCGTGGAAGGTGTCTCCTGCGCCTATGGTATCCACCACGGGAAGGTCCACCACCGGAGCGCTCACCCGGAGGACCTTGCCGTCGTCATTCCGGAGCAGGGCCATGGCGCCCTTGGCTCCCAGGGTAGTAAGGGCCATACGGGGTCCCAGGCTCAGAACTTTTTCCAGGGATTTTTCCAGACCCAGACCGGGGTAGATAAAATCAAAATCAACTTCGGAAATTTTGGCAATGGTGGCGTAGCGTACCCAGTTTTCAAAGCGCCGGACATACGCTTTTTGATCCCCGATCATAAAGGGCCGCACATTGGGGTCCAGGGAAATGACAAGAGCAGAATTACTATCCCTGCCGGCTTCCCGCACAATTAGTGATTCAATTGTGGAAGCCGATGGCTCCATGGTCAGGGCGATGGAACCGAAGAGGATACACTTGATTTCGGCGGGCAATTCTTTGGGCAGATCCTCCGGGGAAAAGGAACGATCCGCAGCGCCTTCGGTATAGAAGACGTACTGGGGCTCCTTATCCTTTTCAAGCTTAACAAAGGCCAGGGTTGAATTTTGATTCGTCCGGCGGATCAAATCGATCCCCACATTATTCTGAACAAGCCCGTGCATCAGGGTTTCCCCGAAAAAGTCTGTGGAAAGCCTGCTGAGAAAACGTACCGGTACTCCAAGCCGCCCGATGGCTATGGCGGTGTTGTAGGGACTGCCTCCGGGACAGGGCAGGAAGCCATCTCCCCTACCGGGAATATTCAACGGAACCATGTCAATAAGCGCTTCGCCGCAGGATAAGATCATATCACACCTCCTTATTTAGTCCTGACCACCTGATCGCCGCTGGTGGTATACACCATGGCCCCGGGAGGCACCGATTCGGTGATCCATACATTGCCCCCAATGGTACTGCCCCGGCCTATCACCGTTTCGCCGCCCAGGATGGTGGCCCCGGAATAGATGGTCACCTTGTCTTCGATTGTAGGGTGCCGTTTCTTGTTAACCCCATCCTTTTTGACCGAAAGGGCGCCCAGGGTTACTCCCTGATAGAGTTTTACATTTCTACCGATCACCGTGGTTTCTCCGATCACCACCCCCGTGCCATGATCAATAAAAAAGGATTCGCCGATTTCAGCGCCCGGATGAATATCGATCCCCGTACGGCCATGGATGAGTTCACTCATGATGCGGGGAATAAGGGGTACCTCCCGGGTCCAGAAAAAATGCGCCATACGATGGATGGTGATAGCCTCAAACCCCGGATAGGACAGGATCACCTCGGCGGTGCTTTTTGCCGCCGGGTCTCCCTCAAAGGCTGCCTGCAGATCCTTGGCAAGCATACCCCGGATCAGGGGGAGCTCGTCGAAAAAATCATCCACAATAAGCTCCGCCGCCGCGTGGCACCCGTCATGGCCGCAGGAGGCTTCTCCGAGTCGTGAAGAAAAGGCGATGCTTTTTTCAACTTCCCCGATAAGCTCCCGGGCTAAGTGGTACACCTTTTCGGCGGTGGACAGACGCAGGTTATCGTGATCCAGGGCCCCAATTTCCCGGAACCCCGGAAATACCAGCTCGTCCAGCCCGCGGAGTATATCCGCAATACTGTCACGGCTGGGTAGATTTTCGCTGCCCGCCTGGTTTACCAAACCGTAGGTATCGTAGGAACGAACCAGGGTTTCTATACTTCTATGCAGTCGTTGCAAGGGCATCCTCCTCGTCATACATCCGGATTTTGACCGGTATATATCCCACATTCACGGTACCGTCTTCGGGCGGCATAGGCGGCTATACCGCCGCTGAAAAAGGGGTATAGCGCCTTCTTACTCACCTTCACCGCCTGTTCACCAAGATCAATAAGCTCCTGCTTTCGCGAAAAGTCAAAGGGTACCACCCCGTTTGCAGCCCGCAGGATCAGTGCCGCCTTGGGACGGCGTTTTTTCCCCGCCATATCGAGCATCATTTCAATAGAACGATACACAACTTTGGAAAAAGTTTTAAGATCCGCAGCGGACGCCGGCTGGAGTATCCCAACATCCACCGCCAGAATCCGCTTAAACCCTTCTTTTCTGGCGATACTTATGGGCATATTGTCACAAATTCCCCCATCGGCCAGACACAACTCCCCCATCCAGTAGGGTTCAAAAAATCCCGGAAAGGACATGGAGGCTCGTATTGCCCGAGCAATGGAACCGGAACTAAACACCACCTCCCTGCCGCTGACCAGATCCGCCGCATTACACCGAAAGGGTATACGGGTTTCCGCAAAGGTCTTACCCCCGGACAGTTCCTCAAGCAATTTCAGTACCCGCTGCCCCGAATCGATCCCCGGCCGGGTTGCCACATTTCCCAGGATCTGTCCGGTCTGAAACACCTTCCCCATGGCGCCGGACATCTTAAAGGCAAAACTATCCAGATATTTGGTGATATCAAAATCATCAATAATAAACCGGGACAAATCCCCGGGGCTCATCCCAGAGGCATAGAGCCCCCCAATAATAGCTCCCATGGAGGTTCCCACCACCAGGGATGGCTCGGGAGCCCCCATTTCCAGCAGGGCCTTTAATACCCCCACATGGGCTATACCCCGGGCGCCTCCTCCGGCCAAAACCAGAGCCCACTTCAGATTTTTTTTAATACGCATATCCTATCACAAATATAGGGAATATTTCCCCTTCTTGCCAATATTTCTGTCCCCGTCAGCTTCATGGTACGATGCGTCTCACCGCTTCTATGGCATAGTCAATGTCTTCCGGGGATGTCCTGTAGGACGGGCTGAAACGGACAGAACCTTCGGGATAATATCCAAGGGCTATATGCATCAGGGGGGCGCATTGAAGACCGGTACGGCATGTAATGGCAAACCCTTCATTCAAGGCAAACCCCACCTTCTCACTATCCATTCCTTCTATGACAAAGGCTACCACCGGCAGGTCAGTCTGGGAAATATACTTCGCCGGGGGAAGCTGCCGGCCAAGTATCCGTACTCCCTTTACTGAACAAAGACCCTCTATAAGGGTGTGGGTAATTTCAGCTTCCTTCGCGGTGATGAGAACTTCATTCCCCAGATAGTATTTAACCGCCTCATTCAGCCCCGCAAAACCCGCAGTATTGGGGGTTCCCGCCTCAAGCCGTATGGGCATTTCTTCCGGCTGGAATGGGTTATCGCTCTTAAAGCCCGTACCTCCCGTGAATGTGGAGGCCAGTTTTATGGAAGATGCAGTATAGAGCGCACCTGTTCCCTGGGGACCCGCCAGGCCCTTGTACCCGGAAAAAGCTGCCATATCGGCGTACAGGGCGGCAGGGTGTAGGGGGATATGGCCCACAGTCTGGCCTGCGTCAAGCAGGGTAAGAGCCCCGGCATCCTTGGCTTTTTCAAACCATTCCTTTACCGGATTGATCCTGCCCGTCACATTACTTCCGTGGGTCAAAGCCACCAGACGGGGCTTACCTCGGAGCAGCTTTTCATACATCGCGGTATTTAAATTCCCCTGATGATCCAGGGGTACATATTCAACCCGAATGGATAACAGCTTTTCTAAGCGGGCCAGGGGACGCAGAACCGAATTATGCTCCATCACTGAGCTTATCACCAAATCCCCGGGACACAATCCCATGCCAAGTATGGCGATATTCAAGGCGGCAGTGGCGCCGGAACAGAGGACTACCTCCTCCGGCTGTACATCAAGAAGCAGGCCTAAGTTCCGGCGGCATTCTCCAGGCTTGTCTTCGGCGCCCACGGCGTCCCGGCCTGAAAGACGAGGCGGGTTTTCCATGGATTCGATCACCGCTTCCATAACCCCCGGTGCAAGGGGGAAAGCCCCGGCGGCGTTGTTCAGATATACTCGTAATTCCTTCATACAACCTTAACCTCCCGGGCGCCCAATTTCACCGGATCAAACTGCGCCGCATACAGTTCCGCGTAGATCCCGCCCTTGGCTAAGAGCTCGTCATGGGAACCCTGCTGCCGGATGCCGTCATCGGTGATCACCACGATTGAATCGGCATTACGGATGGTGGAAAGCCGGTGGGCGATGACCAGGGTAACATCCCGGATATCCATACCATCAACAGTAATACTACCCCCACGGGTTTCGCAGAACCGGGGCAGGAGACGGCAGAGAGTGGTCTTACCGCCCCCGGAAGGACCCACCAGGGCAATCGTTTTCCCCGCCGGATAGGTAAAGCCCATGCGGAACAGGTACATGATCCCCATCATGGCGGCAATTAAAGACGCGGCGAACATATCCGCCGTAAAAAGCTTCCAATGGGGTCGATAATAGGAAGCAAATATCCCCAGGGGCGATTTTTCAAAATTCATGTCTTGCTAACACTCTATGTATAATTTATCATAAATAAGTTAATGGAGGCTACTATGAAAACCCTTATCATTTATTATTCTTACGAAGGAAACAGCGCCCTGGTGGCCGGGGAGCTAAAAAAAGCCGCCGGAGCCGGACCATCGGTTTGCGATATTCTGGAACTTAAGACCGAAGACGATACCAAGCGAACCGGTTTTGCAAAGTACCTCTGGGGCGGAAAACAGGTCTTTACCCATAAAAGCCCAAAACTCAAGCCCTATACGGTTAATATTGAAGAATACGACCTTATCATCCTGGGCGCTCCGGTCTGGGCAGGCTCCCCCGCTCCGGCCCTGCTAAGCTTCCTGGGGGAAACCAAGATAAGCGGCAAAAAGCTTGCCCTTTTCTGCTGCCACGCCGGGGGTAAAGGAAAAGCCCTGGATAAGCTCAAAGCCCTGCTTCCGGGAAACACCATTGCCGGCGAGATCGATTTTATAAATCCCGCCGGTCAGGACCGCCCAGCCTTGACTAAACAGATTGAAGAGTGGGTAAAGGGGCTTTAGAAACCTAGCAATAGACAATAAACCCGGCCGATTTTACTCCCCATAATGAACTTGTCCGTCCCTCCTCCTTTTCGTATCTTATACATAAAGGAAAAAACATGGATTTCGAAAAATTGACTATAAAAGCCCAGGAAGTCATCAATGAGGCTTCCGGAATTGCCCAAAAAAACGACCACCCTCAGATTGAAACCGAACATCTGCTCCTGGCTATGCTCCGTCAGGAAGACGGACTGACCCTTCCCATTATCAAACAAATCGGGGCCGATGCCGACCGGATCAAAACCGATACCGAAGCCCTGGTTACGGCGAATCCAAAAATTTTCGGCGATGCTGCCCAGATCTACTTATCCTCCGCAGCCTCCAAGGTATTGGCTAAAGCGGAAAATGAAGCGGCCGCCCTGAAAGATGATTTCATTTCCACCGAGCATATCCTTCTCGCCATTGCCGCCGGGGAAGGAAAAGTTACGGAACTTTTTAAAAAAACCGGGATCACAAAAACCGCTATCCTGGGGGTCCTGAAACAAATCCGGGGGAATGCCCGGGTTACGGACCAAAACCCCGAGGGAAAGTACCAGGTTCTGGACAAATACTGCCGGGACCTCACCGCCCTGGCCCGGCAGGAAAAGCTGGACCCGGTGATAGGCCGGGACGAGGAGATACGCCGGGTAATGCAGGTCCTGTCCCGCCGCACCAAAAATAACCCGGTCCTCATCGGCGAACCCGGTGTGGGCAAAACCGCCATCGCCGAAGGCTTAGCCCGGCGTATTGTTGCCGGGGATGTACCCGAGGGGCTCAAGGGGAAGAAGCTCCTGTCGCTGGACTTAGGCGCCCTGGTGGCAGGCGCAAAGTTCCGCGGCGAATTTGAGGAACGGCTCAAGGCGGTGATCCACGAAGTCCAGGCTGCGGACGGAAACATAATACTGTTCATCGATGAACTCCACACCCTGGTTGGAGCCGGGGCCGCAGAGGGGGCTACCGACGCCTCCAACCTGTTGAAGCCCGCCCTGGCCCGGGGGGAACTCCGCTGCATAGGCGCCACCACCCTGGACGAGTACCGCAAACATATTGAGAAGGACGCCGCCCTGGAACGGCGCTTCCAGCAGGTCTATACCGCAGAGCCTTCGGTGGAGGATACGATAGCAATACTGCGGGGCCTGCAGGAACGCTACGAGGTACACCACGGGGTACGGATTAAAGACGAAGCCCTGGTTGCCGCAGCAACACTGTCGGATCGGTACATTACCAGCCGCTTCCTCCCGGACAAGGCCATCGATCTGGTGGACGAGGCGGCAAGCCGGCTCAAGATGGAGCTGGACAGCCGGCCCACGGAACTGGACAAACTGGAACGAAGGCTGCTGCAACTCTCCATCGAACAGCAGGCGCTGAAGCGTGAGGAGGACGGCGCATCCAAGGACCGGCTGCAAAAGCTGGAAAAGGAAATTGCCGACCTTAGCTCCGAACGGGACGCCATGAAAGCCCGGTGGGATAACGAGAAACAGGACATTCAAAAGATCCGGGAGATCAAACAGCGGATAGAAGAACTGCGGATTGAGGAGACCCGTTACGAACGGGAGGGTAACCTCACAAAAGCTGCGGAACTTCGGCATGGCCGCATACCCGAGGCGCAGAGGGAACTGACCCGGCTCACCGGCCTTATGGAGGCGAAGCGGGAAAGCTCCGCCGGCAAAGGCGCCCCGGCTCTGCTCCGGGAAGAGGTGAGCGAAGAAGATATTGCCCAGGTAGTATCAACCTGGACGGGTATCCCGGTTTCAAAGATGCTCAGCGGGGAACTGCAGAAGTACCTGGAACTGGAAAAGGTACTGGAACAGCGGGTGGTGGGCCAGCGGTCTGCGGTAGAAGCGGTGGCGGACGCCATACGGCGCAACAAAGCCGGGCTCTCCGACGCAGCCCGTCCCCTGGGCTCCTTCCTATTCCTGGGTCCCACCGGTGTGGGTAAGACGGAACTGGCAAAAACCCTGGCGGACTTTCTCTTTAATGATGAAAAGTCCCTGACCCGGATCGACATGAGCGAGTACGGCGAAAAACATTCCGTAAGCCGCCTCATCGGGGCGCCTCCGGGTTATGTGGGTTACGAGCAGGGCGGCCAGCTTACCGAAGCGGTACGACGCCGCCCCTACAGCGTTATTCTCTTTGACGAAATCGAAAAGGCCCACCCGGAGGTGTTCAACGTATTCCTCCAGATCCTCGACGACGGCCGCCTCACCGACGGTCAGGGCCGGGTGGTGGACTTTAAGAACGTTATCATCATCATGACCAGCAACCTCGGCTCGGACCTGATCTTGGAGGCAAAGTCTCCGGATGACATCAAGGATGGCCTGATGGAGCTTCTTAAACAAAGCTTCCGGCCGGAATTCCTGAACCGTATCGACGAGACGGTGATCTTCAACCGGCTTGGCAAAGAAGAGATTAGTAAAATTGTGGATATCCAGCTCAAGCGCCTGATGAAGCGCCTCCTGGACCGGAAGATCACCCTTACGGTCACCGACGGCGCCAGGAGACTATTAGCGGAACGGGGTTACGATCCCCTTTTCGGCGCGCGGCCCTTAAAGCGGACCATACAGTCGGATCTGGAAAACCCCCTGGCCAAGGGCATAATCGCCGGGAAGATCAAGGATGGGGAAACCGTGCTTGCAGACCGGGCTCCGGACGGAAAGACAGAAGCTTTGGCGTTCAGGAAGGGGTAGGCGCTGCCCTACTCCGTATCCTTTCGCAGTATAGCCAGGTAGTCCTCGTAGGCAAAGCAGCGGTTCCGCTTGGCATCGGCGGTGGGGCGGAGGATGTTCAGGGCCGTCAGGTGGTTCACCGCCTTTGCCGCAGTATTAAAGGAAAGGCCCAGGTCCTCCGCGGTTTTGCCGATCTCGATAATGGGGTTCCGTTCAATATACGCATACAGCTTCCGGGCTGTTTTGGCGGATCTTCCCAGGGAGGCGATGCGCCCGGTGTTCCATTCCCGCAGGGCCGTCATCTGTTCTATTGCACCAATGGCGTCTTCCGTCGTGTCCTTAATGCCCCGTATGAAAAAACGTATCCATTGCTCATAGGAACCCCTTCGGCGGACTTCACTGAGCCGGTTGTAATATTCCGCCTGGTTCTGTTTTAAAAAGCAGGAAAGATACAGCGCCGGCTTGGAGAGCAGTTTTTTTTCACAGAGGTAGAGGATGATTAAAAGCCTGCCCATGCGGCCGTTTCCGTCCAGAAAAGGGTGGATAGTTTCAAACTGATAGTGAATCAGGGCGGCCTTAATAAGGGGATCAACGGCAAACTCCGCCGTAAGCGGGATATCGTCGTTGATGAACCGTTCCAGATCATCCAGGGCCGGGGCCAGATCCTCCGGGGCCGGCGGAACGAAGCTTGCGGTCTTAATAGTACTTCCCCCGGGGCCTATCCAGTTCTGGGTACGCCGAAATTCGCCCGGGGCTTTTTCTCCGCCCCGGTTACCCGCAAGGAGTATCCCATGGGTTTCCCTGAGCAGCCTGATACAGAGGGGCAGTTTCCCCAGACGATCCAATGCAAAATGAACCGCCTTTATATAATTGATAACCTCCGCCACATTGAGATTGCGGTTCCGTTCCGCCTGGGGATCGAGGATATCGTCCAGGGTCGCCTGGGTCCCTTCTATTTGGGATGACAAGAGCGCCTCTTTGCGGACATACATGGAAATAAACAGGTCCATGTTTGGAATTCGGGAAGAAAGTACGTCAAGAACCCCAATCTGATGCCTGGTTTGGGCCATTAAAAAATAGAATGTATCATCCAGCCCATTCAGTGTTATGGACTGTAGGGGGCTTGGGAGAAACGAAAAATACCGCGCCTCCCCGCTTAATTGAGCTTTAAGATAACCTGCCAGTTGCATACCTTCCTACCTACCTGAAAATGAAATAACAGCGTCTTTACAAGGCGCTTATTTCAGTTTCAGATATGAAACTGAAATAACAACTTCATTTTATTATTATTATTTCATTTTTGCAAGTGAAAATGAAATAAAATTACTTATTTTCCTGCCTTATTTCAGTTTTTACCCTCATTGGTCAACCAAATATTCCCGCAGTTTTCCCGCCACATCCTCTTCCACCTGGGCTTCCAGCTCAATGTAGGTTCCTTCGTATATTTCCTGCAGCACCGTCCCGCTCCGGTGTACCAGAGCCGCCAGGTCGGAACGGTCCGGGGGAAAGCGGAAACGACGGACCGGGCCGGAAAGAGCGTCGATCATCCGCGCTTTCAGTTCGTCCAAGCCGGCGCCGTTCAAGGCGGAAACAGGAATACTGCCGGGGTAGCGGCGGAACAGAGATTCCAAAGCATCCGGAGACGGCTCCAGGCGGTCGATCTTGTTCAGTGCGGTGAGCATAGGTTTTTTGTCGGCCCCCAGTTCCCGGAGCACCGAAAGGGTAGTTTCAAAATACGCATCCACATCCGGGTCCGAAGCGTCCAGGACATGGACCAGCAGATCCGCCTGGACAGCTTCTTCCAGGGTTGAACGAAAAGCGTCTACCAGGGCATGGGGGAGTCGGCGGATAAAGCCCACAGTATCGGTGATGACTAAATTGCGTCCCTTGGCGGGGAGGACCCGGGTGGTGGCGTCCAATGTGGCGAAGAGCTTGTCTTCCGCCAAAACCTCCGCACCGGTTAGGGCGTTAAGCAGGCTGGACTTCCCCGAATTGGTGTAACCCACCAGGGCGCAGGACACCGATTCCTGGTCCCGCTTCTTCCGCTGGACCGCCCGCTGTTTGCGCACCTCCGCCAGCTCTTCCTCAAGCCGGTGTATACGCTGCTCCACCTGACGCCGGTCGGTTTCCAGCTTGGTCTCCCCGGAACCCTTGGTCCCGTAGCGGCCTCCCCGCTGCCGGGACAGATCGATATACTTATGGGTCAGCCGGGGCAGGGAGTAGAAAAGCTCCGCCAGGGCAACCTGGATCTCCGCTTCCCTGGTTCTGGCCCGCCCGGCAAATATCTGGATGATAAGCTCCTGCCGGTCCACCGCAGCAATCCCCGTAAGCCGTTCCCAGTTCCGCTGCTGGGAGGGGCTCAGGTCCCCGTCAAAAACCAGGCAATCCACCCCCAGTTCCGCAGCCTTTCCGGCAATCTCATCAGCCTTTCCGGTCCCCAGCCCAAATTTGTGACGATGCTCCCGGATATGGACCTTCTCCTGGGCGGCAATCTCAAAGCCCAGGGTCTTCGCCAACCCAACAAGCTCCTTCGCCAGGGATTCTGCCGCCGCCGTGTCGGACCGGTTATCCCGAATGCCTATCAGGAAAGCCCGTTTGGGGGCGATTTTAGTCTCGTATAATTCTGTCATGGATTTACTATGACATCCTATTGCAGGAAAAGGAACTATCCGGGCATTGGGTATCTCCTTAAAGGGCATTCTAACACAGGATAGGGTGATAAAAAGGGATACGCCCAGCCTATACTAAGCACCCCAAATCACCTATAATAAAGTATATATTTGAATTTGGCAGGATTTTTAGTGATTATTTCCCGGAAGGCTGTACTGAGCCTACTCATTTCCGTTGTTTTATTCGCCGGTTTTTCAGCCCTGACGTTTACGGGGTTATTTGAGTTAGTAGAAACCCGGTTCTATAATCCGGCCGTAACAAAGGCTGTAAGCCGGGAAATTACCGAAGATACCGAAACCATAGAAAAATTTCTGGAGGAATTGCAGGCCTGTTTTTCCGCTACCCTACAGGAAGATGCGGTACGACGGAGCTTTCTCTCCAACCTGGAAGGGGAAGATATCATCCGGCGGGCAAATATTTACGGCGCCCTCCTGGAATCCCTGGCTGGGTTCCAATCGGTACGGTTCATTGATGCTGCGGGGAGTCGTATCCACTACTCTACCTGGCAGCCCGATATTCTGCGCCAGAATCAGACATCCATTGCGTACCGGAATTATAATGATACCCGTAATGACAATAGCTCCGGCTATATCCCCTATTTGCAGATAGAAGTTCCGGATCGGGGAAACCCAAGGCTAATACTGGACGAAGCCGGGGAGCGTATCCTCTTTTCCCATCCCTTCTACGATTCCTTTGAAGTATACCGGGGAACCGCCATCTTCTCTCTATCCGTAAGGGCCGTGATGGAACGGATGGTTACCGAGGGGCGGATAAAAGTTGGGGAGGATATATCTATCATCTCCGATCCTCCGGGAATGGTTATGGGTCTTCCCTTTGTGGGAAAAAGTACCCTGATTCCACTTATCTCCCGGGTCTGGAGTGAAAATATCCTTTCCCTGAGTAGACTCAGATCCGGCCTTACGGAAACGAACCTGGCCCTTATCTCCGCAAAAACCTCCACGGGCATCTATATAGGCCGCATGGTAAACGAATCCATACTGAGCTTCCCCCTGGCCATGAGGATCATACTTCTCGCTTCGTTCCTCATCACGGTCTATCTCATTATTTTTCTGCTCCTCAACATCCGCCAGGACAATATGACGATTATCCAGAACAGGCTAAAACGGCTGCAGATCAACCTGATCGAGGAATATTATGAACACAAGAGCGATTTGGATCTGAACCGCTGGCGAAAAGAGCTTGAGCAGCGTAAAGAGGATGTTCATTCCGAATTAAAACGGGGCATAAAAAACAAGAACCCAACGGAAATCGATATTTTTATAGATAAATCCTGGGAAGATCTCCTTGCGATCATCGGCGGCCAGGCAGAAAGAAGGACCGTCATTGACGAAGAAAAGCTCAAGACCATCCTGAACCGGTTCCTCGTCGCGGCTCCCGTAATATCCTCATCCAAACCGGCAGAGGAAAAGCCGGGAATCCCCATCCAAACTCCGCCCGTTACCTTTGATCTGGAAGAGCTGAAAGAAGCTGAAGCCATTGACGAAATAGAGGCGATGGAAGATGTACAACATGAATTGCCCTCGATGCCGGAAGTAACCATGGAAGAAGTCTCTCTGGAAACGCTGAAAGCGCCGGAGGTACTGGTACCGCTGGAAGAAGACGCGCAGGATATTGAACCGGAACTGCTCGAAGAGCCGGAGCCGGAAGAGCTGGAAGAGATTGAACCCATGGACGTGGGTCCGGAATTCGAGCAGATCGATCCTTCGGAATTAGGTGGCTCCGAGGATACCTCCGATAAGGGTATGAGCAGCCTGGCCAGTGAGATTGAATTCAGCCCCGTTCCGGAGGAAGTTGAGAAGGCGCAAGAAGAGGCCGCAGAATCCCTGGTCGATGGTCTTGAAATTCAATCGCCTTTTACCGCTATCTTTTCGACGTTATCCGAAGTGGAATTTGAGCCGGAACCCGCAGAAAACCTTGAATCCCTTGAAAGGGAAGGGCTGATAGAACCGCATGATTCCCCGGAAATTGCGGCGGAACGGCTGAGTTCCAATTTCGTAAAACCCATGCTCTCCAAGCCTTTTTTTACGGCATTATACGATGAACTCGAAGTACTTGAGGCACAGGTCGAAGACGAAGCAACCTTGGTTGAAGAGACAGAAGCGGCGGTAGACGAAGAAAAAGAAATCATTGCCGAGCGGGATGGGATTAGTTATATTAACGAAAACATTCTTACGCCGGATGAGAAAACCCTAAAAAGCCTGGACCGGAATTTTAAAAACCTTATCGATTCGGTACTTAACAACGATTAGGACGCCATTTTAATGGCCCTATTTTATCAATGCCCGGGGATTAACCGTAACACCGTTCTTGTAAACCGTAAAATGCAAATGGGGGCCCGTGCTTAAACCAGTGCTGCCAACGTCTCCGATAACATCTCCGGTACGGACATAGGCGCCGGTCTTTGTCCTGACAAAGCTCATGTGGGCGTAAAGGGTCCGGTATCCGGAATGGTGGGTAATTACCACGTAATTGCCGGAGGTACCGTCATAACCAACGGAAGAAACCCTGCCAGCCATGCCCGCCCGTATGGGGGTCCCCTGAGGCGCGCCGATATCAAGACCGGTGTGGAACTGCCGCTCCCGGGTAAAGGGACTGGGCCGGTAGCCGTAGGGGGAGGTAATATAGCCCCGGATAGGCCAGAGGAAAAGGTCCCCGTTGATTTCCTGGAGATCCGTCTGGGAAAGCCGGGCGCCGGGAATAAACAGGCTGGTCTTGGGATTTATGTTTTCCGAAAAAAGCTCGTTTGCCGTTAAGATAGTTTCGGGGCTGGTTTCGTATTTTTCAGCAATAGCAGCGAGGGTATCCCCCGTTTTTACGGTATAGAGGATACCATCCTGATTGGGGATCCTAAGCATCTGGTCTATCTGGAGCAGCCGGGAATTTTTAATCCCATTCAGGGATAACAGGGTATCCTGGTTTAGGCCGAAGGTCTCCGCAAGAACCCCGATGGTATCGCCCTGCTGAACCTTATAGGAAAAACTGAGCAGCATCTGAGGTTTGGAATAGGCCTCCGGCTCCGGCATCCCGGCAAGGGAAGCATAGGCATCGGAATTGAGGGATAAGCCCGCAGCTTCCGGCAAGGTCAGTGCGGCATTTTCGATATAGGGCATACCCATACCGTTTTCGGTATCGAGAATTTTAGACTTGGGGGGCCTTTTAAAGGCAGCCTCCCTCATAATTCCGGGGGAATAACCCGGGAAGGGGGAAAAATAAACGAGAGAAAGCACCATGACTAATCTGACTATTTTTTCCATTATTGTATTTTATACGCTTTTTCTACAATTAGCAATTACAATAATGAAAAATCCGGCATTACGATTATTCATCCCTTCTTTCCTTATCCATCAAGGCCAAAACATCCCGTAATTCCGCAGCCTTTTCGTATTCTTCGGCGGCCACTGCCCGATCCAATTCCAGTTGGAGGGTCTCCCGCCGGGCATTTAATTTTCCTATACTAGTATCGGCAGAAATCTCCGTACTATTACCAACTGCGTCAAGAAAAAATTCTACCGGCAGCCCTGCCTGATCCGCCACCTTTGGGGCAATAAAAACCGGGCATTTACAGCGAACAGCCAGGGCAAGGACATCGGAAGGGCGGGAATCCAGGATCAGTGGGGCTTTTTCGGAAAATTCCCTGCCCGTAAGAAGCAGCCGGGCATAGAAGATATTATCTCTTAAATCATGAACCTCCGCACGGTACAGCGCAAGCCCACCCTTTTTGATAAGTTCCAGAAGCAAATCATGGGTCTGGGGCCGGGAAACCGCCTCCAGACCGAGGAGTATGGACTGGGCTTCGCTTTCCCCGATAAAAATCGGGACCGCGATATCGGAACCCAAGGGCCTCAGAAGCACCGCAGTTCCGTCATCCATCTGGGCGATGGTCCATATTTCAGCTTCCAGCATCTTGTTCATGCTTCCCCCTAACTAATCGAATCGATCAACCCCACAAGCAGATCGCCGGTACTTCCAGCGAAGCTTCCCGCGGTACTTCCAGCGAAGCTTCCCGCGGTAAATGCCTCCCGGGCTTCGGCAATGAGGGAAAGCCCCCGGGCTTTGGCTTCCGCCAGCGCCCCGGAACGATCCAGCTCCGCAATAAGCTCCTCCACCTCAGGCGCGCCTATTCCCAAAACCCCGGCTGCCTGAAAGCAGCGGCTTACCAATGCGGCGTCTTTCTGCCCGTGGAGATAGAGCAATACGGGAAGACTTTTCTTCCCCTCCACAATATCGTCGCCCCGTTTCTTGCCGGGGTTGCCGGTGGTCAGGTTCTTAACATCATCCAGGATCTGGAAGCCTACCCCCAGTTTCTCCGCCGCAGCCCCGAGTATCCCGGCCCATTCATCAATCTTCTCCACGGATATTCCCCCGGAAGCGGCTGCCCCGTGGATACCGAGGATCGCCGCGAACCTGGCCAGACAACCGGTTTTAAGACGGCACATCAGGTCGTATTCCTCCAGGCCGGGCAGAGATCCATGGTCCCGGTGCCAGCTGATATCCATGGCCTGCCCCAGGTGGAGCCGCCGCATATGCTCCCCCCAAAGACGGTACACGGCGTTTTTCAGTTCAAGCGGCGCATCCCAGGCTTCAATACAGGTGAGGGGGAGGAAATACAAAAAGCAGCCGGCATTGATCGCCGTATCGGTTCCGTAGAGAATGTGCGCCGCGGGTTTTCCCCGGCGTTCATCGGAACTATCCTCAATATCGTCGTGGATAAGGCTGGCATTGTGGGGCAGTTCCACCAGGGGAACCAGGGCCAACGCCCCATCGCCCCCGCCAAGGCTCTCGCAGATCAGGGTAGTCAGCAGGGGCCGCCACCGCTTGCCTCCCCGGGAAACAAGGTCCCAGCCGGGAAGGGTTAGGGACTTCACCAGACTTGGGGAAACTGCGCCGGGCAGAGCGGGAAAATTACCGCTCACCCAGGGGAGATCCGGATTTTCCGGCAATTGGGCGTTTAAAACGGCTTCTATTTTTGCTAAGCGATGGGTATACTGTGGATCCATGCCCCATTTTACACGGGGCAAATTGTAAATAAAAGCCCCCAAGGGACAAGCATGGCAAACTACGAAAAACCGGATCACTGGTCTTTAAGAGCACAGAAGGAGGGCTACCCTGCCCGTTCGGTGTACAAGCTGAAGGAGATGGACGAAAAGTTCGGCCTATTCCGTCCCCCCTCCGGCTCGGCGGCGCTCAAGGTACTGGACCTGGGGGCCGCCCCGGGAAGCTGGAGTCTCTACGCCCTGCGGAATTTCCAACAGAAACAGGACAAACGCTGCCTGCTTACCGCCGTAGACCTTTCCCCCCTTTCCCGGCAGTACGACAAGGGTCTTTTTGATGGAGAGAACTTTTGTTTTATCCGGGGTGATATCACCGAGGCGGAAATCCGGGAGGCTATCCACGCCCGGGGCCCCTTCAATCTGGTGATGAGCGATGCTGCCCCGGCCACTACGGGGAACCGTTCCGTGGACACCCTCCGTTCCCTGGCCCTGGCGGAGGCGGTCCTGGGCTATGCCGAAACTGCCCTGGCCGTTGGCGGCAGCCTCGCAGTAAAGGTGTTCCAGGGCGGAGACACCGCTTCGATACTCAAACGCATACGGGAACTTTTTAAAACCGGTAAAAGCTTTAAACCCGAAGCCTGCCGCAGCGAATCCTTTGAAACTTACTATTTGGGACTGGGAAAAAAATAATGGAGACCTACTCCCGTCCTATATCTTTCCTATAAGCCATACCCGCAAAGCTGAGCGCCCCCAGGGCTTCGTAGGCCTTGGTCCAGGCTTGATCGGCATCGGCGCCCCAGGCGGAGGCTGCCAGGACCCGGCCGCCTGAGCTGCGGAGAACCGGTACGGCAGCGGCTTCGTCCAACCGGGCTCCGGCGATGAAGATACGGGCGCCGGTTTTGGCGAGGGCCGCTTCGTTTAGGGTGATAGGGTCCCCCTTGCGGTAGGAGCCGGGGTAGCCGTCGGCTACCGCCACGGGGGCGCAGACCGCGCCGGGCTTCCAGTTGAGAGGAAATGCGGCCAGGGTTCCATCCAGGATTGCGGAACAGAGACCGGCAAAGTCAAAATCCGCCAGGGGGAGCACCGCCTGGGTTTCGGGGTCACCAAGGCGTACATTGTACTCCAGCAGAGAACAACGGTCATCCTTTACCATGAGGCCAAAAAAGATAAAGCCCCGGTAATCCATACCCTCGGCTTCCATGCCCCTGAGGGTGGGTCGAAGTATGGCGGTCTCAAAGTCTTTCTGTGCGATGGGGGTAAAATCCGGCACCGGAGCGATGGAGCCCATGCCGCCGGTATTGGGACCCTGGCCGCCGTCAAAGCGGCGTTTGTGATCCCGGGCGGAAACAAAGGGCTTTATCACCCCCTTGCCGCCGGGCTGTACGCTCACCGCTGCCAGAACCGAAACTTCCTTGCCCTCAAGAAATTCTTCCAGCACCACTGAAGAACCGGCGGCGCCCAAGGAACCATCCTTCATAAAGGAGCTGAGGCAGGACTCCGCTTCGGCAAGGTCTGCGGCAATAACCACACCCTTTCCCGCAGCAAGTCCATCGGCCTTTATTACTAAGGGCGCCTGCTTCCCGTCAAAATACTTTTTCGCATAACTAAGGGCTTCTGCGGGGTTAGTAAAATTTTCGCTTCCGGCGGCGCGGACACCGTATTTACGCATAAATGATTTGGAGAAAACCTTGCTCGCCTCAAGCCGGGCGGCCTCTTTCCCGGGGCCCACTATGGCGAGTCCTTCAGCGCGGAACCGGTCAACGATGCCCTCAGCCAAGGGAAGCTCGGGACCCACCACGGTGAGGGCTATCCCCTCCCGCTGAACAAAGCCGATCAGGACATCCTGCCCCGCTTCTGTTACGGCTAACGCCGAGGGGTCGCCCAAGCTTGCCGGAGTGTTTTTACACTTAGCTTCCGTTGCAGTCCCGCCGTTTCCCGGGGCCGCCCAAACCGTTTCTACATTTGCCGATTGGGCCAAGTTCCAAGCCATGGCGTGCTCCCGGCCGCCGGAACCTATAACTAAAACTTTCATAAACCTATCTTACCATTTTGTTCCTGTCTGTGGAAGACGAAACCTTTGTCCTAGCCCTGTTGGTATTCAAACCCTGCATCGGTGATAATTTTAATGGTATCGTCTATGCCCTGTCCTCCGGCGGTAAGGTAGCCCGAGGCGAATATCGAATCCACCGCTTTGAACATCTCCCGTTCACGGCCCTTCAGGTATACCTCTCTTCCGGCGGCGCAGCGTATATCCGATTTTGGCATCAAAAGCCGGGCAAGGCAGAGGATCTTCAGGCAGTATTCCGGGGTGAGATGAGAGGTATCGCTTCCTTCCAAAGCCGTCCCCTTTAGGGGGAGGAGAAAGTTGATGGGCACCGACTGGGGATTTACCGCCCGCAGCTCAAAGAGCATATCCGCCACATCGGTCTTGTTTTCCCCCAGGCCGACTATTCCCCCGCTGCAGATTTCAAAGCCCAGGCCTTGGAGCATCCTGATATTGGCCAGACGCTCATCATAACTGTGGGTTGTACATATTTGGGGATAGTAGTTCCGGCTGGTGTTGAGGTTATGGTTGATCCGGTTTACTCCGGCATCCTTGAGTTTCTCCGCCTGGGCGGGGCTAAGGAAACCGATGGAACAGCATATATGTGTTCCCGCTTCTTTTTTCAGGCTCCGGACATGGGCGGCGAATTCATCTATTTCCGAATCGGAGAAACGGATGCCGCTCAAACCTATGCAGTGCCGGGCCAGCTTCTTTTCCATAACCGCCTGCCCGTCCCGGGAGAGTTTTTCGTAGGGGACCAGGCGGTAGGTTTCGATATCCGACTTTGCTTCCCGGGACTGGGCGCAGTAGGCGCAGTTCTGGGAACAGTTCCCGCTCCGTCCGTTGGTGAGGAGCTGCACCCCCACGACATTACCCTTGTACTTCTTCCGCAGGGCATAGGCGGCGTCCAACAACTCCGCTAAATCCCCATCATTTAAATCAAGAATGCCCAGGGCTTCATCCTTTGACAGGGGACTGGTTTCAAAATCCTTTTTTAAAATCACGGGCATACCTTTTCTGTTAGTGTTTGAAATGCCGGGTTCCGGTAAAGACCATGGCAAGCCCCAGCTTATCGCAGGCTTCGATAGAAAGATTGTCGTTCTGGGAACCACCCACCTGGATGATAGTCCGTATCCCAGCATCGGCTGCGGCCTCCGCCACGTCCGGGAAGGGGAAGAAGGCGTCCGAGGCAAGCACCCGGGCAGGAGCGCCGTCGGTCTTAATGGCGCCGGGCGCACCTTTTTCAGCGGCCGCAGCAATGGTGTGGGCACTCCGGTTCAGGGCAAGCTCCGCCGCCCAGATACGGTTGGTCTCGCCGCCCCCTATGCCCACCGCCGCAGTATCCTTTACCACCACGATGGCGTTGGACTTTACATAGCTCACCGCCCGCATACCAAAAAGCATATCCGGAATATCCGCACTTTCGGGAGCAGCCTTAGTAACCACATCCCACTTTTCCAGGAGCTTCCGGTTGGATTCCTGCACCAGGAGGCCGCCGTCCACGGAAACACATTCCTGATTCTCCCGGGGGGCCCGGAGAGCCCTCATGACCCGGAGGTTCTTTTTCTTTTTGAAAATTTCCAAGGCCCCGCTCTCAAAGTCCGGCGCCACCACTATTTCTAAAAAAAGTTCCCCCAGTTTTTCTGCGGTAGCAACATCCATGATCACATTGGAAGCTACGATACCTCCGAAGATAGAAACCGGATCGCAGGCAAAGGTTTTGGCATAGGCTTCCTCCAGATTCCGTCCCAGACTTATTCCGCAGGGAGTATTGTGCTTAACCGCAACGCAGCACACCGGTGATCCCAATGCCTTGAGGGTATATCCGGGTAAAAGCCGGGCCACATCATCCTCCCCCTGGGGCGGCGTGTTATCCGCGGGAAGACCGAAGGCGCAGGCCGCTTTCCAGGCCAGATCCAGGTCTCGTATATTGTTGTAACTCAGCTCCTTACCCTGGAGCTGCTCCATGGAACCCAGAGCGCCGGGACGATCCGTATTGATATAGAAAGCCGCCGACTGGTGGCTGTTCTCGCCGTAACGCAGGCCCTGGGCTTTTTTCAGAGATTGGGGCCAATAGCTGGGGTAGGCTTCCGCCGTATCCACAGTTCCGGTTCCCAGGAGGTACCGGGAAATAGCGGCGTCATAGGCGGAGGTGAGGTTGAACACCTTCCCTGCCAGACGCATACGGAATTCCACGGGGACGTGACCGGCCTTGAGGCCCCGAATGGTTTCGGTGTAATCCGCAGGATCCGTAAGGACGATCACATCCCGATAGTTTTTCGACGCGGACCGGAGCATGGTGGGCCCGCCTATGTCGATAAACTCCACGGTCTCCTCCAGGGAAAGCCCGGCCTGAACCTTATCAAAAAACGGATAGAGGTTTACGCAGACCAGGTCGATGGGAGAAAGACCCTGCTTTTCCAGGGTCTCCATATGGGAGGCCACATCCCGCCGGGCAAGGAGCCCTGCGTGGATCGCCGGGTGCAGGGTCTTTACCCTGCCGTCAAGGCATTCAGGAAAACCCGTAACCGCCGATACATCGGTAACAGGGATATTGTTTTCCTGGAGATGTTTTGAGGTTCCTCCGGTGGATAAAATCTCCCAGTCCGCCCCGCTTAAATACGAGGCAAGCTCCAGGATCCCGTCCTTGTCAAAAACACTAATTAAGGCCCGCTTCTTCATCATCTCTCCTGTTATTTTTTAGGCAGCTGCGCCTGGTGTACTTCATCTATAAGGGTCATCCAGTGGGGGATATCAATATGCTGGGGACATTTCTCGGCGCATTCGCCGCATTGCACACAGTGATGGGCCTGTTTTTCTTCCCCAAGTACCCGGTATTCCATCTCGAAACTAAAATTATAGTTCGGCCGATTCCTCGATTTGTTAAAAAGGTAGTTATTGTAAATCGCAAGGGCTTTAGGAATGTCGATGCCCTGGGGACAGTCCATGCAGTACCGGCAGCCGGTACAGGGAATAGACCCGGATGTCTTGTAGGCTATGAGGGCCTTATCGATCACCTGATATTCCTCTATGCTAAGGGGCTTAAAGCTTTCCATGGTACTGATATTGTCCTTCATCTGCTCCATACTGGACATACCGCTCAGAACAACCTGAACTCCATCCAGGGAAGCTGCGTACCGTATGGCCCAGGAGGCGACACTGACATTGGGATTCGCATTTTTAAAGATCAGCGTCGATTCATCGCAAAGGGCCGCCAGGGTTCCTCCCCGAACGGGCTCCATAATATTCACCGGGATATTGTTTTTAGTGAGTATCTTGTACTGCTCTTTGGCGTTCTGCTGCTCCCAGTCCAGGTAGTTAAGCTGTATTTGGGCAAAGTCCCAATCATATTTCTGTGCCACCTGCCTTAACAATTCCGGCTGATCGTGGAAAGAAAAACCCAGGCGGCGTATCAGCCCCTGCTTCTGCTTTTCCTTGAGTTTCTCATAGATCTTAAAGGTCTCGGTAACCTGAAGATGTTCCTTGTTGATATTGTGAAGCAGGTAGTAATCAAAATATTCGGTACGGCATTTCTTGAGCTGCTCCTGAAAGATCCGTTCCACATCCGCTTCGGTCTTTACACGCATCAGGGGCATCTTGGTGGCCAGGTTAAAGCTGCTCCGGTCATACCGCGACAGGGCTTCCCCTGCAAAGGATTCGGAGTTTCCCTCATGGTACATATAAGCGGTATCAAAGTAATTGATACCCTTGTCCCGGGCATAGTCCACCATGTCCAGAGCCTGGGCTTTGTCGATTTCCTGGGTACCGGCCTTTAAGGGCAGCCTCATTAAACCAAAACCCAAAAGAGAAAGCTCCTCGCCGCTCTTTTTAATAAAACGCTTTTCCATACAAACACCCCTCTATTTACTGTTTAACCGTTCAGCCATCAGAGCCGCAGCCTCAACGATGGCGATATGTTCTTCCGTATGGATCCGCTCAGCCAGTGAATCCGCAGTATCGGTGGGCAGCACCGGAACTTTCCGCTGCAGCAGGATAGGCCCGGTGTCGGTACCGGCGTCTACCAAATGCACCGTGCAACCCGACTCTTTCTCCCCGGCATCCAATACCGCCCGATGGACCCGTTCGCCGTACATCCCCGCCCCGCCGAATTTCGGCAGCAGACTCGGATGAAGGTTGACGATACGCCCCCCGTAGGCGCTGATGATTTCCCCTTCCAGTATGGAAAGAAATCCCGCAAGAATGATAAACCCCGCATCCATTTCCCGGGCATCGTGAAGAATCCGGTCTGAAAGCCCGCTGCCCGCTTTTTCGACCAGGCCGGGTATCCCCGCAGCCTTAGCCCGTTCCAGTGCATACGCCGGCCGGTCAGAAATAACTCCGGCAATTCGTCCCGGCCCAAGACGGCCCGCCTTCTCCGCATCGATCAACGCCTGAAGGTTGGTACCGGTTCCGGAAACTAACACTAAAATATTCACTATCATTGCCTCGAAAAAGCAAAATGTGCAAACAGGAACGCTGCTAAAATAAAAATTATTAAACCTCCAAGACGGACAAGGATCGTAAGAAGAGGCGATGGAGGTTTTTTCGCAGTATCCTTACTCAAAACGCACTACCCCATTCCCCGCTTCTACCCGGCCTATTTCCCAGGAGGGGAAGCCCTTGCTATCCAGAAATTCGATAGCTTTTCTGCTGTCCTCAGGCTTCAGGGCCAGCACAAAGCCGATACCCATATTATAGGTATTAAACATCTGTTTCCGTAAGGAGGCGTCTGTTTCAAGCAGCTTTGCACCCGCTTCCCGGGCAGCGGGTCCTTTTTCTTTAAGCCCCGCGGCGCCGGCTGCAATACGGGCAAAGATGGCGGGAATGGTCCAGGAACCTTTTTTTATCACCGCATCAAAAACCGCAGGCGCGGTGAACATACGGGGGATATTTTCGTAGAAGCCCCCGCCAGTAATGTGGGCCATGCCCCGGATGCCTATCTGTTCCAGAAGGGCAAGGATGGGCTTAACGTAGAGCCGGGTCGGTTCCAGGAGGGCATACCCCAGGGACATGCCGCCAAAATCCTCATGTAAGTCCGGCAGAGACTTGCGGATCAGGCTGAAGCCGTTTGAATGGGGACCCGATGAAGCTGCACCTACCAGGACATCCCCTTCCTTAATATTCCTGCCGTCAATAATATTTTTCTTATCAACGATACCCACGGAAAATCCCGCAATATCGTACTTTCCCTCGTCGTAAAAACCGGGCATTTCCGCAGTCTCGCCCCCTAAGAGGACGCTCCCGGTTTCCCGGCAGCCCACGGCGACGCCCTTAACCAGTTCCGCAGCCACATCGGCGTCCAGTTTACCGCAGGCAAGGTAGTCCAGGAAAAACAGAGGACGGGCGCCATGACAGATTACATCGTTTACACACATGGCCACACAATCGATACCCACGGTGTCATACTTTTTCAGCTGAAAGGCAATGTCCAACTTGGTCCCAACCCCATCGGTCCCGGAGACCAGGACCGGTTCTTCCATGCCTTTCCCGGCGCGGATAAGATCCCCAATGGAGAGCATCCCCGCAAAACTACCTATGCCGTTCAGCACCGAGGCGTTGGCGGTGGAAGCCGCCAGGTCCCGGTATTTTCCCACCGCCCGATAGCCTTCCTCAATGTTGACACCCGCCTGCTTATAATCCATCAAATATCTCCATTTCCGATTTCACTATACCTTTTTTGTTCCGAATATTATCATATGCTCTTTAAGATAATCCGCAGCGGCCCTCGTACCCGCAGTAATTATTTCTTTGAAATAAATTTTATCACCCATAGCTTTAGCAGCATCATAGGTAGCCTTTCCCCCGGCGAGCTGGGTATAAGTACCAAAGTTTATTTTCACAATACCATTTTTAATAGCTTCCTTGAACTGTTCGGGCTTCAAACCGGAAGAACCATGCATCACCAAGATGGCATCAACGGCCTCACGAAGTTCGCTTATGCGTTTATAGTTAAGAACCGGTTCGGAGCTATATACCCCATGGGCAGTTCCTATTGATACTGCCACAAGATCAATTCCACTTTCGGCAACATACTTTTTTGCATCGTCAACTTCAGTATAAGGAACTTCGGAGGAGTTTACATGACCCCCAATATGTCCAATTTCACCCTCTACTAAAACATCACAGGCCCGGGCAGCTTCAACAACCTTCTTGGTCAACTTAATGTTCTCATCAATAGGCTTCATAGAGGCATCGATCATAACAGAAGCGTGGCCGTTTTGAATGCCCCGAATACAACCTTCGTAAGTGGGGGTATGATCAAGATGAAGAATTGCCGGAATAGGAGACGCCTTGGATCGTTCCAGAAGAAAATGATTAAAATTCCGGGCCGCGAATTCCGGCATGTTACTCCCTTCAGGAGAGCTGGGATCGAAATAATCCCAGGTACTTATCATAACCGGAACCCCCAGTTCCTCTGCAGCAACAAAGGTTGCTTCCGCAGTCATGTAGTCAAAAACATTAAATGCCCCTATGGCGAAATGTTCCCGCTTTGCCTTAACCAATAGTTCTTTCGAATCGCTTCCGTTCAACAACACAAAATGTCTCCAAAAAATATAAATTTATCCTAGCCCGTTTCTCCCGAAACCGGGATAGGATATTCTCCGATAAAACAGCCCAGACAATAGGATCGGTCCTCATCGGCGTCCAAGGACTCCAAAAGACCCTCCACGGAAATAAACGCAAGACTATCCGCACCCAGGGACTTGCAAAGCTCGGTAACACTATTACCGTTACTGATAAGATCCTTCCGGTGAGGTGTGTCAATGCCAAAGTAACAGGGGAACCGTACCGGAGGGGAACAAATCCGGATATGAACTTCCTTGGCGCCGGCATTCCGTAAAATAGAAACCAGGCGTCTGCTGGTGGTACCCCGGACTATTGAGTCATCGATGATCACCACCCGCTTTCCCCGGACTTCCCGGTGGATCACGTTATGCTTTACCGAAACTGCCTTTTCCCGCGTCTGCTGATCCGGCGCAATAAAGGTGCGCCCAACATATTTACTCTTTACTATGCCTAAACCGAACAGTGTTCCTGTTGCCCTGCCGTACCCTATGGCAGCGGGAACCCCCGAGTCGGGCACCCCGATAACCAGATCCGCGGAAACCGCCGATTCCCGGCCAAGAATTTCCCCTGCCCGTATCCGGGAACCATAAACATCGATCTTGTCAATAATACTATCGGGCCGGGCAAAGTAGACATACTCAAAGGAACAGACCGCCCGCCGGGTTTTCTCACTAAAGCTGAAGGAGAGGACCTCATCATTATTGATGATAATAAGTTCCCCGGGCTCTATGTCCCGGACAAATTCCCCTCCCACAGCATCAATGGCGCAGGACTCGCTGGCTAATACCCAGCCCCCGTTGATCTTCCCCAGGCACAGGGGCCTGATCCCGTTGGGGTCACGGGCGCCAACCAGGGCGTCGTCGGTAAGGACAACCAGGGCGTAGGAACCTTTAATAAATTTGATCGTATCGGTCAGGGCTTTTTCCAGCCCCTTCTTGTAGTTTTTGGCGATCAGATTGACGATAACTTCGCTGTCGCTGGAGGATGTAAACCCGATGCCGGCGTCCTCCAGGAGTTCCCGGACCACATCAGCGTTAGTGAGGGTACCGTTATGGGCCACCGCGATGGACCCCAGCTTAAAGCGGCTTACAAAGGGCTGGGCGTTTTCGATGAATGATCCGCCGGCGGTGGAGTAGCGCACATGGCCCACTGCGGCGGAACCCTTGAGCTGGGCAATGATGTCGGAGTTAAAGACATCACCCACCAGGCCCATCCCCTTCCGGCAGTCGATTAGTTTTTCGTGAACAGCGGCGATACCGGCGCTTTCCTGCCCACGGTGCTGCAGGGACAGCAGCCCGTAGTAGGCCAGGGAAGATGCATCCCGCGCCGGGTCGTTGAGAAAAATCCCAAAAACCCCGCACTCCTCATGGAGTTTGTCTTCATCAGGAAGACAAACTCCATGCTGAAGTTTGTCGTCATCCAATTCTATTGAGGATTTCAATATACGCTTCCTTCACGTTTCCCAGGTCACGGCGGAACCGATCCTTATCGAGCTTTTCGTTGGTCTTGGCGTCCCAGAAACGACAGGTGTCCGGGGAAATCTCATCCGCCAGCACCAGTTCACCCGTATTGGTTTTCCCGAACTCAAGTTTGAAGTCAATAAGTTTGATACCCTTCTTTAGAAAAAATGCGGAAAGAACATCGTTGATCTTAAAGGTAAGGGCCTTAATTTTTTCGATTTCCTCAAAGCTTGCGGCGCCGATGGCCACTGCGTGGTAGTCGTTGATCAGGGGGTCCCCCAGGGCATCGTCCTTATAGGAAAGCTCGAACACCGTAGTTTTAAGCTCCGTCCCCTCGGCAAGGCCCAGGCGTTTTGCCATGGACCCGGCGGCCACATTCCGGACTATCACCTCCAGGGGAACGATGGTAACCTTTTTGCAGAGCATATCCCGCTCGTTAAGGCGGGAGATAAAATGGGTGGGAAGGCCGGATTTTTCCAGCAGTTCGAAAAGCCCGGAGGCGATCTTATTGTTCATCACCCCCTTATCCTCGATCTGGCCCTTCTTTTCCCCATTAAAGGCGGTGGCATCATCCTTATAATGGATGATAACCTGATCCGGGCTGTCTGTTGCGTAAACCTTCTTCGCCTTGCCCTCGTACAGCTGGGCTCCCTGCTTGACTTCACTCATAGATCCACTCCCCCGTTATTTACTAACGAATTGTCCCGGGCAAAATCGGCCTTCATTTTGACCCTAAAGGCCGCCAATTTATCCTTCATTTCTGTATATTTAAGGGCAAGAATTTCGCAGGCAAGGTAGGCCGCATTGGCGGCGTTGTCCACCCCAACGGAAGCCACCGGAATAGGCTTAGGCATCTGGACTATGGAAAACAGGGCGTCCAGGCCGCCGAGCCCGCCGGACGAGATGGGCACCCCGATTACCGGGACAAGGGTCTGGCTGGCGATAACCCCGGGCAGGTGAGCCGCAAGCCCCGCCCCGGCGATAATCACCTCAACCCCCCCGGTTTCCAGCTTTTTGAGGGTTTCGGTCAGCAATTCCGGGACCCGGTGGGCCGAAATGATATGGGCGGAGAAATCCACCCCGAATTCCCGAAGGACATCGGCGGCTTTCTTCATCACAGGCTTATCCGACTGAGACCCAAAGATAATGGCGGCTTTCATGATAGTGAAAATTTACCACGTACGGGGAACCCTGAACAAGGGGGGAGAGCCTTACCATAGGAATTCCAAATTTAACCACGGACCACACGGACAAAGACGATAATATAGAGTTTGTCCGTGCGGTCGGGGGTTATTTCTTAAATCCTCGGTCTTATGATCACCAAGTGGCGTTCCTCATCCAGGAAAGGGACCGGACAGGGGATGGACTCCCAGGAACCGAGCAGTTCCCTGACAGCATCCATTTCCGCCGCAATCTTTTCCTGCCGGCCCTTATAGGCGGCCAGAACACCCCCGGGCATCAGCAGCCGAAAAAGCCCCTTGAGGATAGCGGGGTCCAGGGGACGGAAGGCCCGAAACGTAATTATCCCAAAGCGGAACCGGGGAGCCTTTTCCATTTCCCGCTCTTCCACCGACGCATTGGACAGGCCAAGAGCCGGCAAAACATTTCGAAGAAATTCCGCCCGTCTGGTCTTCCGCTCTATAAGGGTGAAGGAGCAATCCGGCAGGGTTATGGCCAGGGGTATCCCCGGAAGCCCCGCCCCGGAACCCACATCGGCGATAGGAGGAACGTTCCCTTGTTCCCGAATCAAGCGCTGCAGGATCCCCAAGGGAGAGAGGGAGTCCAGGATATGCCGTATCACCAGTTCCCGGTGTTCCGTGGCGCCCACCAAGCTGAGAGTAGGATTATGGAGTTCAATCGCTTTTATGTATTTAGTAAGCAAGTGAAGCGCCCTGTCATTACCCCTGCCCAGGAGCGCCTCTATATCCGGATCTCCCTGGCATAAAAGGGCAAGCCCTTCCTCCAGGACCATTAATCCGTGCTCCGGCGCTTGCCGGCCTTATGCTTGTACATGAGGCTGTCAATGTGGGAAAGAAAGGCTTCTATAGATTGGCCGCTATTAGGGATAAACACATCGTAGCCGTAACTGATTTGAATAGTGTAGGGACGTATCTTCTTTTCATTTTGATTATCTATAGCCTGCTGTATCCGTTCCATGAGCCGGATAACATCACTCTCTTTCTTAGCGGCTAATACAAATTCATCCCCGCCGTAGCGGGCGGCAAAATCGGAATTCCGGATACAGCCCTTAATAATGGCCGCCATATCCCGCAGGGCATTATCCCCCTCCAGATGACCCAGGGTATCGTTGATCTCCTTAAAGTGATCCATGTCTATCATCACCACCGAGTAGGGCTGCTTTGCGTTCTGACCGGAAACCTGATTGATAAACTCATTAAAGCTGTACCGGTTCCCGATACCGGTGAGGCTGTCGATTTTTGAATCCGACTGGACGATAAAAAAATATGCGTAGAGAAGAGCCGAGGTAAAACAAGGCCAGATCAGGCCGACTGTTTTAAAAAGTATATCTATAGAAGAACCCAGACCGGTAAAGAGGATAAAAAAGAAGCACAGATAAGCCTGGGATGTTCTAAAATTTTTTGCCAGAAAAAATATATCAACGAGTACCATCACTACGGGAAAATAACTAATGATAAGGCGGAGAAAATATTTATTCCCATACTGAAATACATTACCCGGTGTAAGATAAAAATAAAAATCCAGATGCATGTTGATAAGCAGGAGAACCCCATTGAGGATAAACATGGCCCAGGCAATTTTGGCAATCCTTTTTGTCCGTTCCTTTTCCTTAAAAGTTAAATAATCAATAAAGATAAAAACATAATAAAATGAGGCGATCTGAAAAATAAAGAAAATCAATAAATCAACATACAACACATAACGGACTACCGTTCCCGGAACACCGTTGAGCGAATAGAAAACAAAGTCCGCCAGCATTGCTACTATGGCAGTCAGCAGGATGTGGAAAAAAGCATTCCGCTGAAAACCATCGGTATTATACTTCCGAAAATAATCAGCAAAGATGAGGATAATTACCAAAGCTGATCCAATAATGGAATTCAGCACTACAGATATATGCACCTTTTTTACTTATCCTCCCTTATTTCTTTTCCTTCATTTTTTTCAGGGCCTCCGCAAAGGGGTTGTACATGGTGCCGTCATCGTCAGGGTTACTGCGGTCCCTGGAATTACGCAACGTACCGCCGCCGCCCGTGTAGCCGGACCCGCCCCCGGACCTGCCGGACCCGGCGCTTACGGAACCGCCGTTACCGCCACCATGGCCGATGTTTCCGGCCTCCCCTGCTTTCCTGACCACCACAAGCTTTTTCTTTCCTTCGCCGCCCGCCGCTTGAGGGGCTTTTGTCCCCCGCTCTTGGGCGTGTTCCTGTTTCGGCTGGGCTGAATCGCTTTTCCGGGACAGGCTGATCCGGCGGCGGTCACGGTCCAGGCCGATGATGCGGAATTCCAGCACATCCCCCACCTTAACCGCGTCCATGGGGTCCTTCACAAAATGATCGCTCAGTTCGGAAATATGCACCAACGCTGTTTCTTTGATACCTAAATCGACAAAAGCCCCGAAGTCAACCACGTTTTTTATCTTCCCGGTGATCATCATCCCTTCGCTGAGATCTTCGAAGGTCACCACCCCCTTCTGCATGATGGGTTTGGGGAACCCTTCCCGGGGGTCCCGGTTGGGCTTTTTCAATTCCTCCACAATATCGCTTATGGTGGTGTCCCCCACGTTGTACTGCTCCTTCAGAGCCTTGGCTTCTCCGGCGGCAAGGTTACCGGTGGTAGTAATAGTGTTTCTGATGACCCGCGCTATGGCGTAGTTTTCCGGGTGCACCCAGGTATTGTCCAGAATTTCCGGGCTTTCGGGGATCTTGAGGAACCCCGCGCATTGTTCAAAGCTTTTCGGCCCCATGCCGGGCACCGAGGTAAGCTCTTCCCGGCTGGCGATCTTTCCCTTCTCGTCCCGGTACTTGACGATCTTCTTGGCCAGGGGGCCGTTAATCCCCGACACGTAGCGCAGCAGGGAAGCGCTGGCGGTGTTGAGGTTCACACCAACGTTGTTCACCACCGAAGAGACCACCTCGTCCAGGGTTTCGGAAAGCTTCTTCTGGTTCACGTCGTGCTGGTAGAGCCCCACCCCGATGGACTTGGGGTCGATCTTTACCAGTTCCGCCAGGGGGTCCTGGAGACGTCGGCCAATCGAAATAGCCCCACGGATCGTCAGGTCCAGCTCGGGGAATTCCTCCCGGGCAATGTCGCTGGCGGAGTACACCGAAGCGCCGTCCTCGTCCACCACGGTGTAGAGGACATCCAGGTTGTTTTCGGCAATAAGCGCCGTAACAACTTCCTGAACCTCCTTGGAACCCGTCCCGTTCCCCACGGCGATAAGCTGCACATCGTAGTTCTTGATACCGCTCAGGAGGAGCCGCTTGGCCTCCTCGACCTTGTGGTTGTAAATAACAAAATTGGCCAGATACTTCCCCGTATCATCCAGAAAGGCGCACTTGGTCCCGGTCCTGATCCCCGGGTCCACGCCCAATACCCGGGTACCCTTAATGGGCTGCTGCATCAGCAAGTTCTTGAGGTTCTGGCTGAACACGGAGATCCCGTGATCGTCCGCGGTGTCGCTCTGGTCCCCCCGGAGCTCCCGGATAACCGCCGGGGAGAGGAGCCGTTTAAGCCCATCCTCAATGGCGGTTTTATGGTAATCGTTATTGATACGGTACTTCCGCTGCAAAAGTTCCGCCGCGGTGTTTTCGTCCACGTCGATGGTCACCTCCAGAAGCCCCTCCCGTTCACCCCGGTTTATGGCCAATACCCGGTGGCTCTTTATCTGGGACAGGTTTTCCGTATAATCCCAGTACATCTGGTAGGTGGAGGTCTTCTTAAGCTCCTCGTCCCCCACACCCTTGACGATAATCCGCCCGTCCTTCCCGTAGAAGCTCTTGACGGCCGCCCGGTTTTCCGGCTCCTGGGCTGCCCGCTCGGCCAGAATGTCCATGGCCCCCTGGAGCGCCTCTTCGGCGGTGGCCACCGACAGGGCGGGGTTTTCGGCATCTTCCCGTATAAACTCCGCCGCCTTTTGTACCAGAGCGGCGTCTTTCAGTTCCAACATGGCGTCGGCCAGGGGTTCCAGGCCCTTTTCTATGGCGGCCATGCCCCGGGTTTTCTTCTTCCGTTTATAGGGGAGGTAAATATCCTCAAGCTCCGTTAAGGTCGCCGCCTTGGTTATATTTTCGTAGAGGGATTCGGTAAGTTTTCCCTGGTCAAAGATCCCCCGGACAATCTCCAGCCGCCTGGTTTCCAGGTTTTTCCCGCTGGAAAACAGGTGATCCACGTCCCGAACCTGGACCTCGTCCAGGGTGCCGGTCTGCTCTTTCCGGTACCGGGCGATAAAGGGAACCGTACTCCCCTCCCCCAAAAGGCCGACCACCGCCGAAACCTGCCCCAGGTTTACCCCCAGGCGCTCGGCAATACCCTTCATGATGCTTACTTCGTTGACCGTTAGGCCATCGATAAATTCCTGCGTTAATTCCATATAAGGGTAGTGTATCACAAGTCGGGATCTTTTTTCCAGATGATTTGTAACCGGGAGTAGTCCAGGCCCCGGCACCGGCGGCTGGGGCTTTACATGCTCCCCTAAATCGGTAATACTATACCATGGCTGGTCAAAAAGGCCATTGGACCAACGGTCTCAGTAGGGGGCCAAACTGTCAATGCAAAAGGAGACCACATGAAACTCTCCGCTCCGAAAGCAGCCACTGACAACACTATTGCTACCGCAGTATCGTTATCCCCCCCCATTATTCACTGAAGATGCAAGCATTGGCCATTACCGCTTCAGGAGCGGTTGGCATAAACGTTTTATTATTTGTTCAGTTAGGAGGTATTATGTATAAAACAATATTGATCCTACGGGATCGCAAATTTAAACATGCGGCTGCCGCGGCCGCTATTATTCTTGGCTGTTTCCTGCCGCTGTTTCTAACCGGCTGCGGCGAAACACAGCCGGTTACGCTGGTATCCGTGGAGTACAAAAACTCATCTTCCCATCGCGTTACCGTAACTCTTAGGCCGGGTTCATTCACCTTGAACCCCAATGCAAACAAAACCGTTACGTATATAAATGGTGGGACGGAAATTATAAAGGCTGCGGATGATGCGGGCAGTCATGTTAAAACCCGGATACATTCTCGTACAGAAGATAAAATTTATACTGATTCTGAAGACATCTCAGCAACGTATGATACCGAAAGTTATGTTGAATTTTTAGATTGATGATTAAGGGAACTGCCACAATTATATTGAATTTTTCAATAAAAGGAGAACCGAGATGAGAAAAATGCTTGTTTGTATTGGTGTATTACTGTTATCAGGCATAAATATCCATGCTACCCCCTATTGGATTAGCTATGATCGAGAAAGTACTACACAGTATTATGATCATAGCATAACTTTCGCAGCTATGCCCTATTATGGAATCATTTTTGATGACATTAAGATACGGAATAATTTTACCGAGCTGGAATCTGAAGTTTCCTTACAGCACCAAATCTTTGGTTTCGACTATCTATTGCTTTTTAAATACGCTTCATTTAGCTTTATAAACATCAATATTCCGGTTCTGCTTTCATCATCCGGGACTAATGAACTTTCCACTTATGAGGAAGATGAATATTATTCAAATTTTTTCTCGCTTTTTGCAATAGATTTCAATCTAAGATATCCCTTTTTTATCGGAGGATTTACAGAGCTGGCTCCTTTTGTTGGTATTGAATTACAGCCGAATTTTGACATGCATAAATTTAAAGATGATTATCAGGCGTCATTTTCTTTTAGGGCCGGTATTCAGGCTTTGATTAAAGCATTTTCCTTTGAGGCAAGTTTCGGTATGATGCTGGGAGATTATTACCCGAATAATGATACAATACTGGGTGGAATGGTAGATATACCCGGCGGAGGATCATATTACCGGGATATATCCCTGTTGGGCAGCGCTCATTATAGTGTAACGTTAAAAATAGGGCTTGCTTGGGTACCCCTTGTTACACAATCAGTATACTATAGAGACGACAAAGAAGTGCATAGAGAATTTTATCGAGTTAATACATTAAGACGGGAAAACCGGGAGCATTAAACCATATTTTTTTCTTCCCTTTTGCGCCTTGTGGTTCGCTACACCGGAAGCGGGCAGTCCTTCGCTGCATCCGTCATGTCCACCGCATGACCGGTACGGAGATAGTACAGCCACAACTTGCAGTCCTTGCCGTGGGGCCTACCCAGGAGATCCATGGCCGCCCGGTAGTAGAAGGCCATCTGAGCCAGATGTTCCCCGGGCTCCTCAATGCTGTCGGTCTTAAAGTCAACCACATAAACAGCCCTGTCATCCTCAAAGAGAAGGTCAATGGTTCCATTAATGAAGGTGTGCGTAGAACACCCGGTGTGCGCAGTGCTCTCGGGTGCGCCGTAGAGGCTGCGGAAGCGACATTCGCTTTTCCGTAAAGGCGCGCTTAGGGCCGACTGTCCCAGGGGTGATTCCAGAAACCGTTTTGCCAGTTCAAGTCCCGCAGAAAGCAGGGTGTCCGCTTCCTGGGGGGAAAGGGGGCCCCCAAGCTTGGCGGGTATAGCCGGCGTCTCATGATTCATCAGGGCGTCCACACAGGCGTGGGCAATAGTCCCGAAGTCAGCCGGGGTAAATGCCTCCGCCCCGGGATCAAGGCCGGCGGCTTTGCCTTTCGCAGCAAAGCGTTTGAGGATATCGTCAACCCTAGCGAATATTTCAGCAGCCGCTTTTCCGGAATTACCCTTGTCAATAGTATAACTAAACCGGGCAGAATCGGTTTCAACGTGGAATGACGTGGGAGTCCGGTGATTGTTTTCGATTACCGGAGTAGTAATACTATTTTCTTCCTTTATTTTGTCATAATAGGGCGCCGCCTCCTTAAGGAAACCGGCAAGACCCCTGCGGTCATTGTAAAATACCGCGCCCTGTTGACCCGGACTGTTCACCGGCGTATCGGTATACACCGGAATTGATTCAAGGCTAAAGAAGGACGGCATTGTTTGAAGCCCCTCCGGGGGAATATGATCCGCAAGGGCCGGAAGAAACAGGCCGAAAAAAGTATCGTTATCCAGGATGGTGTCCCCGGCGATACGATCCGCCGTATCACTATTCGCCCGCTTTCCATCAACAAAGGCTTTCAACCGGAGGGAAAGATCCCCCACCTCGTTTTCATCCTCCCCAAGATCAAGGCTGCCCGTAAGGTACAATTCCCGCTCCGCCCTGGTCATGGCAACATAGAGGAGGCGCCGCAGTTCCGCTGTTTGTTTCCGTCTTTCCTCTCCGGAAGACTGTTCGTAGAAAAAGTTTCTCTTAACACCGGATATACCAAAACATTCAGGGGGCATGGGGGGGTTAAAAGATATACCGCCCGGCCCGGCGTCATACACATCAGCGGAACCGCCGCCCCTTCTGCCATGGCTGCCGCAGCAGCAAAGGAATACTACGGGAAATTCAAGGCCCTTGCTTTTATGGATCGTCATAAGGCGTACCGCCCCGGGGCGTTCCAGAGGAATGTCAATTTCTTCCAGGCCGCCATCGTTCTCACGCAGAGTTTGTATCGTATCCGTAAAACTGGCAAGACCCAAGCCATCCTCATCGGCCTTGGCGGCAAGGTGGAACAGGTAGTCGTACAATTCCCGGTAAACTACGGTTTGGGGATTCCACTCGGTCTCGTAGCGGTACCCTTCGGCGTACCATAACTCGCTCACCATCTCCGCCAGGGTGCTCTCCGACGTCCTGCC
Organism: Treponema primitia; assembly: GCF_046533075.1. Classification (GTDB taxonomy): domain Bacteria; phylum Spirochaetota; class Spirochaetia; order Treponematales; family Breznakiellaceae; genus Termitinema; species Termitinema primitia_B. The sequence goes on along the minus strand of NZ_JAJQRB010000036.1, from coordinate 19,210 downwards.
GCGGATGCGTTCATATAAAGTGCGGCCATGGAGGAACCGGGCCTGTTCCAGTTCCGGGAGCTGTGAAAGGGCATCATCGGAGAAGGGGGTTTTGGCGGGGCCGCTGTTCATAGCCGCAAGACAGACGGCGAGGCTCTGCAGGGAAAGTCCCACAAAGGGGGAGCGGAGCATCACCGCATAGGCTTCGGTATCCAGGGGATATGCGGCGAGACGGAGTACCGACATTAAATCATTGATCGGGCCGCCGTAAAAAAAGCCATTAATAGCTTCACTGGCGTAGGGGATATTCAGCAGCCGCAGGTGCTTCTCAAACAAATGCTGCGGACTGTGGGTACGGAAAAGGATGGCAATATCATCGGGCCTATGGATTGGGCCGCCGTTTGCGTCCCTTTCCGTCAACAGTTTTTGTATACGCTCTGCGGTAAAGCGGGCTTCGTTTTCAAGGGGGCTAAGCTGGTCCGCATCACTTGTATCATCATCCGGCTCATCACTGGTGTTGAGGACGCATAGGGTAAACTTCCCCTCATTGGCGCTGCCCGCCTGCAGGGGACTGTACGCAGCTTCATAAAGCGGCAGCGGCAGGCCGGAGGCAAAGACCGAGGCGAATTCCGCCGGCGGCTTCTCGCCCATGGGATCGTATTGGCTTCCCCCAAAGATGGCGTTAAAGGCTCCGATAAGTTCCGGCGCCGACCGGTAGTTGATCTTAAGGGGAAGATCTCCGGCGGCTAATTCATCCTTTAATTTTCTGAACACCGAAACATCGGCCCCTCGGAAACGGTAGATAGACTGTTTTTCATCACCCACAAAAAAGAGTTTGCCCGGTTCAAGTTCATCCGGAGGGGGAATGCTTGTATCCATCCGGTCAGGATGTTCCGCAAGCAGGAAAAGTAATTCCTTCTGCAGCTCATTGTTATCCTGAAATTCATCGATCATAATTGCCTCAAAGGCTTTCTTCTCGCTTTTCCTGATATCAGGATGATCCCTTAGTATGGTTCTTGCCAGCCGGGCCACATCGGTAAAGGTAAGAACCCCCTCCGCCCGTTTTTTATCAAGATACAATTCCTGCAGGGAGTCCAAAAGAAACATAACGGAAAGGATAAACCCCGCCTGCATACAAAAAACCGCCAGGGATGAAAAGGCGCCAAACAAAGAGTTCCGAAACTGCTTTATTAAGTCCTTGGCCGGATTATCACTCCGTTTACCCTTTCGGAGGTCAAGGGCGTACAATTCACCCATGTAGGTGAGGATTTCCAGTACCGCAGCCCTAACCGGATGGGATTCCGCTCCGGCAATACATTCGAGGTCTGAAAGGGGCAGCAGGGAATCAAAAAAACTGCGGATTTCCTCTTCGCCGGGAAACGTAATCTTGCCGGAGCTAAATTGAGCCATCAGGGGGACCAGATCGGGCAGCAGCTTGTCCCCGCCATTTTGCGAAAGGATATCCGCAAGTTGTTTCAGCAGCGCTGTTATCGCAGAACTCAGCTTTTTCCATTCCGCACATATTATACTGAATTGCTTCTTGACATCCCCGATAAAGGCATGGGGCTCGTCAATATAACTGTAATTAAAAATTGCCGCCGCAAAAATATCCCCCGCAATACCGGAAGGGCTTTTTTGGGGATACAATCTTTCCACAGCCGGATGATGCCGGTGGGCAATTAAGAACGGAAGGGAGACCTCCTCTGCAATGGCGCGGCACCGTTCATTATCATTGGTAAAATCCGGGCGTATGCCGTACCGGGATGCGGCCTGCTTGACAATAGAAACAGCGTAGGAATCCAGGGTTTGTATCCTGGCCCGGATAAAATCTTTGATACCATCCCGCGCTTTTTCGCCCCCGGGCCCCGGATCATTCGCGGCAATTTCGCTCAGGGTATTGTAGATACGCTGGTACATTTCTGCAGCGGCCTTTTTCGTAAAGGTGAGGGTGAGGATCTGATCAACCCGGTACCCCTTTTGGGTCAGGAGATAGGCAAAACGACTCGCCAGTACGGAGGTCTTCCCCGATCCGGCCCCTGCGGCAACCACGGCATTTTCTTTGCAATAGGCCGCCGCCCGCTGTTCAGCATTGAGTTCCGGCTTTGTTTTTGCATCACCCATTGTTAACGCCCCAATGTAACAGGTTCGATTCTCTATCTACCGTATAACTTGTACGGCACACGGGATGATAGTCACAGGCGGCGCATTTTTTAAAACTGTTACTGATGGTAGAAAAATTACCGGCCCTGATTTCCGCAGCGTATCGTTCCGTCTTTTCCCGGAATTCCTCCATTATGAGCTGAAATTGGTCATCCGCCACAGGATCTTTCGGCAGGGACTTTCCGGTTTCTCTGTCCGTTACAACGCCGAATATTACCTGGGGCTTAGCCTGCAGGATGCTGAAAAAGAGCGCCGTGTTTACCGGTTTCCCGCCCTTCTCTTCCGCCAGGGTCATATACAGGGGAAGCTGAAAATTCGTAAGCCCCTCATCTCCGGAGGCGGTACAGGAATCCCAATCCGGCATATAGTACAGCTTGAAATCCACAATTACTGCGCGGGGAACTTCGCTGCAAATATCCTCAAGCATACAATCCACTTTACCGTTAAGATAAAAGGAATCCTTCTCTAGTTTCCAGGATGTTTCGCTTCCCAGGACACGATACCCTCCAAAGTAAGAAAGAAAGGCGATGAGCAGTGTTTCAAGCTTTGCCCGGATATTTTTTTTCTCTGCGCGGATCAGCCGTACCGTAAGGGCGCTCATCTCCGGTTGTTTACCCGGCAGCAATGCGGGAAGCCCCTTCAGTATGGTTTCAACACATTCCGTAAGCAAAACACCGTAATCCTGCGGAAGGGCGCCGTTTTGAAGCGGGGAAAGCACGGCTCCGTCTTTTTTTACCGCCGTAAAAAACCAGTTCAGCACCGCATGGTACACGGAACCCATGATATTTTCGGCCATCAAACTTGTTTCAATGCGTACATTTTCAAGGACAAGAACTCTCTGAAAGAGCCATTGCAGAGCGCAGTTATAGTACGGTTCCAGAGACGATGCGGAGACACTGAATTTTCCCGGAAAATCCCCGCTGTAGCAATACCGTTCTCTGATAAGATTCAGCAGCGCCGGGTCCGCCTTCCATCTTTCCTCATCACCATTCCTGTTTCTCCTGGCAGCCCAGGCGTTAAACCCCTGCAGCTGCCCCCTATGGAGCCGGCTCGGGAAATACGGTACAGATGCCGCGGCTTGCAGGGATCGGTACAATCCCTGCTCGGCTTCAAAAAGATCCTCCGCAAAGGCTTCCGTATCATCGGCGCCATAGCGCATACGGGGTTTTTCCGTAACCCTAAGGAGACTGTGGGGGATGGCATAACCGGAAAAGGTTTCCTGGGCACAGAAGAAGGCCGCAGGGAGACGGGAATTCAACTTATGCAGGTTGATAAACGCCTCGGAGGCATCATCGTCCTGCAGGCCGAGTTCCTCCCGTTTTGCCCGGGACAGGAACCCAAGCCGTGAAAAAACCGCCGAAAGACTGTTCTGGGTTGAGCCAAGAATGATATGGCACTCAAAGGGCGCCGGCGCTGCGGTCCGGTAAGGAAGTATGCTCACCCCGGATGAATACTGCTGGGGAAGATAGTTTTTCTCTTGAAGGTATTCGGTAAAAAATGTATAGGGATCAGGAACGGCAAGGTCCTGAAAGGATTTTTCAATTTCTATCAGGGACAACAGTTCTGATATACACCGGGACAGGATTAAATCCGTTTCGGGGAGACATTCACCCATGTTGAGAAATTTTTCCCGGAATATAAAGTAACGGGTTCGTATATCTTCGAAAGAAGGGGCGCGGCATAATTTTTCTATATCGGTTTTGAGAATTTCGTAAAACGACCGGGCGCGCTCCTCCCTGTTCCCCATGGGGGATTTAAAAGCATCCTCCCATACATGGATCTCCCTTCCAACACTTCCTTGTTCATCAGTTTCTTTCCAGGAAGTAATACAGTTGTTCCTGATCCCAAAATCTATGAGCTGATTAATAACTTCCCTGTCCTTCCAGGGGAGATGACTATTCAACAGAAGCCCCGTAAGCGCATCAAAGGCAAAATCCCGGGAAGCGCAATCCGCAATGGCAGTAAAGAGCTGACCCGCAGGGTAGGAAGCCAGCGGTTTCCCCTGCCGGCGTACAAAGGGAATGTTCCGGTTGGCAAATTCCCGAAGCACATAGGGTTCGTAGCTTGACTCATCGGAGATGCTCACCACCATTGATTCAAAGGGGACTCCCTGGTTTTCATGGAGCGCCCTGATATACAGGGCAGCTTCGGTAATTTCGCTGCGGGAATTGGTGTAGAAAAATGTTTTATAGGGTTTAGCCGCGGCGCCGGCGCCGGAAATCCGTACCGGCTTAACATGGCCGGTGTTTTCCAGAAGCTCCGCATATTCACTGTAATCCATCAGGGACTCGGGAAAAAAGATGAAGCAGGTCTTCCCCGTATCTTCAAAGGGCGGCTTCTCCCAGGCGGGTTCAAAGAGCCCATGTTCATCGAGAAACTGCTGATACCGGGAAGCCAGCGTATAGAGGTCACGGTCATCGCCTGCAAGGCTTTCCCCCGCAAGGATACCGTTTTTTTCGTTCATAAGCGCCGGGAGAAGTCCGGCAGTTTTTTCAAACCACGAACCCAGCTGGGGCAGTATCCCTGTAAGCCAGGAAACAAAGGCGCCCCCGGCATAGGCATATTTTGGAGGCAGGAGGGAGCTGAACAGGGGCGCCTTTCCGGCCCCGCAATTTTCCGTGTTTTCCCGAACAAGACGGCTTACAAAGATCTTCCGCAAAACTGCGGGTACACTTTTCTTATCCTGCTTCTGCGCCCGTATGGACTCCTGTTTAAAAGTATCCCAGGCGGTAAACCGTTCCATGGCAAGCGTACCGCCTCCCCGAAGGCTCAGGAGATGATCCGCCCAATGGTTTACTGCAATATCCGTAGGAAACACGAAAAGCGTATCGGGCTTATCAATGTTTTCGAGGAGTATAGTTTCTACTAGGTTATATTGGGTATCAGCCATAACTGCCCTTTACCGAAGGATTAAGAATAGTGTAAGGCAATTTTAGAATCTTTTCAAGGGAGCGGTTTGACATTCATCATTAAAGAGGTGAGGGGCATTATTGTTTTAAGCCCCCCACCCCCTCTTGATTATTTTTTTTGATATTCTATTACTACCGCCGAAGCATACTATGTTTTTCCAATAGTCCTAATTAAACCGGGATAAAATCTCGTACACCTCCTGGGGTCCCTTGGTTGCCAGTATATGGGGAAGTGCTCCGGATTTGATTATAGACAAAATCCGGCTTAAAACATGTAAATGCTTTTCGCGGTATGTTTCGCCCATTATAATCAAAAAAATAACATGAACCGGTTTATGATCCGGCGCATCGTAATCTATACCTGCCGGTGAAATACCTATGGCTCCAACAACACCGGCCCCCGGATAATAGCCGTGGGGCACCGCAATACCGGAGGCTACGGAGGTATTCATTTTGTTTTCACGCTCCCGTACCACGGCAAGCATTTCATCCCTATTCAATTCATGGTGAACATCCGCTATTGTGTCGACAAGTTCTGTAAAAATTGTCTCTTTGGTTTTACTTTCAAGATTCAATTTTATTGATTGTTTATCAAAAACGTCATTTAATAACATAATTATACTCCTTTCTAACACGGGTCCTACCGCGAAGACGGTAAAGCGAGAAAAAATTAATGACCGGGAGGAAAGGGGTATCAGATTCGGAGTTTCAAATGAAGGGTATCTTTTATATTGAGACAACGTGTTTTTTCGAGTGCCTTTAAAAGGGATAGCGAAAGAACGGCTCTGGCGTCTTTCGTCCCCAGTGGCATCAGGACACGCAGCGATACATTACGTAATTGAAAAAAGGAGTTCCCGCGGGACTTGCTTATTACAATCGTGTCTTCGGCCAGACAATCAACGGTATGGTCTACGAGCGCGGAAAACTCGCCCAAACCCGATTTAGCCTCACAAAAATCACCGGAACGGAGAGTATCTACCGCTGCAAAGGTAAATATTCCCATTATAGCAAAGGTAAGATAGGTCCCTAAAACGAGACTGGGCCATTTTTTCCCTAAAAACAACACCATAATATTAATATACCATAGGCTAATATTTTATTCAATAGAAAATACATTTTTCCGGCTTTTCATTGCCCGATAGCTGCCTTCATCGCTTTCACATATTCGTAGAGATACTTCCCCGCATCGCCTCCATGTTCGGCGATGATCTTGACAATGGCGCTTCCCACAATGACCCCATCGGCAATCTTCCCGATTTGAGAAGCCTGGGCCGGGGTATGGATACCGAACCCCACCGCCGCCGGAACCTTGGTAACGTCCCTGACTGCGGCAACAATGGAACCAAGATCGGTTCGTATTTCGCTGCGTACCCCGGTAACACCCATGGAAGATACCAGGTAGATGAAGCCCGTAGCGGCCTTAGCGATTTCCTGTATCCGTGACCGGGATGTAGGAGCGATAAGGGAAATAATATCTATGCCGTATTTTACAGCGGCCTCCCGAACTTCGGCCTGTTCTTCAAAGGGAAGGTCGGGGATGATGATGCCGTCCAGGCCAACATCCCGGCTTCGTTTAAAAAAAGCATCGTAGCCGTAATGGAAAACCGGATTCAGGTAGGTGAGAAAAACTAAGGGGACTTCGGTTTTGGCGCGCAGGCTCTTTACCAGGCCGAATAGTTTTTCTACCGTTGCCCCCGCAGAAAGGGCGCGGATATTAGCCTCCTGGATCACCGGGCCTTCGGCGATGGGGTCTGAAAAGGGGATGCCGATTTCCACCAGGTCCGCGCCGGCCCGGATCATCTCCAGGATAAACTCTTCGGATTTTTCGATGCTGGGATCGCCGCCGGTGACAAAACCGATAAATGCGCTCTTGTTTTGAAAAGCCCTGTTGATATTACTCATGAATATTGTTCCCCCGGTACCGCGCGATGGCGGCCACGTCTTTGTCTCCTCGACCGGAGAGGCAGATAATAATACTGTCATCCTTACCCATTTTCGGCGCCAGGATCCTTGCGTGGGCTACCGCGTGGGCGCTTTCGATGGCGCAGATGATCCCCTCGCTTCGGGCCAGGTATTCAAAGGCGGACACCGCCTCTTCGTCGCTTACCGGTACGTACTGGGCGCGGCCGGTATCGTGGAGGTTTGCGTGTTCCGGTCCGATACCGGGGTAGTCCAACCCGGCGGAAATCGAATAGACCGGGGCGATTTGTCCTTCATCATTTTGACAGAAATAGGACTTCATGCCGTGGAATATGCCTACGCTTCCCTTGGCAATGGTGGCCGCATGTTTTTCCGTATCCACCCCTAAGCCGGCAGCCTCGCAGCCTATCAGTTTTACTGTGCTGTCAGGAATAAAGTGGTAGAACATACCCATGGCGTTGCTGCCCCCGCCCACACAGGCGATCACCGCGGCGGGAAGTTTCCCCTCCCGTTTCAGGATCTGTTCCCGGGCTTCCCTGCTGATAACGCTCTGGAAGTCCCGTACTATGGTTGGAAAGGGATGGGGCCCCATGACGGAACCCAGCACATAGTGGGTATCTGAAACCCGGCCGACCCATTCCCGCATGGTCTCGTTCACCGCATCCTTCAGGGTTTGGGTACCGGAAGTAACCGCGTTGACCTTGGCGCCGAGAAGTTCCATGCGGTACACATTCAGGGCCTGGCGTTCCGTATCTTCCTTGCCCATAAAGATCTCACATTCCAGGCCCAGGAGCGCCGCGGCGGTGGCTGCGGCAACTCCGTGCTGACCGGCCCCGGTTTCGGCAATGATCCGGGTCTTACCCATCTTCTTTGCCAGCAGCACCTGCCCGAGAACGTTATTGATCTTGTGGGACCCCGTGTGGTTCAGGTCTTCCCGCTTAAGGTAAATCTTTGCCCCGCCCAAATCGGCGCTCATTTTTTCTGCGTAGTATAACAACGAAGGCCGCCCCGCATAGTTATTCAACAGATCCGTAAGCTCCGCATTAAACGCCGGGTCATCCTTATAATGGTTGTAGGCCTTCTCCAGATTGATGATCTCGTTCATCAGGGTTTCCGGAATGTATTGCCCGCCATAATCACCAAATCTGCCCTTACGCGGGAAACTTCCTTGCAAGTCGCTCATTTCCAATTCCTCACTTTCTGTACAAGCTGTATCATCTTGTCCCGGTCCTTAACCGATCCGGTCTCCGCGCCGCTGGAAACATCGATCCCAAGGGGCTTAAACCGCAGGGCCTCTTCTATATTATGCACATTAACGCCCCCCGCAAGGAAGCAGGGGACGGGCAATCCATTCAAAAAATCACCATCCTCCAACAAAGTCCAGTCAAAGCATTTCCCGGTCCCTCCCGTCCCATGATCCAGCAGGAGATAATCCGCCCCGCTGCTCACCGCGCCCAGAATATCCTCCCGGCTCTCCGTCTGCACTGCTTTAATCACCGGAACAGGGACGGAACTGACCGACGCAGTAAGCTCCTTAAGCTCCGCTATATATTCCCGGCTCTCGTCTCCGTGGAGCTGGGCGATACCGATAACCCCATCCCGGTAAAGGGCGGCGATTTCTTCCGGAGGAGCGTTCACGAACACCCCAACCGGTACAATATCGTGTCTCAATCGTGCCCTCAAACGTGCCGCACATTCCGGGGAAATCCGGCGCTTGCTTTTGGCAAATACAAAGCCGATATAATCCGGCCCGGCCTCGTTAGCAAAACTAATATCGTCATCCCGGAAAAGCCCGCAAATTTTTATCTTCATCCTGCCCAACCCGCAGTCCGCTGCTTTCAACGAAGTCTCCCGCGAAGTTCCTGTAAATATTCCCTCTTATCCGCTGCCCGCATAAGGGTCTCCCCGATCAGCACCGCATCGATTTTCGTTTCCGCGGTTAAAACCCGTATATCCTCCGGCCCGCGTATGCCGCTTTCGGACACCGTGAGTATCCCCGCGGGAACAAATTTCCGCAGCCTTGTTGTGGTTGCAAGATCCACGGTGAAGGTTTTAAGGTCCCGGTTGTTTATCCCCACTATCCTGGCGCCGGCGTCCAGGGCGGACCGGACTTCATCTTCGTTATGAACCTCCACGAGAGCGGCAAGACCAAGAGTATCCGCTGTCTTAATATAGCTGCCGATAGTTTTTGTGTCCAAGAGGGCACAAATTAGCAGTACTGCAGAAGCGCCCAGGAGTTTAGCTTCGTAAATCTGATACGTATCAATAATAAAATCCTTACGTAATACCGGGACCTGTACCGCAGCGGCGATCTCCCGCAGATACCCGTCGCTGCCTAAGAAATATTCCGGCTCGGTGAGTACCGAAATAGCCGAAGCTCCGGCAGCCTCGTAATCCTTGGCTATTTCAAGGTAGGGGAAACCCGGCGCGCCGGGTGTATCTTTGGCGATAATTCCCTTGGAGGGAGAAGCCTTCTTGACCTCACAGATAAAAGACAAGCCCGGTACGGCCAGGGCCTGTTCGAAGAGCGGGAGTTGTTTACCCTCCCCTTCCCGGTTCAGACCAGTCTGGGTCATGGCTGCGTCCCGCACCTGTTCCGGGGATCGCGTAGCCTTTGCTTTTTCCACCCGTATACGGGTACTTGCCGCGATATCATCCAGAATCATACACTAAGCTCCGGCACTTCGACCACTTTAGAAAGGCTGATAAACTGTTCCAACTGGTTTAGCGCCTTGCCGCTGTCGATAGTTTCTTTAGCGATACCGATAGCATCGGCTATGGAAAACTCCGGTTTGGCGATGTGGATGGCCGCAGCGGAGTTGAGGAGCACCGCGTCACGCTTGGGTCCCTTCTCGCCGGAAAGGATAGCCCGGCTTATGGCGGCGTTTTCCGCCGGAGTTCCCCCCACCAGATCTTCCTTGTTACAGCGCCTAAAACCGAATTGCTCCGGTTCGATGACGTAGGACTTGAAAACTCCGCTTCGTACTTCGCAGACCGAAGTAGGGGCGCTCATGGAAATTTCGTCCAGCCCGTCCTGGCCGTACACCACCAGTGCGCTCTTTACACCCAGGTTTGAAAGTACCCGGGCCATGGGCTCAGTAAGATCCTGATCGTAGACCCCCAGGAGTTCCATGTTCGCCCCCGCCGGATTAACCAGGGGACCCAGGATATTGAAAATAGTTCTGATACCAAGCTCCTTCCGTACCGGAGCTACGTACTTCATGGAAAGGTGATAGTTCTGGGCAAAGAGGAAACAGAGGCCGATGGTTTTGAGCAGATGGAGGCTCCGGTCCGGGGAAACGGTGATGTCCACACCCAGGGCTTCCAACACATCCGCTGCGCCGGACTTACTGGAAGCCGCCCGGTTACCGTGCTTTGCCACCGGGATACCCGCAGCGGAAATTACCAGAGAAGATGTGGTACTTATATTGAAGGAATTAGACCGGTCCCCGCCGGTTCCTACGATTTCCAGAACATCCATATCGTGGAGGATGCGGATACAGTGCTTCCGCATACCCGCGGCGGAGGCGGTGATCTCTTCGATGGTCTCGCCCTTTACCGCCATTGCGGCAAGGTAGGCCGCCATCTGGATATCGCTGGCCTTACCGCCCATGATCTCGTCCATCACCGCCTCGGCCATTTCGTAGTTCAGGTTTTCCCGGCTCGCCGCTTTTATAATAGCTTCCTTAATCATGGTGAACTCCTAAAAAGTTGATAAGTATCCGTTTCCCATCGGGGGTTAAAATAGATTCGGGGTGGAACTGTACACCGTAGACCGGATATTCCCGGTGCTGTACCGCCATAACTTCTCCGTCATCGGCGGCGGCGATAATTTTTAGATCCGCAGGAATGGTATTGTCCCTTGCGGCCAGGGAATGGTAACGGGCGCCCTGTATAGTTTCGTTCATGCCTGCAAAGAGGGGGCTCCCGGTATCCACCTTGATCATCGAAGACTTGCCATGCATCAGAGTTTTTGCGTAGCTTACGGTAGCGCCGAACACTTCGCAGACAGCCTGATGACCCAGGCACACCCCAAGGATGGGGATCTGCGCGGCCAGGGCGGCGATCAGCTTTTCGCAGATGCCGGCATCGGCGGGCCGGCCGGGACCGGGGGAGATTACGATGTGGCTTGGACGGAGGACCACAATGTCCGCCACGGTCATTTCGTCATTCCGGATCACCCGGATGTCGGGATTGAGGCCGCCGATGAGCTGGTAGAGATTGTAGGAAAAACTATCGTAGTTGTCGATGAGTAAAATCACTTTTTATGCTCCCTTACCGCCAATGACTGGGCTTCCTCCAGGGCATTCAGCACACCCTGCATTTTGTTTTTGCATTCCTGGTATTCCTTTTCAGGAACGCTGTCCGCCACAATACCTGCCCCGGACCGGACAAAGACCTTGCCATTTTTCTTAAAGGCGATCCGTATGGCGATACAGGTGTCCATATCCCCGTTAAAGGCCAGGTAGCCTATGGCCCCGCCGTAGATACCCCGCTTGTTGTTTTCCAGCTCGTTGATGATCTCGCAGGCCCTTATCTTCGGCGCCCCCGACAGGGTTCCTGCGGGCAGTACCGCCTCCACCGCATCGGTCCCGGTCTTGCCCTCCCGGATAAGACTCCGTACGGTGGAGCCCAGATGCATCACGTGGGAAAACTTTTCTACCGAAAGATAGCGTTCCAGCATCACCGATCCGAAGCGGCTGATCTTCCCCAGATCGTTCCGGCCAAGGTCCACCAGCATATTGTGTTCCGCCAGTTCCTTGGGATCCGTAAGAAGTTCCCGCTCTAAGGCCGTATCCTCGTCTTCGGTCTTGCCCCGGGGACGGGTACCTGCCAGAGGAAAGGTGAGGAGCTCGCCCTTGAGCAGCTTTACTAAGGTTTCCGGAGAGGCGCCGGCAATTTCAATGTCGTCGCTGGAAAAGTAAAACATATAGGGCGAAGGGTTCCGCTCCCGGAGTATCCGGTAGGTGTCAAAGAGACTGCCCTCTACATCGGCCTCCAGCCGGTTTGAAAGTACCATCTGGAAAATATCCCCCTCCTTGATATAATCCTTGGCCCGCCGGACCATGGAGCAATACTGCGCCTCGTCAAAAAGGGGCCGGAAGGGAGAGGTGATCTTGAGGGGCTTCATTTCCGCAGGGGTTCCGCTTTCGATGATCCGGGCCAACTTTTCCAGTTCCGTCACCGCCCGGTTGTAGTTTTCCTTCGCCGCATCGGCTTTGATATTCACCATAAGGATGATTTTCTCTTCCAGATGATCGTAGGCCACAACCTTGTCGAAGAGCATGAGGTCCACATCCTTAAAATGTTCCTGATCATCGGCGTCAAGCTTCAGTCCCGGCTCGCTGTACTTGATATAGTCGTAGGAAAAGTACCCCACCAAGCCTCCGGTAAACGGGGGAAGGTAGGGAAGCTCGGGACTTCTGTTTTCTTCTATTATTTGATTGATATTCACGCCGGGATTTTTAACGGTCATATTGATATGGGTCCCGTTTTTTATGCTGAGGGCGCCATTGGTACAGGAAATCTCCAGTTTGGGATCATAGCCCAGAAAGGTATAGCGGCCGTGCCGGTTGGGGTCTTCCAGGCTTTCCAGGATAAAGCACTGGCGGCTCAGGTTCTTGAGGATCCGGAAGGTCTCCACCGGAGTATGCCCCCCCGCAGGCAGGGTTAGCGATATGGGGATGGACTTGAAATCCCCGGCAAGGGAGGCGGCTTCTTCCGGACTGGGTCTATAGAGCATAAAGTCTCCTTGAGGTGTTTCTGTATACAGAAACACTCATATGTTACTTTACATAGAAACATATAAATTTGTCAAGAGGTTTTAGGAAAAGATTAGAAATTTTAGAGTTGCGGGACCATCATTTATTACATGTTGCGCAGTTGTTGATTATACTAATATCAGAAATATGGATAGTGATTTAATTGAAGGACCCGATGTAAAGGTACATCTATTGGAGAAATAAAATGGAAAACCCGGAGATAAAAACGATCATCCTTCTCTGTGTAGTTGTTCTGTTCTGTCTGTTCTTCCTTCTTATAGGCCGCCGCATGGGACTTAGCCAGGGGAGGCGGCAGGAACGGGCGGATTGGGAAGGGCATAAGCTGCAGGACATTGTAAAGGCCCGGCTTAAGGCGTCACGGGCGGTGCTTGGGGGTCTCGTTTCTGAACAGATAGCGCCGCTTTTGCCGGACTTTCCCTTTGATCCCGGGGATTGCCGCTTTGTGGGGAAGCCGGTAGATTTTATCGTGTTCCGGGGGATGAACGAAAAAAACATTACCGAGGTAATTTTTCTGGAAGTTAAAAGCGGCGTTGGGAAAAATCTGAACGAGCAGGAAAAGCGGCTCCGGGATACGGTTCAGGCAGGCCGGGTGCGCTGGGCGGAGTATGATGTGCAGCAGGGATAGGGGGAATGCCCTTAGTCGTCATAGTGGAAACGGCATTGGGCTATTTCGATTGAGTCATTTACGATACGGTAAACCAGGCGATTAGTATCATCAATTCTGCGGCTCCAGTAACCGGGTTTGTGTTTTAGCGGTTCCGGCTTGCCTATGCCTTCATTTTCGTTTCTTTCGATATCCTTGAGGAGTTGGTTAATTCGTTTTATAGTCTTCCGGTCCTGGTTTTGCCAGCGTTGGTATTCCTCCCATGCGGCGGCCTGGAAAATTACTCTTTTACTCACGTTCCATGGCCTCTAACTCTTCCCAGGTTTTTTCGATCAGTCCCCTCCCTGCTTCCAGGTCTTCTATAGATTTTGCAAGGATGGCCTGATTTTTCGCGCCGTAGAAGGGGTCATCGTTACCGGTAATCTTGAAGGGGATCTGCTTTTCCCGTAACACTGCCCGAGCAAACATATTGACCGCCACGGTGGCGTTCATCCCTGCATCGGCGCAAAAAAAATCAAAACGCCGTTTAATATCTTCATCCATACGAATACTAAGTACTACCTGGCTCATAACTAGCTCCTATCACATAATATACGTACATTGTAATAGTATAGTCATAAAAAATCAAGCAACCCCGCCGCAGAACGGCTAAACTTGACCTACAAATCAATTATGATTACCTATCATAAAGAAATTTCTAACCGCAAGGTCAACGAAGTCGAAGAGGGGGAAACCATGAGACTTTATGGTATTTCCCCGTAGTTTTTTCTTCACCTTCTTCGCCTTCTTCGACCTTGCGGTTTTTTTTTGGTCAAGTGCACAGAGCGATCGGGGTATGGTTATTCTCTTATTTGTTTCTTTTTGACCTAGCCGAAATACCAAAATGACCCATATGGGTAATAATGACACATTTATAAAATATGATAGTTTCCGGAACATCCTTTTTGGCGAATACTGAGTTTTTGCATACCCGGGGTTCATTCTTAATTCCTTATAATGTATAGAAATATAAAATTTATAAAAATACTTGTTTTTATTGCAAAAAGTTGGCACGGACCTTGCTTATATATAGGTGTGGGAAACCACAAAAAGCGCGTAGCGCCGGAAAAAACAAATTAATTTTTAAGGAGTATAAATTATGAAAGCTGTAACCCTGTATCGCCCTGTTACTATTGAGAAGGCCCTGAACGATTTTGACCGGTATATGGAATCCTTCTTCGGGGAATCCCCCCTGACTCCGGCTTCCTATTCCCGGGAACCGGCGGTGGATGTCCGGGAAACCGGCGACGCCTATGTGCTGGAAGCGGAACTTCCGGGCTATGACGAGAAGAACATCGAAGTTCATGTGGATGGCGGTGTTCTGACCATTGGAACGAAAAAGGAAGAGAAGGCTGAACGGGATGTATCCCCCTCCAAAGACGGGAAAGAAGGTGAAGAGCGGTATTTCATCCGGGAACGCCGGAGCGCTTCCTTCAGCCGGTCCTTCAAGCTGCCGGAAAACGCCGACTTGGATGCCATTGCTGCCAATTTCAAAAACGGGCTCCTCAGCCTGGAAATTAAGAAGATGGCGGAGGCCAAGAAACGGGTTATCCAAATTCAAGGAAAGTAAAAAAAGGTAAGAACCGGGACCTGCGGTGATAAGCTGCGGGTCCCGGTTTTTTTATCTCCGCCGCTTAGAGTCCCAGATCTTTGCCGATGAGGATCACCTTGATCCTTCCCGGGGGATTGCAGAGTCTTGTGGCAACGATAAACGTACAAATTGAATCCGGTGAATTACAGTTGGCGCAGCTTCCGGTTTCCAGGCAGGGGGTTTTTTTCTGGGGGAAACGCTGGGCATTCATGGGGGCGGCGATGGTCCTGGTCCTGGTATAAGCGTCTTCGAGGGTTTTAACCACCTTGTTCATCCCCGCCACCAAAATTACCTGCTTGGGGCCGAAGATCATGGCCGCTACCCGGTTTCCAAAACCGTCAATGTTTACCAGCTGGCCGTCTTCGCTTATGGCGTTGGAACTGCAGAGGAAGGTGTCGCAGGTCATGACCTTACGCATGGTTTCCAGCCGGTTCTCCGGGGCTACGGCGTCCCGGTCCAGGACCGAGTAGCCCTTTTCCCTGGCCAGCTTAGTCAGGCCCAGGGCTTCCACAGTTAAGGAGCCGCCCCAGCCGATAACATCGCCCTTGGGGATGAGGGAGAAGACCTTCTCCGCCGCCTCCTGGGGTTCCTCCACGTACCAGGCGTCAAAACGCCGGTTCTGCAGGGCCTTAACCACCTTGGGTCCCAGCTTCGAATTACGAACTTCAATAGGATTAGCCATAGAAACCTCTCTTATAAATTAGTACGTGACCATGTCCCAGTTTTATACTTAATATTGTATGACTGGAAATTGGTATAAAATCAAGCGGGACTAGTAATAATCATGGGGTTTTACTATATAGTTAGGTATGCGTATTTTAAGACAACTGGGACTGATTCTTGCCTTTGGATTTCTTGGCGAAATTATCTCCCATTACCTCCCCCTGGGGATGCCCGCCAGCGTTTTAGGGATGGTTTTGATGCTGACCGCCCTGGGGTTACGGTTGGTAAAACCGGAACATTTGGGGGAAACGGGCGATTTTTTAAGCGCCAATATGGCTTTTTTCTTCCTCCCCGCTGCGGTGACCGTCCTGGAAAACTACGGATATATACAGCCGGTGGTGGTACAGCTGTTTCTGATAGCGATTATCAGTACCATGGTTACCTTCTTTGTCACCTACGGTACCGTACGGCTTTCCCGTATGATCCTCGCAAAACAGGGGTAGGCTGTGGAAAATCTCGTTGCTCTGCCGGTTTTTGGCATTATCCTCACCATTGTCTGTTATTTTCTCGGGTCCCGGGTGGGGAAACTTCTCCATTCCCCCCTGACAAACCCCATGCTGATAGCCAATGTCCTGGTGATCCTCATAGTCTGCGTCACCCCCCTGCGCTTGGAACAATATATGGCCGGGGGCAGTATTATCACCATGTTTGTAGTCCCGGCTACCACCATCCTAGCCATCCGGATTTACCGGCAGCGCAGCCTGCTTAGGGCAAATATCATTCCGATTCTCCTGGGCTGCCTGGCGGGTTCCTTCGCTTCCATAGGGAGCATCATCCTGCTCTGCCGGCTCTTTTCTATTGATAAGATGGTAACCCTGTCCATGCTGCCCAAGTCGGTTACCACCGCCATTGCCCTGGAACTATCGGTACAAAATGGCGGCCTTGGGGGGCTTACGGTTTCTGCGGTGATAGTTACCGGTGTTTTCAGCGCCTCTTTTAACCCCTTCTTTATCAGGCTGTTTAAGCTCAAGGACCCCGTAGCCGCAGGGGTTGCCCTGGGAGCTTCCGGCCATGCCATAGGAACCGCAGCGGCCCTGGAACAGGGGGAAATCCAGGGAGCCATGGGGGGGATTGCCATAGGAATTATGGGGATTATTACCAGCCTTATCTTTATTTTCATATAATGCAAGCGACTATCAGCCCCGGACATTTTTCCGAAACCCTGCGTATCCCCGCTTCAAAGTCCCACACCATCCGGCGGCTGATCCTGGCCGCCCTTGGGGAAGGGGTTTCGGCCATTGATTATCCCCTGGATTCCCTGGATGCCCGCTCCTGCCTGAGTGTCTGCCGCGCCCTGGGAGCGGAGATTGCGGAGCGCCGCGCCGACTATCCCGGCTGTCCTAACCCCGCCGATGGGGAGGGCAAGAGATTGGTCGGCTGGACCGTCCGGGGTTTTGGGGCAGAAACCGGCGGCGGTATGAAGGGCAGCGGTACAACGCCTTTAGACGTGGGCAATTCCGGCACCACCCTGTTCCTGGTTCTGGCCGCCGCCGCTCTGGGGGATGTTCCGGTAACCTTTACCGGGGACGAGCAGATAGCCCGCCGGAGCGCCGGCCCCCTGCTGGACGCCCTTTCCGGCCTGGGTATCGCCGTGGAATCCGCCCCCGGTGGCTGCGTCCCCATCACCGTCCGGGGCCCCTGGAAGGGCGGCCGGGTGAGCATAGATTGCCCTACCAGCCAGTACCTTTCGGCGCTGCTCCTGGCGGCCCCCCTGGCCCCGGCCGGAACCGTCACTGAAATCGACGTAGCTCTGCTCAACGAAAAGCCCTATATAGAGATGACCCTTTCGTACTTAAAGGCCCAGGGCATACCCTTCCAGGATACCGAGGATTTTTCCCGGTTCAGCATACCCGGCGGCGCCCGTTACCGGCCCATGAACGGCCCTGTACCGGGGGACTTTTCCTCCGCCGCTTTCCCCGGAGGTATCGCCGCCATTACCGGGGGGCCGGTCACGCTCCTGGGACTCGACCGGGAGGATACCCAGGGCGATAAGGCCTTTTTCGACATGCTTAGCGAAATGGGCTGCGCCGTGGAGTGGTCCCGCAACTTGCAACGGAGTACAAACACTAATCCGGTGGAATGGAGCCTAACCGTTTCCCGTACCGGTCCTCTCCGGGGCGGCGAGTTCGACCTGAACGCCACCCCGGACCTGCTCCCCATGATGGCCGTGACAGCCGCCTACGCCGAAGGTGATACCGCCCTGGTAAACGTAGCCCACGCGCGGATCAAGGAAACGGATCGTATCACCGTGATGGCGGAAGAGCTTGGCAAGCTGGGGGTGCGGACCACAGAGCGGCCCGACGGACTCATCATCCACGGCAACGGAGCTAAGGGCCTTACGGGAGGCCAGGTGGATGGCCGGGGGGATCACCGGATCGTGATGGCCCTGGCCGCAGGAGCCCTGGGCGCCGCGGGGCCGGTGGAAATTGCGGCTGCCGAAAGCGCCGCGGTTACGTACCCGGGCTTCCTGGAAATGCTTGGCGCCATATCATAAACTTAAGAAGAATAAAAAACCACGAGGTCGCAGAAGGCGCAGAAGGAAGAGGAAAAGAGGGTATCCCTTTAATTCTTCTTCAACACGTTACCAGATACGCCCCAGGGGTTGGTCGCCGTGGACGCCGACCAATTTCCGGCTTTTCGAGTCCACCATGAGGTCCATATTTTCCAGAGGGATTGATCCGAGGAGTACATCCTTCGCGCCGGGAAGCACCCAGGGATCACAGGCCATGAAGCGATCCTTCCAGTACACCCGGACGGTCTCGGCTATCTTGCACACTACCGTTTCCCCATTTGCCAGGGTAGACTCGTGCAGATGCTCCGTCCGCAGCCCCAGTTCCTTCTGCACCGCTTCGCTGATAACCAGGGTCTCCGCACCGGTATCAACCACACACTGTACCGTCATTTCCCGGACTTCCGGTTCCTCGATAAGCCCACGCCCAACATTAATTACATCACCCAGGTTTTTCAGGGTGATTTCTTCATACACTGTTCCCACCATTTTGCCTCGCTCTCCATTAAGATTTAGTATACCATAAGGGGTGTATTCCCGCAAACTGCGATCCGGCTACCCCTGCACCCCGTATATGGCGCCGCTTTACAAAATACATTAGGGGTCCGGGAAAAAAAGCAAAAATTTAAGAAATTTTTACCGCGAAGGCGCAGGAGGCGAAAGAGGGAAAGAAAGAGTCCAATTTTTCTTTCCCTCTTTCGCCTCCTGCGCCTTCGCGGTGATATATTCCCCTATATGTACGTACTCTCTATTGACAGGAGCCGTAAATATGGTATTCTAAAATAAGCGGGCTCAAAAGTCCCGCCTAAAAGCCCTCATAGAGAGCCCAGTCCCCGTATGGGGGCCAAAAAACGCAAAGGAGAAAGCCCGTGAAAACCCCCGCTATGCAAGCAGCCCCTGACAACACAATTGCTGCCGCAGTATTACTACCCCCCCCCCCCCCCCCCCCCCCCCCTCCCCCCCAAAAAAAAAAAAAGATCTTCGTTTTTTTTT
>NZ_JAJQRB010000035.1:0-30779 GCF_046533075.1 Treponema primitia | reverse complement strand
AAACCGCCCCCTTTAGCCAACGTCTGTGGACTTTAGTCCAGAACGACCCTTACCGGTGCAATTTAACTATAACGCATATTTCCCGATCATGCACGGATTAAAAATCGAGGATGAAGGTCCTATTCTTCGCATGAACAACATTGGTGGGAGGGGAAAAGAGGGTATTGACCCGGCCCCGGAAAACCTCACCATGGCGCGTCCTGGAGGGTTTTAGAGTAAGTCACAAAGGAGTCCGATAAATGAGAACGCCACGAATTTACCTGGAAACGACGATGTTCAACTTTCCTTTTGCTGATGATTCGCCCCAGTACCGGGATGATACCCGGCGCCTATTTGAGGAAATCAAGGTAGGGAGGTTTCAGCCCTTTACATCGGCCTATGCCACGGGGGAGTATTGAAGACACCCAGGACGATGACAAACGGGGAAAGATGAAGGCCCTCATTAATGAATACGGCATTGAGGTTTTTCCGGCAGCCGATGAAATACAGCGGCTTGCGGGGGTATATCTTTCGGAAAAAATGATCCCGGAGCGGTTTTTAACGGACGCTTCACCGGGTCTTTTTCGCCTTCGATCTCGTCAGTTGCATATGGGGAAGTATAAGGCGCATATTTTCCGGCTTTTATCTGGTCAAAAATCTGTCGGACCTGGGCTTTGTATTCCTGGTAATGTGGTTCTTCCCGGGACTGGTTATTTCTTTACGATTCGGCTATATCATCCATTAATTTCTTGACTATAGGCAAATCCGCCGCAGTCCAATCAACACGCAGTAAATCCATGTTTTTAAGCCATACAAAACTTTTGTGCTCTTTCAGTGTAAAAGTACCATCATTTACCCTGCATAAAAAGCTGTACAGGGCAATTTCAAAGTCCGGATAACTATGATGTACCGTCATGTAGAAATCCTGCTCCCGGATCTTAATATCCATGGCTATTTCTTCATTAAGTTCCCTCATCAACGCCTGGCAATGAGACTCCCCTGGCTCAACCTTCCCACCCGGAAACTCAAACTTGTAAGAAATGTAATCATATTTACCCGCATTCTTTTGCAAGCAAAGGATTTTCCCGCCAAATTCTATAATACCCGCAACAACTTCCAGATGTTTCATTTTGAATACAAAATAAGATCTATATCGCTCATAACAATGAGGAGTACGGGGATTTCTACAAGGTATTCATCGAATATATCAAGAAAATACATTTCAGTTTCACCCTCTATTGTTTTTATAGTCGCTCTATCAACAGTATTTATACACTTCTTGTTTATCGCATGAATTTCTTTTTACCTTGTACCCTTCACTGGCGTTTGTTTCCGCTGTAATCCGGGATAAGTTTTAACATCCGTAGTCTATGGGTTTCCTGGGGTGTATCCTCTAATTTCCTATAGGCATACGGGGAAGTTAAACATGGTCGTCTCAAGATATATTTTGGATATCTGCATAATCCATCCTAATTTAAGTATAACCCATTTTTGAGAATGGGATAAGTATTAAATAAACCCCCTACCTCGCTCCTAGTTTCCAGGAGTGAGGTAAAATCGGTTGACATAAGCAACACCAACTACTGTCGCCCTGGAAGTACTGAAAAATTATATGGCCGGAAGGAATCTCGGCCTGCGACCTCGGCGGCGGTTCCCGGGAAGAAAAACCTACAAAAGCTCTATGAATATGCCAAACTCCTCCAGATTGAAGGGGTAATACACCCATACCTGGAGGTTCTGGTTTGATTCATGACGAAAGTCTGCGCAAGGCGCCGCCCTCCGGTAGGTAGGCAGTATGGCCTCATCCTATTCACTGAAATGGTCCGTAAATGCCGAAGCGGATGTGTTGGATATAGTTGCCTACATTAAGAATCATAGTGGTCCTATGACGGCAGCCATGGATTATATATTACAGGATAGTTGGTAGTGAAATCTGGATTTTATCGGTTATTGATAGTCGGCGTGACCTTGAATGTAACTGCACATCAATAGCCACGTCCTCGCTTCTAACTTCATATATTTTTTCCGGTTTTCCATATACATTTACGGTCTGATGTGAGGTTGAAAATGTGTTTTCCTCTAAATAATGCGCATTCCCTAAAATTAGTTCCTCTATACTATTAGAATCAATTTCACTATATTCACCGGTTTTTTTTACCAAGCGCTCTATCTTTCTTACTCTTGTAAGAGCTTCAAAATTTTCTGTATTTTCATCTGGCATCAAAAGAAATAAATAATCCCTGGCTCTGCTTATGGACACATTGAGTATGTTTTTTCTGTTTAAAAATATATTGTCAGAAATGTTTGGTGGTGGATTAAAAACGGCAATGATTATATCACACTCGTCTCCCTGGAAGCCATGGATAGTATCAGATTTGACATCAATATGGGTGGGAAAATTATGCCAAGATGCAATCAATTTATCTATTAAGTCAGCTTGTGCGCGATAAGGAGAAATTATCCCAATTTTATAAATACTTGCATGTATTTTTTCTGTTTCTATATATTTAGATAAATGCTTAACAAACTCAAAAGTGAATAAGGCTGAATAGGACTGATAGCTTGAACCGCCGCGTAATTGTTTGGTCCGAAAAATACTTTCATAACCACTCACGGGAAATTTGATGATATTTAAGGGGCTGATATTCATTCCTTGAATTTTTAACGTAAAGCCGTTCCCATTACTGCGATTATGTTTTAAGATACCATCATACATAAAATTACTGAATACTTGTCCTATTGCGGGAACACTGCGATATTGAGTTGTCAGATTGATGATTTTAAAATCATGTGGTATCGTTGATGGGTTTACAAATTTTTTAAGATTTACCATTGTATAAATATTTTCATCTTTCCAGTCCTCTACTGATACAATTGGTCCGATTTGGAATGGGTCGCCGGCGATAATAAATTTTTTCGGCCTTGCTTTGAAAATTGGGTAAATGATATTCGCAAGATGTATCATTGATGCTTCATCAAAAACAATGTAATCCCAATTTAATTCAAATAACTTCTTCATGCTATCACCCTCGTTAAACCCATCATAGGTAAAACGGGCAATCGTAGTAACAACAATTGCCTGGTCCAAATTTCCAAGGTTAAAAGTATGATCTTGTAATATTTTTTCCCTAACAATACTTTCATCGTTGGTGGTTCCGAAACGGACGAGCCAACTTTTATAAGGCTTACCTATTCCCATACTTGCCATGATTCGTGTGGTCAGCACATCAGCTGCCTTGTTGGTCGGAGTAAGTACCAGTATTTTTATTTTTTTTAAATCCATAAAAGGTATTAAAATATTATTTGCAAGATAAGTAGTTTTGCCGGTTCCGGGAGGGCCAAATATAAATTCTATGTTTTCCGGAAGATTATCTTTCAAGTTGTATTTATCATCTAAGGGTAATGCGCCAAAACATTGCTTCAGAGTCCTCATTAGGAAGGTAGGGCTTTGAACGTCTATCCTTGCCTGGAGTATATCATCAAGATCAATGTTTTTTATTTCTTCAGGAGATTTCAATCTGGCTTTCAAGGTATATCCATTTACACTGACAGATTCTATTTTAATATCACGTTTTCCGTTTTTGGTATCAATATCAAGGCGTATATCTGATAATTCCTCTATTTTAGCCGGGATATAATGATTTGGATGTTTCAAAACAATAGTTTTTTCAGTTTCCGGTTCTTTTTCAACTTTGCCAAAGCTGATTGAAATACGCTTGCTGCCGGATTCGTCATCCCCATTTTCCATGCCTTCAAGTTCCAGCAGAGCCTTAAACCAAATAAAGCTATATTTTTCAGAGGATGCAATTATATCAACATATTCCTGTGCACGGTTAAGACTGGTGATCTCACGGGAGCTGCGATCTTCCAAACGTTCTATTTTCTTTTTATAATTAACAGGATGTGGCGTATTTTCATCTTCATCTTCGGTTTCATCTTCATGTTCATTATCAGAAGAAAATGTCCCATCAGATTTATTTCCGCAATCTATAGTATTATTTTGTTTTTCGATTCGTTTTATTATGTTATCAACAATTTTTGAACCCGTTGATGCGGGGGCTTGGCTTAAAATGTTATTTTCCATCCTGTCTGCCACTGATTTAACCGAATCAACATCCAGGGTCTCGGGTGAAACTTGCCTCCGATTTTTAATTAGTTCCAACGCCTGCTTAAGTTCGTCCGTAGATGCCCCGGTTTCTTTTACAAGTTTCCCAAGATTAATCAAATAAATTTGTTCTTCATTCAAGTTTGCAATGGATTCTGATTCATCTTCAATCCCTAAAAATTTAATAAGCGCCAATGCTTCAGGACTGGAAGTATCATAATCAGGAGAAAGTGTTTGAACGGCAGTTTCGCTTACAGAAATAAGTTCATCGTTATTGTTCAGTATCCAGGGGGACGATTGCAAAAGCTGCATTGCGGAGGAATCAAAATATTCAGTGGTATTATGCCAGGCATAAGGAATATGATATTTTTGAATGCCTCTCAAATTTCCCCTAAATACTCCATTCAACAAATATTTCCAAATTATTTTGGAAAATTCTTTGTTCATGTTTTTTAACACATATTCAATACCATCAATATACTTATCGGTAAATTCATTCTGATAATTCCCTTTATTTTCCAAGCCAGGCATATTATTATCTTTAAGTTCATTGATTATAGGCAATCTTTGTATTCCCAAATTGGAAATAAAATCCTCAAATTGCGTCCAGTCATTTTCATTTAACACGGCATGGTATCTGTCTAAACATAAAAATTTTGTTTCGTTGTTTGATGAAAACCATTTTTGCAGATCCTCTGAAGGATAATAAATATTCGAAGCCGCTCCTGTAGAAATTGAACTATCATTAGCCGATTTCCATTCTAAAAATGGTATATTTTTTACTAAATCAATAAATTCCGTAATTTTGTTAGACGGAAGTCCGTTAAAAAATTGAAAAAACTTTTTAAAATAGTAGGTCGAATCAATTTCATTGTTTGAGTTATATGCTGGTATCAGTTTATTATATATTTCACTGTCCAGGCTTGGTTTTCTTATTTCAAGCTTTTTCTCAATAAATTCACGGGTAGTTTCGTTTGAGAGCAATTCTTTTTTAACAGTTATATATCCTGAAATGTTATCATCGGGAAGAAATAAAATTAATTTATCATTTTTATCATACGCAGAAACAGCATTTCCTTCCTGGTCGAGAAATATTGGACTTTTGCGTACAATTTTAGCGCGATCAGTGGAGCCGTTTAAATATTCATAAAATTTATGCAGCCATCTTTCTGTCTGATTTTCTATAAAAACAGGGTCAATTTTTCGCAATAAACCGGGCATGTCAAATGATTCAGTAACACATTGTTCCAGATACTTTCCTTTTTTATCAGAACCGTCAAATTGATTTCGTGCAATACTCCGGAAAACCCAATTGGCTTCCGGGGTTCCAATTAATTGCCTGAGCTGTTCATCGGGAAATATATCAATAATAGGTTTATCCTGAAACCAATAAGCGCTTTCTTTAGATACATAATTCTTATTATTTGCCGGAAGGAGAGTTTTGGTATTAAATACTTCCCTGATTTTTGAATAAAAGGGTTTAAATGATATAGTTCTCTTGTCTCCCACTTCCACAAAATCAGATTCATCATAAGGAATAATATTAATTATAGTATCGTCTATGAGCTTATTATCCCGTAAGAGCAAAAGACTGTCTGCAGCAAGTTCTGCGAGTTTTTGAACAAGTGATATATTCCATTTTTCACCCGCCTTTATTCCTTCCCGGCTGTCAATGAGAAGAAATGGAGCATGAATGATAAATTTTAGCTTTGTGTTTTCTTTGGTAGGAAAGAAACAAAATGCAGGCTGATTAACAGGAATAACCCTGTTATTTTCCATATAGAATCCAATGCAATATGGATGCTTGTTTTCGTTAATAGTCCGGGAAAAAAGCCAAAGTTTTTGTTCAACTGTAGTTTCATTGCTCGTTTGCAGGAGGGTAATAAAATGAGATGTTATGTTTCCGTATTCAACCGGATCTTCAACTATTTTTAAGTACTCGCCTTTTGAGTCAGGAGTTTGATATAAAACGTTGTTGATATTTGATAAAAACAATGTAGGCGAAACCAGGCCCTTCAATATTTCCGAGATATCGCTATAAGCAAGCTCGGCAGTCTTTTTCTCATGATTAAACGGGAACCAAAAAACCGTTTCGTCAACCTTTCTTCCGAAGAAATCATTTTCCAATAATTGTGGCACAATAAAACGCTCAATCTTAAACTGCACTTCCGGATCATAAACATGCGGAGTTTGAGTATATTGAAAAACAGCTTTAAAACCAACTCCAAATTTGCCTATAGTAGCCTCTGTTTTATTTGAATTTGCAATAGAAGTAATTGAATTGATATGGCCGAGATTCCCGCTTTCAGTGTCTTCTTCTTCATTAGTTGGATTTGTAATCGAAAAACGTATTGATCCGTTATGGATAAAAACTAACCCATCCCGCTTAAGAATAAAATTTGCTATTGTTGCCTGCACATCGTCTGCATTTTGGAGCAATTCGTAGATAAAATGAGCCTGATCGGAATATTTGTCAACAACGCTGCGCTGAACACCGCGCATTGATGGCTTCTCAAGAGTTTTTGCGTTTTCCTCCCTGTCTTTCGTTAATGCTGCAAACCACTGCATCTGTTGATCCGTCATGCTTTTACTCCAAATATTTCTTTATGATATTCTCAATTTCCTGGGCGTCTATACCACCGTTAAGTTGATCGCGCGAAGTGATGAGGACGCCGTTTTCACCGCTTTCATTTTCTAAAATACCGTGATCTGCATACCACTGCCTTTTTGTTTCCCAGCGCTGTGCGTATTCGGGATCTCCCAGCATACCAAGATGCTCCCAATAAAAAACCCGACCGCTTTCGGCATCATCTATGGTAAAATCAGGTAATTTTCGTTCATTCCCAAAGGCCAGCTCTTTTTCATACAAATAGGGAAGTCCATGGGAATGAAGCGCATTGGCGATGATGACTTCCGATTTGGAGCGCACCAGCTCTCCTCGTGCAGTTTTATGAATGAGTTTTTTATCATACCAGCGTTTTTCATGCTCAATAATTTCCGGACATTCCTTAAAAAGACAAGTTAAGCGGCTTGCAACATCCGAATATGACGGTAGTGAATAATTACGGAGCTTATAAGCGTTGTCGTTATAAAGTATGACAATACGTTCAGTCTGGCGTGTTAATGCGGTATAAAGAAGCTCTGTGGACAAAAGACGGCAGGGTTCACTTATAATCAGGATAACTTTCTTAAACTGGCTGCCTTGGGCCTTGTGAACTGTCAGTGCGTAAGCAAGTTCCAAGGCAGCTTCGCTTTCTTCGCCGAATTCGGATTCATTATATTTGTAGCAAAATCCTGACTGTGATGACAATTCTATCCACATCGACTTTAAAGACTCGTAAAACTTATGATGCCCCTCTTTTGTGTTCGGATATTTATCCCAATCGCGTCCATAGGGGCTGACGTCCAGGCCCACTTCTCCATTGGCGACATAATTCAATGCGTTTTCTTCGGGGTCAACTTCGCGTTCGGCGCTGTTTTTAATATTGATGACCTTGTCGCCATATACAATACTTTCAGCTCCAAAGGGCTGGTGAATTACAGGAAAACAACAATCTTTTCTTTCGTTATATTCTCCCTCTAAGGCCAATTTAATGGTATCAGCCCGGTACTTTTGATGAAGGACATGGTTGATATTTGTCACTCCATAGGGCATTCCCCGGACGGGGGCCAAAATCTGCCAATTTTCAGCTTTTCCGGCGCTCCCTGTATTAAACCAGCAATAGCCATCTGAAAATGTTCCACCAAGGCTGATATTAAAACCCTGAATATCATCGGTATCTTTTATTCCCGTTTCTTCCGCTATGGTTTGGAGGATCATCTGTTCCAGATCCTCATTTGTCTGCCATCTTTTGAAAGCAAGGTGTTTGCCACACTGATTGCCCTGAAGATCAGCGAAAAGTGATTCTTCAGCATCAGGAAAATCACGGACAAACCATTGGGCAAACTGGGCATCAATTCTGGGCGTTCCATCAATATCCGGGCGCTGCCGTCTTCCTACGGTCAGCTCGCCGTAGGAAAGCCCAACCTTGGGAAAGGCGGGTATATTTTGATTAAGGCGCCTGACCAGATCCACAAAGGGTTTGCCCGGGCCTATTGGCGGTAACTGGTTGGGATCGCCAACAAAAATAATCCGCCGGGCTTTCAATTTTAGCGCCTGGATAAGTGCGCCGAACATCTCTTCCGTCAGCATTGAACTTTCGTCAATAATGACCGTGTCAGGAACATCCTCTGCCAGCTTGTCAGACAGATGATATCGCATTGAACGAAAATCAAAACGGTCATTGCGTCCAAGGAACTGCGCTACCGTCAGCGCCTTGGAATCTACCCCTCTATCCTTCATGGCCTGCATCATGCGTACCCGGGCTTTGCCCGTGGGGGCCAGAAGGAGAAGGCCGCCGTTTTTAACAGCCGGTGAGCTGCACAATATTGAAAGCAAAGTTGTCTTACCTGTTCCCGCACCGCCGATAAGCACAGAAATGCTGGCGGCGGCAAGTTCTTTGAGGATAGCGATTTTCTCATCATGGGCGTGTTTTTCAAGTTCTTCGTTATTCGGATTCGGGAATGCCTCGTTTATTAATTTTTCCCAGTCTTCATCGACAACATGGCGCTTTGCGTTTAAACGCTTTTCAACAGACTGTTGGATTAATTCATCAATTTTCCGCAAACGATTCAGCTGAAAAGCCGGTTCCTTTGTTCCGGCCTTTATACATTCAAATTTACAGAACTCCCTGGCAAAAAAGCCTTCAATTTCGGTATTTAATAATATGTCCCCCGTTACCGGGCATGGCGGATATATTGTCAAGTTGTTTATTGCTTCCCCAAGCAGGGATTGGGGATAAAAAGTGTGTCCCCTTTCTGTACATTCTTCCAACAGGCTTACAGCCCAAGCCCGAATGCGGCGTTTGTCCGTTCCGGAATCCAATCCGGCAGGCTTGGGTAAGGGGAAACGGTCCGCAATGAAGGGAACCGGAAAAACTGCCAAATCCACTTTCTTCACCGGTATGTACAATTTATCTTCGAGAAGCCGTGTCATTTCGTATAAAACATAGGGATTATTGATGACATCTTCGTCAGAACAGCGGATGTTCTTTTTTCGCCGGTATTCGGGGCGAAAAAGTGTTTCTGCTATGGAAGCCATAACCAGGTTTTCATATTTGACGCTGCCGGAAATATAAATATTCTTGTCCGCAGAGAGGGAAAAACGTGCCAATAGACGAAATAACATCTTCCGTTGATCCGGCAAGCCTCTCCATGCAGTTTTCATGGTGTCATCCCTGGGTGGCAGTTTTTTGATTACATCGTCAACCCCAGCCCATAGATCAGATTCACCATAACCGGACGGGAGATCATCCTTTACATCATCGGCTATACGCAAACCATCAGAAAAACCGAAAGCACAGAGCATGGCGCCAAGACCGGGAAACGCACCGCGCTGTTCCAATACTTCGGTAATACGGTCCTTTGTCCATAAAATACAGGCATCCCAATTACCTGACCTGGGGATTATGGACTTAATAACTTCCAGCACTTTAAGACTCTGATTCAGCACGTCTATGACAGCATCATATGACAGATGTTCCGTAGCGTAGGAAAATTCTTCACGAAAATCGTCAGATGCAAAAACAGTCGCTGTGGAAATATCGAAATCGGGGTTTTCCTTCGCATACTCCATCAGTTCATAATAGGGGAATACAAAGCCATTTTGCCGATCATTTCTGATAGAATGATGAATCATGGTTTCCCAAAGCCGTGAAGTTCCGGACCATCCCAAGCTCGCGGGAATTGGTGAATGGTTATGCTCAATCTCCCGTGTAATATCCGTTACAAAGCCCAGCCCTATCACTATCCGTCTTTGATCATCGATAAACGGAACCTGTTTGGCGTAAGCAACGCAAAGGGATTTACTTGGCTGGATATTTTTGTAAAAAAAATCGAAAATTGTTTTGTGATTTTCACCCTCCTGCACCCAGGGAGTAGTCCAGCCTAAATCAGGCTCCCTGTCAGGCCGGTAATCAATACCGTATATTCCCGCAAGATCCCTTGCCGGGCCTCTGACCCCCGGTTTGAAGGTCCACCGGAATGGCCGGGCGGGCAATGAAAACTCAGGGTAAATTACGTTGGTCGGCGAAAAATGCCCATGGGTTATGGAATTGCTGTTTTTATAGGGATGAATAGTTGTTCTTTGGAGCGCCAGGGGAGACATAAATACCCCGCCCTCCCCAAGGCATACAATCTGGTTTTCATGACCACAAATCGGCTGGCCTGCGTGCTGGGCTTCAAATTCTTCATCGCGGTTTTCAACGATGCCCTTCAGCCGCAGGCAGGCATTGTTCTGGCATGGTTTATCGCAAATACGACCATCATAGCCGTTATCCTTCCAGGGAACACGGATCGAAAGATGTTGAACTGGCATATTCAAACCTCATTTTGGGAATAACCACTTTTATTCAAGTTAGCACTGAGAAAGTATAACATTTTATACTAAAATTCATCTAGCTTCTTCCTGAGGCCATCATACGTAATGATATTATCAAGAAACCCATTTATCGCTTGACATACTTCAAGTACACATTTATATTCAAAATGTATTGTATTGTCTGTCAATACATACAAATTGAGGGTAAAAGAATGACCGTAACACGCATACAAAAACTAGAAGAGCTTTTTAAGGCAGATGGACCTATTCTCAGGTCGGCTAATCTCCGCTCCGCTAAGTTTTGCAGTAAGGACATAGCCGAAATGGTTAAGGATGGGCATCTTTCACAAGTCCGAAGGGGGTACTATGCTTGGGGTCCCTTTGCGGAAACCCTAAACGATATGGATATCCTTGCCTCCCTCATTCCCGAAGGCATTGTCTCATTCTTTTCAGCCGCCCAATACCATGATCTGACCACGGTAATCCCCCAATCCATCGAAATCACCCTGCCGGTATCCATGCGGACCCCGGCGCTGCCAGGAAATATGCATGTTACGGTCCATAAATCAGCTAATCATATCTATCCGGTGGGTATTGAGACCATTCTGGTTGATAACCATACCCTAAAGATGTATGACCGGGAGCGTACCGTATGCGATTTTATCAGGAATCGGCTAAAAATCGGGAAGGATGTCGCCCTGGAAGTACTGAAAAAATATATGACCGGGAAGAAAAACCTGCAAAAGCTCTATGAATATGCCAAACTCCTCCAGATTGAAGGGGTAATACACCCATACCTGGAGGTTCTGGTTTGATTCGTAGTGAAGGGCAAAGCTCTGAGCCTAACCACAATATGAGAGCAGCTGCCGAAAGGAAGCAAGGCGCCGCCTATAGGTATGCCGGATGCTACAGATATGTTTCAAGCCACAAGCTCCGGACCCCAGCGCCGTAGTGTCAAATAAGGGCGGCAGCGGGAATTAGGAATAATGCTCTGTGTAACAGGGTTCATTTACCTACGGATACCCTAGGCTGGAGTTTGCCTTGGCCGGACAAATTGACAAATTGCGGCGAAGGACGACCTTTGCTGGAAAATAGCGCATCAATATTTTTCTTGTGATAGGCCGCTTCCTCACTGGCGGTCATACCGGAAGTCTCATCCTGGATTTTTAACCGGGCAGCGTGTATTTCTTTTATGGGATCAAGCGCCTTTGCCATACACGGATCATTGATAATCCGGGGATCAGTCAAATATTCCTGTATTGTCTTCACTTTCCAGTACCTCCAATGGTTTATATATGCCTATGCTCTTATAATTTTCCCTTGCATTGACCCGGCGAACTCGTTCAACAGTCCAGGGCCGAGCTATGTGGGTAAAATTAAGGCTTACAATGAAGTCTAATCCGTTGACCGCTGTTATGGCAATATGGGCTGCATCGGATGGCCATGCCGGGGA
Organism: Treponema primitia; assembly: GCF_046533075.1. Taxonomy (GTDB): domain Bacteria; phylum Spirochaetota; class Spirochaetia; order Treponematales; family Breznakiellaceae; genus Termitinema; species Termitinema primitia_B. Next base: position 18,824 of record NZ_JAJQRB010000035.1, on the reverse strand, counting down.
AATCGCCTCTTCCGCAATATACAGGGCAGCAAAGTAGCCGCTCATGCGGCATCTAGAAGTTTCACTTCATCAGTTTTCTCTAATAGTTTAACGCCGTATTCGGTAATAAGGGCGGCCATTTTTTCCCGTTTTTCAGGGTCCTTTTCGTTCGCAATCTCATCGGTGGCATATTCAGAAGTAAAAGGCACATATTTTCCGGCTTTTATCTGGTCAAAAATCTGCCGGACCTGGGCCTTGTATTCCTGGTAATGTGGTTCTTCCCGCATTTCGTAGTAAAAACTGAACATCGTGGTTTCAAGATAAATTCGGGCAGTAGCCATTGCTTAAACTTCCTACTCCTAGTTTAGCGTATTTAACCGGAATTGGGAATATGCAATAGTGAGTTAGGGGGCAAAAAAATGGGTGATTTTGGAAGGGTATTATCTCTTGGGATAGGACGGTTCAAACTTGGAAGGGGTAAACTATGAGCAAGAACTATGAGCAAAATGAGAAATGGCAGGACAATCCAGGAAGATTCAGGGCCTGTCAGACTTGATTTTCCTTCATATCTGGGAACGACCCCAAAACGGTTAAATATCTGGTTTAGCCAGGGCGCCGACCCAGCAACACCTTGCGGTGTCCCCTGCGCATTTTCGGTACGCCAGATACTTAGAATATAGGCTAGGCCGCTTTCCCTGTCAATGTAAAAATACAGGTCTTGACCGTCTTAAGGAAACGAGGGGAAAAGAGAGAGAGGAGAGGGGAGGGGAGAGAGAGGGAGGAGAGGGATGCAGCCCAGCCCTGGAAAACCCCGCCACGGCCCGCCTGGCGCGTCCTGGATGGTTTTGGAACAATCTTAGAGGAGTCCGCTAAATGAGAACGCCACGAATTTACCTGGAAACGACAACGATCCCTACATGGAAGATGGGCCAATAAAGGAAATCCATGCCGCCCGGCTCAAGCTCCAGGATGAAACGGCGGGAATGACGGTTCAGGAAAAATGCGACTACCTCAACAATAAGGCACGGGAAACACTTGCCCGGCATGGGATTACCCCCCCAGCCTGGCATCACCCGCCGATACTTCCCAGGACCGCGTCCATCAGACCGCCATGTCCGCAGCAAGCCCCGGAACCAAGGGCCGCAGCATTAAATAAGAGCGGCGCCCCGCGAGCCGGTTACCAAGTAACCCGTCATACTTCCATGAATTCCTGAATCACCACCCATGCCGGAGATCTATGAAGTTACATCGGAAGTTTCACTACTCCCTATAGGTGGTGAAAGTTTTGTACTAAAATTCATCTAACATCTTCCTGAGGTTCACAAATGTGTTGCAAATGTAAACCAATTGTGTTATATTAAAGCCAGAGGGTTTTTATGGCCAAAACTAACAATTTACATATTCGTATTGACCCGGAAATTCAACAAAGGGCTGGTAAGGTTTTAAAGAGCCTAGGTATGTCTATTCCCGATGCAATAACGATTTTTCTTAACCAAGTGGGGTTGGAAGGCGGTATACCTTTCAAAGTAAGATTGCCAAAGTCGGCCGATTTATTTGACGATGTTAAGCCAGCCTATTGCTATGGCATAGAACTACCGGGTACCTACTACGGCTGTCAGGATCTATATACCTTTTTGCTTGACAGAACGACGCCTCTTTTCAAGGCAAAGCTGGAATCTTGGTTAGCCAAAGCTATTGAAGATACGAAGGGAAAAGCCGGCGGTGAATGGAAAGAGGACGTTTTTTGGGCCCGTGTTTTTATAGATAGAGAAGACAAAGAATATGGCGCGTCGAAATCTTTTGAAAAACTCTTCAGGGACGAAGGGCTTCATCTTATTTATTCTCTTCCTGTTCCTAATGGACGTAATGAAATTGGTCCCGAACTATTGCCGGTATTAGGATTTTATCTTAAAGGAACTAACGCCAAGCGTACAAGGATACATCGAATCCTTTTTGAGCGGTTAATGCAGGTTTTTTCTCATGTGGAAGAATCGGAATTGAATATTTTTGAAATTTTCTACGAGGAAAATTGGGAACTTCCCTATGACCCGAATGATCCCAATTTTATGACTATGGATGATTATTAATCAATGGAGCATATCGGAGGTTTGTATGAACAGGAAACATACTATGTTGGATGCATACGAAATAATGAACTCAATAATTCTAATTATAAACAGCCGGTTGGAGAGTGTATATCAAAATCATCGTTGAAAACCATTCTCAAGTATCTGGATGAAAAATATTCATTCTCCAGTAAAATTTTCCCAAGCGGACAAGCCTTTTTTATCCGAATGCCCTATAGTCATAAAATATATAATAGCGAATGTGCAACCCCCATAAACGAAGAAAATAGGGATCCCCATTTCTTCCTCTATCATATGAAAGAAAAAGGTCCGGGTGAGATAAATCCGGAAGCTGTACTGTTTCACGAATTGGGACATGCAATTCATGCACGATATTTTGGAGATGTTTCCAAGGTTCCCGATGATATTATTGACAACTTACAAAAACTTTGTTTTCCCCGCTTAAAACAAGATGAAGCAGCAAAACAGAGCGAATTATTTGCAGATGTACTAAGTGTTGGTCTCATGTATCAAACGCCTTATGAAAAATATGATGTTTACAAAGAGGTTCATCCGGATGATAAAATGGCGTTTAAGGCACTTGTAGAAAATTTGCTGAAAAACATAATTCCGAATAATCCGGGGACTTGATTTTCCTGGTTTTTAAGCTATAATAGAAACTATCGGAAACCGATAGGTAAAATATGATAAGATTAACCCGTTCTATAATAGAGCATAAACTCCCGGTAATATTTACCGCTGATGATATAAAAAGTCTGGAGCCCGATGACCATGTACGGTATTGCCAGATGAGCCGGGCTATTGCTTCCGGTGATATTGTCAGAATTAGGCGGGGGTTTTATACCCTGAATAAGATATTCCGAAAGGCGGTGATAAATGAGCATGTACTGGCTAGTCTTTTTGTGCCTACAAGCTATATCAGTTTTGAGACCGCTCTTTGGGATTCCGGCTGGATACCCGAATTTGTGTATGAAATTGCCAGTGTAAGTCCGAAACCGTCTTTTGAGATAAAGACCCCCTTTGCGGTTTATTCTTACACGCGGGTACCGCAGAAAAACTACATGGCTGGAACATATACTACGGGCTATACCAATTATACAATAATTGAAGCAAAACCCCTTAAAGCCCTGGCAGATTATGTGTATGCCTTTGAGTATGACTGGCATAGTCTCAAACCTCTCCGGAAGTCCCTGAGGATTGATATTGAAAATCTACAGACCCTTACGGCTGCCGATTTTGAGGAATTAGAGGGTAATTATGATATGGAAAACGTAACGACTTTTCTTGAGGGAATACGAAAGGAATTAGGGGTATGAGCAACTTGTTCCTGGATGAGATAAAAAAATACGATATAACCACCGCGAATGATCAAGAATTGGCCGCAGGTGAACTTTTACAAAAAATCATATTAGCCGGTTTGTCAGAAACAGATTTCTTTGAAAACGCCTCATTTCATGGTGGGACAGCACTGCGGATATTTTATGGTCTTAATCGGTATTCTCAGGATTTAGACTTTTCATTAATAAAAAAGCAGGGGAAATTTGAATGGAAAAAATATCTTGTTCAAGTTCAGGATCGTATGAAGGAGTATGGCTGTTCCTTGGAACTTTACGATAAATCGATCCGGGATAGCCCTGTTGTTATTGCTGAAATAAGGGATCTTTCTATTGGGAGAATGCTTGATTTTGAATGGGCTACGAGAATTGAGCATCCGAAAAAAATTATGGTAAAATTGGAAATGGATAGCAACCCGCCTGATGGGGGTGTTAGTGAAGAAGCGGACATCAGGTTTCCCTATTCGTCTAAAATTCGTTTAAATGATATGCCTACCTTGTTCTCCGGCAAAGCCCATGCGCTATTATGCCGGGATTATGGCGATTATGTGAAAGGCCGGGACTGGTATGATTTTCTTTGGTATATGGGCAAAAAGATAGAACCGAATTATCAGTATTTATCGGATGCCATTAATCGAAATGGGCCATGGCAAGGAAAAAATATCAAAGTAACCAAGGACTGGTTTGAGAAAGCTCTACAGGAAAAAATAATCAGCCTCAATATGGAAATGGTCAAACGGGATGTTATTCGGTTCGTCAATCCGGTAGAACGGGATATGGTAAATACCTGGACTAGAGATATTTTCTTAAATGCCCTTGAAACCTTTTACAGACAGGAAAAACACGATAAAAAAATCTTCAAACATACTGATCTTGGACGGATATAAGAGGTACAACCACATTTCGGACTTCAAAATACCCCTTGAGGAGGAATAACATGGAAAAGGTAACGGTTAAGGATTGGGATCCCGCAGAATACATAGAAACCAAAGAAGATGTCATTGCCTGTCTTGAAGCAGCCCTTGAAGAAAACGATCCTGAATTTCTCCTTTCGACTATTGGCGATATCGCCCGTTCAAAGGGCATGACCCAGATTGCGCAGGAACTTAACCTAAACCGGGAGGGGCTATATAAATCCTTTTTACCCCTGAATAACCAATTCCAATACCCGGTGCCGGAGCGCCTTGGTGATTCGGATAGTGAGGTTCCGGAAGGTGAAGCTGTCCCCTTCCCGGGGTACGCCGCCTAAGGTTTCGATGGCCCAGCTGCCCAGGGTAGTGGCGTTGGTTTTATCGTCATTTTCGATAGAATAGAGGTCGAAAACGTCTTTTAGGGCGGTATTTCCTAAAATGCGGTAGGCGCCGTTGCCTAAATCGGTGATTGCCTGTACCACATGGTCGTGTTCATCCCAAATTTCCCCTACCAGCTCCTCCAAAATGTCTTCAATCGTCACAATGCCCACGGTTCCGCCGTACTCATCCACTAAAACCGCCATGTGGGACTGCTTTTTCTGGAGCGTTTTGAGGAGACGGGATATTTTGATGGACTTGGTAACAAAAACTACCGGTTTTATCACCCCGGCCAGGGGTTTTCCCTGCTTTAGTACGCTGTAATGGAAGTCTTTTTGCAATATGACCCCGGTGATATTGTCCAGGGTTTCCTTGTATACCGGCAGGCGGGAAAAACCGGTTTCGTAAAATATCTTTTCAATCTGTTCCGGAGTTTCGGCCATTTCAACCGCCGCTACGTCCACCCGGGGGGTTACAATCTCCGCGGCGGTGAGGTCGTCAAATTCGATGGTCCGGCGTATCATGGCCTCTTCCTGGGCGTTGATGCCCCCCTCCGCCCGGACTTCCTCCACAAAGGTAAGCAGTTCCGCCTCGGTGACCGAACGATCCGTCTTAACCCGGAATAGTTTGACGATGAAGCCCTTCCAAAGGGTGAAAAGCCGGTTTAGGGGTAAAAATATATAGATAAAAAACCGCAGAATAGGGGCGGAAACCATGGCAAAATCCTCGGGAGACTCCTTTGCCATGGTTTTTGGAGAGATTTCCCCGAAAAGAAGCACCATAACCGTGATTACCAGGGTAGATACGGACACTCCGATGCTGCCAAAGATACCCACAAAGAGCACCGTACCCAGGGCGGAGGCGGTAATGTTAACAATATTGTTCCCAATTAAGACCGTGGAGAGGAGTTTATCATAGTTTTCCGCCAATTTTAAGGCCAGAGCAGCCCGTTTATTCCCGCTATTAGCCAAGTTTTTCAGCTTGATACGGTTCAGAGAGGAAAAGGCGGTCTCGGAGGCGGAAAAAAAGGCCGAACAGAGGAGCAGGCCCACCAAAGCCAGAATAATGACAATACTATCAGGGTCCATAAAGAAAGTATAGCATTTTTTCAAAAAGAGTTGCATCCGAAATAAAAGGTTATTAAACTAGTCATGAATAGTCAAAAGAAAAAAGGAGGAATGGAGCGTGAGGTAGATCTAATGGCTTGGTATCGTGGACTTCCGAAGAATAATGAACCGCAAAGGCGCAGAAGGCGAAGAAGTCAAAGAAGAACAAAAAAAATCCCCATTTCCCCCATTTCCCCTCTTCCTCCTCTTTCTTCTTTCCCCCCCCCTTCTTCTTCGCCTTCTGCGCCTTTGCGGTTAAAATTTTCTTCGATACTATCCCTAACCGCACTTTTATCGCTCCTATCCTGTGAGAATCCCATTCAGGCAGGCTTAGGCACAAGGGTTGATATAAAGCCGCCGACCGTATCCATAGAAAGCCCGGTTCCGGGAAAATTTATCAAGGGCGGTAATCAGCTCTTTCAGATAAAAGCCGAGGATGATATTGCGGTGGTCCACGTTTGCCTCGCCTTTGTTACCGCGCCGGACGGATCGGAGATTCCTAAGGCGAGTTGGGAATGGATCATGGCGACCCTTGACCCGGAAACCTTGCTTTGGAATACCTATAGGAATACTAATGATTATGAGGATGGTCAGATACGGGTCCGGGCCAGGGCGTCTGACAATAGCGGGAAAGATACCATTTCTGAAGAGCTGGTCTATACGATTAAGAACGGATTCCCCACAATTGAGGTACAGGTTCCCTCCGAACCGGACCCGGGGAAAAAGCGGGAACTGGTTGCGGGGGGCGTGATGATCGGTATCGCCGCGGACCTTTGGGGTATCGCCCCGGGGTACCCGAAGATACAGTTCTGGCCCGCCGATGGTACTGCCCCTGATCCGGCGCTTGATACCGCCTGGGAGGATATGGACAGGCCGGAGGCAACCCAATGGAATGCGGCGGCGGCGGGCAAAACCGCCATGGAATTTCGCTTCGATGCGGTGGATCATTCAAGTGAGGATCGCAACCCCCTGCGCCCGGGTATGTACCGCTTCCGCTACAAGGTCCTGGATATGGGCGGCCAAATGGCCTACTATCCCCCGATTGCCGTGGACAGCTATCCTGCGGCCGGTCCGGGGCTTGATTATTTTGAACTGGAAATTATCACCGCCCGGGAACTTCCGGTAATTACGTTTAAGCCCCTGACGAATCAGTTTCAGCGGGAACCCTTTTACATTAGCGCCGAACTCAGCCACTCCTTGGGGATATTCAGCGGTGAACTTACGGTTCAGAAAGAAGGGGAGGCCGGTCCCACCGTACTGGCCCGTGAAGTTTTTAGCGATAATACTGCGCTTAACGACGAGAAGTTCTACCGGATTCTGGAATCGTTCCGCATAGATCCCGGGGAGCCCTATATCTACACCGATGTTGTGGACGGCGCCCTGGTGTCCAACTACACCTTTGACGATGGCGCCTACGATTTTACCATTACTACCGCCAGCCTCCAGGGCAGCGAGGCCCGGCGGAACTACACCGTTTATATTGACCGGAGCCCGCCGGAGATCAACATTACCCGCCTCCAGCCGAATGCGCTCGAATATCGTCCCGGCGACGGCCTTGTCCAATACACGGTGAACGGCTTTATCGCCGTAGATATCAGCTCCTATGATGCCAACAACATTGCTGTTACCCCCGGCGGCAACAGGGAAATTAAGTACCTCCTTCTGGATACCTACAATCCGGACGCCAATCCCCAGGACCTCTACGCCGATGCCGCGGCCGCATTTTTTGACGACCCCCGTCCGCCGGTCTACAAAAGGTCCGGATCAAGCTCCTCGCTTATCATTGATACTACCCAGTTGGTTACCCCGGCAGATTACTATGCGGAGAAGAGCTGGTACCTGTACATCACCGCCCGGGATAAGGCGGGAAATCACAGTTTTACTACGGTACAGTTAAGGGTAGATCAAAGCACGGATATTCCCAGGGTGGAGATTACGGGCTTTGACAAGGCCCAGCGCAGCGAAGCGCTTCTCGGCTCAAGCCCCAACCAGCTGGGCAGCAACAGGCAAATATCCGGCTTCTTTACCGATGATGACGGGGTGTTTATTGATTCAGGCGATTCCCAGCCGGCAATACTGTTCAAAATTTTCCAGGACGCTTACGGCAGCCCTGTTCAGAAGTGGACAAAATCCATAACCAGATCCGAAAACCTGACCATTGTTAACAGCAAAACGGTGGAATTCCGCCTTTCTCTGCCGGACGATCCATCCGATGCTCCGAATTACCTTCCCGACGGGGTATACTCGGTGGAGATAGAAGTACGGGACAGCCTGACGGAAAAGAATGTCCTGAAACCGCTTGTAAGCCCGGTTATGGCGGATTTGCCTCCGGAGATAGCCAATACCAGCAGGGAAGTTACACCGGAAAAAAATATCTACTTTGTTCTGGACACGGCCCCCCCGGCGCTGACGGAATTGCAAATCGGTAATACCGAGGATAGCCCTAAGCTGGTGTGGACAGCCTTTGATATGCATGGCACGGTGTCCGATACGAACGGCCTTAAAAGCCTGGTAATAAAACAGCGGGAACTTGGGGTCGGCGTCTTTACAATACTGAATACGGTTTACCCCTCCTCACCCCCCACGCTAAGCGAAAACTGGGCAATTGCCCCCGGTACGCTGCCCTACAGGGAAAGCCCCCCCGGAACGGATCTGCGATCCGGGACCTTTGAGTATGAAATTATCGCCACCGATATTGCCGGAAGGGTTACTACGCTGAAACGCAGAGTTGTTGTGGATCTTGTTCCCCCGGATCTCTGGATTCTTGCAAATACGGAGCCCCCGGTTATCCAGCCGGCGGATGGCTCCTGGATTGAAGGGACCCATACCACCATCAAGGGTAATGTGAAGGATACTATCAGGATGGGCCGGGTGTTTTATTCCATACAGCCGATGGCTGCAGGGGCAGCATCGGCTCCGGATATTTTTATAGCTTCAGGCGCCGCCGCAGACTACGAGGCGGCAGCTGCGGTCTGGAAGCAGCCGGTTCTGAACGGAACCGAATGGAGCGATACCGTGGCCCTTCCGGCGGAAGGCCGGTATTGGATCTACCTAATCGCCTTTGACGCCGCGGGAAACAAGACGACGAACTATTCTTCGGTTCTGAAATTCGGGGTGGATCAGGGTAAACCGGATTTAGACCCGGTTAAACCACTGACCGGCAGTATTGATGTGACGGATCGGCATATCAATACTAAATTTAACCTGGCCGGGACAGTCACCGATGCTAATGGGCTGGTTTTTGTAGGGTTGGAAGAACAATTGAAAGACGAGCTTGGTATTACCCATGCTGCGAAAACATTAACCCTTACCCCGGCCGCCAATTATCCTGACACAATATCTACCGCAGGGGATGTGTCCTGGGATTTTTATGTACCAAACATACCCTGGGATGACCTTACCGAAAACAGTACTCCCCCGGACGGGACCTATACCTATACCCTTACCATTGGTGATAAAACCGGTAGGAGTAATAGGATTTCTACTAAAACCTTTACGGTGGTTTACGATACCAGAGGCCCCGTGGTAGAGGTGGCGGGGCCGGGCGACGGCGCCTCCATAAGCGGAAATCCCCCGTCCCTGTACATATCCGGAAATGCCCGGGATGCCCTTACTCCGGCGGATATAGAAGTTTACTACATTATTGACACGGACAGTATTTATGCCGCCCCCGCCCCGGCTTCCCCGGCGAATGCGTTAAGCGGCGGCTGGTTCAAGGCCGAAGGAGGGACGCCCTGGTTTAAAGACGTCACCCTGAACAGTACTGAGGGGAGACGCTATTTGCATGTCATAGCCTATGATACTCTGGGGAACAAAAGCAGCGTCATAGCCGATAGGCAGTTTTTTGTCGACATAAGCCCACCCTACATAAGGGATTGGACCGCCGGCGCTTCTAACTACGCCGGAGCGGATTACTCCTTTAGTTTCCATGCCTACGATTCCAACGCCTTAGCCGGTGTGAAGATTACCGCCAATGGAACTGAGTTAAGCGCCGCCACGGGGCTCTCTATCCAAAAAGATTGGGATAATCCGGGAACGGATAATCCCCGGGAATGGCTTGTTACGGTAGATCTTACCGCCCAGGGCGATGGGGTTTACAACTATGTTATTGACATCAGTGATACTACGGGCAAAGAAAATACCGATGCTAATAACCCCGGTATTGAGGCAGATGCCCATAAACGGTTTACCATCACGGTTGACACCACAGGACCGGTGGTATCCGTGGTGGACCCCGCAGCTGGTTTTACCGTAGGCGGATCTACCGTATCAATCAGCGGAACCGCTGTGGATGCCCTTACCCCGGAAGGGGTGACGGTTTGGTACGTCATTGACGAAAGTCCCGTTATTGCCATACCCGGTACGCCCACAGCCGGTGACCCGCCGACGCTTGCGGGCTGGAATCTGGCTAACGGCGGATCGGGCTGGAACAAGAGCGCCGCCATACCGGCGGGTAACGAAGGGAACCACTATGTGCATGTCATTGGGTACGACAAATTGGGAAACAAAAGCGCAGTAATTCAGAACCGGCAGTTTTTTGTGGATACTAATCCGCCTCAGATAAATTCCTGGGCGCCCGTCGGTATTAATGCTGCCGCTCCGTATAATTTTGCCGGAGCGGATTATACTATTATGTTTAATGCCTACGACTCCAACGCCCTGGGCAGTGTGAAGATTACCGGAAACGGAACTGAGCTGAGCGGCGCCGATGCGCCTGGGATCACAAAAAACAGCGGCAAGGACTGGCTTGTTACCCTGGACCTGAGGGACCAGCCCGACGGGAATTATTCCTATGTTATAGAGATTAAGGATACTACGGGCAGGGAAAATACCCTGGATAATCTTCCCGGCGGCTCCGCGGACGCCTTTAAAAACTTTACCATCATAGTGGATAGCACTCCGCCGGAAACCGCCGTCACAAGGACCCCGGCAAAGACGGACAATACCGAAATGGCGGATATTACGGTTAAAAGGGCGGACAACGTGAATGGGATTATCCGGTTTGCCGCCAGCGCCATGGATACTAACGGTGTAGAGGGTCTCAAGTGGTTCCTCATTGCGGATACCGATTCCACACCCTTTGTACTTCCCGCGTCTGCTGCCCAAGCGCAATTACAGTCTCTTTATAATGACCCCCGCGGACAGCTCTTCGATGCAAGCTATGAAGCGATTGTGGATACCACGTTGAGCCCGCTGAGGGATCAGACAGGCTATACGCTTTATGTCCTGGCCAGGGATAAGGCAGGGAATATCGGGTACAATAATACTACCCCGGAAAGCTTCTTTGTGGATCAGAGAACCGATATGCCGGTGGTAGTCCTGAGCAACCTGTCGAAAGCGGCGCCTGCGGATTCCGATCCGGTCATACGTGACGGGTTCATACTCAGGGGCACGGTGAAGGACGATGACGGGGTGGATACCGGCGCCATTAAGATTAGTCTTTATAACGGTCAGTATTGGTTTGATGGAAGCGCCTGGGCTTCCTCTGCTGCCGTACCGCAGCTGATACCCCCAGGCTCTATTACCGGTTCCGGACGGGAAGTTTCATTTACCTATACCTTCCCCAACATAAGCCCCGACGGGCCGAACAAAAAAGTTGTGGTGACCGCATCGGATCTTCAAAGCGAAAAGGTGGGTTATGGCGATTCAGTCTACAATGCCGTCAATGCGGTAAAAACCGTCAACGCCGAAACCACCTTTGGGATAGATACCACCAAGCCGGTGATTTCCCTGGATGCCGCAGTTACCACAACGTATAAAGCCGATTTTCAAATAGCCGGGAACTTAACGGAAGCAAACCTGGATATTTTCAGGGTCAGGCTTGACAGCGGAGATTTCATTTCCTATACGGCCAATACGAACCCTGCGGCGAACGCCGCAAAATTAGTGTTGACCGGGACCGGTACGGACAGGACCTGGATCTACAGGGTTCCCGCCCTTACGGATACCCTTTCCCAGGGGCCGCATACCCTTACCCTGGAGGCAGCGGACAAAGTTGGTTTAAGCCACACCCTGGTTTGGACCTTCTCCCTGGATTCGGAGGGCCCGGAAATTTTCTTCAACACCATTGATGAGAAGGAATATACCGGCCAGACCGGCGCCGCCCTGGACGCCTATCTTGCATCCCTAAGCGTTATCGTGGACAGCGTTCCGGTATTGCGGGGCAGCTTTGTGGATGAGTACTCCAATATTACTACCCAGGCCGATGTTAGTAACTATACCTTTGAATACCGCTTCGATAGCGATGCTGCTGCCTATGATACAACCCTTCCGGGGGATTTTTCCAGGTACGGGAAAAATGTTTCCTGGGCCCTCCCCCTGGACGGCTTGAGCGACGGACCCCACTGGGTACAGATCCGGGCAAAGGATGAACTGGACAATATGGGTATCTCAAAACAGATAGGCTTTAGGATCGATACCCTGGACCCGGTAACGGCGGACATTCTCCCCCCCGGGGCCAACGCAGTTTTCAACGGCAGCGCCGGCCCTGTTTTCACCCTTAGCGGAAATACCTACGATGCAAACCTTTTAAGCGTCTCCGTTACAATTAATAACGTTACTACGGACGTTACCGGTACTGTCACTGCGGGTGTTTTGAACTGGACCTACCCGGTTACAACGGCGGTGTTTAATGCCCTGCCCCAGGAGGCTAACAGGATAAACATCACCGCCAAAGACATGGCGGGCCGGACCAATACCGTGGAGTATGACTTTATAAAAGATACCGCCGCGCCCACGCTTACGTTTAACAACCTTGCTGCGGATAACAGCAGCCTTTTCCAGGACCAGTCGAGCCTTAAAATCCTGGGGACAGCCAGGGATACCAATGGATTGGCAGTCCTTACGGGCGTTCTTGAAAAGTGGGACGCCGGTCTTGCCGTCCCCGCATTTGTTCTAATCCCCGGCAGCGATACGGATCTCCTGCCCCAACAGGGAGAAACGGTGGTGAACTGGGTCAAGGATTTAACGCTCCTGGGGATAGATCCCCTTGACGGCCGGTACCGGATAAGCATCAACGCCGCCGACAGGGCCGGTAACGTTCTTGCGCCCCAGGTGCGGGAATTCCGCATAGACCTGATGAACCCCGAGGTGTCCATAGACAGCGCCGCTGCGGGATCACATCCCCTAAAGGCCTATTATAACGGTAAGGCGGACATCGGTTCAGGGCCTATCACCGTTTCCGGTACAAGCTTTGACGCAAACGGCGTTGCCAATATCCACGCCCGGTTGACCGGCAATGGGGCGCCATCTTGGGCGGCGGCGGACGCAACGCTCACCGCAGTTCCGGGGCCGAATTATTCCTATACCTGGGTATTTACTATTCCTGCTTCCAGCGGCGCTGAGGAGCTGAGGCAGGGGGGCTATACCATGACCGTTACCGCCGTTGATGATGCGGGGCGCACCAATATGACCTATGGTAATTTCACCTTTGACAGCGAAGACCCCGGCGCCGTGGTGGATCTGCCCGCAAAACCAACCCGGGTAACCGGCGCGGTTACCATCCGCGGAAGCAACAGCGATAATTTCGCCATAGATAGGGTAGAGTATAAGCTCGGGAAAAATGACACCTGGCATAATGCAGACCTCGATCCCCTGCTTACCCCCTGGGGCGGCGGCTTCTATAGCTGGACCTACGCCTTTACGAACAGTAACGCCTATGCGGATATCAGCTTTGCTACGGAGGTACTGTACAATACCAACACCGGGGCAATCACGGAGGCGCCCGGTACCGGCGTGTGGCGGCTGCCCTTCAATGTAAAGGTTATCGACAAGGCGGGGAATGAAAAGGAAACGGACGATTATTTCATCCTGGTGAATCCCTTTATGGATGTTCCCCAGGTAACAATCGCCTCCCCGGCCACCGGTTCCGTGTTGGGGGGCAGGGTATTTGTCTCCGGCATCGCCACAGATAATGTGTCGGTGCATCATGTGGAATACCGGGTAAAGCCAAATCCAACCGGGCTTTCGGATGAATGGAACGGTTTAGTCTGGAATACGGCGGCCATAACCGGCGGAGCGGGAACCACGGTCTCCTGGGAATTCGATATTAACAGCGATGGTTCCCTGAATCCTCTTGAAGGGCAGGGTCAACGGCCGGTTCTTATCCAGGTACGGGCGGTCGACTCCGAAACCCTGGGCGGAGTTCCCCATCTTGAAGGGGATCCCTCCGCCATCCGCATATTGTTTGACAGCGGAGTACCGCGTATAGGCGGCGAGCTGATCACCAATAACAGTATTGGTAAGGCGTATTTTGAGGGCATACAGGTATCCAAGACCTTTATCTTTGAAGCGGAAATCCAGGACGACAGCGGCATCTCCAGCATCCAGTATTGGAAGGACGGAACACCCTCGGCAGTAAATGTGATAGGTCTTCCCAATATCCCCGGAGACTTCGAACTTATGCTGCCCGCAATAAAGAGCGCCGGATCATTTATCCCGGGCAAAAAGTACATGATCCGCAATCCGGGCAGCACTGATTGGACCACTATTGGCGCGAACACCAACACTGCGGGATCTTCGTTTATTGCCATCGGGCCGGGAACCGGGACCGGTACAGCCTATGAGGCGGCGGATACCTTTGACGCCTTTAATGCCCTTATAAGCCAGGACTTTATTTACAAACTGCGGCTTACCATAGCTACCGATACCGCCGCAAGTTATCAGAATAAAACCGGATACTATGCCATTAACCTTGTGGCATACGATAATTCAAGCCCCCAGTTCAGGACAGAAAAGAGCTACAATATCCAGATTGATAACTTCTATCCCTTCGGCACCTATACTGCTCCTAACTCCGCTGCCGGTTGGTATTATTTACGGGGCGCCGCCAGAGACTTTGACGCAAACTCGGGACCCGTCCAGGGTCTGGACAAGGTGGTGGTTTACTTAAGCCGGAACGGAATCAAGATACCCCTGGATGAGCTGGGAGCTTCCCATGCCTATACAGGCAAAATACAGGCGGTAAGGAACACGGTGAACCCAGCCCTTACTACCCTGATGGATTTCCCGGCGGATACCTATTCGGGGATCACCATTGATACGGACGAGCAGGGCATTGGGGCTGATGTTGATCTGGACGGGTATGAAGAAGCCTGGTACGACGACGGCCCGGACCGTGTATGGTCCGCGCGGTTTAATACCCTGCAGCTAAAGGACGGGCCCGTAACGGTCCACTACGTAATCTTTGACCGGGCGGGGAACGCCGCCTATTATGAGCAGCCCCTGTTTATAAAAAACCACGCCCCCGCAATTTCATCCGTAACCCTGGGCACGGATATTTTTGGTAATAAAACTATCGGCGGGATCAGAACCTACACCACCGGCTACTTTACAACCCCGGCCTATATTGCCCGGAACCGGCGGCTGAGCTTCGATATCGCAAAGATAGACGGAAACGGCGCCGCCCATTTCAGGATAACCCATGTTATCCCCAAAGAGATTAACGCTGCTGACATTGCGGCCGGCGAGGTTTATACCATAACAACGCCGGGAAGCACCGACTGGATACGCCTGGGCGCGGCAAGCAACGATGCGAACACTACCTTTGTGGCTGCCCTTTCAAGCGGCAGCGGCGATGGCAGGGCCTACAAGTATAACCATGCAGGCGGCCCGGGGGTGGTGAAGCAGGGGGACTTCCTCCCCAATGAAACTACCGGACAAGTAAACTATATCGATTTTACAAACATACCGGATACGCCAAACGCCTACTTCCTTATCAAGGTATGGGACTCAACGGTTGCCCCCGGCACATCGATTGATCCCGGTACGGAAAGCCAGCAGCTTTCCGACATGGTTGTGGTTCGGGTCAAAATAGAAAATAACGATACTACAAATCCCGCTTCCCGGCTCTTCGACATGAGCCCCCACGCGGCAAACAAGTCCAAAAACGGCATTGCCACCACCCTGGATAATGCGGGACCTGACAGCGTAGGAGCCGACATACTGAATCCCCAAAGCTTGAAATACGGCGGCCTCTATAGGGATGGGAACAACGCCATCTCCGGCCATGTGGAGCCCCGGGGCGGCATGGGAATCGAAAACAGTTTCTTCCTGGAGGAGGGCATAGCCATGACCTTTGCCGCCGATATCCTGAGCGGCAAAGTTATACTGCGGGGTTATGCCGCGGATAATCAGCGGCTTTCCGGTATACGCTTACAAATAGGGTCTGCGGCGGCCTTTAACATTGTCCGGGTGGACACCACCCCTGCTCTTATAACGGAAGGCCATTTCCGCGCCCTGGAAGCGGTATCCGGCGGCGGTATTCAAGCCTATGTCTACGATGATCTCAGCCTGGACGGACACCGGGCGGAATGGGCCTATGTCTGGGATACCCAGACCATGCCTGCGGGCTTAATTGTCGGGCCCGTAACCGTAAAGGCGATTGCCGATGACGCCCGCATTGACGATGCGGGTTATGCGGCGGCGGATTATACCCTGACGCCAAACCGCAGCAGCGATACTGCGCAATCTGCGGAGCATAATGTCAATTACAATACCATCGGTATGGAATTGGTCCCCTATATCAGGGAAGTCGAAAGTTCACTTTCCTCCTACTACCGGAGGGACCCGTCGGTGTTTAGCCGCACCGCCCAGGGACACTACCCGGTACGGGAGGGTGAACAGATCACCCTATACGGTTTTAACTTTGGCACAGCCGCCCCCGGGGTAAGTATTAACGGAGCTGCTGCAAGCGGAATGACCGCGCCGGTTCAGGGCTCGGGAACCAGGTCTATCTATCAGTCCTTCCGGGTACGGGTAGACAACAATGGTACTACGGGCGACAACAATACCATTACTTCGGGTAATCTTCAGGTCTTCGTTAAAGGTTTTGGGGCGGTAAACAATTTTAACAACAATAATGCAAGCTGGACTCAATTCCCCAACGGGATCAACAACAATATTCTGAAGGACGACGCTATCCTTGACGTGTGGCACTTCACCTCGGTGTACAAGTCCCAGAGCGAAGTCCGGTATCCCACCATGAAGGTCGGCCCCGCAGGGGAAATAGGCTTCTCCTTTGCCAACGACTATCTGTGGTTCAACATGCCCGGCTACGAATATAACGCCCTAAAGACTGCGGCTAACTTTATGAGCCAGACCGGCTATGAAATGGGGTGGGGCGGTTACACCCACAATACCTTTGCCTTTGACGCCCGGGGAAACACCTATGGCGCCGCGGAAAACATCGACGAATCCTCCGGCGGTTATCCGCCCAACAGCGCCCATTTCAGCTTCTACAACCGCCGGCGCGGGTCCCCAGCTTCGAGCGCCAATACACAGAACAATTACGACGGCAACATAGTAAATGTCACCCGCCTGGAAACCACCACCATACCAATCGGGAACAATAACTATACCATGGATATCAACCGCGTGCAGAACCCCTCCATGGTTACCTCCATGCCCAACCCAAATGCGGATCCAAACGATGGCAATAACCGGACCAGCGTGTATTTGGCCTACTACGATAATATCACCAAACAGATCCGCTTCCGCGCCGGAACCGTGGGGGCCAACCGTTCCCTCACCACCGGGGCTGAGCTTGCGCCAACAGGCGGCGGTAACATCTTTACATTAAACGGACACGGTCTGGCAAACGGAACCCAGGTGTATGTGCGGAAAAGCGGCGGGGGAATTAACAGAACCGTTCCCTACTATGCTATAGTCAGAAATGCAAGTACCTTCCAGTTGGCCGCATCCCCCGGCGGACCTGCGGTATATTTCGATAATAATTACTGGGGTATCGCGGTTGTCGGCGGCGGCCTGATCGATATTACCGGTAATGTGGGCGTCAGAACTTCGGTGGACTCCGATATGGCGCGTTACCAGGTGGTTGCCACCACCGGCGCCTTCCTCCCCGGTTCCAATGTTACTGCCGCTGTGGGCAACGCAGGAAACAGAACCGTTGCCTATGCTGCTTCCCCTACAAACTACCGGCCAAGCCCCCATGTAGCGATTGGGGTGGTAAAAGCCGGCAGTAATGATGTAGCCCTGTTAGCCTGGTACGATTCTGCGGGTAGAAATTTGGTGTTCTCCTATAACACCAATCCTGCGGGAAACTCGGTCTCCCAATGGCAGGCCAATGCCCGGCCCATAGACGAAGGCGGCGGTACCGATGTCAGCATGGCGGTGGATTCCGATGGCGGCATACATCTGGCCTACTACTCAAGCGATGGGGCGGATCTCAAGTACGCCTACATCCCCGCGTATAACCAGGCATCCGCCGCGCAGACCGTGGCGGTGGACTCCTACCTTTCCGTAGGAACCCGGACCACCATTGCGGTAGGAAAGGATGCCGCGGGTAATCAAGTACCCTATATATCCTATTACACCTCCGCCGGTACCGGCACCACCATGAGCGCCCGCTACGCGTATAGGACGGACTTCGCCACCGGAACCGGTCTCATCCCCTCAGGCACGGATGCTTCGGACATGTTCACCGGCAAATGGGAAATATCCGTGGTACCCACGGCTAACGTTCCATCGGATTACAAGATCAGCGTCGGCGTCTACACCGATACTAACGGAAACCTCAGGGCAATACCCAATGCATCGGCTGCCGGCGTCAGTGCAGACGCGGGAACCGGCGGTACCAAAGCAACCAGGACCAACCTGGGCGTCAGCTCCCTGAGCAATTCAACCAGCGTCTACGGCCTTGGGGGTGCGAACCTTAACGCCGTGGTAGGATACACCACCGACGCAGGATTAGAGATGGCCCAGAAAAAATAGCCAACCCCCAAACCATGTTTTGGTTCACCGCCAAATATCGTTTATTTGCCTATGGCTTTAAAGGATAGTTTGGCTTCAATTTCCTCTGCCCGGTATCCTTGTTTTAAGAGTTCCAGATCACCTATTCTATCCCGGCCTCCCGCAACTTCCGTCTAAGCTCTTCAATCGCCCGGTCCTTCTCTCCAATCGTCCGGTCCTTCTCTCCAATCGTCCGGTCCTTCTCTCCAATTACTCGGGCATTTTCTTCGAGTATCGGCTTGTATTTCGCCTCAGTCTCTTCCTTCCCGGCTTCGCGGCTGG
>NZ_JAJQRB010000034.1:0-88094 GCF_046533075.1 Treponema primitia | reverse complement strand
GCCAGCGGCGGCGGCGACGGCGACGCCTATACCATCTATGCCATTACCAAGCCCATCAGCAGTAACGGCGCCATCACCGCCCCCGCCGGCGCCTTCAAAGGCAGCGCCGTGACCGTGACCGTAACGCCGGCCACCGATTTTCTGCTGCAAGGCGGGTCCCTGAAATACGGCACAACCGAATCCAGCGGAACCCCATTCATCGGAACCTTTACCATGCCCGGCAACGCCACAACCATATTTGCGACCTTCCTGTCCACCACCAGCTCGGGCATGGCGGTCGCGTCCATGAACGGCCTTGGCTATACCACCCTGAGCTCCGCCATTACCGCCGCACAGGGGACTGCGACCGAACCGGCGGTGATCACCCTGTTGAAGGATGTGTCCAGCAGCACCATTTCCCTTAGCGGCAAATACGTACAACTGGTGTCCGGCAAATCGGGAGGCGTCACCATCAGCCCGTCATCTGGAAGTAGTAACCCGGTCTTTACGGTGAGTACCGGCTCCGGCTTAACCCTGGGGTCGAGTGCGGTAAGCAACCCCCTGACCATAGACGGCAAGGGTTATACCAGCACGGCCCCGTTGATTAAGGTGGACGGCGGGACCTTCACCATGAACGGGGGAACCATCGGCGACAATAACAATAACAATACCAGTTCCAGCAACCTCGGCAGCGGGGTGTATATGAACGGCGGGACCTTCACCATGAACGGGGGAGCTATCTCCGACAATACTGCCAGCAACTCCGGCGGCGGGGTGTATATGAACGGCGGGATCTTCACCATGAGCGGGGGGATCATCAGCAGCAATCGCACCAGCAGCAACGGCGGCGGGGTGTATGTGAACGGCGGGACCTTCACCATGACTGGGGGAACCATCAGCAGCAATCGCGCCAGCACCAACGGCGGCGGGGTGTATATGAACAGCGGGACCTTCAAAATGAGCTTGGGAGGGGAAATTATCACCGGCAACAACGGCATCAAAGGCGGCGGGGTGTATATAGCCTCCGGTGGGACCTTCGAAATGAGCGGGGGAATCATCAACACCAATCAAGCCAGCGACAAAGGCGGCGGGGTGTCTGCGGCCGGGAAATTCACCATGAGCAAGGGAACCATCAGCGGCAATAGAGCCGACGACGGCGGCGGCGGGGTGTACAACGCCGGGACCAATGAATTCAAAATGAGCGGGGGAGCCATCAGCAGCAATACTGCCAACTACGGCGGCGGGGTTATGGCCGACAAGCGCTTCACCATGTCGGGGAACGCGGAAATCAGCGGCAATCAAGCCAACTTCGCTGGCAACGGGGTGTATATGGACGGGTCTGAGGGTACCCTAGCGCAATTCAACATGAGCGGGGGAATCATCAGCCGCAATACTGGCGGCCTCAACGGCGGCGGGGTGGTTATGATTCATGGGACCTTCACCATGTCGGGGAACGCGGAAATCAGCTCTAATACTACCAGTGACGGCGGCGGCGGAATAACTTTGGGGGTCGATGGCAATTGCACCATGAAGGATAACGCAACAATCACCGGCAATACCACCGGCGGTGACGGCGGTGGGGTGCATGTGGCCGGGACTCTGGAAATCGCAGCGACATTCCACATGAGCGGGGGAACCATCAGCCGCAATACTGCCAAGTGGGGAGGCGGGGTGTTCGTGATGCAAAACTCCAGATTCTTTATATCTGGCGGAACCGTTGTAGGGGACAACGTTGCCGTCACCAATCAAGGCCCTACCATCGCTAGGGCGCCGTGGGGAACTTCAAAGCGCGGCACCCCGGAAATCCAGGGGGCTTTTATCGGCGACGAAGAGCAGTGGTTAGTCATTGGCGGCGATCTAACCACAACCAGCACCCCGTAGGGGAAGAACCCCCCCGGGAGTTCCCGATGAGGTACTGGTATGGCGCCGGGAAAAGAGTGGGTCCCGGAGACTTTGCTGCGCAAAGTCTCTTGGAGTTTGGCGGGGCCAAACTCCGGACGGGCCGGAGGGGAGCGGGGAAGCATTTCACCACAAGCAACATGCGCAGCACGTTGCCGGACAGGAAGGGGAAGATGGTATCAGTAATGGTATTTACAGGAAGCGATGGTAACTTGGTCGGTAAAGGCGGATTCATGAAAGGTGATGTTCACGGCGTGAGCTTCTCCGAAGGAACGGAGACCAGGTGTTCGCCCTTTTCGATGTCCGCCAGTGCGGCGAGCAGCTGCGCGCGGTTTGCAGGAGAGCGGAGCAGGTATTCGGTATCGGTTTCCGCTTCCCGGACCACAATTTCAACGTCCTTCCCCGGATATATCTTCCGCAGGGTGGCGATAAAATCCGGGGTTAGTTCCCCGGTATTCAAGGTATAGGTAGATGTCATGATAGTTCAAAGATATGAGATAGCAGGGTTAAAAGCAAGGCCGCGCTTATGCAGAGGCGGCAATTTTCTCGCGGACCAGCTCGCCGATGATTTCGGTGGGGGTCTTGTGGGTCTTTTCCGCCATGTCTTGCACCCACTGGATCGTCACGGCATCCACGATGATAGTTTGAGCCTCGCGCAAGCGGGCCCGGTCGGTGAAGAAGCCGCGCTGGGGGCCACTCGCAAGCTTCGGGGTGGTGCGGGTCAAAAGTTCGTCCAGAGCGTCATATTCTTCGTCGGTCATATCATCAGCCATGGTTCCAGTTTACTGCAAAAGAGGAATTTGAGCAATGAAAAAAGGTGGATCAGGCGCCGGGGCCATGGTAAACCCGGAAATAGGAGTTTTTGAATGAAAAGAGCGTTATTTCTTGGCACGGTGTTGAGTTTTGCCTTGGCGGGCTTTGCCTTTGGGGCGGATGCCTTCACGGTGAAAAGCTTTGCCGGAAAAGTGGACCAGCTGGAGCCTTCCGGCCAGTGGGTTTCTGTTTCTGTAGGGGGAACCCTCAGTGCATCTACCACGGTGAAACTCGGGCTTAATTCTGTCCTGGTTGTCGTGCAGGGTGACCAGGAGTCGACCATCCGGGCGGCTCGCCAGGGCGCCCTGGAAAGCCTGCTGAGCGCCGGAACCGGGGACGGCAGGATTTCTGTAGGGGGAACGGTGACCACTTCCACGGCGGCGGAAAATGCCCGGGGAGCGTCCAATATTCCCACCGCTTCTTCCCGGGCAAGCGATACAGCCGCCGACCTGGACTGGGCTAAATAGGCGCCTGGCGCTGAAGAAAAGGCAAGGTCACGTTAAAGGATGAAAACAGGCATGATATCCCGGCAGTTCAAGGCGCTCCTCTTTTTCCTCCTGTTCCTGGCCTTTGGCCGGTTCGCCCGGCTTCCGGCCCTGGACTTTACCCTGCGGCCCCGGCCCTTCCTGCTTATTCCCCTGGACGAAACCGTGTCCGGGCTCTATGCCATGGGCTACGGGGGGGACCTGCTGTTTGACCTGGATGTTTCCAGCATCCTTACCAACCCCTGGGGGCTCGGGTATTCCCTGGGCCTGGAAGGGGGGTATGCCTACGCGGATCTTGTCGAGGGGGCCGAGGGAAATATCCAGCTCTATTCCGCCGGAGCGGGGGCGCGGTTTTTCGGCTATCCCCTTTCCCGGCTTGCGCTTTCCCTGGATGGGGCTTTTGGGCTTTCCCAGACTATTCAGCATTATGGGCACCAGGATGACGGCAGCGCCGCCTCCTGGTACTGGCGGGCCGGCGCGGAGGCGGGGTTCCGCTTTGCCCCGTTTTTCACCCTTTCCCTGAACGGCGGCTACCGGTATTACCATAACGAGCGCCGGGACGGAGCCTTGTACCAGGGGCTCTACGCCGGGCTTAGCTTCCAGTTTACCCTTTCCACCAAAAGCGCTGCGGGTCTGCATCTGGACCTGATCCAGGAGGAGCCCGTATACCCCCTGTTTCTGTCCCTCTACCAGCGGAACGGCGCGGGGACCCTCAGGATTAGTAACTACGAAAATGCGGAGATACGGAATGTGCGGGTGAGTTTCCGGGCGGGGCAGTACACGTCATCGGAGATCAGCTGCGGGAATATCGGCTACATTGGCCGGGGGCGCAGTGTGGAACTGCCCCTGTACGCAGACTTCGCCCCGGCGCTGCTTAACTTTACTGAGGACGGCCGTATCCTGGGGGAAGTGGTGATCCGCTATACCTTCCTGGGGGCAGAACGGACGGCGGCCATCAGCAGTACGTTGCGGGTGGTAAACCGCAATGCCTACCGCTGGGGGGATAACGCAAGCCTTGCGGCCTTTGTATCACCCACCGCGCCGGCGCCCCTGGAGTACGCCAAGTATGTGGTAGGCCTGGCACGGAGCAAACGGCGCACCGGCTTAAACCAGAATATGCAGTTTTCCCTCTGGCTCTACGAGGGCCTTCTTACCGCAGGGCTCAGGCAGAGCGCCGGCTCTGACAAGGTTACTGACATTGACAGCATCCAGTTCCCCTCGGAGACCCTGGCTTTCCGTTCCGGGAACGCCGTGGATATTGGCCTGCTCTATGCGAATACCCTGGAATCCTCAGGCATTCCCGCCGCGATTATACCCCTGAAGGATGATTTTATGGTCCTCTACTCTCTGGGTATAAGCCAGGCTGCTGCGGGCGCCCTTTTTACCAATATAGAAAATTTTTTGGTTATCAATGATGAAATGTGGATGCCCCTTTCCATGGTGAATTTTAATAACGGCTTTATGAACAGTTGGGAAGGGGGAAGCAAACGGTTGAACCAGGCCTTTGAAGCGGGGGAGGACCTTGATTTTGTCAGGTTTACCGATGCCTGGGCGGCCTATCCTCCGGTGGTCCCCCCGGTGGAGGCCCAGAGCGCCCGGCCGGAAGAAGGGGCCCTCAGCCGCCGGGTGGACACTGCCCTTGCCATTTACATAAACAACGAGCTTGATCCTAAGATAGGGGCCCTGCAAAATCAGATCCGCACTAATCCTGCGGCCGCTTCATTGAACCAGCTGGGCTTACTCTTCCTGCGGGCCAACCGTCCGGAAGACGCGAAGCCGGTTTTTGAGCAGGCCGCGTCGTACGGCTCCGCTGCGGGGATGTCCAACCGGGGGAATCTTTCCCTGCTTGATAAGGATTTTACCGGGGCGGAAGCCTGGTTCAGGCGGGCCCTTGGGCTGAACCCGGAAAACGCCGCCGCGAAAAACGGCCTGGCCCAGACGGCACTGCAGCGGGGGGAATAGGGTGGGACACAAATGCTGCCGGATTTTCCCCGTGCTTATCGCCTTTTCGCTGCTTACCGCCGCTGCTGCCTATGGCGAAAACAGCATTGCCCTGCGGCTTTCCCCGGGCGCCGCCATTCCCCTGGGGGAGAGCGTCTTTGTGCCCGGTTTCGGGGCGGAGGGAGCTGCGGAGTGGGCCTTTAGCTTTCGCCCCCAGAGGCGGCCCTTCATGGGCTTACGGCTTGGAGGAGGGTTTTTCCAGATTGCCGTGGAAACCGGGTCTCCCATTGTTTTTACCCAGGGGAAGCTGGGGGTTTTTTTCCAGTGGCGCGCCCTGGACCGGCTCTCCCTCTGGGCGGAAGGAAACGGGGGGATCTTTCATTACAGCTACGCCTGGGGTGATATCGCCGACACCCGGCTGCGCCTGGGGGGGAGCCTTGGCGCCGATTTTCACCTTACTCCCTCTATAGCCCTCTATGCCGCCGCAGATTACAACTGGCACAGTATTACTCCCGGCAGTTTCCTCAATACCCTGGGCCTTAACCTGGGAGTACGCCTGGACCTGTTAGAATTGCTGCGCCGGGAATCCAGGATAGCTGGGGAAAAGAAAACCCAGGAGCCGGTATTTCCCGTTTCCTACGCCTGGTATGAAAATAACCCCCTAGCTTCTGTGCGGGTCACCAACCAGGAACCCACCGCTATAAACAATGTGCAGCTTTCTTTTTACCTGGAGCGGTACATGGGGCAGCCCACCCTGTTTTATACCATACCCCATCTTAAGCGCGGGGAGTCCGTGGATGTCCCGGTAACCGCCCTGTTTAATGAAGCCATGATGGACCTGACGGAAAACATTACCGTCAATGCGTCCCTGCGTATTGACTATCAGGCGCTGAGCCAGGTTAAGCAGGCGGAACTGCCCCTGCAAATGCCCATCTACCACCGGAACGCCATGAGCTGGGACGATGACCGCCGGGCCGCATCTTTTGTGTCATCCCGGGACCCCGCAGCAAAATTCTTTGCCCGGTATGTGCAGTCCATTACCGATACCCGGCTCAGGCCCTTTAAGGGCTCCCCAGATCGTATTCCCCGGAATATCCAATACGCCCTGGGCCTGTTTGAGGCCCTCAAGGTCTACGGCATTAATTATGTCATTGATCCCTCAAGCTCCTATATTGAACTGTCGGAAAACGCAAGCAGCCTGGATACCCTGAACTATCCCTACCAGACCCTGTATTACCGGGGCGGGGACTGCGATGATCTTTCCATACTGTTCTGTTCAATGCTGGAAGTATTGGGCATAGACACGGCGTTTATCACCATACCGGGACATATCTATATGGCCTTTGATTCAGGGCTCACCGAAGAAGAAGGGCGGGAACAATTTTTTCTCCCCGATGATTTGATTTACCAGGGCGGGAAAGCCTGGGTTCCCCTGGAAATAACCCTGACCGCCGCGCCCTTTTATCAAGCCTGGCGGACCGGGGCGCAGGAATGGCGGAATGCCGGATCGGATCGCAGCCTCTACCCCATGCAGGAATCCTGGGCCCGCTATAAGCCGGTAAGTGTGAGCGATGCTGCGGACAAGATGCCCGAGCTGCCCGATGAGGACAGTCTTATTAACGCTATTGAGGACTCCCTGAACATCTATGCCGGGTTTCTCATACGTCCCCTGACCCGGGAACTGGAAGAACGGATTGCCGCTGTTCCTTCGCGGACCATGGTTCCCCGGAACGAACTGGGCAGTTTATACGGAAAGACCGGGATGCTCCTCAATGCGGAAACCGAACTAAGCCGCATACCCTCAAACGCCCCGGCGTCAGTCAACCTGGGGAACATAGCCTTTGTGCGGGGCCAATACGATGACGCCGAAAGCCTGTACCGGGAAGCCCTGGGCCGGGAGCCGGGAACCGTCCTGGCCCGGCTCGGCCTGGCCCGGACCTGCTATGAGCAGGGGGACTATGCCGGGGCGGAACGTGAGTACCGTTATTTGCAGGGCGCCGACCCAAAGCTGGCAGAACAGTATCCCTACCTGGGAACCTGGCGGGAAACCCTGGGGCAGCCCCTGAGCTACTCGGACCGCCTGGTAACAACCCAGTGGATGGACGCCGATTGGCAGATGGAAACGGAGCAGCTTACGGAAACGGAGCGGCCTACGGAAACGGAGCGGGAAGAAGAATCCCCCGCGCTGGCCGCCTTCTACCGGGTTGTCCGTGGCGACAGCTTAGTTCGCATTGCCCAGAGGGATTACATCTACGGCGATTGGACAAAGTGGAAACGTATCTATGAAGCCAACAAGGACGCGTTCCCCCGCCGGGGCGATCCGGATTTCATACTACCCGGTATGCTCCTACGTATCCCGCCAATCAACGGCGAGGAGCGCAGCGGGACACGGTAGGGAAAGGGCGCTTGGCACAACATCATAAACTTAAGCCTCAAAAGCTCAGTTTTTGGTTATATTTATATTTGTTGAAATAGTTCCATTTACTATGTTTTCATTTATCCTCACCTCATACCGGAGCCCTTTCTTTTTGGCTCTCTTAGCTGCTTTCCTCTCCGCTATCGTTATTAAATCCTGGGTCATGTTAAAGACCAGCGCCTGTGCCCAAAAATCCTGTTCCACTTTCGGGTCCAACTGCTCTCATCCCCGGCTATCCGGGCCGTGCTTTTCAGTTTTTCACTAAAAATCCGTTCCTGCAATTCACCAAACCGCTGTATCCCTTCCCAGTCTGCCATAGACCCCCTGTTTCCAGTATCGTAGGCTTCCCTTTATCCCTTAAGTTTATGATGTTGTGCCAGGCACCGGTTTTGGGAGGGGGAAGCGGAAGAAAACGGAAGGGAAAACGGCGCCCGGCGCCAAATCTGCCCTTAGCGGCGCCAAACCGCCTCCGGCGTAGACAACCGAGCGTTGGGGGTAGGCAGATAGAGCGTCGGTTTAGGCAGATTGAACGTCCGGAGGCGCCTCCGGAAAGTCTGGGTATCAGGCGCTTCTCATATTTCAGCGCCCTTGCCTCCGGGCCATTTTTACGTTATAGTAGGGACATGATCGGCGAGGACACCATAAAGGTCTTCCATGCGATGGCCCTGCGGCCCGGCGTGCTTGAGCGGCTTCGGGATTAGGAGAACATCATGACCTATAACGACCTGACTGACGAAGAATACGATGCCCTGGACGAGGAATTAACCCGCACGGTCCCCAAATTTGGCCCTCCGGGCAGCGACTGGCTCATACAGCGGGAATTACGCCAATTGGGGTTAAGCAAACTCTCCACAGACTATCTTTTGACGAGAGCAGTGTCAAATAGGCTGACACCCGCCCAGATTATTGACGAGCTTATCCAAGAGAAAGTAATGCCCACTTCCGCATAATAGGTCAACCAGACCACGCAAGGGTGACACGGGGCCTTACCGAGGCGGCAATCCGCCACGCCTTTACCCACCGAATCCATGACGAACCGGAGGGGCGCTTTCGCAAAGATGACCGCCGCTTTTTTTAGGATTTCATCTAGTTCGGCTACATTTAGAAAAGATACTCTCTCTTTCAAACACCAACACTAACACTACCAGGATCTTTCAACAAAGACAAAAACTGCTCCTCACTAATAATAGCCACCCCCAACTTCCGCGCCTTAACATTTTTCCCCGACCCCGATTCAGGATCATTCGTTACAAGATAGGACAACTCCTTTACAACCGATGATTTCGCAGATGCCCCCAAAACCTTTATCTTTTCTTCAGCTTCATTGCGCTTCATCGAGACAAGCTCCCCGGTAAAGCAAAAAGACATCCCCCGCAGAGGAGCGGCGTCCGGAGGAAGCGGAGGGGTAATACTGATGATTCCCCCGGAGAGAACCCTATCCATCTCCTCCGCGGTTTCCACAAGTCCCTCAGCAATAGTGCGGGCGGTGATCTCCCCCAGGCCGTAAACGGCGGCAAGTTCTTCCACCGGGGCGGAGCGGAGTTTTTCCAGGGTATCGAATCCGGCGGCGGCAACCTTGTCCATAATGGTCTCCCCCACCCCTTCAAGGTCGAAGCCCGCAACAAAGGC
Source organism: Treponema primitia (assembly GCF_046533075.1). Lineage (GTDB taxonomy): Bacteria > Spirochaetota > Spirochaetia > Treponematales > Breznakiellaceae > Termitinema > Termitinema primitia_B. The sequence goes on along the minus strand of NZ_JAJQRB010000034.1, from coordinate 78,932 downwards.
CGCCAGGGACAGGGATCGGGGTGTTCGGATGTGGCGGACTACCTTGGCGGCGGACAGTTCTCCCATGCGCTCATATCCGGCAAGCTCCGCCGCTTCCAGGGTATAAAAATCGGCGATTTGCCGGACCCGGCCTTTGTCAAAGAGCTGAAGGATCAGCTTTTCCCCCAGCTCCCGTATATCCAGTACCGACACCCATTTTTCCAGGCGATGGTGGAGCCGCTTGGGACAGCCGGGGTTTGGGCAGTACAGCCGGGTACCGCCGTCCACAAGCTCCGTGTTACAGGATGTACAGTGTTTTGGAAACAGTATTTCTGTTTTTTCGGCGGGCAGTAATTCTGCGGCAAGAGATCCATCGGGGGCAAGTCCTTCGATCTTGGGGATAATCTCCCCGCGCTTCACCACGGAAACTGCGGAACCTATCATAAGGCCCAGGGACCGGATCATTTGCGGATTGTTAAGGTTGGCCCGCTGTACCGTGGTCCCCGCAATACGCACCGGGTCCACCACCCCAATAGGAGTGTAGGTGGCGCCGCTTTCACTCCATTCAACGGAGCGGAGTATACTGAAGGCGGTTTCCAATTCAAACTTAAAGGCGATTTGTCTTTCCGGCCTTGTCCTGCGCAGGTCCGTCATATCCGTACGGGGGTCCTTTACCACAAGGCCGTCAATATCCACGGGAAGTTTTTCCCGCATGGCCGCCACATCCGCCCGGTACTTAATTACTTCTTCGGGATCGGAAAATTCTTTGGTAACCGTAACTTCAAAGCCCTGTTTTTTTAGCCATTCTATTTTTTTGTTTTCGTCCTTAAAATAAGCATCGTCTCCCTCCGCTGCGGCATCGTAGGTAATTAAATTGAGGTCCTCACAGCCTGCGCCATCCTTGCGGCGCATGAGTCCGTTCGCAGCGTTTCTGCAATTTGCCTTGTCGGTGTACTTTTCCTGCCAAACCGCATGGCTCATCACCACTTCCCCCCGGACTCCGCCTGAAAAAGGGACAGACAAAGCGGGAAGCACCCCGGCCATACGCCGGGCGTTTGCGGTAATCTCATCGCCGATGATCCCATCCCCCCGGGTAATAGCCCGGACCAGTTTGCCCTTCTCGTACTGAAGCTCCAGGCTGGCGCCGTCTAGTTTGTACTGAACAATGAAGGCCAGCCCTGATCCGGCCGCTGAATCGCCGTCACCGGAACCAAGGCCCATCTTTACAGCCCATGCGCGGAACTCGGCGGGGTTGGCGGCTTTCTCCTGGCTCCCCATGGGGATAAGGTGTTTGGCCTTGGGGAAGCCGTCGGTATTATCCGCCCCCACCTTAGCAAAAAGCGGATTGGCGGGATCAAGGGTCTTTAATTCATCCCAGAGCAGATCAAATTCGGCGTCATTAATTTCCGCTTCGCCGTCGTAATAGGATTTCTGATATTTTTGAATTAACTGCTCAAGCGCAGATATTCTATCTTTGTTGATCATCCATCATCCTTCCTTTATAAAGAACAATTCCCTTACTTCATGGGCTTTTTCCAGCCCCTTCCTTTCAAACTTTGTTTGAGGCCTCCAACTCTGGGGCTCCGCAAAGCCCGGGTATGGGTTTTTCAGACCCGGGGTTGCGGACAGTTCCGCCAGGGCCCAATCGCCGTAATCCGCCCAGTCGGTAACCATATAGACGTACGCGCCGGGAAGCAGCTTTTCTGCGAGCATATTGGTAAAAGGCCGAACGATAAGACGCCGCTTATGGTGGCGTTTTTTAGGCCATGGATCGGGAAAAAAGATATGAATACCCGCCAGGGATGCGTCGTTTATCATTTTCCCCAGCACATCCACCGCATCGTATTCAATGATGCGGATGTTTGAAAGCCCCTGGTTTTCAATTTCCCAGAGCAGCCTGCCTATGCCGGGACGATGGACTTCAATACCAAGATAGTTTTTCTCCGGATTTTCCCGGGCAATCATGGCGGTGGCTATGCCCATGCCAAAACCAATCTCAAGGGTTACGGGGTTTTCATTACCAAAGGCCCGGGAAAAATCCAAGGGGGCCGCCGTAAAGGGGATGCAGAAGCCGGAGGACAGGGTTTCATAGGAACGGCGCTGGGCAACACTCATCCTACCGGCGCGAAGAACATAACTTTTGATACCGTATGCCATAGTTTTACTACCCTATCGTATGGAAACCACATCGGTTAAGGCCGATGTAAAATATTCGCTTTCCTCATCCCATAGGGCAACGGCCCGGGTTTCCTTGGGCATATCCAGCGTTGAGAGATCCCCCTCGGAATATTCAACAGGAATATTTTTTAAAAAAGCTCCTGCGCCGTCATAACAGATAAAATAATGTTCCGGATATTCCGACTCTATACTGTAACGGCCGTTACTGATATGCAAAAACGGAAAGGGATGCCGGGCTTCCTGGGGGGCGTCAAAAGAGAATAGCCGCTCCGTCTGTTCACCCCCTTTGTCAACCAGAACCGCCCGGAACTGACCCCGCGGCAGGGCTCCGTCATCAATCATAGCAATATTCCTGCTGCCTATCCAGGTTTGCCCTTCGTTGGAGAGAACCACCCAGTCATTCGAGGTCAAATGCCAGCAAAGCCCCTCCCGGTCATGGTACAGGTAGAGATCCGAAAGATCCTCAATGCCATCATCATCCTCGGGGATTACAAAAAAGGAAAACCGTTCCTCCGGACCCCGGGACCCCTGGAAATAAACCAGCCTGAGGGTTCCAAAGGCGATATTCGGTTCCGCCCGGGAACAGGACAGGGCCGATAGCAGGGATAGGGAAATTAAAAAACACAACATTGAACGATACACAGAACTATCCTTAAGACAAACTATAACCCCGGGGGGGGATAAAAAACAAGGTGTGTGAGCTGGGCTGGTTTGTTCGAAGGTTTTTTGTGTTTTATCGGCAAAGACGGGCGCGGGGAGGGGCATGCTCGGCTTCATGTGCATGTAGAATTCACTTACGGAGCCCCTTCGGGTCTCCTCCAGTGAGGAATTCCATATACATGAAGTCGAGCATGCCCCTCCCCGCGCCCGCCGATGCCACATACTACGCAGAAAGGGCTGGGCGATTCTGCTGCATGCCCCTTCCCGCACCCGTCGATGCCACATACTACGCAGAAAGGGCTGGGCGGGCAATTTTGCTGCATGCCCCTTCTCGCGCCCGCCGATGCCACATACTATGCAGAAAGGGCTGGGCGATTCTGCTGTAGGGCGATCACGGCAAGTCTCTAACCCATTGACAGAGGAGACAAGAAAGGGAAAAGCTGTATTAGACCGCGCAAATAAGGAGTATTGAATATGAAATGGTGTGTAAGACAAGTCTTTGCGCTGGTATTGGTTCTGCTCATGGCGGGTTGCGCCAGCATGGGCGGAACCGGCGCGAAAGGCGGCGCGGATAATCTTTCCCTTGAGAAAGCTATCGATCAGTCTGCGGAGGAAATCGGCGCGGAACTACCCAAGGGAACCCGGGTGGCAATCGCCGCCTTTTCATCGGAACACGAAAACCTTTCCAACTATATCATGGACGAACTCGCGGGGGCGCTGACCGACGGGAACCTTGAGGTGGCCGACCGCCGGAACCTGGCCTATGTCTACAAAGAGCTTAACTTCCAGATGTCCGGGGACGTGAGCGACGAAACCGCCGTGTCCATCGGGAAATTCCTGGGGGCGAAATATGTAATTACCGGCCAGTTTATCAAGGCCGGGGACCGCTACCGGTACCGCCTTGCGGGAATCAACGTGGAGACGGCGGTGCAGGAAAGCTCCACCCGGCTCAATGTTACCAACGGCCGCTCCCTGAAAAGCCTTATCGCCGATGTCAGGCAGAACAAGGTTGTTGCGGTGTCCGCCAGTTACGGCGACAGCGCCCAGGGGAAAACTGCGGGGGCGCACCTTGACCGGGGCATATTGTTTGCCACCCGGAACGACTTTGAAATGGCAATAGCGGAATTTACTGAGGCCTTGAACCTTGACCCGGATTTAAGCGCGGCCTATATGTTGCGGGGCAGGGCGCTGTTCGCCAGCGTAAGCAAAGTAATTTCCATGGAAGATGATTTCAGCAGCTTCTCGTCCTACAACACCGGCGGGAAGGCGAGCCCCGTCCAGCAGCAAGCCTTTGACCGGGCAACTGCGGACTTTACCCAAGCGATTAAGCTGGACCCCAATAATGCCATCGCGTATAGCGAGCGGGGACGGGCATTTAGCAACAAAGGGGACCAGGATAAGGCCATCGCAGACTTTACCCAGGCGATTAAGATTGCCCCCAATAGTGACGCCTTCTATACCAACCGGGGCATTGCGTATAGCAACAAAGGGGACTACGACCGGGCAATCGCGGACTATACCCAGGCGTTAAGGCTTGACCCAAATAATGCCACCGCCTATTACAACCGGGGCAATGCGTATAATGATGACAAAGGGGACTATGACCGGGCACTTACGGATTATACCCAGGCGATCAGGCTTGACCCGAATGATGCCTCCGCCTATTACAACCGGGGAAATGCGTATGCCAGCACAGGGGACTTAGACCTGGCTATTGCGGACTATACCCAGGCGATCAGAATTGACCCGAATCATGCCAACGCCTATACCAACAGAGGCTTAGCGTATTACTTCAAACAGGACTACGACCGGACCATAGCAGACTATACCCAGGCGATCAGGATTAACCCGAATTATGCCTACGCCTATTCCTCCCGGGGCGATGCGTATGCCGAAAAAAAGGACTACGACCGTGCAATCGCGGACTATACCCAGGCGATCAGGCTTGACCCAAATGATGCCACCGCCTATGTCGTCCGGGGCTATGCGTATTATGACAAAGGCGACTACGATTTAGCAATCGCGGACTATACCCAGGCGATCAGGCTTGACCCGAATGATGCCTACGCCTATAACAACCGGGGCATTGCGTACAACAAAAAAGGCGATAGGCCCCATGCCCGTGCGGACTGGACAAAGGCATTAGAAATTGACCCGAATAATCAGTATGCGCGGAGTAATCTTGAGCAGTTTAAGTAAAGGGGCAAACCACTCCCCTATGGGGGTACTGATGACACAGCAAATGGTTGGTGATGAACGAAAAGTGTGCCTGGCACCATGGGCCTGCACCGCGTGGCTCCCCCTCCCCCACCGGCGTTTTTTCGAATGACCGGTAAACCAAAGCGTGCCTGGCACCACACGGCGTATCCGGGAAACCGGCAGCGCCGTTTTTGTTGGGGAGGGCGGGGCGGGGAACATTTGCTCAACAGAACCAGGTATGGTATAATTAATGGCAGGGGGCTTGTATGTTGGTCATAAGCGCTTTTTTTGAAGACGGAAAGTTTGTGCCGGAAAGCCCGGTGTCGGTGCCGGAAAAAACCCGGGCGACCATCACGATTGAAGATACCTCAGAGCGGATGGCGTGGAACGAGATTCCCCGGGTGCGGGCGACTTCGGGGCGTGGGTCCCTGGAGATTCTGCGGGAAGGCCGGGAAGAACGGCTCTAGTGCGGCAGTATATCGACTCGTCGGCGTTCTTGAAGGTGTTCTTTGAAGAGGATCTGTCTGATGCGCTGCGGGAGTACCTGACGGAGGCGAGCGCTGCGCATACGATTTGTTCCAGCAACTTGCTGGAGACCGAGTGTCGGCGGGCGGCGCACCGTGAGGGGATTGAGCAGGGGACCATTTCGGCGGCGCTGGCGAATGTGCGGCTGTTTTCGGCCTCCGATGAAATCCTGCACAATGCGGGGATGATGCTGCCCTCGGGGGATGCGTTCCTCCGCTCCCTGGACGCAATCCACTTGGCAACGGCGCAGTCCTGCGCGGCAGAACGGTTTATCACCTATGACGATCGGCAATTTGCGGCGGCACGGGCGCTGGGGTTTCAAGTTGTCTCTCCCGGCGTTTCGGACCAATAGCAAAAGAAAAGCGTGCCTGGCACCATGGGCGTTTACTGTGAAGGGAAGTAGTGTTAAACAGCTCCTTACGAACAGGCGCCGGTGGGGGAGGGTGAGCCCCGCTGCGGGATATTTGGAATTCCCTGCTTCCGTAGACCCGCGCAGCGGGGCTGCGGAAGCAGACTCTACAAGCATCCCGCAGCGGGGCTCACCCTCCCCCACCGGCGTTTTTTCGAATGACCGGGAAACCTGCTGCGCCGTTTTTACCTGCCCCATCGGGTGTACATCCCTTTCTTGACGAGGGTAGTTCTAAGGTCTATCTTTGACAGGTGACTTTTATCCGGCGCCTAGTTTTAACCCTCCTTTTTATCCTGCCCGGTGTTCTTTTTGGTAACGACTTAGAAGATTCCCGCCGGACCATGCTTACGGGTATCCTGAAGGAACGAAAAATACCCTTTGAACTCCGCTCCCTCTTCACCGAGTACGGCGGGTTCGGCTCCTCTATCCATGTATCCCTTCCCGCCTCTGACAATGGAGAAGGAAAAAAATCGGGGACCTTCATTTTGGCTGTACCCCTTTCCTTTACCGGGGACGACCGGCGGGATTTTCCCTATGCCTTTGAGGTTGCCCTGGGTTTTATGGACAGAATCCTTAAAACCGGGTCTAAAACCGATATTTTGGTAGCCTTTTTGGGGGATGAACGGTCGGCCCCCCCTAACCTGGGCCTGCGGGATCTCTATTCCCGGCTGGAAGTTCCCGAGGATACCGCCCTGATATATCTGGATATGTATGGAGAAATTGCGGAAATGGTTATCCACCACGGAGCGCGGAGGGAATTGGCGCCCATGAATATCCTGGAGCCCCTGGGACGGCTTTGCGATTCCCGGGCAATTCCCTATACATTGGGTATCAGTTCCAATGAAATATACAAGCTCGCCCTGGCGGATGGTCCACCGGCCCTGGAATTCGCCCTTTCCCGGGGACTGCCGGCCCTGTACCTTACGGGCTCCAATACCGCCTCCGGCGGCAGCGAAGTTCCCCGCATAGACCTGGATACCCTGTTGTTTGAATATGCCCCTTCCATAGACATCGGGACAGAAAATCCCGATTATCATTATCTGATATTCCAATTCGCCGGAAAAACTTTTTTTATACCCGAATATACCACGGTGATATTCTTTCTGGCTATTGCAACCCTGCTTTTCCTTGCAATTCTCATCTATTCTGTGGTTTTCCGGTTTCGGCTGGTCGTTCAATGGAAGGTCTTTCTCAAGCGATCCTGGATACTTTTACTGTATTACATACTGCTGGTTCTTTCGTTAAAAGGAGCGGCCCTGACGTTTCAGTTTCTGTCCGGAGCAAAAAGGTTTGCTCCCGGGACCGGGCTTTTTTACGGAACCACGGCGGCGCAGATCCTGCTTGGGATCGCCCTCTTTACCTTCATTTCTCCCCTGGGAAATTTGATCTACGTACCCCGAAGGGCAAATTTCTACGGTAACGCCTCGGTAATCCTGGTTTCCCTGGAAATACTTCTGGCCGCATTCTTTGACATCACCTTTATTCCCATATTTCTCTGGATCTTTGTCTTTACCTTCATGGCGGCCTGTATAAAACAGCCCCTGCTCGTCTGGCTCTGCAGCTTCTTGGCATTTTTCCGGGGGTTCTCCACGCTGCTCACCGTTGTCCTGGGAGGAAACAGGCGGCTCGGATCACTCATACTTTCAGGGAATACCGCAATTATCCTCTATATCGCCCTGATATCCCTGCCGTTTTTCATCACCCTAAAAAGAGGAACCCTGTTACTGCCGGTGAGGGATAAAAAAACCAGCCCCGGCAGGTTAAAACGGCTTGTACCTATGATTCCAAGGCTTGCATTTCTCGTTTTCACCGTAGTTATTCTGGGGATAAGTGTATCCTTCTTTACCCGTTATCCGGTCAAACAACCGGTACAGAGAATCCAGGACGATGGCGCCGGGAATACTAACTTTCTTGGGATGGACGTGAAGGATCGCATTCTACTGGAACGGCGGACATTGGATATCACCCTGAAAGCGCCGGGAAAGCCCCTCCGGTTTAACCTGTACCTGGACAGCGCCCTGGCGAATGAAATACCGGTTATTTACGCCGCCCCCATGCCTGTCCGGAATATTGAGGACGGTGATTCCTCAAATAGGAATTCTATCGAATTTGTCCTTGGGGATGGACCTCCCAATCCCTTTATCACAGAAATTGTGGTGCCCCTTGATTTTTCGGGATTCCTCCGGGCGGAGGCGCTCTATCCGGAACAGCCGGGGGAGGATTTTCAACTGAGGATCATTCACCGCTATCCCATTGGGCTACCATAGTATTTCCAGGTTTACCGCTTCTGAAGAGGAGAGTAGATCCGCCATGGGGGAAGAAAAGCCGACTTTAGTTCCCTGTACACGTACGATTCCCACCGGAGGGCTTGTCAGGACGCCTCCATGCCCGTCCAGGATATGCAGTTCAGCGTCTGTCGGCAGGGTAAAGTTGAAATCCATGGAATAGCCCTCCATAAGCGTTGAAACCAGGGCCAGCAGTTGCGGGTCCGTGTCAGGGGCGCCCTTAAAACCCAGGGTAAGCCGGTTCTTTCCCCCCTCCCCGGTCAGGGCCGCCTGCTGTCCCGAGGCATCCAGGAAACGTACCAGGGCTTCCAGACTGGCAAAATCCAGTTTTGCCTGGCTGATCAGGTCCTTCTCGGTGGTCGTTGTGGTAAAGGATCGCAAGGAAAGCCCCTCGACCCGGGCTACGGTCCGTTCAAAGTCAGCCCTTCCCACCGGCAGCGGGGGCCAGCGCTCGTTGCCGTCCAGCTTCCCCAGGGATTCAAACTCCCGGGAAAGGCGGTACTCCATTGCTATGGTCCCTGAACCATCGCGGCGTATCACGATTTCCGTAGCAGCCCCCACACAGGAACTGAACACAAGAACAGCGGCGAGCAGCAGGAATGGCGTCTTCTTTCTCATCAATATCCCCTAAAATTCTTCAGAGTAGATGCTCACATCCTGAATGCGGACCGGCACCTCGTTTTCAATCATTGCAAAGGCCTTTTGGAGTACCGTCTCCCCAAAGACCTTGGAATTCGACACAAGAGCCCCGCCTATTTGGGCAAAGGACAGGGAATCCTGGAGATCCACCTCGGCGGCGCTCATGTGGAACCGGCGCTGGAGCTTATCCTTAACGGAACGAACGATCTGCCGTTTCGCCTTGATGCTGTCCACATCGGGTATTTGAAAAATCACCTGTATCATAGAAACAATCATTATTATAGATTACTATACAGTATAAATGTATGCTTTGCGAAGAGACATACGGTGCATATTTAAAATACTTTTTCTCCTTTGGGTACTTCCGGTCCTTTCAGCGGACGATGATCTGGATCGCCTGAGTCAGGCGGTCAGCGAAGAGGCTTCTCCGGAGTTGCTAAGCTTTGACCTGGGCGATTCGGAGGTATCCCTGTTTTTAAAGGGTTCCTGGAAGGGAACCCTCACCGGCAGCTGGGGCTTATCCCATAGCGACCTGGGCCTACAAGCGGCTTCCGTGGATTCTCCCATCCTTTTTGCCCAGGAAGCGGACATTACCCTTTCCTTATGGATCAGGGAGCGCTGGTTTCTGGAAGCCGGCTTCCTGGATGATTATGATCTCAATACCTATCGCGCCGGATACCAGGGCAAGGACGGAGAAGTTATTCAGTACGTGGGGGTGGGAAATACCGGCCTGGATTACCCGCTGTTTCCCTACCTGGATTTAGGGGGCGATTCCGCCTATTCCTTCGGCGTCTATGGCCGTTTCGGCATTGGTTCCTGGGCCCTCCACAGTATGTTCCGCTATGACGCCGCAGCCCGGGAGGAACGTATCTTTGTGGGCAACCGGGAACGGACCTATTCCCAGGTTTCCCCGGGCAGCATACTCAGGGGCCGGTCCTTTGTGCTCCCCCGGGAGAATATCAGCGCCTCCCCGGTGGTATACCTTGAGGATAAGGAGGGGGATCTTTGGGACAATTCCGGGCGCCGGTGGCGGAAAGCCCTGCCCGGTGAATATGGTGTAAGCGCCCGTTACGGCCTTCTGGAACTGGCTGCAGAGCCTAAGGGTATGGCGGCTCTAAGCTACCCCGGCGCGGATGATGATTTGGGAACTTATAGCGCCAAGACCGGTTTCCTTGGGGAAGTTCAGGACTATTTTGATTCCACCCGGATAGATATAAAGCTCGAAGATTATCCCCAGCCAGGCGGCGCAGGAAAGCCCGGTATTACCGTCATAAACGGCCTCAGCGCCCTGGTTATCTACGAACCGGGGTCTTTCTCCCCCTTTGAGCGGCAAAGCCGCTACAGCGCCCCAGCGAGCAGTTCCGCCCAGGCTGTACTGGCCGCTGCCTCCACCGGTGAACGTATCAGCGGATTTGAGGTGCTGCCGCTAACTGATACCCTGGTATCCGCCAATCTTCCCCTGCTCCCGGTTCCGGAAATTCAGCGGGGAATATTCGAACTAGTTAATCAAACTAGTTTGACAGACCCCAGGGATGCCAAAACCCGCTGGCCTCTGATAAGTTCCCCCGCAATTTACCTGCCCGGGGGAAGTAAATTTAACCAGGACCTGACCATCCGTTTTACCAATTACGGTCCCGCCGGGATCTACGATATTGGAACCGATGTAGTTCCCGGATCAGTGGAGGTTTTCCGCGGAGGCCTTTCGGATCCGAATATTTCTTATAACGCCGGAAGCGGTACGGTTCAGCTTAAAAATCCCGTGGGTCCCTCGGAAGTAATCCGGATTACCTATCTTAAACGGAGCGAAGAAACCCGCCTTGGAAGCCTTGCCGCGGGTATCGGAGCGGTTTATAGCCCCGGCGGCCCCTTCTCATCCGGCCTGGGCATAGGCCTACGCTGGAATGTCCCCGGGGAATCCTTTTCCGAACAAAGCGCCTCCAGCCCGGGAACCGTGGGATTGGGGGGAAGGGCGGATTGGAACTTTGAACGCCTCAAGGCCTCTCTTACCCTGGGGTTGGGCTTTGAACAATCCGATACCACCGGCCTCTACCGCATTGCCGGCATGGAGGGAAGCTCAGAAATAGTACTTTCAGTCCCGAGTTCCTCCCTTTTTATTTCCGAAACTCCAAAGAACTATGAGAGAGGCAAAAGGGCGAATCTGGTTTACCGGAATTACCGGAATACGGATATTCTCGGTTCTACCAGCCTCATGCCCATAGACTGGATCGGTAGCAGCTTTATTGCGGAGAAAAGCGGCCCCTATCCGGTTAGAGATTCTGTATACAACGAAGTTTTTGCCGCAGAACCGGAAGATCTGGATGGTGATATAAAAACCTGGACCGGGTTTCAGGTTCCCCTGGGAACCGAAGGGGAGCTTCTGGAACGGGCCCGGCAGCTCATTGTCCCCTTCCGCTTTTACGGACCCCCTCCCCCGGCGGGTACAATAAAACTGGTGGTTCAGTTCGGTTCCATGGCGGACAAGGATACTCCGGTTTCGGAAAACCCGGATCTCATAGTAGAAAGGGTGTTACTTGATTTTACGGATACCCCATCAGGGAATTGGGAAACAAGCAGGGGGAAAATCTACCTAACCGATGCGGACCGCCGGAAACTTCAGGGCGCCCGGTATATGCGCTTCCTCATAGTTAGTAATACCGCTTCCATTCCTTTTTCCGGCCGGGTCCTGGTTGGCAAGCCGGTACTTTACGGCGCATCCTGGAGGCCCATTACCGTAAGCGGCGGCGAAATAAAAACTGCTCCGGATACTAATACTGCGGGCTCGGTTTCCCTGGCGGAATTGTCCGATACGGGTCTCCGTTCGAAGTACCCCGATATGATTAACCGGCTCCATCCGGAATCTGCGCGGCAGCAGGTCCTGGAAGTCCGGTGGGAAGATATGCTCGGTTACGACGCCGCCGGGGCCGATGGCAGATCAGCGGCTATCCCGCTGGAAAACTACCGGACCTTGAGTTTTTTTTTAAAAACACCGAAAACTGATTTACACAATACCCAGTTCCGCTTTATCCTGGGCCGCGGGCCGGATTCCCTTAAGCGGGAACAGGAATTAGCCCTGGATGTACGCATTCCGGGAACAGCCCTTGCTTCCCTTCCCGGCGGTGAATGGACAAAGGTGGAGGTCCGCTACGGAGCGGGGGAACGCCGGGTCTCGGTTAACGGCTGGGAAGGATCGGGCAGCCAATATGTACAGTACCGTCAGGACGCACTGAAAAAAAACAGCGGGGATCAGGCGGACAACTACGGAACATCGGACCAAGCGGCATATATGGCCGCCTTCCTCATGCCAACCGGCGCAGCAACACTACGGGAAGGCAGCTTTTCTATCGATGAGATTATTCTGGAGGATGCGGTCTCATTTTACCGCGCCAATGCCGGGGGGTCGGTAGAATGGACCCAGACAGGAACCCTGGCCAGTTACGGGAATATACCGGTGCTGGAGGATCTTAGTATAAGTACCGCCCTGGAGACCGGCATACGGGGGGAACCATTTATCCCGGAAACGGATAGGTTTGCGGGACTTGAAAGCAGATCTACCGGAAACATAAATTTTTTGGGTACCCAACTGGAAGGAAATCTCACCCTTGCCATTTCCACGGATGATAACAACTGGAGTGCGGGCCATGGCATTTCCCGGTCCTGGGGTCCCTTTGCGTTTCGCGAATCCTTTTCAGATTCTCCCCTGGACAACGCCATGCTTCACGACCTTGGCCTGGACCTCACAACAACGCTGTATTCCAATATGGAATCCAAACTTAACTATGAAGATGAAAAACTGGAACGGCAATGGCAGGCAGCTCTGGGGATGAACGACCGCCCTGCTTTTCCACTGGGCTTTTCCCTGGGATCTTCCGCAAAGTGGACAGAAAATTCTATTGGGAGACCGCTTAGCAATTACGGTGAAACATGGATACAGAGCTGGCCGGACATGGTAATCGATCCGGGATCAAATGCGTCTAAGCGTGAAGCGGCGGCGCTGTTCAAAACAAATCTTGCAACGGCGCCATTGGGGATTGAACTATCGCTTGAGGGATTGTCAAACGTTATAAAAACTACTCCCATAACCCAATCGGAAACCAGGGGACAGGTTGAATTTCCCCTTAGCCTGGGCAGCTACCGGCTCCGTTTCCGGGAAGAGCGGTACTTCCGGCGGAATTTACGTTACGCAGGAAGGGATATCTCGGATGACCTCTCCAAATATACCGAAGCCCTGGAGGATTCACTCCCCCTATGGTACGCAATACCCCTATATGCCCTCTATGATCCCCATTGGGGAAGCGATATAACAAGAGCTCAGGAAGAATCCGGTTCGGCGTATCTTTTTGATGCGGGCATCTTCACGGACAGATCCGCCATTACCCTTTACCTGCCGGAACGTTTCGGCCTTTCCTCTTTTCTCATGCCCCGGGAAATAAACGCCGGAATCACCCGTACCCTGGAGAAAAAACTGGATACCCCCTTGGATATGCTCTCCTATGGCACATCCTTAAGTTTTTCCTCCATCAATATCTTCGGCTCCCTGGGGACAGTTCCGCTTTTTACGTTTTACCAAACCGATGAATTCCGCCATACCCTGATCGCCGCAGTGAATGTTCCTAAAAATGAATCCCTATCCTGGCGTTTTCAGGATGAACTTGGGTTGAATTTTTTTGGTTTTACGGGATCGATCCTGTCCCTTTCCAATACCCTTACGGCGGGCACAGCGGAAAACAGTTTCGGTATTCTTGACGGATTTACCCTGGAATGGACCGTACCGGCAAAAAAAACCCTCCTTGGGCTTCTCTATGACTGGTACTGCGGCAAAGTACAGAACAGTACTAACTGGCCTGCCCTCTCCCGAATTTCTCAAATGGAATACGAACGTTTAAGGCTGGAATCTCTGGAATTGGTTATTGATACCACAGCGGATGATCCAAAGCTGTCGATAATTCTTGGACACGAATCTATAATTCGTATCCTTGGGCGGCTTTCCCTTTCCGCCTTCGGAAAATTAAACATCGCCCATGATTCGGCCACAGATATACTGTCCTTCATCGCCACTATTGGAACAACACTAAATATTAGTTTCTAAAAGAATAAAAACCGCAAAGTCGCAGAAGTCGAACAAGGGGGGATTCTTTTTTATTTTTTTCTTTTTATTTTTTTCGCCTTCTGCGACTTTGCGGTTAAAATTCCTATGAAGAAGTATCGGGATCGACCGGTACATTGCCTTCAGCCTCTGCCGCCGCCTTTTCCGCCGCTTCTTTCTCCGCCGCCTCTTTTTCTGCGGCTTCCTTCTCTGCCGCAGTCTTGCTAATGCCGTCAATAACCCGGCGAATCTCATCTTTATGGGCGGTGGAAATGCCCGTTTCATCAAGCAGGGTTGTTAGCTTTTCTATGTCAGTAAAGCCCTCGGTTACCGCCGTTTCCAATTCTTTGATACCGTCATCCTTTTCCGGGTCGGCGATGAGCAAAAGCCGGGCGATAATAAAACGAACCGCTGTCCGCTCAAGGGCATTCGGATCCTTTGGGGTAGCGTCCGAGACGGGCTGACCCTGGGGAAGAGCGGTGACCACCGTCCTGTATTCCTCCAAAGCCCGCGCGTAAAACTGACCGGATTCCAATACCTGGGCATATTCGTACCGTACTTTTGTATCGTTGGTTTCCGCAAGCCATTGACTATAGGCATCAATCGCTTCCACCTTGTTCTGCGCCTTTTGCGTCCGTGCCAGGAGGAGCAGCGTATCCTTATTATCCGCCATGGTAAGTTTGTATTTTAGCAGAACCGCTTCCGCATTTTCCGGCTTATCCATGGCCATCAGCACCAGGGCATAATTATATCCCTGGTCAACACTGTCCGGTTCCAGTTCCAGAACCCTGCCGTACAGTGCCTCCGCCTTGCTAAGATCCCCGGTCTTTATCCGCGAATAGGCCGCAGACTTGAGGGCCAACACATTATCCTTGTCCCGTGCAAGGACCCGGTCAAAATATTTAACCGCATCATCAAAACGGCCTGTTTCATAGGCTATCCTGCCCAGGTTGTATTCGGAAGCAGTCTTGGTTTTATCAATCGAACGGGCACGGTTCAGCCACTTTTCCGCCTCCGCGTATTTTCCCAGATCAAAATAAGCCATGCCAATGGAGAAGTACTCCTCCGCAGAGGCTACCCCCCGGGAGACGCAGCCGGAAAAACAAAGAGAAGCGATACTAAAAAATAGTATTACTGTCTTCATTTATGTATGCCGAGAACCGTATGCTCAATTTCCCGAAGCTGCGCCCGGTACAGTTTTGCTATATTGGACCCGTAATCCGCAACAAGCTGAATGATATTCCGGGGATACTCATCCATATCCTTACCGTTGATACGGTCACCCGCATCCCCAAGGCCGGGCATAATATACGCAGCGTCGTTCAGTACCGGGTCCATCCAGAGGGTATAAACCTGGCAGTTCTCCAAAGCCCTAACCACCCGGAGAGCCCCCTTAAGGGCAGCGATGGCGTTTAAAAAATGAACCGACCGGGGCTTAATACCCTGGTCCAGGAGGTACTTTACCACAGTTACCAAACTTCCCCCGGTAGCGTTCATGGGGTCCGCAAAAACCAGATCCTTGCCGTCAAGATCCGCTAATTTAAAGTAGGACCGGTCCAGATCCAGGATGTATTCCATATCGTTTTCATGTTTGGAATCGTCCCGGCGTATCCGAAACAGGGCAAAGGGGGTTACATATCCGTGGGAGGAATATTCCTGTATCTCCTTGGACATGATCATCGAAGGGAGCAGCGCCCCCCGGAGCATGACGCACATCACCGTATTTTCAATACGGCTGTCAATATTGGTGATCTTATGGACCGCATAGTTCTGCGCCGGAACGGTCACCGGGGTCTTAACAATAAGGTGATTCTTCGTTTCCCCGGTCTTCCCTCCATAGGCAAGCTTGAAGAGCATCTCATAGGCCCGCTGGATGTAGTACACAAATTCCTGGTTTTCGGTCCGCACATCCCGGAGCTTGGCGATAAGCCGGGACGCCTCGGCATGGCTTTCGTTGGGGGTTAAAAAGGAATATACCTGGATGCCCGTACCTTCCTTGCAGATTTCCTGCATCATACCGCCCATGTCGTTATAAAGAGCGATAAGGGTATCCTCCGCCTGCTTCCGTTCCGCCACGGAACTGGTTCGGCTCAGGATATTAAAACATCCCAGCGCCTCCTGATACACCGTATCCATTTTCGCCAGATAATTCTTATCCGATTCGGTAAGGTACCCATCCAAATCTTCCGCTTTTAAAACGACCCTGTTCATTTTTAACCCCTATCGTATACCATACCAGGAAGGGCGATAAAAAAAAAGCCCCCGATATTTCCGGGAGACTTTTCTAATGTTTTCTTAATCGACTAAAAATGGATACTAAGCCCTGTGGAGGCAAAAGACAGCGCGCTGTATCCCAATTCCAAAAATACCCCTATAACAGGCGTAAAGAACCAACGAGCTCCAATGGCCACCCCAAAAAGGAGAGACGTATCGGAATCAGTCGTATCACCGCTGTTATAATATGAACCCCATTTCACTTGTGCAGATTCCAGCGCCAGTCCCAGGGTCGCAATGGCATAGGTATCAAGGCCGTCCACACCCCAATTGAAGTGGTATCCAAAACGAGCGCCAATATCGAATACGGTATAGCTGCTCTCTATTTTAGTGGCTCCGGCTCCCGACTCCGCAAAGGAACCATAAAATCCCACGATACCGCCCACAAAGAAGGGTAAACCACGAATAGGCAGATTATAATCCAAGGAAGCTGAAAGCGGCGGTACTGTTAAATCCCCATATTCCGGAGAGTTAAAGCCAATACCGATATTTGCCGCAAAGCTGTTCGCCGGCACTGCGCTCGGATATTTAGTAAGATCCTCCGGTTCAAAGGCAAATAGAGAAATTCCGGTAATACCTAAACAAAAAACCAAGGCAAAAAACAAATTTTTCATTATTTACTCCTGATATAAATCATAATTTCTTATACGGCAGAAAGCAATGCCCTAGGGCATTTCGATGGCCCGTTCCAGGAAGGGGCTCCGCAGTTGGGAGGAAGCCCGGGTACTCCACTCTCCTGCAGCGGCGCCACGACGGGACAGAAAGGCCCAGAGCTCCCGTGCGGGGGGCAGCTTGCCGCTCCCGTTCAGGCTGGTACCCAAATAGTATATGGTTTTGTAGTATTCAACCTCTTCGATATATGAAAGCAAAGCCGGCCGGCGGGGGGTCTGCGCTATAAGCAAGTCCAGGGTACTAAAGGAAAAATCGAATTGAGTCCTGAGGATCTCCTCGACCATTATACTATTCTGAATTAAAAAGGCAAAAAGCAGGTGTTCCACCCCCCGGTTATCCCGGCCCAGGGCATGGTAATAAAGCCCCAAAAGCCGGTGAGCCCGTTCCACATCCTGGTTATTATAGCGATAGAGGGTCAAAAACCGGCTCACCCCTTCATTCTCCAGGGTCCGCATCATGGCGGTTCTGACAAAGGAAGAAGAATCCTGGGACCAAAGGGTATCCCGTTTAAGGATTTCCAGGAGCCGTTCTTCCATGGCGGTATATTCCTGCCTGAGCCGGTGGATATCCACAATCTTATACAGGATCTCAAGGTCAAATCCCGGGGTTTCCAGCAAAATCCGCTGTTCATAGGCCTTTTCATACTGCCTAAGGGCTATCCCCAACTCCCCTTCTACCCTGTAGGCCTCACCAATCCAGTATTCGGCGTCGGGGAATTCCTTATAACGGCCAATGGCTTCCAGAGCTGCCTGGGCGGAATCATTGAAAGATTCCTTGGGAAGGCGATAATACAGTTCCGCCAGGGCCGCCGCCGCGTCTATATGTCCCCGTTCGGCGATATAGGGCTCTATCAGTTCCAGGGAGTCCCCCATGCGGCGAACCTCCGGTATGGACAGAAGGGTAATAAGATCCTGCTCCATCCGGGTATACATAGCCCTCCGTTGATCCCGGGCTTCCACAAAGGCTATAAGCGCTTCCCCGTAGTCGCCGCTTCTGAAATAACGCTTACCCCGTTCCAGGGTATACCAATAGGGACGATCCGCCTGTCTTTGGGCAAAGGCCGGAATACAGCTAAAGAATAAAATAATGATGATATGAAGGGATAACAAGATTGTTTTTCTCACCAACGCTCCCTTTCTCTACTGTAGCCCAGCCGGATAAAAAAAACCACCCTTTCTACAAACGGTCCAGCTCTTCCCGGAAGGCTGCGTCCGCATCGGCGGCGTCAATGGTCCGGATTACCTCGCCATGCCGGAAGATCAGCACCTTGTTTCCCGCGCCGCTTATCCCCAGATCGGCATGTCTGGCTTCCCCGGGGCCGTTTACCGCGCAGCCCATAATAGCAACGGTCAGGTTCTTGTCCATGGCGTACAGCGTATCCTGCCAGCGCCGGGTAAAGCCGTGGGTATCAAATCCGTTCCTGCCGCAGCGGGGGCATGAAACAATGGTAATCCCCTTTTTCCCCGCCGCTCCTTGCCGTTCCCCGGCGCGTTCTGAAGTTTCCGCCGCCGTATTCAGTATCTCCCTGCCGGCGATCACCTCGTTTTCCATGGTATCCGACAGGGAAACGCGGATGGTATCCCCTATGCCTTCTCCAAGCAAGGTATGGAGGGCCACAGTATTCCTCACCACCCCGGCGATAAGGGGCCCCGCTTCGGTAACCCCTATATGAAGGGGCGCATCGGTCCGCTCCGCCAAAAGCCTGTTCGCCCTGATAGTATCCGCAACCGAAGATGCTTTCATGGACACCAGGCAGGCGGAAAAATCGAATTCCCTGAAGATTGCCAGTTCCCGCTCCGCAGCGCTAACCAAAGCTTCCGCCCGGCTCAGCTCCCCCGCATCAACACCGGCTGCCAAGTCCCGGGGCAGGCTTCCGGCGTTCACCCCAATCCTGATGGGTATGCCCTTTGCGGCGGCTTTGGACAAAACCTTCTCCACCCGGTCCCGGCTGCCTATATTACCGGGATTAATGCGTATCTTTGCTATTGGGTAATCAAGACAACGAAGGGCGATTTTATAATCAAAGTGAATATCCGCCACCAGGGGCATGGAAACCCGGGAGGCAAGCTCCCCAAGAACCTCGGCGGCGGCCAAGTCCGGAACCGCAAAGCGGAGGAGAGCGCAGCCCATCTGTTTAAGCCGCCCTATCCGTTCCAGGACTTGTTCCCCGGCGGAACCTTCCAGATCAGAAAAAGAAAGACGGTCCTTCCACATGGTTTGAACAACCACAGGAAAACTACCGCCTAACTTTATAGCATCCACATGATCAAAACCACCAATAGTTTGGACCCGGGACACTTTGTAAGGAAACTCTTCTTCTTAGCCTAAGCTGGTCATGGAGAGAACCATGGCGAACAGGGCGACGGTTTCGCAGATACCAACCACCGCGATGTACTGGGCAAAACCCTTACCGGTTTCTCCCTGAGCATCCGCAGCCGCAGCGCCTGCCTGACCCTGGGCTATGGCGGAAAAGGCCATGGCTAAACCGGAGGCAAAACCGAAACCGACATAAAGCCATGCGTTTTCAGGATTCGCGGCAACCGCCGTCTTTATTTGCCCCATCAAAATAAAACCGTAGAAAGTCTGCGTCAGCGGTGCGCCCGCAAATGCAAGCAGAGTCATCGGCGCCGGTTTATTGGCTATGTAGCATTTCTTCCATGCGCCGATTGTTGCCTGACCGGCAATACCGATACCCAGTGCCGAGCCCAGGGCGGCAATCCCCATTACAAGACCTGCTCCTAATAATCCAAAACTCATGACTTACTCCTATTTACTTTTTTGCCGTTTCAGCAAACGGTCTATATGCAGTGCCCGACCATGTCAGACCCAAATGACTTGAAAATTCCAGGGTATTCAAACGAACCCCATGGACTAATACTGATAATACATTGAGAACAAGATTTAATCCATGACCGAAACACAACAGGACGAGGCCTAGGAAAACCAGGAAACTCCCCAGCAAGGGACCGACCATACTGTTCACCGTGGAGGCGATTGAAGCCCCCGCAAGCCCTACCGCCCAAAGCCTGATATAGGACATGATATCGGAGAACACATTGGTAATCCCCAAAATCACCGAGATGATATTTGAGAAGCTTGCCCCAAGGGACCGCAGTATACTTCCCTCGTAGCTGCCGAACACAAAGACCAGAACAAAGCCGCCTATGAGCAGATACATTGACTGGGGCAGGAAGGGGATGGGCCGATAATCATTACTGACCACCAGGAAGAGAACCACGTTGTACATACCGAAAAGCATGGCCAGGTTACCAAGGTCGGCAAAAAACTTGAGGGACTTTTCCTTTATATTTCTGATAATGCCTATCACATGGGCAATGGACAACTGCAGCAATGCCAGGGAGAAACAGAATATCTGCAAATTCTGATCCACCAGCGCCGAAGCTTCCGGGGATTTTGCCGCCTCCGCACTTGATATGAGGGGCAGGGATATATTCTTAAGCGCCCCAGGAACCATTTCCAAAGGAAGCCCGAACCAGGAACAGGTAAGAATACCCCATATCACGTTAGAAATACTCAAGAGGAGCATCATCTTAAAGATTGGCGGGGTACCCTTTTTAGCGGTTTTGAAAATACCGAACAGGGCGGTTGCGAAGAGGATTAAGCCGTAACCTGCGTCACCAAAGATCATGCCGAAGAAAATACAGAAGAAGAACAGGAACCAGCCGGAAATGTCTACCTCGTGGTAGCCCGGAACGGTTTCCAGGAAGTCCGTAAGAGGATAGAGGAGGCTTACCAGCTTGTTATTTTTAAGCTTGGTTGGTACTTCTTCGTCCGGCTCCGGATCGTCGGCGATGAGGGCCCAGTTGTTTTCCGCAGCGGCCCGCTTTAAGAGGCCCACATCTTCCTGGGGGGCAAAACCGGAGAAATAGGAAACGGCAAGATCCTCGGGGATATCGTCCACCAATTCCAGGGTCGCCCGGGCCACTTCAAAATCAATACGGCCCTGAACAATGGCCATTTCCTTATCCAGCGCCGACTTGCGATCCGCAAAGTTCTTTAACTTCCCTTCAATTTCCGCAATCTTACCGGGCAATTCCGCCGCTTCGGCGTTGAGTTCGGAAAGGGATTTCTCCGGCAGTTGTATGGGAGAGACCCCGGGTAATTCCTTGTCAAAAACGATAATCCGCACCGAACCCTTATCCCGGTTCTTGAGGATATACTTGGTATCCTCCGGAAGATTCACAAAAGCGGAGGGGATCAACTCATAAAGATATATATTTACACCGCTTGCCCCCAGGTCCCTGAGGGATTCGGGGGTAAAACTCCCCCAGTTCTTAAGCCGGGTAGTTTCCCGGGCTAAAAACGCCAAACGATCCTGGTAAGCTTTAAGATCCTTACCCCAACCCACCAGCAAATTCACCAGATCCGGCCGCTCGGGGGCATTGATCGCATCTATGGAGTAAAATTCCGAATCTTCTTTTCCAAGTATATCCGCAGCCCGCCGGCCTCTGGAAACGCCGGCAACCGGCTTACGATCCACCCACCCTTTGCTCGTATCGGGCTTTTTCTTAGGAGGCGCCTTATATTGCCGGAGAAGGCCTTGAGCGGTTTCCACCCTGGTCTTCCGTTCAAATACCTTGGACAGCGAATCGGAGGAAACGTTTTTCCGCTCCAGATGCACCACCCCTAGTTCCCGCAGCTTGGTAAGGGCTTCAATTTGTGTCTTATCCTGGATAACCAGGGACACTTTCTTCATAGGTACGATCATTTCGCTGCCTTCTCCAATCCGCTCTTGGCGATCTTGCCCCGCACTACCGCAGAGGTCTGCTGATCCCCAAGATAGACGCCAATCTTTTTTATACTTCCCTTAGTCTCAGGAATCTTAATCTTTTCAAAGAGGTTCACCCGCTGGGTAGTAACCCGTAACTCGTGGTCCAGGCGCTTACGCTGTTCCTCCAGGATCTGCGCTTCCAAATCCAGGAGTATTACCTGCTCCATCTTCTCCACCGCCACATCAAGCCACAGGGGCGTGCGGGCTAAGTCGTAGGGGGCGACCTCAAAATCCGCGCCCTGGAATATGGGTATGGACACACCGGCAATGTTTCCTTCCGAAGTCCTGAGGCTGGTAATCTTCAAGAGCGCCGGAACAAAAACACCGGTTTCACCGAAAACACCTACCCAGTTTTTAAAGGACTCGTCCATAAGGTCCTTTTCTTCCCTCAGTTCCTTGATCCGAATTTCGGTGGTACGAATCTCACCCTGAAGCTGCTGCTTCTTGAGCATCAGGGTCGGCAAATACCGCTGATACATCTTGAGTGAGTCTTTCTGCTTTTTAAGCTCATTCTTAGTCAGCTTTATCTTTGCCATAGGTCCGCTTAGTCCTTCTTAGGCCAGAACTTCGTAATAAGTTCGGTCCGCAGTCCCGTTTCTTCGGGGCTGAAACAATCCGAAAGGATTTCCCAACCCAGATCCAGGGCCCCTTCCAGGGGTATGTTGACCGTAAGGTCCATCATCTTCTTTTCAAAGAGTTCCCCGTACTTGAGGAGCTTTGCATCCCAGGGAGTCATGATAAAGCCCATGGCCTTCTTTTCCAGGGTATCCCGGTAGGCTGAGTAGAGTTTGATCATACCGTCCATGAGAGCCCGGTGGTCCGCCCGGGTTTTACCGTTAACCTGTTGTTTAAGCCGGGAGAGGGAACCAAAGGGTTCGATACGGCCATTCTTAAGGTAGTACTGACCTTCGGTGATGTACCCCGTATTGTCCGGCACCGGGTGGGTGACGTCGTCGCCGGGCATGGTAGTTACCCCAAGGATGGTGATAGAACCGGCGCTTTCAAAGTCGACCGCCTTTTCGTAGCGGCTGGCGAGCTGGCTATACAAGTCTCCGGGGTAACCGCGGTTGGAAGGAACCTGCTCCTGGATGATGGAGATTTCCTTCATGGCGTCCGCAAAGTTGGTCATATCCGTAAGGAGGACCAAAACGTCCTTGCCCTGGAGGGCAAACTGTTCCGCCACGGCCAGGGACATATCGGGAATCATCAAACATTCTACGGTGGGGTCCGATGCGGTGTGCACGAACATCACCGTACGGGAAAGGGCGCCTCCCTCTTCCAGGGTATCTTTAAAGAAGAGGTAGTCGTCGTATTTAAGACCCATACCACCCAGAACGATAACGTCTACTTCGGCTTGCATGGCGATGCGGGCCAGGAGGTCGTTGTAGGGTTCACCGGAGACCGAGAAGATAGGCAGCTTCTGGGACACCACCAGGGTGTTGAAGAGGTCAATCATGGGGATACCGGTGCGGATCATATTCCGGGGAATAATACGATTGGCGGGGTTAACCGAAGGTCCGCCTATGGGTATGGGATTATCATGCAGGGCAGGTCCGTTATCCCGGGGGGTTCCGGAACCGGAGAATACCCGGCCCATGAGGTTGTCCGAAAAGGGTACCTGC
The DNA here is from genome assembly GCF_046533075.1 of Treponema primitia. Classification (GTDB taxonomy): domain Bacteria; phylum Spirochaetota; class Spirochaetia; order Treponematales; family Breznakiellaceae; genus Termitinema; species Termitinema primitia_B. The sequence continues at coordinate 55,615 of NZ_JAJQRB010000034.1, read as the reverse complement.
ATCTGCCGGCCCAGGAAACGGACCGTATCGCCGGTGGAAATACCCCGGCCTCCGGCGAATACCTGGAGGGAAACCAGATCCCCATTCAGGCGGTTAACTTCCGCCAGGGAAGTGCCGAATACGGTGTCCACCTCGGCGAGATCCCCGTAACGGACACCCTCGGCTTTGACGGTGATAACGCTTCCGGTAATGGATTCGATCTTACTATATACTTTGTTCATGACTCCGTCCTATAACGCAAGTATTTTTTCGGCCGCTTTATCCAGGCCCTTGGATTGTTCGGCCACGGTGGATTCAATTTCCTTTTCCAGGGCCTTGAATTTATCATTCTGCCATTCCGATCCATTGTAATCCAAGAATTTCTGCCTGAGCCGGTTAAACCAACTGCGGGCTTCGTTTTTATCCGGGAAGCTAAACTGGGAAGCCATTATCTTAAGAAGCAAAGCAAAACTGTGCTTCTGCCGTTCCGGGCTGACCGCAGCGTCTACCGCGTCGAAGGAGTTCTGTTGAAAGTACACCGAGTCGATAAGCTCGCCCTTGAGGTAGATTACGTAGTCTTCAATACTGGTTCCTTCCTCGCCGACGACCTTCATCATCTGCTCTACTTCACTGCCGCGGCGCATAAAGCTGTGGGCATAGCTCACTTTTTCTGCGTTTATAATGCCCTTGTACTTGGACCAGGAATCCAGGGGGTGAATAGCGGGGAACTTACGGGCATCGGAACGTTCACGGGAAAGACCGTGGAAGGCGCCGACGACCTTTAAGGTTGCCTGGGTAACGGGCTCTTCAAAGTTACCGCCCGCGGGGCTGACCGTACCGCCTATGGTTACGGACCCGATGTTCCCATCCCGAAGCCGGACCGTACCGGCCCTTTCGTAGAAGCTGGCGATGGTGGATTCCAGGTAAGCGGGGAACGCTTCCTCACCGGGGATTTCTTCCAAGCGGCCGGACATTTCGCGCATGGCCTGGGCCCAACGGCTGGTAGAGTCCGCCAGGAGCAGGACGTTAAGCCCCATCTGCCGGTAATATTCCGCCAGGGTCACCCCGGTGTATACCGAAGCTTCCCGGGAAGCAACGGGCATGGAAGAGGTATTACAAATAATGATGGTCCGCTCCATCAGGGAGTGACCGGTTTTAGGATCCTTTAATTCGGGGAATTCCTTGAGGGTTTCCACTACTTCACCGGCGCGCTCACCGCAGGCGGCGAGGATTACGATGTCCACGTCTGCATTCTGGCTGGTGATCTGCTGGAGAACGGTCTTGCCGGCGCCGAAGGGTCCGGGGATACAGTAGGTACCGCCGCGGGCTACGGGGAAGAAGGTGTCGATAAGCCGGACACGGGTAACCATGGGCTCCGTGGGCTTAAACCGTTCCACAAAACAGTCTATGGGGCGCTTTACGGGCCAGCGGAAGGAGAGACTTACCGGGACGGTATTTCCCTTTTCATCCTTGAGCTCCGCAATGGTGTCCCGAAGCTTATACGAACCGGGGCCTTTTATGGAAACCACGGTATAGGTACCGTACAGGCCGAAGGGAACCATGATCCGGTGGGTAAAGGCCGCTTCCGGCACCGTACCCAGGGTATCCGCCCGTTCAACCGTATCGCCTACTTTCGCAACCGGGGTAAATTCCCAGGCCACATCTGAGGGCAGGGGGTCCAGATAGATGCCCCGTTCCAGGAACATACCCGCCACCGCCGTCAGTTTGGGCAGGGGGTTCTGAAGGCCGTCGTAAACCTGGCCTAAAAGACCGGGGCCTACTTCCACCGAGAGCATATCCCCGGTGTATTCCACCGTATCGCCCACGGCGATACCCTTGGTAACCTCGAAGACCTGGAGCTGGGAAATATCACCCCTGATGCGGATGACCTCGCTTTTAAGCTGTTTGTCCGCAACCTTGACAAAGCCTACTTCGTTCATGGAGACAGGCCCGTCAAAACGGACGCTCACCATATTGCCGTTAACGGCTTCCACTGTACCTTTTGTTCCGATCATTTAGGTTCTCCCACGGACGGACCTAGCGGTCCGAGTACACTCGACTGTGCGCCGTTCAATATGGCGGCGTAGAGTGCTTTATATTCCTTAAATCCTTCTTCCGTTTTAAACGACGCACGCCGCTCCAGGATGAGCAGCTTGAGCAGATAGGCGTACGCAACGTTTCGGCTGAAGTTATCTAATCCCTGTAAATAACCGATGGCTTCCCACCGGGCCTTATCCAGAACCATTTCCGCTTCCAGGGGGGATTCCACGGCCACAGCGGCTTTAACCGCGGCAGCTACGGCATCCGCCGGATGTATGGGGGGCTCCACCGGGGCGGCATTGTCCCGTTTCGTCCGCTGAGCGCGGTACCGGGCTACGTTAAGACGCAGAGCCCGTTCCCATTCCCGCCACCGGTCGATGAAATCACTGCCCGAAGCGGAGGCGTTCTCCGCATAGGAGGGCCGTCCATCGCCTGCAGCATTTTTCCCCGGAAGTTCCGGGTCCAGGTTGACCACATCCAACAGGGCGCCGTCTTCGGCATTTAGCAAAGACTTGGCCAACTCCCGAAAATATACGGAAGTCATGGGTGCGCTCTGACCATAGACGAGGTTGGGGAGCTGGGCTGCTAAGTAATAGTAGGAACCCACGGCTTAGTTTCCCTTTGCTGAGGTCTTAAGTATCTCCGCTAAACGGGGATTAAGATAGGACGAAAGCAATTCCGCCACGGATTCGGCGGAAAAATCGTAATATGCGGCCCCATCCTTGTTGGCAATGCGGAAACCGGCGCCCAAATTACGGTCTGATTTTAACTCAACACCCTTATTTATCTCAGAAGCGAGCTGATCATTGAAATAGGACCGGAGTTTATTGAGACTATCTTCGCTCAGGATGAGATCCAAAGAATCGGCGCCCTTGGCGACCCAGCTTTTTACTAATTCCGGAATTATCGCTTTAAGGGTGTCCTCGCCGTAGGAGGAAGCCGTCTTGGCGGTAATAATCTTGCCCAGTAAGGCCTCAATTTCACCTTTAAAAGCAAGGACAAGGTTCCGGGAAGCCTGCTCCAGGGCGGCGGTACCGGCCTTTTCGAAGCGCTCCGAATCCGTCTTCGCCTTGGCGATGATCCCCTCGGCTTCCCGCTGGGCGGATTCCACTATCCGCTTGGCATCGGAATCGGCCTGGGACTTTAGACGGGCGGCTTCTTCTGAAGCGGAAACAATTCCGTCCTTTTTTATCTTATCAATAAGTTCTTGAAGTTGAATTTCCATAAGCTCCTCTTTAAATAACAACAAATGAAATTGTATCGGCTACAAGTGAAATATGCAAGGCCATTAAATAAAAATCAAAAAAAAAATACAAAATTACCAACCAAACGAAAAAATAGACCGTTCATGGTAATCCCGGCCGGGTCCGAAGATGCAGGAAGGGAATTCATCATGATTCGGAGAATCCGGCAGATACTGGGTCTCCAGGCAAAACCCGGTATGTCTGTTGTATACCGAACCTTCCTTCCCGACAAGCCCATCCAGGAAATTCCCCGTATAGAACTGAACCGCCGGCTGGGTGGTAAAAACCCGCATGGAACGGCCGGAAAGAGGTTCAAAAACATCCGCACAGGGCCGCAGCTTGCCCGGATCGCCGTCCAAAACAAAACAATGGTCATAGCCGGGTCCATTGGTCCCATTGGTTCCCAGGGTACCCTTAAAATCCCGGCCTATGGGCTTTCTGACCGTAAAATCGAAGGGACCGGTGGTTCCGGAACCGCCCCGGAGGGGAAGCAATTTTCCCGTTGGGATGAGGTTTTTATCCACATCAACGTAGGAAGAACTATGAATTTGCAGCTCGTGGTCGAGGATATTCCCCCTGCCTTCCCCGGCAAGGTTAAAATACGCATGGTTTGTAAGATTTACCGGGCATTGGGTATCCACCTGGACTTGATAATCCGCCACCAGTTCCTGTGATTTAGTAAGACCGTAGCTTACCACCGCTTTTAGGTTCCCCGGGTAACCCTCATCACCATCAGGGCTTTCCAATTCAAACCGGACAAAGACACCGTCCTGCTCCTCATAGGCTTCGGCCTTCCAAAGAAGTTTGTCAAACCCCCGCCAACCGCCGTGGAGACTATGCTCCCCATCATTTTTATACAGATCGTAGACCTTACCATTCAGGGCAAATCGCGCCCCGCCTATACGATTGCCAAAACGCCCGATGGTTGCCCCCACATAGTTTTTCGGGGTGTCATACCCTGCCAGCGTGGAAAAGCCTAAGAGCACATCGTCGGTTCTTTTTTTTGACGATGGAACCAATAGGGATGTCCAGGTTGCCCCCAGGGTAGAGATAGATAGGGACAAATCTCCTGCTTTCAAGGTATAGAGCCGTACCTTCTTTCCGGAAGCAAGTACGCCGAAGGTCTTTTTACTAATTTTCATGGGTCTTCCCCTTTGAAGAAATATAAAACTAGTTTAACCCGGAAATATACCTGCGTCTACGGTGGAATGGGGTTCTTGTTTTTGATATAGGGGAAGGGTATAGTGAGTCCGTGGGGATTTTTGATCGTCTAAGCGATGTTATAAAAAGCTATCTCAATGATACAGGGCCTGGTTTTTCCGCCGGTCCTTCTGCGGGACGGCGTTACGCCGATCCGGATCTGGATGCAGCGTATGAGGAACTTAACGATTTCCTGGACGGGAAGGATAAGGCCGACGGCCGGACGGATACCTGGGAAAACAGTTTCAGCCAGAGAGGCAGCGCCGGAAATGTGGACAGTAAGACTCCGCCAGAGAGCCTTAGGGGGGATTTTGATGCCCTGGGGGTTCCCTTTGGCGCCTCCGCAGAGGAGTGTAAGGCTGCTTACAAGCGGCTCCTGAAACTGCACCACCCGGACCGGCACGCAGGACATGAGGGGAACATGAAAAAGGCTACGGAAAAATCAGCCAGGATAAACGCGGCCTATGACCGGATAGAAAAATGGCGGACAACGGGGAAGGCGGAATAAAGGTACATTACAAAGCCATTGCAAAAACCAATTGGTTTTGCAATGGCTCAACAACTATTTTAGGCTCACTGCCTCAACTAAATTGAGTTTTCCAGCTTCAACTTTTACATTTTCAAGGGTGACCTTTTCAGTTCCGAAGTTTAGTGTAATAGTATAAGTACCGGGGTCCAGCGTTACACCACCAACAAATGCTTTATCCGGAAAATAACGCCCTGAACGAATATCTGCGCCTTCCGTAGCATCCGCAGTTTTTTTTGCTCCCACCGCAGCAGCCGCCCCAGCCTTGGGTCCCAAGGCTGCCGGGGCTTTATCTTGAGCGGCTTGCGCCGCCGCATCGGCAGCAACATATTTAATCAAGGTGCGAATGTAGGTCTTAAAAAAGACAGAGGTAAATTTAGCGTTATAGGCTTCTTCCATAACGGCCCCCATATCTTCGAGCAGATCAAGATTAAATGTGTTTCCCCCATTAATAGTTACTTCAATGCGGCTAACAGTGCTTGGTCTTTTGACAATAATGGGTATCTTAAAAGTCGGAGTCTGCAAATCACTGTACTTTAAGAAACTAAAATCATCCGTAAAAAGACCCTCTTCTTTTACCGGAGCTAACCCCGCAAAACCAATAACATTGAGACGCGCTTTGCCCTGAGATATTGATAATTCTTCGTTGGTTTCATAGCCCGGTTCACCGGATACTTTCAGAGAAGCGGGAAGAGGAGTTGAGTAAATCGCCGGAGCGGCTGCATATGCCTTGGTAAGTTCGACAAAATCAATTCTGGCGTGGTCTGCTTCCCCTTCGCCGCGATAGATTATGGCGCTTAAATAACGGGCTAGAGCGGAGTTAGAAAAATTAACCGGCTTGCCTTTGGGGAAAACCGGATTAATTGAACCGTCAAGCTGTGTTTTCAACCAGTCTATCACCTTAGAGCCACCTGATGCATATTTATCGGACAGGGAAACCAATTTTTCAGTAAGTTTGCGGATTTCAACTCCCGCGCCTTCGAGATCTCCCTGGTGATAATAGTTCAGAGAACTAAAGACATTGATATAGAGATCCTCATAATCCTCGCCCGGATAGTCCTTGGTATTATCATTCGCAATATAGGAGGTAATATCCGCGGTCACACTTTTTGTATACGCTTCTTGAATAAGACGCTCCGCTTCTTCAAGATCCTGGGCTGAATCTTTATATTTCCCCGCATAATGCTCAATAATGCCTTTGTCGAGATAAAGCATGATTGCATTTTTCGCAGGGTAAATGGGCTTCTTTGTGTTCTCCTGACCCTTGACAATAAAAGCAAGGGCATTATCGTAGTTGCCACCGGTAATCCCTTTGTCAATGTCCTTATACACATCCGACTTTGTGGCGCATGCAAAGAGCACAATGCTCAAGGCAGTCACAAAGAAAACCCGTTTTACCGTTTTTAGTAATTCCATCGGTTCCTTCCTTTAATATAAATTTTTCCACCATTAAAATGGATAACATCACCGAACTAGATTTTCGCCTTAGGTTGTTTAATGACTTTTTTTATATCGTTGTTTTCACCCATCCATAGACGGGTGTTATTTTCAATATTGGTCATTTCGGCGCTGACAAAATATGAACGTACCGAGGTGTTCCCAGCCCTATCAACCATGGATTTCACCGAACCGGTGAGCATAAGATTGGCGGCGGTCTCGTTAGCCAACGCCGATGCGGTAGACTCGCTTGCGTTAGACTGCTGATCCCCCCGTTCGGCCCGCAGTTCGTTACGGGTATCTCCACCGGCAACGAAATCAAGCTTTCCGGAGTTTACAATGGCAATTTCCATTGTTTTGGAAATGATCGATGTATCGATATGTTCGCTGCTAGTATTCCGGAAAGCCCCAACGATTACCGTAGGAAGGTTACCCTGGTGGGCTTTTGCATATTGCTGGATGTATTGGGCCACCCGCGGTGATTCCAGACTGGCATTGATGAGAGTTTCACATACCAACCGTACATCCGTGTCATTCCAACGACCGCTTAAATCGATCTGGGTATCGGAATTAACCCGGGCAACATTAGGGCTTGAGCTACAACTGGCTATCAGGGCAATGGCCATGATTCCCAGAACCAAAATCAAAACACGTTTTTTCATTACCGGTTCCTCCTTAAAATCTCAGAAAATAATTATATCAAATATAATATAGTCTTATATCAATTATGTCAATAATCATTATAGTTTTATATCAATAGTAATATAGAGATGGATTTAGAACGGCTTGTTATTGATAACATCAAGCGGATTCGCAAAGAAAAAGGAATTTCACAGGAAAAGCTTGCGGAAGCCTGTAATACCGCAACAAGCTATATCGGATTAATGGAAATCTACCGGAATGTGCCTAAACTCTCCACGATCGCGCGAATCGCGGAAGCCTTAGATGTGGAGCCCCTTGTTTTCTTTCAAGCGCCCCAAAAGCTGGGCAAGGAAAGGGAAGATGAAATACAAAGGGAAAAAAAGAAGATCCTGTCAATTCTTGACAAAGAAATCGATAAATTTTTACATAATTAGAATTTTCTAGCCTTAAGGTTACTAAACGCCCATATTTTGCAACTTCAAGGAATAGCTCCTAGTTTTTACAGAAGCCTCTTCACTCCCCGCCGTCATCCTCCCCCCACTCGCTTAACTTCCGGTGCAGGGTCTTGCGGCCCATGACCAGGATTTCCGCGGCTTTGCTCTTGTTGCCCTTGTGGGCGGAAAGGGTGTCCCGAATGATGATCTTCTCCGCCTCTTCCATGGTGGTTCCAAGAGGTATCCTGATCCAACCCGAGTCGTTCTGGGTACGGACCGTGGGTGGGAGATCCTCCGCGGTAATCACCTGACCGCGAGTCATAACCACGGCGCTTTCCATACAGTTCCGCAGTTCCCGGACATTACCGGGCCAGTCGTAGGCGTAAAGGGCTGCCCGGGCTTTGTCGTCTATACCCTCCAGGGTTTTGCCGTTTTCCTCGGCAAACTCCCTGAGGAAAGCGGTAATAAGCAGGGGAAGATCGTCCTTCCGCTCCCGTAAAGGGGGGACCAGGATATTGACCACATTGAGACGGTAGTAGAGGTCTTCCCGGAAATTGCCCTTTTCAATTTCCGCCTTGAGGTCCTTGTTGGTCGCAGCAACGATGCGGACATCAACTTCGATGGTTTCCTCTCCCCCTACCCGTTCAAACTTTTTTTCCTGGAGTACCCGCAGAAGCTTTATCTGGATGTTCTGATCGATTTCGCCGATCTCGTCCAGGAAGAGGGTCCCCTCATGGGCGAGCTCGAAACGGCCCCGGGTTCGGGATACTGCGCCGGTGAAGGAGCCCTTCTCGTGGCCGAAGAGTTCGCTCTCCAGGATGCTGGCGGCAAGGGCGGCGCAGTGGACCTTGATCATGGGCTTGCCTTTACGGGGGGAAAGATCGTGGATGGCGTCCGCCACCAGTTCCTTCCCCACGCCGGATTCTCCGGTGATAAGAATCGAAGCTTTGGAGGGGGCGGCCCGGCTTATGGTATCAAAGACCTGGCGCATGGGGGCGCTGGTGCCCACCATGGTTCTGAACTGTTTTTCGTGGGCCAGTTCTTCTTCGAGCCGACGGTGTTTGAGGAGCAGTTCCCGGCTCTGGAGGGCCCGCTTTACCAGCAGGGAGAGATGGCCCAGGTCCACCGGTTTTGTGAGGAAGTCGTAGGCGCCGTTCCGCATGGCAGCCACGGCGTTTTCCACCGTGCCATGACCGGTAAGGACTATCACCGGGATGCCCGGAGTTTCCGAATCTACCTTCTTGAGCAGTTCTTCTCCGCTGAGGCCGGGCATACGTAAATCGGTGATGATCAGGTCGATGTCGCCCTTCCGGAAGCGTTTAAACCCCGCATCCCCATCGGCAGCGGTTTCAACCTGGTACCCGTCCATCTCCAGTGATGCTGCGAGCCCTTCCCGGATATTTTTTTCATCATCTACAACGAGGATCCTAAATTGCATTATTCCTCTCCGCCTTCAAAGGTGATGAGTTTCCGTTCCTTCTGAGGTATGGGCAGGGTGATTTTAAAAATGGTTCCCCCCCCTTCCTTTGATTTTACGGAGATCTCCCCCCGGTGTTCCCGAACTATCTTAAAGACCAGGGTCAGTCCAAGGCCGGAACCTGTTTCCTTGGTGGTAAAATAGGGTTCAAATATTTTAGAAATATTTCCATCCGGTATCCCTATACCGGTATCCGACACAAGGACTTGGATTTCCCCATCCAGAAATTCGGTTTTTAGGGTAAGCTTTCCCCCCCCCTCCATGGCAGCCTGGGCGTTCTTAATAAGATTGAGCAGCGCCTGCTTCATGTACCGTTCGTCAAAACCGATCCGGGGAAGATTCTTATCAAGTTCTAAAATGCATTTGATGTCCGATTCTTCCAGCTCATAGCGGACAAACTCCGCCAGTTCTTCTATGAGGACATTGAGGTCCCCTTCCCGGAAATCCATATTCATGGGACGGACCGCAAACAGAAAATCTACCACGATCCGGTTGAGACGATCGATTTCTTCGTTTACCACACCAATATACTTATCCAAATTTGCAAAATGCGAACGGGGATCCTGGCCCAGGGCGTCTATACCACTGGGATGGGCGTTGTAGTATATTTCCTTGTTCGCCGCCATAGCCTTCTGGATCAGCTGAATATGTATGGAAAGGGAGCCCAGGGGGTTTTTGATTTCGTGGGCCACACCGGCAGCCAGGGTGGTGAGGCTGGCAAGGTTTTCCGCCCGCCGGAGCTGGGCTTCCTTGATCCGTCTTTCGGTGATGTCCTCAATATAGATGAGGGAACCCGTAACTTGATGATCCTTTACCAGGGGAAGAACGCTGATACTGAGCAGCCGGGAGACCCCGGGAATTTTAGTTCCATTTATCTCCACATCGAATTCCCGCTCTTCCACCCGGTCGCCATTTTGCAGGGTAATTTCAAAAAAATCCCGGATCTTTTCATCCCGTACCACCTGCCACAGGGGAACCTTCCCCTGCTCGAAAGAGCTGATTGGAAGCATCCGTTCGGCGTATTTATTGGCCAATACCAGGTTGTTTTCCGTATCGCAAACCAGGATACCCTCGGTGATGGAATCCAGTACCGTTTCCAGGCGGTCTATTTCGGCGGCGGCGGAAAAAAGCAGGCCCCGAACCTGATCCCCGGTCATCTTATTGAGTTTTTGTAAGGCCCGCTTAATAAATTCTCTCATGGTATCTTCCCTAAAAATAACCATTCCTGGTGTTTTTTGCAATCCGTATTCACCCGGATTGCATTTTTATTTAACATATAATATAGTAATTATAAGGAGCGGGATTATGGCGATTGCCTTCGATTCCGAATTACGCCTGCCGGCTTCCCGCGAAGGCCTTGACGCGGTAATAGATTGGGTTACGGAGAAAATGGATTATGAGCATTGCCCCCGGAAAATGCAGAATCATGTTGCGGTAGTCACGGAAGAATTGTTCATAAATATTTGTGATTATGCTTACGGCGCTGCGGTGGGACAGGCGCTTATCCGGCTTGCTTTTAAGGATCACTCTCTGTATATGCAGTTTGAAGATTCCGGCATTCCCTTTAACCCCCTGGAACAGGGTGCGCCTGATATAAACGCCCCCATGGAGGATCGCCGGATTGGCGGACTCGGCATCTATATAGTAAGGAAATGGATGGATTCGGTTACCTACGAAAGAATAGACAAGAAGAATATTCTTACCCTGCGAAAATTAATTTCCAACAAGGAGCAGGGATAAAACATGGAAATACTAGAGGTTCAAAAAGGAACGAAACTTATTCTCACTATAAGAGGCAGGTTGGATGCCAATGAGGGGGATCTGTTACAAAAACGGTTCAAACAGATTAAAATTATGACCACCGATTTGACCCTTGATCTTTCAGAACTGAAATTTCTTTCCAGCGCGGGAATCCGGATAATTATTACTATTATGAAAGAAATGAACGCCAAGAAGGGCACATTCACCATTAGTAAAATAAGCCCCGAGGTGCGGGAAATTTTTAATGTGGTCGGCCTTATAGACCTTTTTGTTCAGGATGAAAAATATGTCATTGTGGTAAAGGAAAAATCAGAAACAAAAGCGGTTTTAACCATGTCAGGCAATCCTGATCTGAAGTCCGGCCGGGACCTTAGCGACCATATAAAGGAACTGCAGGCCCGGGGGATCACAGAATTCGTACTTGACATGACCGGGATAGCTACCACCACCCCGAAATTTGAAGAAAAATTATTCGAAATTACACGGGAAATAGAGAAAAAAAGCAAATTGACCGTGTTACGACCCCCGCCGCCGCCGCCAATAGTACCGGCATAAACAATTATTTGTAGTAAATAGCCAGGGTGGTAATATCATCCGACTGTTCGGCGCCTGATACAAACCCGGCAATGTCATTCCGTATGGCAGTGTCAAATTCTTCGGGCAATAAACCGCGGTGTTTATTAGCGGATTCAAAAAAACGGTCGTTGCCCCATTGTTCCTCAAGGGTATTCATAGCTTCGTTGACCCCATCGGTATACAGGTAAAGCCTGTCTCCGGAATGAAAGTCGATCCCGCAAAGCTGGTATTCCGAACCTTCCAGCATTCCCAGGGGAATACCTTTTTTAAGTTCCATAAAACGGTAGGGTTCGTTATTTTGCGAAATGAGCGGCCTGTTATGCCCCGCATTTGCATAAGCCATCTTCCCGGTTTCCAAATCAAGGTATACAAGAAACACGGTAACAAACATACTCAGGGTGTTATCCTCGCTGAGCTGATCATTCACTTCCCTAAGGGCGGAAGCCGGATCAAGGCCGCGGAGCATCTTTGCTTTAATAAGCGTTTTTGCGATCACCATAAATAAGGCAGCCGGAACACCCTTTCCGCTTACATCGGCGATTACAAATACCGCTTTGGTCTCTTCATCGTTCAGATAGAAAAAATCATAAAAATCGCCCCCAACCTGTTTCGCGGGGATCATCTTCGCAAACAGCATTAGCCACTTATGGCTGGTAAATTTCGGAAATATTTTAGGCAGCATATCATTCTGGATTTCCGAGGCGATAGAAAGCTCGGCATTTACCCGTTCTTTTTCGGCAGTTATTCTGCTGATATTTTCTATGTGGGCTTTTATATCTGCGGTCATTTTATTGAATGTATTGCCCAACTCGGCTATTTCATCCTTTCCATTTATGATAATTTTACTGTCCAGGTTCCCGTCGCCGATACGCCGTACATTTTCTGCAAGCCGGGCAATGGGCTTTGTCAGGGACAGGGCAAGGATAAAGGAAAAAATCCCCGCCAGGATAAGTACCGGAATAAGCGACAGGGAAAGTGCGATAATAGCATTTTGCTCCAGCCGGTTTACAAAGCTTGTTTCAAAATCCAGGCCCAAAATACCGGAAACAGCGCCATCCTTCATAATAGGCAAATAAGCGGAAATGCCGGAGCCGTATTCATTGACAACAATTTCGTCCGCAATCCGCAGTGTCTGTGTTTTATAGGCGATATCCATATCTTTTCCGATATAATCCGGATCGTAGAGAATATCGATGAAATCTTCATCCATTTCCGGGGTAAAATCCGAGACCAATAAAAACCGGTACCGGTCCCCTACCTTTTCCATATAATAGATATACATCATATTAAACGAAATTGCGGTCTGATTAAACAGTTCAACCTTAGCCCAAAAAGCAGGGGATCGCTCCCGGGCTTCCCTAAAGAGAGATTCCGTGTCGGCTAATTCGGGCATCTGCTTTTGTATCAAAGCCGCCACATTAGTGAGGGTTTCCCGATAGCTGTTTTTTATATACCTGTGATACCGGGAATACATCAAAACCCCGACGCCCAGGGAAACAATAATACCTAAGCCGCTTATAAAAATGAAAAAACGCGTTTTCAGGCTTTTCATTACTCTGTTCCCTTAATGAGGAGGGGAGATCCGTAACTGACCATGCCCCGCTTGAGTTCCGAAGCAAGCCGGTCCAGGACCAGGGCGGGGCTCAGGTTGTAGGTACCCACGGCGGTCTCCGCTTCCCGAACCGCAGCGCGCCATATATCCCGATAGGCAATGGCGCCCGGGTCCTGCGAATTCAGACTTTCCCCAATCAGGGTGAGGATGGACTGCAAAAATTGGCTGAACCGGCTGCGGAGCTCAAAATTATCGGCGCCACCCAGAACCTTGGATACCAGGGACTTTATATCCTCCAGGGGCCGTCCAAGACCGGCGGCCTCCGCAATAGGGGCGGTATATTTTCCCAGGCTTACCAAGGGGTCATCCAGCGGCGCGCCGGATCGTTTTAGGGTAATCACCGATCCCATGGCAATTGAGGCGACAAAGAGGGCTCCCAGGGGATAGAGGGTTTCCCCGGAAACCGGGAGGAAGGAATCAAGATATACGCTGATCGAATCCATCTCTTCCCGGGGATCACGGAATATCTTGCGTATCACATTTGTCTCTACCGTTTTATCCCGGGCGATAAAACGGTAAGGCCGGACCCGGGATAAAATAGTGGGGAGCAGCGCTTCATAATGTGCGGTGGAAAGCACAATAGTTACCCTTTCCGGTGGTTCTTCCAGTATTTTGAGCAGGGAATTGCGGGCGCCATCCTGCATATGGTCGGCGTTTTCAATAACCAGGAGTTTCCGCTTTCCCTGGGGCGCCAGGCGGCTCCACCATGCGGCCCGGCGTATTTGGGCTACGGGTATAAGGTCGCCAATACCTTCGGCTTCCAGCTTAAAACCGGTTTTTAAAATTGAATCCACAGTTTTAGTGAGGGCCTCCGGATCAACGGCGTCTAATTCATCCAGATCCTCATCCAGGGACTGAATAAGGGGATTTAGTTTTGTGATTTTTGGATCGTCTTCCCACAGGACCGGGGAAAAACGGGCCAGGAGTTTGCGGACCGATCGGATAAACAGGAACCGTGTTGCCGGGACCGGGGGATCCCGCAAAAAAGCTGCGGAGGAGGCGGCAATCTCCGCAGAAAAGTTCCGGGGTCCCAGGAGGAGAAGATCCGGATGCATAAGCCGGCGATGGCGGGCACAGGCCGGGCAGGAACAGTTCCAGGCGCCTGATTGTTCGCAGGAAAGGACACGCCCAAGCTCCAGGGCGGCGCTGCCTTTACCAGAAGCTACCGGGCCTGAAAACAGCATGGAAGGCGCCAGAATTCCCCCGCTGATATCCGATGAGAGCAGACCTATTACCGGCTGGCCTAATACATTCTCAAACATTATTTCCCGCCCCCAAAGCGGGCAGCTTCAGCTCCCCCACCAGAGGCCCGAGGAACTTCGCAAAAAAACTATGCTCTAAAAGAGATTCGGGGTTAAACAGGGGCTGTATACCGATAACGAAGAGGATCAGACTTACCAGAAGCAGCCCCTCAAGCAGACCAAAGACGAGTCCCAGGGCATGATCAATCCCACTCAGAAGATTAACCCTGGAGATAATATCCTGGATGATACGCTCCAGTATTTTAATAACAAAAAAAACGATTACCATGATGGCGGCAAAGGCAATCAACTCCGGCAATACCGCCACATCCGCCAGAATCTTAGTTCGGACAAAAACAGCTCCGGGTTGGTAAAAGAGAAAAGCCGCCAGAAGGCCCAGGACCACCGATGCCGTGGACAGGACTTCCTTGATAATCCCCCGCAGGGCACAACGGATGATCAGAATAAAAATAAGCGCAATAAAGATGATGTCGATGATCGCTATGTTCATATTTCTCCTGTAACAGCCAAAAGTATTTCCCGGGCGATTAGAGCCGCCCCGTCCCGGTTCCCCATACGCGCCGCAGAAGCGGCCATGGTGTTCCGTATCTCCCCATTTTCCGCCAGATTAGCCACGGCGCCGGCCAAGGCAGATGCAGTTTCCTGCAAGTCCCCTGCGCCGCCGATAACCACCGCAGCGCCGGCCTTTTCGAAAACCCGGGCATTTTCCACCTGATCCCCCCGGGTACCTGAACCCCGGAGCGGTATGAGCGCCATGGGCTTCCCCGCAACAGCGGCTTCCCAGACCGTACCGGCGCCGCTGCGTCCCAGGACCAGTTCCGCCGCGGCCAATACCTGGGGCATCTCCTCCCGGATATACGTGTAGGGCCGGTACCGTTCCGAAGCGGGTACATCCCAGCCCTGGTTGGGACCGGTCTGGTGTACCACGGTATAATATTTGGTAAGGGTGGGCAAACATTCCCTGACCAGTTCGTTGATCTCCCGGGCGCCCTGGCTTCCCCCTAAAACCAGAAGTATCCGCTTTTCCGGCCCAACCCCAAGAAAAGCCCTTCCCATGGCGGCATCGGCATTACGGAAGCCGGACCGTACGGGGTTACCGGCGGCCACCACCCTTTCCCGAAAAGCCGGGGCAAAAAAGGACGCCGTGTCCTCATAGGCGGTAAATATACGCCGGGCAAACCGGGCGTTAATCCGGGTAGCAAGCCCGGGGCTATAGTCCGATTCATGGGTAAACACCGGGATACCCAGGGAAGCTGCGGCGGCGCAGGGGGGAACGCTGACGAAGCCGCCCTTTGAAAAGAGCAAGGCGGGCCTTTCTTTTTTTAGTATACGCCGGGCCGCCCAAAACCCGGCGTTTATTTTCAGAATATCCGAAATATTTTTAAGAGAAAAATACCGCCTGAGCTTTCCCGACGGGACGCCGAAAAACTCAAACCCCGCCCCTTCTACAATAGACCTGTCCATTCCGGCGGCGGAGCCTACCCAGAAAATCCGGCATGGCAAAAGTTCTTTCAAGGCCGCGGCCACAGCCAAACCGGGGTATATATGCCCACCGGTACCGCCTCCGGTAAAGGCTATAGATATCATGGATAAAGTATACCCGCTTTACCCAAAAGGAGCAACTAAGAAACAGGGATTTCAAATTAGGAATTAGGAATGGGGAACCGCCTTGAAAAAATATAAAACCATGATATAGTGGTTTGATGAATATTAATACAACGCTTATCGAGGTACCCTACGGTACCCAGAAACTTTCCTGTACGGTTCCCGCGGATCGGATTGTACGGGTACTCCGTCCCGCTCCGCCGGCGGAGAATGGGGGATCGGAACTTGATATAATCAAGCAGGCCTTGGCGGCGCCCATCGCTTCCCCTCCCCTTGCGGAACTTGCGCGGGGTAAAAAAAATATAGTGATCCTGACCAGCGATCATACACGGCCCGTACCGAGCCACCTTACCCTGCCGGCCATGCTTGGGGAGATACGCCGCTTTTCTCCGGAGGCAAGGATCACCATCCTTATCGGTACGGGGTGTCACCGGGCGACAAGCCGGGAGGAGATGGAAAAAAAATTCGGCGCCGAATTATGTAAACGGGAAACCATCATAAACCACAATTCAGAGGACCCGGCTTCCCTGGTATCCCTGGGCAGACTGCCTTCCGGGGGGGAACTGGTGATAAACCGCCTCGCCGCAGAGGCGGATCTCCTGGTGGCGGACGGCTTTATCGAGCCCCACCAGTTTGCGGGTTTCAGCGGCGGCCGTAAAAGCGTCCTGCCGGGTATCGCCAGCTTTACTACGGTACTTGCCAGCCACAACGCCGAATTTACGGTTCACCCTAAGTCCCGGCCAGGAAGCCTGGAGGGCAACCTGATCCACCAGGATATGCTCTACGCCGCACGGCAGGCAAAGCTGGCATTTATCCTGAACGTAGCCCTTTCCCCGGCCAAGCGGGTTATCGCCGCCTTCGCGGGAGATACGGAAAAGGCCCACCTATCTGGGTGCGATTTTGTTTTAAAGCACTGTGGAGTAAAGTCTCCGGCAACGCCCGTGGTGATCACCGCCAACGGAGGGTATCCCCTGGATCAGAATGTCTATCAGTCCACCAAGTCGATCATGCAGGCGGATCTGGTCTGCGAAGATGGAGGGGTTATTATCGCCGCCAATGAATGCAGGGATGGGCATGGATCGGAATCCTTCTACCGCATCTTTAAGGAGTCTCCTTCACTGGATACGCTGTTGGGGGAGATTGAAAAACGGGGACGGGAGGAAACGGTTCCGGACCAATGGGTAATCCAGCTAACCGCACTGATACTGCGTAAAAGGACGGTCATATTTGTGTCCTCCGTTACGCCGGATATCATAAAGGACCTGCATATGCGCCATGCGGCAAACCTGGATGAAGCGCTGGCTATGGCGGATAAAATTATAGGCAGGGAAAATACCCCCATCACGGTGCTGCCTGACGCAGTATCCCTGGTGCTGCAGTAATTATTTTTCGGTTAGGGTTATGGCGTCGTCCACAGGCTCCCCCAGGAGGCTGTACTCTTCTATCCGTTCCAGATAAACCTTGGAAAGATAATCATTCTCATCTATCCGCAGGGCATTGTTGAAGTAGGTTTTTGCGGTTTCCCATTCCTTCATAGAAAAAAGCCGGAGCCCCTTTTCGTAACAATCAAGGAGTTCCCGGTCAATGACCAGGGATGCGGCTGCAGGGCCCTGGCAATCCGCCGCAGCCGCTTCACCTGCAAAGGCTGAATATACCGCATAGAGTCCCACAGGATTATTTTTTCCCTTTACCCTAACCGTATCAACCTTTCTGAATATAAATTGATCCCGTGCGGCTTCGTACATATTTTCCGATACAATGATCGGGTGGTGATACATCTTAGTAACCCCCTCAAGCCGGGAAGCGAGGTTTACATTATCCCCTATTACGGTATAGTCCATCCGGTCCTGGAAGCCGATATTCCCCACAACGCATTCACCGCTGTTGATACCGATTCCCACGGCAAAGCCCTTTTCAGGCAGGGTGAGCTGGGAGGTATCCACCTTCGCCAGGGCTTTAATCATCCTTACCGCCGCGCGGATTGCACAGGCCTGGGCATTGGGCAGGGGCCGGGGTGCGCCGAATATGGCCATGATGGCGTCGCCGATAAATTTATCGATGTGCCCACCTTCGGCGATTATTTCGTTTCCCATGATGGAAAAGAAGGCGTTCAGAAAACTTACAAGATCCTGGGCGCTTGAGTTTTCGGATATCTTGGTAAAATTCCGTATGTCAAGAAAAAAAATCACCACATTTCTGGTTTCGCTCTGGATCGAAGTTCCCGATGATTTATGGATAATTTCATCAATCACATCCGAGGGAACATAGCGGGCAAAGGCTATCCTTGTTTTCTTTTGCAGCTCCTCCATTTCCAGTATCGAAAGGGCGTTTGAAATAATCGGGGAAGCGGCGTTTAAAAAAACATCCAGGTTTTCCATAATGACGGGGGAAAAATATTCCTTGATTGAATTGCCAATATGCACGGTGGCAAATTTCTGGCCGCCGACCAATAGGGGAACCATGATGTATGATTCGATGCGCTTTTTTTTATCCCCCGGGGGGTAAAAATCCTCTGTTTCCCTTTTTGCAACCTGAAAGTCTGGAAACAGGTTATTAAAATCCGCAATGCTGATGGCGTTAAAATCTTCAGCAATCGGTTCATTAAAACCCACACGATTCGCGGAATATACAACCAGAGAATTATCCTGGCCTTTTATCATCACCGTTACAATCTCCGCTTCGCAGATATAATTAAGCAGATCAAAAAAGCCCCTGACTATATCTTCCAGGGAGCCGAGTTTGGCGGAAAGCTCCGCCAACATCCCTATCACCGTGGTCTGAAAGAGCTTTGCATCCAGAAGATTGTTTACCGTTTCTATCAAAGCATTATCGTCAATCCGTTTTCCTTCATGCTCAATCGCCGCAAAATCCGGTTCCGGAGCCTCCGCCAAAAGCTTGGCTACGCTGCTTTGCAGTTCAGTAAAATTCTCCGGCGATTTTTCGATATAAAAATCTGCTCCGGCCTGGTTTCCCCAGAATTTATCTTTAATTTCATTGAGACTTGTAAACATAATAATAGGGATATTCTTAGTATTTTTTCGGGATTTCAGCAGGCGGGTAGCCTGGTAACCCTTAAAGAGGGGCATTTCCACATCGGTAATAATGAGATGGGGCATAAAACTGAATACCGTTTTAATTCCTTCAAAACCATTTACTGCCCGCCTTGTTTGGTATCCAAGGGCATCAAGAAATTCTAAAACCATATCGGCAAAAATATCCGAGTCCTCAAAAAGCAGGATTCTTTTATCCCGTGTTTCTATACTAGCCATTCGCTTCTCCAATCAGCTGCTTAACCGCAGTAAGCAGGTTATGATTATTAAAGGAATTTTTAACAATATAGCGGTTTGCCCCAAGCATGGCAGCCTTTTTTTTATCTTCCTCGCTCTCCCTTGAAGAAATAACAATAATAGGAATCTTGGACAGGGATTCATTTTTTCGCACATTTTCGGTTAGCATAAAGCCATCCATAATGGGCATATTGAGATCCGTACATATAAGATCATAGGAGCTGTTCTTTGCCGCCGCAAGGGCTTCTGCGCCGTCCGCAGCGGTATCAACCTTATAGCCTTCGGACCTTAGAATTTCACCTTCAATTTCCCTGGTGGGAAGAGAATCGTCAACCACCAGTACTGATTTTCGCATTTTTTCATATTCAATATGCCGTTTTTTCATATCGATGGTTTTAAGGTGTTTTGCCATCCGTATTACCGTCGGCATATGAAGCGCGGGCACCATTTCATAGTCTTCACTCAATACCATCCCTGAAAAAACATGGATATTCTCCATAAAGGTAGGCATTGATTTAAGAATTACCGATCGCATACTGCTTATGCTGTCGATTACCAGGGCAATAACATCGTCATAGGCATGAATGATAACCACAAAAAGAGCCCGCTGGTTATTCTGATCTCCGTCGGTTTTAAGATGCAGTATCTGGTTAAGATAATACAGTTTTATTATCCGGTTTTCAAATTTAATTCCCGGCCGGTCAACAACCGTAATAATATCTTCCTGATTTATAAGAAGGATGGTATCCACAAAATTTGAGGGGATTATAAATTTCATTTCTCCGCTGGCTATGGGGAAGCCCATGAGGGAAGCAATGGAAAGAGGAACAAGGATTGTAAACATCGTTCCCTTACCGGGAACACTCTCCACCAGAATACTTCCCTTGAGCTGCTCTATACTGGCGCGTACCGCATCCATGCCTACACCACGGCCGGAAATATTGTTAATTTTTTCCGATGTGGTAAAACCGCTTTGAAATATAAAACCGGTAAGATCCTCCTGGCCCAGGGAAGCGGCTACATCGGCGCTTACCAAGCCCTGGGACACCGCTTTTTTCCGGATAGCTTCCAGATCAATACCGTGGCCGTCGTCGGAAATGGTGATTTTCATATTACCGCTTTCCCGGGCGCAATTGATAATAAGCTGTCCCACTTCGTCCTTTCCTACGGCAATCCGATCCTCCGGCGACTCAATACCGTGGTCCACGGAATTCCGGATCATGTGGAGAAAAACATCGGAAAGTATTTCGATAATATTTTTATCTATCTCGTTTTCACTTCCCTCAATGGTAAGCTGTACCTTTTTTCCAAGCTCCGCGGACATCTCAAAAATATACCGGGGATAGGCGTCCAAAATAGTAGAAAGGGGCAGCATACGCAGGGATATTACCCCGTCATAGGCGTTCCGGGTATTATTTCCCACATCGATGGAATAATTTCTGAGCCGTGAATTCACTTTACCGCTGATCTGCTCTATTTTTCTAAACCGGTTTACCAGTGCGGGATCCACAAGCTTTGATGTTTTAATGACCCGGGAGAAAGCTTTTATCAACTCATGCAGTGTTTCTGTTTCCATTGAAATAGTCTTTGAAGCTATCTCCAGGGACTGCAGGGAGGCTATGCTTTTAATTATGGCGTCTATCTTTGCAAGGGAAATCCGGATGCTTTCCGATTTTGCATCCTGCCGCTTCTCCCGCTTTGCCACCTGCCCTGCCGTTTCTCCCGTGTTCGTCTTTTCTACGGAACGGTCGCCCTGCTTTTCAATGGCCCGGCTGCCGCTGACCACAAGATTCTCTTCACCCTTTTTCTTTCTTTTTTTTCCGCCCGGTGAAGGCTCATGAACGGTATCGGCTTCTGTGGTTTTCTTATCCGCATCGGGGCTTACGGGCACCAGGAATTCTTCGTTCGATGCCAGGGCTGCAAGTTCTTTTTCAAAGGCAAGGATATCAATATCATCATCCTGGGTCTTCTGTACCGTCCCAAGCCCCGATTTAAGGGTATCCAGAGCCGCCAGGGCAAGCCGCATGGCATTATCGGTCAGGCCGATGCGCTGTTCCCGGACCGCCACAAAAACTCCCTCCAGAGCATGGGTTAGGGATTCGATACGCTTAAATTCCAGCATCCGGGAGGAACCTTTCAGGGTATGGAGAGCCCGCAGCAGAGTTGCAAGATCATCATCCACCGAAACACCGTCCTTTATTTCAAAGAGCAGCGTTTCTACAACCTTGATGTTTTCGATTCCCTCATCGATAAATTTACCGATGTACTTTCCCTTATCTATTGCCATAAAAGACCTTAAACGCTTACAAGATCGTTGACCGCACTATTGGCCGATCCGGCGCTTATACCGGCTGTCTTACCGGAATTGTTTATGTTTTTTGTTTCAAGGATAATCTCCAGTTCCTTGATCAGCTGGGTGAGTCCTTCCGCAGAGGATGTGGCAACCTCTGTTGAGTGAATAAAATTGCTTAAACCCTTTGATATATCCATAATTGCTATATTGATCTGCTCCGAAGATTTCTGCTGTTTCTGGGTGGATACCGTAATGGTCTGAGCCTGGTTGGAAGTTATCTCCGCGCCGGATCGTATTTCCTTGAAAACATCCTCCAGGGCTTTAATCAGCTTGTACCCTTCGGTGATCTTATCCGCCCCCTCCTCGCTGGAAACGATGAGGGAGGAAGAGGAATCCTGTATTTCCTCCACCTGGTCCCGTATCTGTTTGGTCAGGGCGGCAATATCGTCCGCCAGGCGGTTTACCTCGCTGGCAACCACGGCAAAACGTTTACCCTTATCCCCGGCGCTTGCCGCTTCCAATGCGGCGTTAAAGGCGATTACCTTGGTCTGGTCGGTGATGGTGTTGATGGTTTTGACAATATCCCGTATCTTAGCTATCTTGTTTCCCAGGTTTATGATACCCGCAATAATAGCATCGTTCTTTTCTTTTATATCCCCCATCTTGTTAACATTACTTTCAAGGACCGAAAAGCCCTGGATGACATCATCTTCCATTTTGGTGGCGATGGTAGCAACGCTGCCGGTCATCTCTGAAATATAGGATGCGATCTGGGCGTTTTCATTAATGGTGCTTTCGATTTCCTGCACACTGGCTGCCTGGTTATTGGCGGTGGTGAAAATATCCTTGGAGGAAATAAAAATTTCGTCCGTGGATCTCTGAATGGTCCCGGCGATTTCCTTGGTTTGAATTACGGTCCGGGAGGCGGCTTCCGCGGCATCGGATTCGGATTTTATCATGTTTTGAAACAGGGCTATGTGCCTCTTGCAGGCTATGCCCGTAACGGCGCCGGCCATAATAACCCCCATCACCCTGAAAACTTCATTGTAGAGGGGAAAGGCAACCTCGTGTACCTCGCCTTTGTATATGGCCGTATAGGGAATATCAATAATATTACGGTGGTAGATGATCACCACGGAGTATAAGAAACCGGCCAAAATTCCGGAAAAAATGGCGCACCGCACATTGTACCTGAAGGCGCCCAGGGCAACCAGGAGTACATAAAAAAGCGCCTGAATGGAAAGAAAGGATATGGGCAGGGAATGTTCAGGGTAGGTTGCGGTGATGAAGATGGCTATGGAGATAAAAAGCATGTCAAGGACAACGCAGATATACTTAAAATAGGGGGACAGCAGTTCCTTCTTCCGAAAATAGAAAAAAAGTATTATTGAAAAAACCAGATACTCCGAGGTGCCTAAATGGCCGCGCCATGGTGTAAATCCAAAACCGTTTTTATGTCTGACAATGGAAATTACTACCAGCCCTATCACCCAGATGAGCGCCAGGGAAAAGCGGAAATAATTGATGATAACCTCTCCGTCCCGTTCATCCCGGCTTATACGTTCGTCCATGCTTGTCATATAGAATCTCCTGTTTTTCCCGTTTTCTCAAGTTTATCATCACCGGTGGCATACAGCCCCACCGTTTCCCGAAGTTCCTTGGACATGACATTGAGGTTGTCCGCTATTTTTGAAGTTGAAGACATGGCGATTACAAACTGTTTGACCCCGGCGGATATTTCCTGCAGGGTGGTGAAAATCTGGGCTGAAGCGAATTCCTGTTTGCGGCTCAAATCCGAAATCTGCTGGGAATTGACCGCCACACTTTTGGAATTCTCCAAGATGTTTTCAAACACCTCTTTCTGTTCAACCATATGGTCATAGCCTTCATCGATCTGCATTGAGCCGTTATTGGCTTCCGTAATCAGGCTCTGGGAGGCGGCCTGGACTTCCTCGATCCGCTGTTTTATCTCCCCGGTGGAATCCACCACATTGTCGGCAAAGCGCCGTATTTCGCTTGCCACCACGGCGAAGCGGGCGCCTGCCTCACCGGAAGACGAAGCCTCCAGGGAAGCGTTAAAGGCGATAAGTTTGGTCTGATCCGCTATGTTGTCGATGATGCCTATGGCCTCGCTGATCCGGCCGAGCATTTCCGCGAGATTTTTAATCTCATCAATAATTTTATTGTTCTGGTCCCGGATATCCTGCATCATCTCCTGATTCGCTTCCCGCAGTTCCGCTCCCCGCTGGCTCAGTTCCCGGGTTTTGACGGCAAGCTCCGCCACCTCCGCGGTTTTTGCCGCTACCTGTTCGGACATTTCCTTGCTGCCTTCCATAGTACTGACGATCTCCGAAACACTGGCGGACTGTTCATTGGCGGTGGTGGTAATCTCCCTGGCGGAGGCGGAAAGATCAAACACGGAGGTTGAAACCCTGGAGGCATCCTGACTAAAGGAAACAAAGACGGAACGCAGTTTACCCAGGAAGCGGTTAAAGGCGGACATCAATTCCCCGAATTCATCTTTGGAAAGGACATCCAGTTCCAGGGAAAGATCGTTGTTATCCAGGCTCTTAAAGAGCTGTTTTAAGCTCGCGGTAGATTTGGTTATATTAGCGGTGGTAATAATTACAATGATAAAAGCGATGATGGCGGTAAGGACCGCGAATATAAGGGACCGGTACAGCGAATCCCGGTATCCGGCGATCCTCTGCTGCAGGAGTATGTCAAGCTGATCCAGGGACGCAAGCCACAGATCGTAGGAGGCGTTATTGGCCTGGGCGGCAGCGTTTATGACTTCGGTATAATAAAACTCCGTGGTATCCTCTACGGTAAGAAAAGACTCCAGGATTCCCGAAAGCTTTCCCGCAGCGGAAATATAAACATTATTTTTTAAAATAAGCTCCTGGGAAAGCAGGGCTTCCAGGGAAGGATCAGTCCTGAGATTCGCCAATGCCGCATAGGTCGCCGATCGCAAGCGGGGGGTATAGTACCGGCTGAGGAGGGTCATATATGCCCGTAATTCCTCCCGATCCGCCCCCGTTACCATTTTTCTGTCATTGGCCGCATAAGTCAGTTTACTTATCCCCATAAGTTGCTGCTGGATTTCAGGAAGCTCAATAAGGGAGATTTCGGCAAAGTAATACGTTCCCAGTTCAGGATCCACCATAAGACGGGATGCATCGCCGATGTAGGATAAAAGATCGTACAAGTCCTGGATAAAGGCATTGTAACTTGTAAGGATAAGCGCCGGATTCCCCTGTATTTTCTTTAGGGTATTCCAGTTGCGCCGGAACTGGGCGCCGGAAACATAACGCCGTCCCGGGATGATTCCTAATTCCGGCTCACCATCGGTTTCTCCAAGATTTTCGATTAGCTCGTCAAGCCGATTGGTTATATCTTGCTCAATGCGGTCGATATCTGTTGCAGCCGTATTCTGTTCCAAAACCATCCTGAGGTGCATTGGCACCATCCGCAGTAGGCCGGCAATGGGACGCAGGTGCCCAATACCCACCCGCTCATTACTGCTGATCCGTATGGACGAATTTGCGCTGGAGACAATAAGAAACAACATTAACGCGATGGGTAGAATAAATACGGCGCTTGAAAAAACCAGCTTGGTGGTAATCTTCAAGTTTTTATAAAACATATCCACTCCTTATAAAGCCCATCATTTGCTTAGGCGTTTTTCGAGGATGCGCCGATAATAGTCCGGCGAAAATCCGCCAATAAAACATTCATACGAAAGATCCTTACCAAGTTCAATACTTTCCAGAGCTTTTTTTATTTTTACTTCATAGAGAGTGCGGTTCCCCTCAGCCGCTAACAGGCTTACTCTATAAAAAGCAGGCCAAAAAGCGCCGTCCAAAGAAGCGGCTTCCTTGTAAAATACCTCCGCCTCGCCGGGTTTGTTCGAAAGATAATTATATTCACCTCTGAGGAATTTAGTAAAGGCCGATACCTGTTTTTCTTCGGCAAAAGTAAGGACAATTTCCGTCCCGGCAAAATCCTCCAGACTGAGAAAGCAGACGGCCGCCGCGATAAGCTCGTCCTCCCCGGGTTCCGCCGTTTTATCCGTCCGCGACTTAATGGCCCTAAGAACCCGCTCCGCCGTAGCTTCGCCCTGTTCAAGGAGAGAAGAGATATTTTTCGCAGTTCTGGAAGGCGCTATTCGGGAGGATGGCCTTGGGGGCGGCGAAAATGCCGCCGAATGGGGAGTCTCGGGCCGGGACAGGCACGTATCATACCTTCGGTCTGAACCCAGAGTTCTTCGGTCCGAGCTTTGGGCCCTCCGCTCTACGGCAACGGGTTTCCTGGCCAAGTTAAAGATCCTCCGTTCTGCGGCCCTCCGATCCGATGCCCGCCGGGGTTCCCAGGGAATTTCGGAAAGAATTTCTACCGCCGGATCAGTCAGGGCGGATATTTTTTGAAAATAGAACGCATCGGGACTCTGCCTGTTTTGCAGGAAGGGATGGTTCACCGAAGGGATTTCGGATATACCAAAGAGCAGGACTCCCTCTTCGGTAAGGGCTTTTACCAGGGAATCGAGTATCCTCCGGCGGCCTTCGGCGGAGAAATAGATGAGCGCATTTCTGAAGAGGATGAGATCAAAGGCAAGGGGCTCGATACCATCCATAATATTATGGGGGAAAAAATGTATCCGTTTCTTTAAGCTGCTGCTGACAATATACGTTTCCCCCTCTTTTGTAAGGTATCGGTCCAGGATATATCTCCAGCGGTTTCCATCATTCCTAAAGGCGTTTACCGAATACCGCCCCTGTTTGGCAATTTCTATCATATCCCGGCTCACATCAAAGGCTTCGATTTGAAAATCCAGCTTTTCCACGGTCCGGCTGTAATAGTCCATCAGCATGGCCAGACTGTAGGCCTCACAGCCCATGGAAGTTGCTGCGGAACAGACCCGCAAAGGCCTTTTTCTACGGGCAAACCGGGGCAGAATTTCCTTGAGCAAAAGATCAAAGTGAGGTTCCTCCCGGAAAAAGTACGTTTCGTTAATCGTAAGAAAGCGGGCGATATTGAACCGTTCTTCCGGAGAAGAGAGGAACCGCTCCAATGTGCCGGGAAAATTAAAAATATCCGGATTGGTATTTTTTTCCAGATAGCCCTTCAGTTGCAGCAGGGCATCCTCCGCCGCTTTTATCCCCAGGGCTTTTTCCGTCCAAGAGGACAGTTTTTCCAGCACGTCGTCGCTCATAGTTTTGTTAATTCAATAAGCCGGGGGGCTATACAGTCCAGGGGAAGGACCATATCCACACAACCGGTGCTAAAGGCGGCCATGGGCATGCCGTAGATCAGCGATGTCCCCTCATCCTGGGCAATGGTAATGCCCCCGGCGTTCTTTACACACCGGGTCCCTTCGGCGCCATCGGCGCCCATTCCGGTAAGCACCACCGAAATAAGGCCCTGGCCCAGTAGTCCGGCGGCGCTTTGAAAGAGAAGATCCGCCGCAGGTTTCTGGTTGTTTACCATTGCTCCGTCATTAAAGGTAAATCCCTTGGACTCCAGGAGGAGATGCTTATCCGTGGGAGCCACATAGAGCTTTCCGCTAAGAGGAAGCTCCCCCGCTTCGGCGAGCTTTACCCCCAGGGACGTATAGGAATCAAGCCACTGGACAAATCCCTTATCAAAGCCCGATGTATTATGCTGAACTAAAATTATGGGTACCGGGAAGTTCCCGGGAAGGGCGGCGCAAAGCTGGGTAAGGGCCTTTGGACCGCCGGTAGAAGAAGCGATAACCACGGCGAGGATCGCCCGGTTTTTCACGGTCCTTTTTTCTTCACCATCGGAAAGCTCTTTAGCCAAAAGACGGCGGCCTCTGGTCCCGGCAATCTGCTTAAGGGCTTCGAGGATCTGCAGCCGTTTGAGAGGATTCATTCCGGTGGTAAAATTGTCCTTGGAGTAGAATTCCAGGGCCCCCTTCACCGTCGCCTCGTAGGCCATTTTTGCCGTACTATGGGTGCTGATCACCACCACCGGGGTGGGCAGTATCTTGCGGATTTCCTGTGTCGCCTCAAGCCCGCCCATGACGGGCATCTCGATATCCATGGTGATAAGGTCCGGGTTAAGCATCCGGGCTTTTTCAAGCCCCTCCTTACCATCCGCCGCTTCTCCAACCACGGTAAAATCACCATCGCTTTCCAGAAAATCCCTGAGAATCGAACGTACCAAGCTGCTGTCATCTACAATCAGTGTTTTTATCACCGGCCTCACCTACCCTTCTCCGTCAGGAGATTCCGGATATTCCCCGGCCAGAAGCATACGGGGAATAAGTACGGCCGGATCAATAAAAATATTCATCAAAGGACCGTGAAAGTTGATTCCCGAAAAGAAAGAAACCATATTACCCACCCCAAGTATGGCGGGCAGGGGCTGTATATCTTCCTGGTTAATTTCCACTTCCTTTTCTACCGCGGTTACCAATAATACATTCCGTCTATCCGTAAAACCGTCTTTCTCCATGGCCGCTTCCATAGAAAGACCGTTATTTTCCCCGCTTCCATCGCCAATAAGGGGAACCTGTTGAATTTGAGGTTTAAGGATAAAGCCGTGCCGTATTTCCCGGTCCGCTTCCTTGAAAAAATGGGGTATCGAAAAATACGTATGCTCATCCCGGTCCCGGTCAATAATCTGTTTTACCTCCCAGGGCACGGTAATGAGGGAAGAAACGGCGTATACCGGAACTCCCAGGGAAAAAGCTCCAAATGCGCATAAAAAAAACCGCATAAACGCCCCTAAACCCTGAATTCGCTTACCACCCGGCTGATAATCTGCCGGATATTAAGAACAAATACATTGGTCTCATGCCACCCAAAGGAGGATTCGATGATATCGGTGGTGTCGTTTGTCTCGGTTCCCTGTTCGATCTTTAATAAATCGGACTGAGCCACATCGACAATGTCCACCACATCGTCGATCAGGAAGGCTATCTTTTCCACCGACTCCTTCAAGACCACAACCTTGGATTGGGGGGTGGGGACTTTTTGTATCAAGAGGCCTATATCCACCAGGGCATAGGGCGCGGAATAGCGGTTTATGATTCCCATCACGTATTCCGGCACCAGCGGCAGGGGGTAGACCGTATCAAAGGCGGTAACTTCGCTGATTATCCGTGACGGGAAGGTATAGAATTTCCCCAAAATCGTAAATACGAGATATTTTTCCCCATTAAAAACTTCCGATTCCCCGTTTTCTTCCGGCATAAACCACCTCAGAAGGATTATACAAAAATTTGAAAAATCAATCTATAGCCTGTAAACCGCCGTTATCTACGCTAATTCCGCAATCCGGCTTCTAAGGCTCAAGATACAGGATGGCTCCACCGAAAGCTCATCAATACCCATATTCACGAATTTTTCGGTGAGTTCGCTGTCTGCGCCGAGTGTACCGCAGATGCCGCACCAGATACCTGCCCTGTGGGCGTTCTCCGTCGTCATGCGGATAAAGCGGAGTATTGCTTCGTGGTGGGTGTTACAGAATTCGTTAAGCGAATTGTTTTGCCGGTCTATCGCCAGCGTATATTGGGTTAAGTCATTGGTACCGATGCTGAAAAAGTCCGCTTCCTTAGCAAGAAGATCACTAATCATCGCAGAGGCCGGGGTTTCAATCATGATACCGATAGGTGTTTCAGGGTTGAATGGAATATTTTCTGCCGCAAGTTTTTCCCGTACCCCTGCGGCAATCTTTTTGGCACGGTGCAGTTCGGTAATATCGCTAATCATGGGAAACATGATTGCGGCGTTGCCGTACGCCGAGGCCCGGTAAATTGCCCTTAGCTGGGTTTCAAATAATTCCGGACGGGTCAGGCAAATACGAATAGCCCGCATACCCAAAGCGGGGTTTTCTTCGTGGGGCAGGGCAAAATATTCGACCTGTTTGTCTGCGCCGATGTCCAGGGTGCGGATTATTACCTGCTTGCCCTGCAAATTCTCCACTACCTTACGGTAGCTTTCATACTGAATATCTTCACTGGGGTAATCGCTGCGGCCCAGGTACAAAAATTCGCTGCGGAATAATCCTACCCCTTCGGCATCACCGGCAATAACTGCCTCCACGTCCGCTACCGAACCGATGTTGGCGAATAACTTTACCTTTTTACCGCTTTTAGTAAGCGTGGGCTTACCCCGGAACTTTTCAAGGCTATCCTTTTTATGCTCAAGCTTTTTTCGTTTTTCTTCAATGGCAGTTATGGCAGCCGCGTCCGGTTCAATGTAGAGAACCCCTGTTTCACCGTCAAGCGCCACGTTCTTGCCGCCGAATCCCGGCGCGAGGGTTGCGCCTAAGCCGATGATTGCCGGTATCCCCATAGTGCGGGCGAAGATCGCCGTGTGCGAGTTTGCCGCTCCCTGCTGGGACACAAGCGCCAGCACATGACTGCGGTCAAACTGAGCGGTTTCACTTGGACTAAAGTCGTCCGAAGCGAAGATTACCGGCTTTTCGCCAATGCCTACGGCTTTCTGTGTACCGTACAGTACCCCAATGAGCCGTCCGGAAACATCATCAACATCGGCGGCGCGTTCCTTCATGTACGCATCGTCCATATCGGCAAATTCCTGAGCAAGCCGCTTGCCGCAGGTCTCCACCGCATATTCGGCGCAGACTTTCTGTGTTTCGATCATCTTGATAATCGGGTCGATATAGTCCGAGTCGTCAAGCATCATCCGGTGGATTTCAAACAACAGCGCGTTTTCCTTGCCGATTTTTTCCACCATACTGTTTGCCAACCCATCCAACTGGTCGCTTGTGGTGCGTTTTGCCGCATACAAGCGTTCAAGCTCACCCGCAACATCGGTGATAGGCTTTTTTTCAACCACAAGGTTTGAACGCTCAAAGAACACCAGCCGCCCCACAGCTATACCATCTGATACGCCTTTCCCTTGCAGTGTAATCATGACGCCCCCCTACAGAGTAGATTCGATGAAAGCTTTTGCCGCTTCACTTGCAGCGTCCTCGTCCGTACCTTCTGCCTTTATGGTAATTTCCTCACCCTGTTTCACACGCATCTTCATTAAAGCTAACAGTTTTTTTCCGTCACAGGAGTCTTCGCCCCGGTGAATGGTGACATTGCTGGAGAAAGCCGCTAACTTTTTGACCAGCAAACCCGCAGGCCGTGCGTGAATACCCACCGGGTCCTTAATAGTGTAGTTAAATTCTTTCATAATTCTTCTCCGTTACTTGCTATGACTTTTTTATACCACCCAAATGATTTCTTTTTACTGCGTTTTAATGTACCGTTGCCATCATTGTCCCGGTCAACATAGATAAAGCCATAGCGTTTAGACATTTCGCCGGAGGATGCGCTGATGATATCGATACAGCCCCAAGTGGTATACCCCCATAGTTCTACGCCGTCTTCCTCAATTGCCGCCTTCATCGCCTTGACGTGTTCACGGAGATACTCGATGCGGTAATCATCGTTCACGCTGCCGTCCGGTTCGATCTTGTCCACCGCGCCCAGGCCGTTTTCTACGATGAACACGGGCTTCTGATAGCGGTCGTAGAGGAAGTTGAGCGCCACGCGTAAACCCAGCGGGTCAATCTGCCAGCCCCATTCGGAAGATTTGAGGTGCGGGTTTTTGATACCCCCAAAGATGTTACCGGAACCCTTATCGCCGGCCAGGGCAGCATCCGTGGAGACGGCGGTGGAAGAATAGTAACTGAACGACACAAAGTCTACGATGTTTTCGGCAAAGAGCTTTTTGTCATCCGCCGTGATATCAAGCTTCACACCGTCTTTTTCAAGCTGCTTTAAGATAAAAGGGGGATAGCTGCCCCGTGCCTGAACATCGGTAAGGTAATAGTTTTCACGTTCCATCCGCATCTTTTCCCAGGTGTCCTCCGGCTTGCTTGAGTAAGGGTAAGCCGCCATTGAAGCAACCATGCTGCCGATTTTTGCGGCGGGACTGATTTCGCGGCAGGCCTTAACCGCCAGGGCGCTTGCCACAAGCATATTGTGCGCCGCTTGGCAGGATAGCTGTTTTTTCTGGGCAGGATTATCCACTATGACGCCGGCCCCCAGGAACGGCATGTGCAGTGTCATGTTAATTTCGTTAAAGGTAAGCCAGTACCGCACCTTATTTTTGTACCGCGCCAGGACGGTGCGGACATAGCGCTCAAACAGGGGGATGACCTCACGGCTTGCCCAGCTGTTGTACTTCGTGGTAAGGCTTACCGGTACCTCCCAATGCGACAGGGTAACAAGGGGCTCAATGCCGTATTTTGCAAGCTCGTCAAACATACTGTCGTAGAACGCCAGACCGGCCTCGTTAGGATCGCCATCACCGTTCGGAAAAATCCGCGCCCAGCATATCGAGGTACGGAACACCTTAAAGCCCATCTGGGCAAAGAGGGCTATGTCCTCTTTGTAATGATGATAAAAATCCACGGCGATGTGCTCGGGGAAGTAGCCCTCCGGCTTTGCAATATTCTTTTTAATTGCGGCCGGGTCGAGTATCTCGGCGATACGTCCCTTGCCGCCATGAATAACATCGCACGTTGCGATCGACTTACCGTCTTCCAGGTAAGCCCCCTCAGCCTGATGAGCGGCAATTGCGCCGCCCCACAAAAAATTTTTCGGAAATGCCATATTGATAACTCCTTTTATTCCAGATACAGCACCACATCGCCCACGGCGGCCTCGCCGGATTTGGCTAGGGTGATCTTCTTATAGCTTTCAGTGTTGGTGATTACCACCTGGGTTTCCAGGCTGTAACCGGCGCGGGCTATCACGTCCTTGTCGTACTCAAACAAAAGCTGCCCCGCCTTGATTACATCGCCTTCGTTGATGTGCATCGTAAAACCCTTGCCGCTAAGTTTCACCGTGTCGATGCCGCAGTGAATCAGAAGTTCAATACCATCGTTTGATTTAAGGTTTACCGCATGTTTTGTGTCGAACACCATATCCACCGTGCCGTCAAAGGGCGCAAAAATCTTGCCGCCCAAGGGCATAATGCACACTCCTTTACCCAATACTTCTTCCTGGTGAGCGGGGTCGGCGGACTGCTTGATCGCCATCACACGCCCCTTTGCGGGAGAGAGGATTTTGAGCGCCGCGGCCTTGTTTACATTCGAAGTATCGATCACCGTCGCCTCCTCCTCTTTAAGTTCGGCGGCGTCAGGCTTGTAGGTGGCGTAGACAAGGCCGAAGGCGGCCGCCAACGAAAGAAGGCTCATACCAAACGCGATAAGGAAGTTCATCGTGGACCCGGCGTAACCGGGCAAAAGATAGCTGGGATAGGTAAAGACACCCAGCGCCCCCATCTGCGCGGCTATACCGTAACCGCCCGTGTTGATGCTGCCCAGAAGTCCCGCAAGTGCGCCAAAGACCGCACCCGAAATACAGGCAAGGATGAACGGCTTTTTTTTGGGCAGTGTGAAACCATAAATAATCGGCTCTGTGATGCCGAATATGCCCGCTATCCCTGCGGCAATGGCGGCGGAACGGCGCTCGGCGTTTTTCATGCGGAGCGCCATGGCGAACACCGCACCCATCTGCGCGATAACGGCAATTTGCACATAAGCCAGGATGACGCCCACGTGGTTATTCGCGAAAATAGGATTCGGCACCGTCGCTTCCTGAAGGCCAAGCGGCACAATTGCCCAGTGCAGTCCAAAGATTACCAGCACCTGCCAAAACCCGCCCATAATCAATCCGATAATAACCGGCCCGATAAAGTTGATTGCCACAATACTTTTAATCCCGTTCTGAATACCGAGACCCACCACGCCGAATATAGGACCGATGATGAGGAACATCAGGGGAATTACAATAAGCAGTGTGGCAAAGGGCGCCACAAAATTCTTTATGGACGAAGGCAACGCCTTTCTAAACCATTTGTACAGTACTGACGCGCCGTACACCGCAAAAATCGAGGGAAGCACCGTACCGGAGTAGCGCATCATAACGAAGATATCCGCATTGAAGAACTTATGCACACCCCATGGACCAAAAGGATACAGAGCCACGATTTCGGGGTAGACAAGGGATGATCCTATAACCATACCGACTATCGGGTCCAGGCCGAAACGTTGCGCCGAAGTGAACGCAATTAATATAGGCAGGAAATACATGAGAGCATCTCCCGCCGTATAGATCACCGTGTAGGACATATCGCCGGATGCGGCCCATCCGGGAAATACCACGGTCAGGATGGCAATCACGCCCTTGATCATGCCGATGCCCATCAATGCGGGCAAAATCGGGGCGAACACGCCGCTTATCGTGCCGATAAGGCTATTGCCGACTGAACTCAGCGTTACGGGCTTCTTTTCATCACCCGCATCCGCTACCTGCCCGCCTTTGGGAGCGCCTAGCTTTTCCAGCTCGGCATAGACCTCTTGTACATCGTTCCCGATGACAACCTGATACTGGCCCCCCGCCTTTACCACGCTCAGCACACCTACGGCGCCCTTTATCGCCGCATCGGACGCCTTGGCATTGTCTACAAGGGTGAAACGCAGACGTGTGGCGCAATGAACCACATTTTTGATGTTTTCCTTTCCGCCCACGCCTTCAAGAACACCCTGTGCTGTCTTTGCAAAATCCTTTGCCATAGTTTCCTCCAAAATATAAATATTCTATGTCCTATACAATACCGTCACACTAAAGCATATTTTTTGAACGCCTTGGCCAGACCCTTCCGATGGAGTGTGTCCGTAATATCGTCCGCAATGACCTTCAGCTTTTCATCCGCGTTGCCCATGGCAATACCGACTCCCGCAGCTTCGATCATGGTACGGTCGTTGTCGCTGTCCCCAATGGCAATACTGTTTTCCCGCGGTATGCCGTGGTAAGCAAGCATCCTGAGCAGCGCCGCTCCCTTGCTTACCCCCTTTGGGCTAACCTCACCCCCGGACATACCCATAATGGGGATGGAGTTGCGGGCCATTTCACACTCCCCGCCGAATTCCTTCTGTATATCCTCAAAGGTAATGCCTCGTTGGGTCATGAAGACCAGCTTGAGAACATCCTTTCGATGCAGCGTTGATTCATTCCGGCTGAGATTCCTGCGAAAAACCGCCCCGGTAAGAAGCTTCTCCAGAGCCAAAGCCGGGGTCCACCTTCTGCCTGCGAAAAGAGCCTTGAAATACGCATCAAAGCCGGGACCGGCAATTACCCGATCCGGTAGTTCCAGCATATAGATGGCTTCATGCTTATCCAAAAAGCCGATGAGCCGATCTACCAGACCGATGTCCATGGCCGTACTGTAGATAAGCTTTCGTCTGCCGCCCCGCAGCTCCGGCGCAGCCTCAATATACGCACCCGAAGAATATACCACACCATCAAACATTGTTTTAAGTAGGGAAGAATTGAGCTCTACCGGCGACCTCCCCGTGGCGAGGTAAAGGATGTGCCCGTTTTTCCTTGCCCTGCAGCAGGCGCAGAAAGCGGAGAAGGGTATAACGTTACGGTCCGCCACTGTACCGTCAAAGTCTAAAAACACTATCCTGCGGCTCACTTTGCCGGCCCGCCCGAGATATGTTTGTTATTGTACTTCCTGATAGATTGCATGGCCTGCCCCGGGAAAAGTCAAAAAAAGACCTAAATCCCTGGAAAGCCGCTTAGCCCACAGCTATCGAAGATTTAGGTTATGCGTAGAGACATCCCATAAAAGGGGAATGTCTTCACTAACAATCCTTAATATGTGATTTAATAATGAAGAATTACTCATATTTTGTCAAGTGTTCACCGCTATCATTGTATGGTATAAATAAGGATGAATAAAGATAAAATCAGGGTTTTGTTGATTGAGGACCACCCGCTGAAACGGCGGGGTTTGGCGGCGCCTTTGGCTACATCATGATCGACACCCACATCCACATCGGACAGTTTGAAGAAGTTTACTACGACCCCCTCACGGTTATGGCTGTTATTACCGCCGCCGGTGTGGATGAAGCGGTCTACACATCCACCACCAGCTGCAAGGATGGCGTTTTGTACACCGAGATTGAAAGGGAAATTACCGCCGTGGTTTCCTGCCACGATCCCCTGCGGATACAACCCTACCTATGGTACAATCCGGATTATGCGCGTCAGGGGCTTACCGTAGAAACAGCTTTTGCAACGCTGCCTTACCGTGGTTTCAAAATCCACCCCCGCGCTCATCTGTGGGATTTGGGCAATACAAAAACTTTCGCGCTTGCGGATGAACTTTTTGCCTGCGCCGCCCAAAAGAGCCTCCCGGTGTTGATCCACACGGGTTACGATACGCTGGACGAAGCGCAAAAATTCGAGCCGTTTTTCAAGCAATATCCCGCTGTTCGGAGTATTCTTGCCCACTGCCGCCCGCTGGATCAGACCATCAGACTTCTGGGGCAATATCCCAATGTGTACTGCGACACCGCCTTTGTGCCGAAAGCGGATTTGCGGCGCATTGCCGCGGCGGGTTTTGCCCCGCGAATTCTGCCGGGTACGGATTTCCCCATCACCCACTATTTTGCCCGGGGAGATACCGGCGGCGCGCCCACGTATGCGGAACTGGCGGAACAGTATGCCGCAGATATTACGGAAAAGACCGACTAAATACGTCAATATTTCTACGATCTATCCCACTTTACAATCCGGTATTTTGTGTCTTTAATATTACCTTCAAGACAATCCATTTGGTCGCAATCATAGTGCATGGTATCACTTTCTTTAAGAGCGGTCGAAAAATCTAAATTTGGATCATCTTTGCATTTCAGCTCTGCCTGCAGTTTAGCTAATTCGTCCAAACCTTCAAAGGTAGTTAAACAAGCGTGTTCTTTTGTACGTTCGCTTTGCCGTAAGTTCTTCCCACGAACCATATCTTTTGGCATTGGTATCCAGCCCTTTACAAAATGGAAGGCATTCCACCTTTGATGCTCAAGCCGGGCAAGGTTATTGCGGGTGGTATCTACAATGCTGCCGTCAGCATCGCGTTCCAATACCTCCGCCGCCCGTAGTTTTTGAGCCTGTTCAAATCCGTAAACACGTCTGAATTCTTCCCCCGCATCTTGCATTTCCGGCTTGTCATAAACCAGGTCAAGGTTCATCATGTTCAGTTTTATACGGATTGAAAGAGCGGCGGAAAGGTTTGATTCACGCTTGAAGTTACCAATTTTACACCATTTGAGGTTGATAAGTTCATCCATTTTTTCAGCCGGTTCTTTAGTACCGGCGCCTGCATAATTTACCGCAATGTGTTTTGCAAGGATGTCCATGTCCCTATTCTCAATATGGTCAAGGGTAAGAATTGCATCTTCAAAACCAAAGGGTTCTATCTTGATTTCGGCATCACCATTGAGTACATCCTCGGCAATAATGGGGGAAAAATATTTCGCGTGGATAAAGATGGCTATACCTTCTTTTATACTCTCCTCGTAGCATCGCTGACGAAATTCCATGGCAATTTCCGCGCTTAACTGGACATTCCCCAAAGCAACAACCACCGATGAAGAACCGGCGTCTTTGACACGGTTTATTATCGTATCATACATTTTTTTTGAAAAGGCGCTGCATTCCATAAAATCAATTCTGTATTTTTCACGGGGCGCCGGAAAATACTTTTCATTGTCCCACTCCTCTCCGCCGGAAAAAATTCCCCGGCATTGGTTCATAAAAGTGCTTTGACTATCCTTTATATCTTTATCAATCACCAGGGCATGATAATCAATCCCTAAAACTTGGTTTGCGGCGATGCTCTGTTTAAGAAATTCACGGTTTATTTTTCCAAAACCTATAAAGACGTGCAGAAAATCAAAATCGTCTTTTAAGCGGGCTTTTTCGGTGTCTATACGTTCAAGAGGAATAAATTTGGTAATAGGGTTATCAAACAAAAAGGAACGCACTGTTATTTCGTAGGGATTAAAAAATTGAATCTTCCCGCCTGCGTTTTCACTAAATTTAAAATGTTCCACCCTTTCAATATTGGTATACATAATGTGGGCGGAAAAATGCAGCTTTTCACCGGCGTTATCCGAAGGGGCGTTAAGGTATTCTGTTATGGTCCTGGCTATTTCAAGATTTTCAACATCATCATCGGAAATAGCAATAAGGATTGTTTCCTTTGAATTAAGGAACCCTGCTTTTTTAAGTATCCCTATACCAAATTTCCCATTGATGACAAGAAAACCCCGGTCAATATACTCTTTTTTTACTTCCTCATTGTTCTCATTGGGGATAATGATAGTACTCCCCTTTTGTTCCGGTGTAAGGCTGTTAAGGAGGGTTTCCTGATGGATACCCTTTCCGGCGATGATCCATGTTTTCTTTGATGAGTGTCTAAGGAAGAACAGGGATAGGGTGTTCCAAAGGTTTTTAAAGAATAGATGTACGGCAAACAGCACGGTACAAATCACCGCGGCAAGATAACAGAGGATGTAAGCAATGCCATACAATAAATTTCCTACAGACAGAATTTCAATTCTATCCATTCCCGTATTAAGAACAAACATTTGTAAGGTGGTGATAATTGCCGAACCGATCTTTATGATTTCCCCCGGATCACTGCCTTCGCTATAGATGCGGCTGCTCCCTATCCAATTAAGTATAAACCCTGCAATAAAAACGGCAGTAAAAAATACTATACGGGGAAGTTCTTTTGTACCATCCTTTACCGGTTTACAGCAACGGTAAAAAAGGGCGCCAAACAGGATAAGGGCGATGGCGATTTGGCTGACCAGGGCTTCTGTATTCATTATTTTTCTCCTGTTAATTTACGCAGATCGGCTATTCGTTGAAATACCTGCACCGTATTAGGATGATCTTTGCCAAGAACCTTTTCCCGAATGGCAAGGGATTTTTGGTAGAATTCCAGCGCCAGAACTTCACCCGCAAAACTTTGGCCATTACCGGAAACGGCGGTATACGTTTTTTCTATACGGTAAACGACCATGTCGTAGAAACTTTCCAAATCCGGCGCGGCAAGATAAGCATTAAGACGGGTATCAATTTGGTCGTTTTCTTTTGTATCACCCATCTTTTACACCCCCTGGACAAAAAATGAGCGTATCCTGACACACCCATTAATTCAACAAAACACACCAACCGAATTAGCAGCCCTTAACTAAGGTATCAAGTTTGTTGAAGGCGCTGTCTATTTCCTTTTTCCTGTAGTTCAGTCCTGCCCGGTTTATGGCTAACTTATATTTAATACTTTCCTGCGTTTCGTCCGTATTTTGTTCCGCATCATTAAAGCTAAATACATTTAGCACCGCAAAGTCTTCTGGATTTTTTCCGCAAAATTCGGCAACTAATTTATCGACCAGAGGTTTGTCTATATTCGCCAACACAAATTCCCGTAACTTTGATTTGTCCGAAATTTTTTCTGCGGGAACCTTCCTGGCCAACTCGTCAATCAGCAATTCTTTTAATAGTAAACTATCCATATTGATAATACTATCATTATCAATAATTATCTGTCAAGTCGTTTAGGCTATGGGGAGTACCGCCTTACCCAATGCTGGTCTTTAATCCCGCAAGCGCCGTCCAGAAATGGCATCGTCATGTCATCAATAACTTAGTCAGAACATCTCCCTGATATGCAAGCCCCGCATTGTTGATGATTTTTATGTATTTAATTCTCTCAAGCGCACCTGCCGTATTAGTCTTCTCTGTAATTTCTTTTAACTTTTCATCGCTGATACTAAGTACATTCAATACGGCGAACTCTTCCGGATTCTTTTGACAGTACTCATCCACCAATTTATCCAAAAGCGGCTCGTTGATACTTTTTAATATAAATTCATGCAACCTCTTTTCGTCCTTTGCAATTTCCTCCGGAGCTTGTTTCTTGAATTCATCCAAAGCGAATTTCTTTAATGTTTCCCGTTCCATATTGACAATAATATATTATCAATAATTCTCTGTCAATGCGGATTTGCTTCTCTTATGTTTCCCATCTAGTAAATCTCCCTTTGACAATCATTTTCTCGAAGTAAGAGATTTTTCGTAGAATTCCAGCGCCTTTTCATTGTTTCCCATTTTGTTGTATGCCACGCCTATGTTGATATACAAAGATGCGGTTTCGTTATGCTCAGGGCCAAAAAATCGTTCATTAATGGCCAGGGCTTTTTGGTAAAATTCCAGTGCTTTTTCATAATTTTTCATCTCGAAATATAGCTCCCCTATGGTGGTATAGGATAGTGCCGCAGAAGGGTTGTTAAGACCAAAAATCTTGCCCCTTAGGGCAAGGGCTTTTTGGAAGTATTCCAATGCCTTTTCATAGTTTTTATCCAGACGGTATAAACCCCCCAGGTTGATATACGAATCTACGATAAAAGGATGCCCGGGGCTAAAAACTTTTTCCCTTAGGGTAAGGGCTTTTTGGAAAAATTCCAGGGCCGTTTCATTGTTTTCCATGTCCCTGTAAACCATACCTATGTTGTTATATGAATCAACGACAGAAGGATGTTTAAAGCCAAAACTCTTTTCCCGAATGGCAAGGGCTTTTTGGAAAAATTCCAGCGCCTTTTCATAATTTCCCAAATCCCTGTATACCAAGCCTATGTTGTTGCAGGATATGGCAGTAGAAGGATGCTCGGGACCAAAAATTTTTTCAAAAACAACAAGGGCTTTTTGATAGGATTCCAGCGCCTCGTCATAGTATCTCGTCTTGCTGTATATCAACCCTACGCTGTTGAAGGATAGTGCAGTATCAAGGTGCCCACGGCCAAAAGCTTTTTCCCGAACAAAAAGGGCTTTTTGGAAAATTTTCAGCGCCAGAACATAATTCTCAAAGGTATTAAGGACAAAACATCCGATTTTATGGTAGTATCCACCAACAGTTTTTCTATCTTCAGGGTCCCCTTCATAATACAGTACAAGATACCTTTCCGGTGAAAACCTTTTTTTGTTCTCCCTCTGCAAAGCAGACCAATATGCTCCCAGCTCATATTCATTTTTTGTATAGATATAATCAAACACCTCAAAATTAACCAGGAAGGTGTAGAGTTGGGCCCATTCTTTTAGCTCAAAATATTGATAGGGCAGTTCATCACACTTTCGGCCGGAAGAAATATCGGGCGCTGTTTTTATGTAGGAAACGATACGGCGGCGGTATTCCTCCCCGCCTTCTTTCAGGTAACGCTTTGTAACAGCCTCCTGTATAAACCGGTTGTCGAATACTATGAGCCCGTTCCGTTCAGCAAGATACTCCGGCATACCGTTGTATAATTGAGACCAGGAGAGTGAATCGGCGCCGCTTATCCCCAAAATCTCCGATTCGCTTAAACCGGCGCGGGAAGCTGCCAGGAGCGCGAGAACTTCACCAACAAAACCTTTGTTAGTATCGAGGCTGTACGTTTTTTCTATACGGTCAAGGATCGTGCCGTAGAAGTTTTTCAAATTTGGCGCGTCAGAAAGGGTGGTACGCAGAGGGGGTTCAAGTTCGATACAGGGGTAGTTCCGGTAGTTGAAGGACTCCATGGTTTTGTCCCCCGCCAGGGTAGAAAAAATAACCCGCACATTGGGCGGGAAGGCGGGGAGCCAGTCGAGGAGTTTTGCATTGTCCGTATCGTCAATTTTATCAATACCCGCAAGGACCAGAATCAGTTTTTCTTTTTTCGCTGCAGCCCAGAGCAGGTTTTGCAGATTTTCTGTAAGCGCATCGGTTCCTATTGGCGCACCTCCATCCAGGATGGACAGGTCCCCGGCAGGGGGAAGCCCGGCGAGCTGCGTAATTTTGCTGATGAGGCTTCCGCATATGTATCGGGAATCCCCTTCGAAACCGGCATTGCGGATAAGGTGATGCAGGACTTTATCACCCCTATTCCGCCTGGTTTGCAGCCAGTTGGCAAGAAGGGCGCTTTTCTCCATACCTCTTTCCCCGGTAATGATAAAAACCTGGTCTGCGTCTTCTCCTGATGCGTCTACAAAATCGTCTAGCTCCCGCAGGGTTTCTGTATTGGAGGGATATCCACTGGGGATATACACTTTTGTTTCGTTTATGTCGTCCATCCGGTAAATCTCCCTCTGTCAGTTTGCTTCTTAGGCAGTACCCGTTAACTTGCGCAGCTCTGCTACTCGTTGAAATACCTGCACCGTATTGGGATGATCTTTGCCAAGAATCTTTTCCCGAATGGCAAGGGTTTTTTGGAAGAATTCCAGCGCCTTTTCATTATTTCCCATGGCACTGTATACCGAGCCTATGTTGTTATACGATCCTGCAGTATGAAGATGCTCTATGCCCAGAACTTTTTCCCGAATGACAAGGGCTTTTTGAAAGAATTCCAGCGCCTTTTCATTATTTCCCATGTCGCGGTATACCATGCCTATGGTGTTATACGATGCTGCAGTATCAGGGTGCTCAGGGCCAAGAACTTTTTCCCTAATGGCAAGTAGTTTTTGGAAATATTCCAACGCATTTTCATAATTTCCCATAGCGCGGTATACCATGCCTATGGTGTTATACGATGCTGCAGTATCAGGGTGCTCAGGGCCAAGAATTTTTTCCCTAATGGCAAGGGCTTTCTGGTAGAATTCCAGCGCCTTTTCTTTATTTCCCATGTCGATGTATATCGACCCTATGTTGTTATATGATTTTACAGTATCGGGATGTTCAAGGCCTAGAACTTTTTGCCTAACGACAAGGGCTTCCTGGTAGAATTCCAGCGCCTTTTCTTTGTTTCCCATGACGCTGTATACCCAGCCTACATTGTTATACGATTCGACAGTATCAAGGTGCTCAAAGCCAAGAATTTTTTCCCTAATGGCAAGAGTTTTTTTGGAGAATTCCAGCGCCTTTTCTTTGTCTCCCATGTCGCGATATACCAAGCCTATGGTGTAATACGATGTTGCAGTATCAGGATGCTCAAGGCCAAGAATTTTTTCCCGAATGGCAAGAGTCTTTTGGAAGAATTCCAGCGCCTTTTCTTTGTCGCCCATGTCGCTGTATACAAAACCTATGTGGTTATATGATGATGCAGTATCAATGTGTTCAAGGCCAAGAACCTTTTCCCTAATGGCAAGAGCTTTTTGGGAGAATTCCAACCCCTTTTCTTTGTCGCCCATGTCTTCGTATATCGAGCCTATGGTATTATACGATGCCGCAGTATCAAGATGCTCAGAGCCTAGAACTTTTTCCCTAAACGCAAGGGCTTTTTGGTAGAACTCCAGCGCCTTTTCTTTGTTACCCATCCGTCTGTATTCCAGTCCCATGTTTCTATACGAAAATGCAGTATCAGGATGCTCAAGGCCCAAAACTTTTTCTCTAATAACAAGGGCTTGTTGAAAAAATTCCAGCGCTTTTTCATTGCTTCCCATGTCCATGTATACCAAGCCTATGAGGTTATACGAAGTTGCAGTATCAATGTGTTCAAGACCCAACACTTTTTCCCGAATGACAAGGGACTTTTGGTAGAATTCCAGGGCCTTTTCTTTGTTTCCTATGCCGCTGTATATCGTGCCTATGTTGTTATAGGATGCTGCAGTATCAAGATGCTCAAGGCCCAACACTTTTTCCCGAATGGAAAGGGCTTTTTGGGAGAATTCCAGGGCTTTTTCTTTGT
Source organism: Treponema primitia (assembly GCF_046533075.1). Taxonomy (GTDB): domain Bacteria; phylum Spirochaetota; class Spirochaetia; order Treponematales; family Breznakiellaceae; genus Termitinema; species Termitinema primitia_B. The sequence continues at coordinate 12,760 of NZ_JAJQRB010000034.1, read as the reverse complement.
CTCCCATGTGGCTGTATACCAAGCCTATGTTGTTATAGGATGCTGCAGTTTCAGGATGCTCAAGGCCAAGCACTTTTTCCTGCGCGGCAAGGGCTTTTTGAGAGAATTCCAATGCCTTTTCTTTGTTTCCCATGTCCCTGTATACCCGGCCTATGGCGTTATACGACTGTTCAGTATCAGGATTTTCAAAGCCAAACACTTTTTCCCGAATGACAAGGGCTCTTTGGTAAAACTCCAGCGCCCTTTCATGGTTTCCCATGATGTGGTATGCCGCGCCTATGTTGTTATACGATCTTGCAGTATTAATGTGCTCCAGACTAAAAATTTTTTCATCAATAGCAAGGGCTTTTTGGAAGAATTCCAACGCCTTTTCATCGTTTTCCATGTTGAGGTATACCGACCCTATGTTGGTATACGATCCTGCAGTATCAGGATGCTCGGGGCCCAGAACTTTTTCCCTAAAGGCCAGGGCTTTTTGATGGAATTCCAGGGCCTTTTCATTGTTTCTCATGTTACTATATACCACACCTATGTTGTTATAGGATGCTGCAGTTTCAGGATGTTCAGGGCCCAGAACTTTTTCCCTAATGGCAAGGGCTTTTTGCAAAAATTCCAAGGCCCCTTCTTTGTTGCCCATATCCCTGTATGCTAGGCCCAGGTCGTTATAGGATGTTGCAGTATCAGGATGCTCAAGGCCCAGAACTTTTTCTCTAATGGCAAGGGCTCTTTGGTCAAATTCCAGCGCCGCATCATAGTTTCCCATGTGGCAGTATACCGAACTTATGCTGGAATAGGATCTTGCCGTATCAGGATGTTCAGGGCCAAGATTTTTTTCACTAATGGCAAGGGCTTTTTGGTGGAATTCCAGCGCCCTTTCATAGTTTCCCATGTCGCGGTATTCTATGCCTATGTTGGCATACGCTCCTGCAGTATCAGGATGTTCAAGGCCAAGCACTTTTTCCCGAATAGAAAGGGCTTTTTGGAAGAATTCCATCGCTTTTTCTTTGTTTCCTATACCGCTGTATACCAAGCCTATGTTATTATACAATGCTGCAGTATCAGGATGCTCAAGGCCAAGAACTTTTTCCCGAATGGCAAGGGCTTTTTGCAAAAATTCCAGCGCCTTTTCATGGTTCCCCATGTTGCTGTATACCATACCTATGTTGGTATACGAATGTGCAGTATCAGGATGCGCAAAGCCAAGAACTTTTTCCTGAACGGCAAGAGATTTTTGGTAGAATTCCAGCGCCTTTTCATGGTTTCCCATATCGCTGTACAGCAAGCCTATGTTGTTATATGATACTGCAGTATCAGGATGCTCAAGACCAAGAACTTTTTCCCGAATGGCAAGGGCTTTTTGGTGGGATTCCAGCGCCCTTTCATTGTTTCCCATGTACCTGTATACCCCGCCTATGTTGCTATAGGATGCTGCAGTATCAGGATGCTCAAGACCAAAAAATCTTTCCCGAATGGCAAGGGCTTTCTGGTGGAATTCCAACTCCTTTTCTTTATTTCCCATGCCCCCGTATGCAACGCCTATGTTGCTATAAGATATTGCAGTTTCTAGATGCTCAAGGCCAAAAACTTTCCCCTCAATGGCAAGGGCTTTTTGGAAGAATTCCATCGCGCTTTCATTGTTTCCCATGTGGCTGTATACCCCGCCTATGTTGCTATAGGATGCTGCAGTATCAGGATGTTCATGACCAAGAACCTTTTCTCTAATGGCAAGGGCCTTTTGTTGGAAATCCAACGCCCTTTCATAGTTTCCCATATCGCTGTATATCAGGCCTATGTTGGTATACGAATCTGCAGTATCAGGATGCTCAGGGCCAAGAACTTCTTCCTTAATGGCAAGGGCTTTTTGGGAGAATTCCAATGCTAAACCGTAATCCGCCAATACTTTAATGATAAAAACTCCAATATCATTGTAGTATCCCCCAATAGCTTTTCTATCTGAACCATCATCAAGGTCAAGATACTTTGTAGGCGAATACTTTTCCTTGTTTTCTTTTTGCAAAGCGCGCCAGTATTCTCCCAGCTCATATTCATTCTTTCTATGGATATAATGAAATACCCCAAAATCAAGCAGGAAAGCGTAGAGTTTTTCCCAGTCTTTTAGCGCAAAATACTGGTGGGGCATTTCATCACACTTCCGGTAGGGGGAAATATCGGAGGCTGTTTCCATGTAGGAAACGATACGACGGCGATATTCTTTCTTACCGTCTTTTAGGCGCTTTGTAACCGCCTCTTGTATAAACCGGTTGTCGAATCGTATGAGCCCGTTCCGTTTGGTAAGATGACCGGACATACCGTTGTATAATTGCGACCAGTAGAGCGGAGCGGCTCCGCTTATCCCCAATATCTCAGACTCGCTTAAGCCGGCGCGGGAAGACGCCAGGAGCGAGAGAACTTCACCTGCAAAGCTTTGGTTAGTACCGTTGCGGGAAGGTATCAATCGAGCAAAAATGTTACCCGCAAAGCTCTTGCTATCACCGGAGGCGGCGATGTACGTTTTTTCTATACGGTCAACGACCATGCCGTAGAAGCTTTCCAAATCCGATGCGGCAAGATAGGCATTAAGATGGGCGTCAATTTCTTCATGCAACCCAAAGACCCGCAGTTCATCCAAGAGTGTCCGCAGGGCAAGGGTGTTTTCACTTTCCTTGTCCAGGACTATGCGTTCAATCTGATCGGGTCGTAACTTTTTTCCAAATGACGCTAGGTAATCGGTAACCAGGGTTTTTCTATCCTCCACCGTAAGGGATTCAATTGCGATACAGGGGTAGTTCCGGCGTTTGAAGACCTCCATGGTTCTATCCCCCGTCTGGGTGGAAAAAACAACCCGGACATTCGGCGGAAAAGCGGGGAGCCAGTTGAGGAGTTTCGCATTGTTTGTGTCGTCAAGTTTGTCCATGCCGTCAAGAACCAGAATAAGATTTTCCTTTTCCATTGCTGTCCAAAGCAAGTTTTGCAGAGTTTCTGTCAGCTTATCTTCCTTCGGCGATTCCTCAAGCGGCGGAAGGCCGCAGACTTCGATAATATCGTTGATCAGGTATTTAGTTATTTTGCGGTAATCCCCTTCAGAACTTGAATTGCCGATAAAATGATACAGGATTTTATCGTCCTGCTTCTCTCTGTTCTGAATCCAGTTGGCGATAAGAGCGCTTTTCCCTATACCGCTTTCCCCGGTAACTACCAAAATGCGTCCCGCTTCGTCCCCGGATGCATTTACAAAATCATCCAACTTCCGTTGGGTATCTCCGCTGGGGATATACACCCGGGTTCGGCTCTTTAAAAAGGATTGCTGTTCCAGCCGTTCTTTTTCAAAAAGCGTTAAGGCGCCTTGGGGAAAGAGTTTATCTACCAGGGCTTTGAAGTCCCTTTCAACCATGTCGCCTAAGTTTTCACCGGAGCTGTAATCCTTTACCGGGTAGTCTTGCTGCTCCCGTAATGCTTTTTTAAGGTCCGCAAGCTTTTTCTCCTCATCGCTCCCGCTCTTTTCCTGGAATTTTCCGCTTGTTTTCATTTCCGGGGAACGAAAATAAAAAAAGGAGTTTACCTTTCCGTTTACCCGCAGTACCCCCTGTTGGATTTCCATTTCCGTAATACTGGTTCCTTTATCCAGTTCACCGCTTACCCAGGGGTATTCAGTAAAAACATCGGTGTTTTCCCCTATCAGGCGGCGTTCCTCCGGGGAAGGTACCCATCCGTAGCGTTCACCTAAAATGCCGATAAAGAAGGGGGTGGTGTTTTCTATTTCCTTTAGGCAAATGTCCACCACCTTTCCCTGTTTCGATTCCTCTTCACTGATGCCCCAGCGGAGGTCAAGTTCAAGGAAGGAAATATCCCGCTCTTCGCAATAACGGCGGATGACGGGGAATATCTTCATAACCAGGTAATCCCGTTCGGCTTGCATATCCTTAAATGTGGACGATATGAACACACGGATTTGGCGTTCTTCAATCGGGTTTGGTTTTCGTTTATCGCTCATTTGTGTAATCTCCTTCTGGCTTTCCTTCTTAGGTAGTACCCATTAACTTACGCAGATCGGCTATTCGTTGAGATACCTGTACCGTATTCGGATGATCTTTGCCAAGAACCTTTTCACAAATGGCAAGATCTTTTTGGAAGAATTCCAGCGCCGTTTCGTTGTTTCCTATGCCGCTGTATATCATTCCTATGTTGTCATAGGCTTCTGCAGTATCAGGATGCTCAAAGCCGCGAACCTTTTCACAAACGGCAAGATTTTTTTGAAAATATTCCAGCGCCGTTTCATTGTCTCCCATGGCGCCGTATACCAAACCTATGTTGTTGTAGAATAATGCCGTAGCAATATGCTCAAGGCCAAAAACTTTTTCCGCAATGGCAAGGGCTTTTAGGTAGAATTCCAGTGTAAGCACGTAATCCGCCAATGCGGTGCTGACAAAAAATCCAATAGTGTAGTATCGCGCAATAGTTTCTCTATCTGTACCATTATTATCAAGATCAAGATACTTTGCCGGAGAATATTTTTCCTTATTTTCATTCTGCAAAGCGCGCCAGTATTCACCCAGCTCATCTTTATTCTTTTTATAGAGAGCATCAAAGGTCTCGAAATCAAGCAGGAAGGCGTAGAGTTTGTCCCATTCTTTTAGCTCAAAATACTTGCGGGGTAGTTCATCAGGCTTCCGGTTGGAAGAACCATCGGAAGCCGTTTCCGTTTGGTTTGTTTTTCTTGTATCGTCCATTTGATCAATCTCCTTATGATGGTCATTGGCTTCTTAGGTAGTACCCATTAGTTTACGCAGATCGGCTACTTGTTGAGATACCTACATCGTATTAGGATGGTCTTTGCCAAAAATCTTTTCCTGAATAACAAGGGCTTTTTGGTCAAATTTCAGCGCCTCTTCTTTGTTTCCCAGATCCCTGTATACCAAGCCTAGGTTACTATACGATGCTGCAGTAGCAGAATGTTCAAAGCCAAAAACTTTTTCTCTAATACCAAGAGCTTTTTGGAAGAATTCCAATGCCGCTTTATAGTTTCCCATGGCGCCGTATATTAGACCTATGTTGTTAAAGGAGTCTGCAGTAGAAGGGTGCTCAAGTCCAAAAACTTTTTCGTGAATGGCAAGGGCTTTTTGAAAGAATTCCAGCGCCTTTTCATTGTTTCCCATGTCCCGGTATACCGAGCCTATGGTGGTATAGGATGTCGCAGTATCAGGGTGTTCACGGCCAAGAATTTTTTCCTGAATGGTGAGGACTTTTTGGTAGAATTCCAGTGCTTTTTCTTTGTTTCCCATGTCGCTGTATACCAGACTAATATTTTTATAGGATGCTGCAGTAACAAGATGCTCAAGGCCAAGAACCTTTTCCCGAATGACAAGGGCTTTTTGGTAGAATTCCAGCTCCTTTTCATAGTTTCCCATAAAGTGGTATACCAAGCCTATGCCGGTATACGATCCTGCAGTATCAAGATGTTCAAAACCAAAAACTTTTTCCCTAATGGCAAGGGCTTTTTGCAAGAATTCCAGTGTCTTTTCATAGTTTCCATTTCTGCTGTATACCACACCTATGTTGTTATACGATTGTGCAGTATCAAGATGCTCAGTGCCCAGAACTTTTTCCCTAATGGCAAGGGCTTTTTGGTGAAATTCCAGCGCCATTTCATGGTTTCCCATGTTGCTGTATACCATACCTATGTTGGTATACGAATGTGCAGTACCAGGATGCTCAAAGCCAAGAACTTTTTCCTGAATGGCAAGGGCTTTTTGGTGAAATTCCAACGCCTTTTCATTGTTTCCCATATCTTCGTATATCAAGCCTATATTGCCATAGGATGTTGCAGTATCAGGGTGCTTAAGGCCAAGCATTTTTTCCCTAATAACAAGAGCTTTTTGGTGGAATTCCAGCGCCTTTTCTTTGTTTCCCATGGCGTTGCATACCACGCCTATGTCGTTATACGATCCTGCAGTATCAGGGTGCTCAAGACCAAGAGCTTTTTTTCGAAGGGCAAGGGCTTGTTGGTAGAATTCCAGCGCCTTTTCAAGGTTTCCCATGATGTGGTATATATTGCCTATGTTGTTATAGGGTATTGCAGTATCAGGATGATCCGGGCCAAGAACTTTTTCCTGAATGGTAAGTGCCTTTTGTTGGAATTCCAGCGCCTTTTCATAATTTCCCATGCAGAAGTATACATTGCCTATGTTGTTATACGATGCTGCAGTATCAGGATGATCCGGGCCAAGAACTTTTTCCCGAATAGCAAGTGCCTTTTGTTGGAATTCCAGCGCCTTTTCATAGTTTCCCCTGTCGCGGTATACCCCACCAATGCTGCCATACGATGCTGCAGTATCAGGATGATCCGGGCCAAGAAATCTTTCTCTAATGGCAAGGGCCTTTTGAAAAAATTCCAGCGCCTTTTCATAATTTCCCATGTCCCCATATATCGTACCTATATTGTTATACGATTGTGCAGTATCAGGATGCTCAAGTCCAAAAACCTTTGCACTAATGGTAAGATCTCTTTGAAAAAATTCCAGCGCCTTTTCATAGTTTCCCATGTTCCAATATACCCCGCCTATGTTGTTATACGATCCCGTAGTATCAGGATGCTCAAGGCCAAGAACTTTTTCCTGAATGGCAAGGGCTTTTTGTTGAAATTTCAGCGCCGTTTCATAGTTTCCCATGTTGCTGTATGCCAAGCCTATATTGGTATACGATGCTGCAGTATCAGGATGATCCGGGCCAAGGACTTCTTCTTTAATAGCAAGGGCTTTTTTGGAGAATTCTAATGCTAAACCGTAATCCGCTAATACTTTACATACAAAAACTCCAATATTATTGTAGTAGCGCCCAATAGTTTCTTTATCTGTACCGTCCCCTTCAAGATTAAAATACTTTGCCGGCGAATACTTTTCTTTGTTCTCCTTTTGCAAGGCGCGCCAGTATTCTCCCAGTTCATATTCATTTTTTGTAAAGATATAATCAAAAACCTCAAAATCAAGCAGGAAGGCGTAGAGTTTGTCCCATTCTTTTAGCGCAAAATACTGGTAGGGCATTTCATCACACTTCCGGTAGGGGGAAATATTAGGGGCGGTTTCCATGTAGGAAACAATGCGGCGGTGATATTCCTCCCCGCCGTTTTTCAGGCGCTTGGTAACCGCCTCTTGTATAAACCGGTTGTCGAATCGAATGAGCCCGTTCCGTCTGGCAAGATGCCCGGACATCCCGTTGTATAGCTGCGACCAGTAAAGCGGAGCGGCGCCGCTTATCCCCAGAATCTCGGACTCGCTTAAACCGGAGCGGGAAGACGCCAGCAGTGCAAGAACTTCACCCGCAAAGCTTTGCTTAGTACCGTCCCGGGAAGACAGCAGACGGGCGAAAACGTTAGCCGCAAAGCTTTTACTATCACCGGAGGCGATGGTGTAGGTTTTTTCTACACGGTCAACGACCTTGCCGTAGAAGCTTTCCAAATCCGGCGCAGCCAGGTAGTTGGTAATGCGGGTGTCAATTTCTTCATGTACCCCAAAGACCCGCAGCTCATCCAACAGTGTCCGCAGGGCAAAGGTATTCTCACTTTCCTTGTCCATGACTATGCGTTCAATTTGATCGGGCCGTAGCTTTTTGGCATAGGACGCTAAATAATCGGTGACAAATGTTTTCCGCTCTTCCACCGGAAGGGCTTCAACTGCGATATAGGGGTAGTTCCGGCGTTTAAAAACTTCCAGAGTTTTGTCATCCGATTGGGTGGAAAAAATAATCCGTACATCAGGCGGGAAGGCAGGGAGCCAGTTGAGGAGTTTCGCATTATCAATGTTGTCAAGTTTGTCCATGCCGTCAAGAACCAGAATAAGCTTTTCCTTTTCCGCCGCAGTCCAGAGCAGATTTTGCAAATTGTCTTTAAGGTTATCCGCTCCTTTGGGCGCATCATTATCCATGCGGGACTTTTCTTCAGCAGGGCGGAGTCCACAGACTTTGATAATGTCATTGATGAGGTATTTAGTTATTTTGCGATAATCTCCTTCGGAACTGGAATTGCCGATAAAATGATACAGGACTTTCTCACTTTTATTCTCCCGGTTCTGTATCCAGTTGGCAAGGAGAGCGCTTTTGCCTATACCGCTTTCCCCGGTAACTACCAAGGCTCTCTCTGCTCCTTCCCCGGATGTCTTTACAAAATCATCCAGCTTCTGCCTGGTATCTCCGCTGGGGGTATACACCCGGGTACGGCTCTTTAAAAAGGATTGCTGTTCCAGCCGTTCTTTTTCAAACAGCGTTAGGGCGCCCTGGGGGAAAAGTTTATCCACCAGGGCCTTGAGGTCCTTTTCAACCATGTCACCTAAGTTTTCAATAGAACGGTAATCTTTTACCGGGTAGTCTTGCTGCTCCCGTAGTGTTTTTTTAAGGGCATCGTGCTTTTTTTCTTCATCACTCCCGCTCTTTTCCCTGAATTTCCCACTTGTTTTCATTTCCGGGGAACGGAAATAAAAATAGGCGTTTATTTTTTTGTTCATCCGCAGTACCCCCTGCTGGATTTCCATTTCCGTAATACTGGTTCCTTTATCCAGTTCATCGTTTACCCAGGGGTATTCCTCAAAAACATCGGTGTTTTCCCCTATCAGGCGGCGTTCCTCCGGAGAAGGTACCCATCCGTAGCGTTCACCTAAAATGCCGATAAAAAAGGGGGTGGTATTTTCAATTTCCTTTAGGCATATATCCACCACCTTACCCTGTTTTGATTCCTCTTCGCTGATGCCCCAGCGGAGGTCAAGCTCCAGAAAGGAAATGTCCCGCTCTTCACAGTAGCGGCGTATGGCGGGGAATATCTTCATCACAAGGTAATCCCGCTCGGCTTGCATGTCCTTAAATGTGGACGAGATGAATACGCGGATTTGACGTTCTTCAATTGGGTCTGGTTTTCTCTTATCGCTCATCGGCTCAATCTCCTTATGATGGTCATTTGCTTCTTAGGTAGTACCCATTAACTTACGCAGTTCCGCTATTCTTTGAAATATCTGCACCGTATTGGGATGGTCTTTACCAAGAACCTTTTCCCGAATGGTAAAGGCTTTTTGGTAGAATTCCAGCGCTTTTTCTTTGTTCCCCATGGCGCTGTATACCGCACCTATACTGTTATACAATGCTGCATTATCAGGGTGCTCAAGACCACGAAGTTTTTCCCAAACAACAAGGGCCTTTTGGTAAAATTCCAGTTCCTTTTCTTTGTTTCCAATGGCGCTGTATACCTCGCCTATGGAATCATACGATATTGCAGTATCAATGTGCTCATAGCCAAGGACTTTTTCCTGAATGACAAGGGCTTTTTGAAAGAATTCCAGCGCCATTTCTTTGTTCCCCATTTTCCAGTATACCAAACCTATGTTGCTATACGATCCTGTAGTATCAGGATGCTCAGGGCCAAGAACTTTTTCTCTACTGGCAAGGGCTTTTTGGTAGAATTCCAGTGCCTTTTCATGGTTTCTCATGCGGTCGTATACCACGCCTATGTTGTTATACGATGCTATAGTAGAAGGATGCTCAAGGCCAAACACTTTCTCTTTAATGGCAAGGGCTTTTTGGAAGAATTCCAACGCCTTTTCTTTGTTCCCCATGTCGTAACATACCTCGCCTATGTTGTTATACGATAATGCAGTATCAGGATGCTCAAGGCCACGAACTTTTTCCTGAATGGCAAGGGCTTTTTGGTAGAATTCCAACGCCCTTTCATAGTTTCTCCTCTTGCTGTATACCATGCCTATATTGTTATACGATGCAATGGTAGAAGGATGCTCAGGGCCAAAAACTTTTTCCTGAATGGCAAGGGCTTTTTGGGAGAATTCCAGCATTTTTTCATTGTTTCCCTTGATGTAGTATACCTCGCTTATGTTGACATACGATGCTGCGGTATCAGGATGCTCAAGACCAAACACTTTTTCCCGAATGGCAAGAGTTTTTTGGTAGAATTCCAGCGCCTTTTCATAGTTTGCCATGGCGCTGTATACCAAGCCTATGTTGTTATATAACAATGCATTATCAGGATGCTCAAGGCCAAGCACTTTTTCCCTAAGGGCAAGGGCTTTATGGTGGAATTCCAGCGCCTTTTCATAGTTTCCCATGGCGCTATATACCAAGCCTATGCTGTTATAGGATCCTGCAGTATCAGGATGCTCAGGGCCAAGAACTTTTTCTTGAACGGCAAGGGCTTTTTGGGAGAATTCCAGCGCCTTTTCATAGTTTGCCATGGCGCTGTATACCAAGCCTATGTCGTTGTACGATGTTGCAGTAGCAGGATGCTCAAGACCAAGAACCTTTTCCCTAATGGCAAGGGCTTTTTGGTGAAATTCCAGCGCCTTTTCTTTGTTCCTCATTTCGCGGTATACCACGCCTATATTGTAATACGATCCTGCAGTACCAGGATGCTCAAGGCCAAAAACTTTTTCCCTAAGGGCAAGGGCTTTTTGGTGGAATTCCAGCGCCTTTTCTTTGTTTCTCATGGCACTGTATGCCATGCCTATGTTGTTATACGATGCTGCAATATCAGGATGCTCAAGGCCAAGAACCTTTGTACTAATGGCAAGGGTTTTCTGAAAAAATTCCAGCGCCTTTTCATGGTTTCCCATTTCCATGTATACCACACCTATGTTGTTATACGATCTTGCAGCATCAGGGTGCTCAAAGCCAAGAACTTTTTCCCTAATTGCAAGGGCTCTTTGGTAGAATTCCAGTGCCTTTTCATTGTTTCCCATGCCCCAGTATTTTATGCCTATATCATTATATGATGTTGCAGTGTCAGGATGCTCCGGGCCAAGAGCTTCTTTCCTAATGGTAAGGGCTTTTTGGCAGGATTCCAGCGCCAGAACGTAATCCGCCAATACATCACTGACAAAATTCCCAATATCATTGTAGTATCCCCCAATAGCTTCTCTATCTTTACCGTCCCCTTCAAGGTCAAGATACTTTGCGGGCGAATACTTTTCCTTATTCTCCTTTTGCAATGCACGCCAGTATTCTCCCAGCTCATATTCATTCTTTCTATTGATGTAATCAAATACCTCAAAATCAAGCAGGAAGGCGTAGAGTTTATCCCATTCTTTTAACTCAAAATACTGATAGGGTAGTTCATCACACTTCCGCTTGAGGGAAATATCCGAGGCTGTTTCCATGTAGGAAACGATACGGCGGCGATATTCCTCCCCACCGTCTTTCAGGCGCTTTGTAACTGCCTCTTGTATAAACCGGTTATCGAATCGTATGAGCCCGTTCCGTTTGGTAAGATGCCCGGACATACCGTTGTATAATTGCGACCAGTAGAGCGGAGCGGCTCCGCTTATCCCCAATATCTCAGACTCGCTTAAACCGGCGCGGGAAGACGCCAGGAGTGCGAGTACTTCACCCGCGAAACTGTGGTTAGTACCGGCGTGGGAAGACAACAAACGGGCGAAAACGTTACTTGCAAAGCTTTTGTTATCACCGGAGGCAGCGGTGTACGTTTTTTCTATACGGTCAACGACCTTGTCGTAGAAACTTTCCAAATCCGGTGCGGCAAGATAGGCATTAAGACGGGCGTCAATTTCCTCGTGTACCCCAAAGACCCGTAGCTCATCCAAAAGTGTCCGCAGGGCAAGAGTGTTTTCATTTTCCTTGTCCTGAACAATGCGATCAATCTGATCAGGTTTTAACTTTTTTGCAAATGACGCTAGATAATCGGTGATGAGGGTTTTCCGCTCTTCCACCGGAAGGGGTTCAACTGCGATACAGGGGTAGTTCCAGCGTTTGAAAACTTCCATGGTTTTGTCATCCGATTGGGTAGAAAAAATAACCCGGACATTCGGCGGGAAGGCGGGGAGCCAGTTAAGGAGTTTCGCATTGTCGATATCGTCAAGTTTATCCATGCCGTCAAGGACTAGAATAAGTTTTGTTGCTTTTGCCGCTGTCCAGAGCAGATTTTGCAGATTCTCTGTAAGCTTATTTCCTTTCGGTGATTCCTCAAGCGGCGGAAGCCGGCATACTTCGATAATGTCATTGATCAGGTATTTGATTATTTTGCGGTAATCCCCTTCGGAACCGGAATTGCCAATAAAGTGATACAAGATTTTTTCACTTTTATTCTCTCTGTTTTGTATCCAGTTGGCGATAAGGGCGCTTTTTCCTATACCGCTTTCCCCGGTAACTACCACAATTCGGTCCGCTTCGTCCCCGGATGCGTTTACAAAATCATCTAAGTTCCGTTGAGGATCTCCGGGGGAAACATACACCCGGGTTCGGCTCTTTAAGAAGGATTGCTGTTCCATCCGTTCTTTTTCAAAAAGCGTTAAGGCGCCTTGGGGAAAGAGTTTATCTACCAGGGCTTTAAAGTCTTTTTCAACCATGTCGCCTAAGTTTTCACCGGAGCTGTATTCCTTTACCGGGTAGTCCTGCTGCTCTCGCAATGCTTTTTTAAGGTCCGCCAGCTTTTTTTCCTCATCGCTCCCACTCTTTTCCCGGAATTTTCCGCTTGTTTTCATTTCTGGGGAACGGAAGTAAAAAAAAGAATTTACCTTTCCGTTTACCCGCAACACCCCTTGCTGGATTTCCATTTCCGTAATACTGGTACCTTTGTCCAATTCACCGTTTACCCAAGGGTATTCCGTAAAAACATCGGTGTTTTTCTCTATCAGGCGGCGCTCCTCCGGAGAAGGCACCCAGCCGTATCGCTCCCCGAGGATGCCGATAAAAAAGGGGGTGGTATTTTCAATTTCCTTGAGGCAAATGTCCACCACCTTTCCCTGTTTTGATTCATCTT
>NZ_JAJQRB010000033.1:0-19202 GCF_046533075.1 Treponema primitia | reverse complement strand
GTAATTTGCAAATTGCTAATTCATTTGTGTTGTCCAATGCCTTTGTAACACCCGCCTCAACCGCTTGAACTATAAGCCGACATTCCTTCGGGTATTCTCTATGGGTATAATCAAACAGCATGGCTTTACATTTTGATTCATTAAGAAGGGCTGTTTTACCTTGCTCGGCCAGAAGTGTTTGAAGTATCTTAATAAAATCAGTACTAAACATATTAATTCTCTCCAGTAGTATAAGAAATTTTTAATGCCAATTCACTATTCGGATTTATGGGTTCTGTAATTGTTTTTTCTTCCGCAATTTGCCGCTCATATATCGGTTTAAGTGATTTAATTGTTTCCAAATCAACAATTCCAGCAATACTGGTATCATCTCCCTTCCATTTAGCGGCACAAAGATTTACCAATTCTTCTAGCTGTTTACATGTAGAATCAAAACCATCCTTGCTAAAACATAATGCAATTTTTCGGTAGACTTTGCGAAAAAGATGTTTGTCGTTTTCATTTACCGGGTAGTTATCATCAACACCGTCACTGCAAAGAAAAATGACCGCCGGTGGTTTTTTTTCATTGTTTAGCCAAAAAACCACTCGGGCTGTTTCGGCGGCATCTTCATCGGAGAGTGATGTCGTTACATTTAAGTAACAACGATCATCCCAAGGGACAGGCTGGTCAAATTCACCGCCCTTATACAATGCCGTCCAGCGTCCATCGCCGATATGAAAACCAAACCAATAATTCTGCGTAACAACTGCGGCTAGAAGCGTAGTTCCATATATATGGTGCAATTTTTCACCGGCACTGTATCTGGCGAGATATTTTTCATCCGTTTTTGCTAACTCAATGTTTGTAAGCGGATGTTTTTCAATATCATCAATGACTTTAACATGCCAAGAACGGCATACACTGGCAACAAGCCTTTCTTTTAGTAGCTTCTCCAGTTCAAAGCGGGTTAAATTTTTATCGCTGTTATTCTTTATATATTTATTTATATCCCGAACAAATTCAAATATACCTTTCTTGGCACATTTTACAGCGAATGCAGCGCCACGCCCTGATCGAAAGCAATTATCATCACCGTGCCCATCGGCAACTAAAGATAGAGAAATTGAGTCGTCTTCATAGTGATCGGAATAATCCTGACATTCTTTTCCAACTTTGACATGATCTCTCCCTTTAGCCGTTATGGAAAAAGAACGATAATTATTCATACTTTACCACACTTCTTCAACTAATGATGGATTTGATTTAGCTTCTGTTTGCGCTTCTTGAAGTTCTTCTTTTATGCCGGCGTTCAATTCGGCCTGTTTTGCCTCATCTCCATCAACAGAACCTGCGTTGGAGCTTTTACTTGCAACCCGTGATGCGGTGACACTAACAAAGCGGATCATGCGTTTTAACATGTGTTTGTTTTGAATCTCAAAAACGGATTCTATACTGCCGGTAAATTCTTTAAGTACATCCGTATTTGCATTGTGTCCGATAGCAATGGCGGCTTTTATTGCGGACTTAAACCAGTTATTTGTTTTGAGCTTAGTCAATTCATCTTTCCAGTTGTCGGTCGGTTCACCATCGGACATAAGGAATATGGCCGGGGCAAATGAACCAGTTGCATCTTTCATAAAAGCTTTGGTTGAAAGTTTGTCGTTCAACTCTCTACAGGCTGCTCCAAAGTCAGTAACCCCTGCGGCTTTTATATCGTTCCACCTGAACTGGTCAAGAGGCATTGGCCCGCCTACGGTTAACCACAGAACACCGGACGAAAATTCCAGGACGGCAATTTTAATTTCCGCATCTGCATTTTCATCGGATATTTCTTGAATGTCGGGAAGAACTTCCCGAATGGAAGAATTTACCGATTCAATTCTATCTCCGTCCATGCTGCCGGAAGAGTCGATTACGAAAAAGAGAACCATCGTCCTGCGCGGCATTTCCACATCGTCTACTAATGACATTTACTTACCCCCTTAATTAGTTATACAATTTGAGCGATTGTTCCGCCAAAATCAATTTCTATACCTTTCTTTAAGACTGCTATACCATTATGACCAAGAGCCGTTGTATTTTTACTTTCAATTACAGACCAATTTTTACCGGAAAGATTCTTTAATTCAAAATTGCCGTTATTTAATGTTGTCTCACCAGTAAGAGACTGAAAATCTTCGGATTCTTTATCTGTATGGCATAAATAAAGTTTGGTGCGTTGATGTAAAGCCACATTGTATCGTGGTGTTTTAATGTAAGCAAAAAAAGTATTTGCCTTTCCGCATTTTGTGCAGGGGTTAAGATTAACGGGGTCGGCAAAGTAGATTTCACCGCAAGACGGGCACTTGAAAATTTCGCTTCTCATGCGGATAAATAACCTGAGCCAATCGCGTTCAATAAGCCGTTCATTAGGGTCTGTCATTGCCTTTTTACTGAAAGATTTAGTAAATGCATCTTGAATATATAAAGGCAGCGAAGGCCAGTTATTTATCGCCCCTTTATGCAATCCCGGTACAGGCTGATTTGAAGTGTCTGTAGGGTCAAAAATAAAAATAGGTTCTTCACCATAAAGTTTCTTTTCATATTTTGCACTTAGGCAAGGGACGCTAGCCCATTTTTTCCCCTCAAGGGGATGATTACGGGTGAAAAGCATAAAAAGTATAACGGCAAGTGAGAAACTGTCGGTGTAACGGTTTGGCGTAGCGCGCCTTGCGACAATTTCAGGCGCCATATAGCGGGCTTTTCCGGCAATTCCAGTTGGCTTTGCGGCAACATTATCATTGTCACAAATTAAAACATCCCCGGTTGTAGGATTAAAACGGAAATTACCATCATTTAAGTCCTGGTAACTGTAACCAGCATTATGCAGTTCACGGAAACCAGCAGTAATATGCAGTGCGGTATTGAGCATGGCTGTATAACCACCGGCAAAACGGGCCTTACCACGCAAAAGTTTAGAAAAATCCTCATACTCAGGTGGGAACAAATCCATGATATAGCCGAAAGCATCACCGCTCATTTCGGTAATATCTTCGGGCCATAAAAAAGACTTTGTTGGCGCACCGTTTTTGATATTGTTTTCGAGGTTTGCGATGAATTTTTCTGGATATTCCAGTTTCATGCCGGAATACCATTTCAATGCCTTCAAATGGCCGTTGTAGTCAACTTTGTAAACCGCACCCTGACCGCCTTCACCAAGTTTCTGCAACACTTTTACGGTTTTATAAGCCTTTGTTTTTGTGGTATATCCATTGGGTAAATCTGCCATTTATTTCTCCAAAATATTCATAAATTACCACCTGAAACATCAACGATGTTCGATTCTACAGTTTTGCATCGGAGTCCGCACCAAGGACAGGTATAATATTGACCGTGACGCCCGTCATAACATCCTATGTTCCCGCAACCATCAGCTTCTTTTAAACAAAAAAACAGGTCTTTGCTCCTACAATGAGGACAACCGGGGTAGCCATCTGCTGCTTTCATTGTACCAGTAACCAGGCCAGCATGAAAGCCTTCATGCTTTGCCTTCTTTTCATCAATCTTAAAAGCCCAGGTGCTTACCCAATCATTCTGCCGCTGTTCGATACGGATTCCAAATGTTTTTTTCGTTTTTGAGCATCGGGCAATGATAACTTTTGCATTTAATGGTCCGGCCATGTTTAAAATCCTTGCCTGTTATTGTATCTTATTTATGGAAAAAGATTAAGATGGCTTACTGACTCCTGTTTTATCATTATTTCCTACAAAAATGTAGGAAATAGCCTTCCCGATTCTCAAATTCTGTTTTACGCAGCAAATCCTATCCGTTGAACCGTATCCGTAACTTCATCACGGCAATAAGCCAGCAGTTGTTCAATAGAAGGAGCCGCCCCGGTTCCCTTTGTTTTATGGAAGATCGCTTGTCCTGATAGCGGCTTTCACATTTTTAGCGCCTGGGTTCTTTAAGATGAGGTTTTTTCTGACCTGTCTTGCCGCGCCAATAGAAACCTTATACCTTCCAGTCTCAAAACATGCTGAAAACCTCAGCGACAAGATGAGGAAAAAGATAGACGATCCGGCTTATCGGGAATTGTATTCGAGGAGGATGCAGATAATTGAACCGGTCTTTACCGATATTACCTACTGCAAAGATATGAACCGATTTTCGCTCCGCTCAAAGATAAAAGTAAACATCCAATGGCTTCTATTCTGCATGGTCCATAATATCGCCAAATGCAGACAGCCATTGACCCTTAGACAGGGGATATGAGAAGGTTGATTTTCCTTAAACAGATAGATAATCAAACTTTTTTCAGAAAAAGCATAAATTAATGACATTATTGCCGTTAACTGATTAAATCGACAGTCTGGTTATGCGAAGTTTTTTTTACTTCAAATTTTGAAATCCAAATACTTTTAGCCAAACACCGATTGGGCATAATCTATTTCCTTCAATTTGTTTCATAACATCACAACAGCAATTTGTATTTACTAATTGTTCATTTGATTTTTTACAAAAATTTATCAAATTACAATAGCTGCGTGTATCTTTACAATAAGAATACAATTCATCCAACGCAATTAATAAAAATGTATTTCCGTTTGTTTTTGTTGGATCAATACATTGGGCAATGTGCTGCCGATTAAATATTACAGGAACGCCAGTTGTAACAACATGTTGAAATATTAATTTTCTTGCATCCTCTTTTGAATTATTAATTATATTAGATATATAAACACAATCTGAAATCCTAAAATTCTCTCCGAGTTCCAATATTTTAGTCAGCCAATCACCTATATTTGCTACAATTGGAGATTTAAACCAATCTTGCATCATATGTTTAGATTCAGCAAACGCTTTTTTATCATTGTTGATTTTATTAGTGAAAGTTCCATCATAGTTTTTCACCACTATATTACCATACATTGCATCAAAAATATCATTTGTTTGCAATTTTTTATTAGTTCGATCGAGGAATATCAATAAAGCTTCAACTGGATGATATGATGATAAAGCTAATTCACAAACTTGTGAAACGATATAATTTGAAACAGGAATTTTATAATATTCAAGTATTTTCCAAATAGATTTATATGGAAAATCTGGCAATACGACTGATGGAAATATATAATTCTCAATCATAAAAGCCATGCATTCAAGAAAGTCTCTACGGCCAATTTTATATATACTTCTATTACCGTTATTTTCAATAAGGTATAAAATGATTTCTTTTGTTTTTATTCCATCGCCCAAATCAGTTTCTTTTATTTCAATATTTTCTATTATTGCAGAATCAAAAAAACTGTATTCGCCCCAAAGATAGGCATATAATTTCTCATTTACCATATCATTTTTTGAAGTAAGTCGAATTGGTCGGTTTCCATTGCCATTATCCCGTATTTCTTTAGAAAATGCTCTGAAATTATTAACATTTTGCCATAACATAGCACGAGTACATATTAGACTAATATCCTGTAACATATGAATATATTCATGAATAAAAGTTGATTCATCATCTGTATCATATATTTCTGTCAATAATTTGTCAGTATCTAAATTCATATAAAAAAATGAAGGCTGATAAAAACCATTAATACTTTTAAACATATTCCACTCCTTTGCTAATTATGGTAATATTTTAATAAATTTGTCAAGATATTCTGTGAAATAAGTTAAAAATATGGCGCATAACTTATTTTATACGGAATACGCATAAATTCACATCCCTGTTATATAAGCGAATGAGTATATCGTCCTTTCTGTAACGCAAATAGCTTGGTATTTTTTTTGAGCTTAACCCCAAATCCAACTTCATAATTTGAACTTAGGACATTAAAGTTCTTACCCCTAAATTGTAGCGGCTATGGAGGGCTTGAAACAAGGGGGTACCCTGCATACCTGAAGCTATAGCCGCCAAACCCAATCTGCTTAGAATTCCCTCAAAATATTACCTTTGTGAAATATCCAGTTATTGAAGGCCGTTTTATCCTGATTTCATGGAAAACCAAACAATGGGAACCCCAGACCGTTCAGACCAAGGTCTGCGGTCTGATGGTTCCTTTCATTCACTGATCTCCCTTGCGGACTTTAAGGAGATCCTCGGCATTGATGACCGGGACGATGCCTGCTACCCTGCGGGTAGCTTATCCCGGTACTTTTGTTCTTTTATACTGCTATTATATACCGGATTGGTTTGTCATGGAATGCTAAAGCAATTTTTTATAGCGACTATTTCCCATAAAAATGCAGGAAATAGCCTTCCCGATTCTCAAATTCTGTTTTACGCAGCAAATCCTATCCGTTGAACTGTATCCGTAACCACAACTTCATCACGGCAATAAGCCAGCAGTTGTTCAATAGAAGGAGCAGAGCCGGTTAAAATTTCATCCACCGTACGTTTCCGGGCAATATTCTCTATTTGACCGCCGGAAAAATCAAAACGAATTGCCAGGAGTGCGGCATCATTTTCGGATAATTCCGGTATCATAGAATGCCAGATTGATTTTTTTGCTTCCAGTTCCGGTTTTTCAAATTCAATTTTATAGAGGAAACGCCTCTCAAAAGCCTTGTCCATGTTTTTGGTCAGATTGGTGGTGGCTATCAATATCCCGGAAAGATCTTCCAGTTCCTGTAAAATAATATTCTGGATAGTATTCTCCATCTGATCAACGGCATGGCTATTCCCGTTAAAATTCATGCGCTGGCCGATAATGGCATCAGCTTCGTTAAAAAGCAGGATAGGCGCTGTATCCACAGATTCCAACTGTTTTTTGTAATCGGTAAAAATCTTTTTAATTTGTTTCTCACTTTCACCAACCCACTTGCTTTTTATTTCTGAAATGTCAACCTGTAAAATATCGCGGCCGGTTTTTCTGGCTATTTGATAGACCGTTTCTGTTTTTCCGGTTCCCGGCAGCCCGGAAAAGAGGCAGGCGAAGCCATTCCGCATACCTTTTTCTTTAAGGCGTTTCTCTACTCCCTTGAAATTAAGCGGAAGCAGCAGATCAATAAGTTTTTGTACCTTATCGTTCTGGTCTGCATTATAATACAATGTCTTTTCCGGTATATCATTGCACAAAATCATGTTTTGATTATTTCCGGGCTTTTTAACAATTATTTCCTTTAACAGCATATCGACTGCCTTGTCGGTTAAACAAAAAACATCTCCCATCGCATAACCGTTATTGTTTGCATTTTCTACTAATCCCAATTCCTGTAAGCGGTGATTCCCATTCCGCAGGGGATCGATAAATTGCATATCTGCAAAAATAGGATCATCTTCGTTTCCAAATTCTTTTCGTATAGAGTCAAAATTAATAACCGTATTATCTATATAAGAGTACGGGCTGGCAACATGCTTATGACAGAAATAGAGGAGCAAAGCGGCATCCGCAAGTATCAGATTATACCCCTTTATCACTTTGACGAATTCAAGGTGCTGATTATTGTCCAGGAGGAAAGACAAAAGCGCCATAAATTCATCATAAACAAGCGCATCATTATAGCGGCGCAGAAACGTCTTTTTAAGGACCGAAAATAATTTACCAATAGAAATATTAATATAGCTCTCCGGCTTTATAACCTTCCCTTTTCTGAGGGCAAAAATGATTTCTCTGGGGATACGGTATGATGGTGAAATATCATGTTGAATAATTTGAGTAACATAGTTTATATTAACCAGCTCATCAATATCGTTCAGGTATTCAAGATATTGAACCTTTGTACATTTTAAAGATTCAATGAACAAATGATCCCCCATGTATTGGTTTCCTGCGACGCTTTCATTAAAAATATGGACAAAGAGGGCTGCTTGAATGGGCGTAATTTGCAACTCATTTGAAACAAAATTCAAATGGTCTTTAGCAGCTTCAAAAAAAGTTTTACTCAGCCCGGAATCTTTTGAAAATTCCAATATCTGACCGATTGAATCAAGTAATGTCATCTTATTCAACTCTTTGTTTTCCATGCAATTTCCTCATTATTTAGAAACTGGTTGGCTAATGCCATCCAAAAAAAATAAACCACCGATATACTGGTGGAACCTAAAACCGGCATAACGCAACATGAACGCTCTGCATTTGTAAAAGGCAAAGGGTGCTTCTATAAGGTCGATAGTTTTTGGCGGATGAGTCCCGGTCTTCGACTGAACGGTTTCCGCATATAGAGGGGGGAGCGCCGGTTCCCTTTGTTTTATGGAAGATCGCTTGTCCTGATAGCGGCCTTCACATTTTTAGCGCCTGGGTTCTTTAAGATGAGGTTTTTTCTGACCTGTCTTGCCGCGCCAATAGAAACCTTGCCCCTTTTGAGAAAGGGAGGAGAATTTGCCGCAGCCGATACAAGTCATTTTTAGACCTAATCCGTCTGTACTATCTTTTACCTCAATAGGCATACCTATTGCGTAAAATCATACAGATGCGATATTAATTCTGGTTTTAGGTGGGATTCATCATGAAAAAGTTACTACATATAATTCAGAGTGTCAAGGGTGATAAGAGCAAAAATTCTTTAAGATAGCGAAATTTTCCTTTTTAGCGGTCTGGGTAGAATTCGACTACTAATATATAGCCGCCAAACCCAATCTGCTTAAATTTCCTTCAAAATATTACCTTTGTGAAATATCCAGTTATTGAAAGCCGTTTTATCCTGATTTCATGGAAAACCAAACAATGGGAACCCCAGACCGTAGGTCTGATGGTTCCTTTCATTCACTGATCTCCCTTGCGGACTTTAAGGAGATCCTCGGCATTGATGACCGGGACGATGCCTTTTCCCGGTACTGTCTTGTAACCGCCACCTACAGCATAGAGCAATATTGCAGGCGGCGGCTTCTGATAAGCAAACTGACGGAAATACATGAATATTCGGACGACCCGTTTGTACCGCTCAAGCAATACCCGGTAAGGAAAATTTTAGAGGTCCAAAAACACAGGTCCTGGAAACCCGCTGAGGACATTGATCCTGAATTATTCCAGTGCATACCGCAGTGCGGGGTTGGAGAGGATATGCCGTTTTGTCTGGAAATTCGGCCGGGAGTGGTTTCGTCACCGTTTTCGGTACGGGTGCGGTATGTGGCGGGGTATAAGCACACGGATGCCCCGGCGGACCTGGCTTCTGCTTGCCTTGAACTGGCGGTATGGAATATGGCCCGGTTCCGGGGGAAGAAGATTGGGGTTGTGGGGCAGCGTTACGGTGGGTCGAGGAGTAACGGGGAGTTTTTGGAAGCGAAGATGCCGGAGCGGGCCAAGGAACTTTTGGAGCCGTACCAGCGGCGTGTCATCTAAAGCATTAAAACACAAGAACCCGCTTGCGCGGGGGAGTCCATGCCGGGGAGGAAAAATGAGTGATTTTATAGAACTGAAAATACTTGCCGCTTTTGAAAAACTGCTGTCTGGGCGGGTTAATGAACTGTTACAAGACTATGAATTTAAGATTGCGCCCGTTGAGTTCGATGCCCCTGCGGGTGTGGGGGCGGTTGCGCCTGTTCTGCGGCTTACCGAATGTGAGCGGTCGGAGAAAGAACGGATAGTTCGTTTAGACGCTTTTGCTTTGACCGTGAGCCTGAATGTGCCGGAAGCGGCTGACAGTGAGCGGGATGTTTACGCTTACGGGGCGGCGGTTGGGAAGGCGGTAGCGGAAGATTCCACCCTGGGGGGCGTGGCGGATCGGGCGGTTATTACCGGGAAAAAGTATGTGCCGCCGAAAAAAGCGTATTGCGGGGATGGGTGGGAACTGGTTATTAGCCTACGAGTAATCGTGGAGAGGATGACGGTATGAGCGTACAAGGCCGTGATTGTTGTATCACCTTGAAAACAGAGTACCGGGAAATGGGGGTGCCTTACTCGGAGGAAACGATTAGGGAAGCGGTATCCGTTTTGAAGGAAGAAGCGGCTATAGAGGGGGGCGGAAACTGCGGGGGAATACGGCGAAGCCGGGGGGTTACAGGGTGCGTGGTTACGCCCCTTTCCATCGAGAGCGCCCCTTTGCTTTTTGTGCTGGCTTTGGGGCGGTCTGGGCTTCCGGCTTTTGTAAGCGGGACACGGGTTTTATACCGCCATAGGGTAAACCTTTTGGCTATGGAAAGCGGTCTACGGTTCGATTTGATACAAGACCGGGGGCCGGTGCGGACGCTTTATGAAGGGTGCCGGGTTAAGGATTTTGAACTGCGGATTATGCAAGGCGAAGCGGTAAAACTGAAATTGGATATAGCCGGAAGTATGCCACCTGTTTCCTACCCTTACCCAGATCGGGCCGCAGTTTATGGCGGAGAGCGATTCAAAGAGGACGGGGTTAAGTACCGGATCAACGGAACGGAATATAAAAACATCTACGGACTGACCATCTCTACCCGGAAGGATGGCGGAACGCAAACGGAAGTACGGATACACCGGGTCATGAATACCACAACGGAGATCCCTCCGATTATTGAGACCTTGGAAATTACCGCACAACTACTACATGACCATTACGCCCACCGTTTATATGGGGCTTTCCGGCTTACCCTTTCCCGGCTGGTGCTGATGGCTGATGAAACGGCGATAAACGCCGGAGATACGGTTATCGGCCCCCTGCGGTATTACGTTGCGGGGGATTTATCGGCTGATGTTTTCAATACCGATGAAGGGATCATCGAATGAAATTTTATGACATTGATACTGCTTTAGTTGAAGCCATAGAAAAGGGAGACAGCCCGGTACGGGTGCGGATTAGCCTTGATTGGTCTGGTACAGGTTTTTATGAAACGGTATTTGAGCATGACATTATTGAAGCCGTGTTTTACGGGCTAAAGGAAGTGTCCGGGGGGACTACGGCACGGGGAGAAGTGTTACTGGATAATACCTACGGAACTTACGCTTGCGGGGGGAACGGCGGGAGAGGTGCGGGCCGGGAGGTGCGGATTAGTTTTTCCCTTGGGGAAGGGCTGCCTTGGTTCCAGCGGTTTGTTTTGTATGTGGACGATAACGGGTTCCAGGACATACGGGGGCCGGGACAGCGGCGTGCTTTGCGGCTTGGCTTACATGACCGCTCGGCCTTGCTGCGGAAAACGGAAAATAGCCGGGACTGGACGCATCCGGCGGTATTCACCTACTTGGTTATTTGCGACAAGACACAAGCGGAAAAATCGCTGGTACATTTGATTGCGAAACGGGCGGGAATTGAAAGCGGAGATATAGACTGCGCCACTATTCCTATTACTTTGCCCTATGTGAAGCTGACTAAAAATACTTGGACGGAACTTTCTGAACTGGCAAAAACCTACCGGGCGCATTTGGAATGTGCGCCGGAAAAGCCATTGGTCTTTGCCCATTCGCCGTATCAACAAGAAACTGAAAATATTGACGATTGTTCCTACACCTTTCAGGGGGACAAAATATTTTATCTGCGGGAAACAGCACGGGCGGAACTGTACCGGAACACGGTACGGCTTAAAATAAACATTCCGGTGGCGTTGGAAAAACAGGAGATATGGCGCTATGACGATCCCCCGGTTTTGTACGATACGAATCTTACGCCGATGTATCCTTTCCGCTCTACGGTATTACGGGATGTTCAACAACAGGGGTATGAAGCGCAGTACCGGATTAAGGACGGCGGTACGGAACGCCCGGTAATTTACGCCGATCAGATAGACACGCTAGAGGAAGCAATGGAACGGCTTGATTTTGAGGGCGGGACGTTTGCGTACTCCGCTTATGACGTTACTACCCACCATGAAAAGGCGCTTATCACCTTGAATACGGAAACTGATGGAGACTTATATCGGGCGGCGATTTATGGACGGCCTATTGTGCTTGACCTAAACCGTTCCTGTTTTTTGCGGGACAGCGAAGCAGTACAACAATACGGGACGGCGGCTTTGAATGTATCGGGTTCCTATTTTTCGGAAATGGAGGTAAACGGACATCCGCACTATGAGGACTGGACTATGCGGGAACTGGCGGAACGTTCTGGAAAAATGCCGTCCATGGCATTTTTCCAGAATGGAGTTTCGCAAAACGAAACTCCACCTAAAGGCATGGTAACAGCGCCATCCATGGCGCGGCGGGAATTCACCGTAAAAACCCACCGGGGATTATTCCATGCCCGGATTGGGGCACGGGTTCAAATTGAGACAAGCAAAGAAACATTGAGGGGGACGATTAACGCTTTTTCTTTGCGATATAGGCGGGACGTTGCTTTTGTGGCGGCGTTTAGGATTAGTGAGGAATTTTGAATTTGGAAGGGGGACATTATGAAAGGCAATCAAGGGGGTAATGGTATGACGGAATCGGACAGGCGGCTTCTGGTTGAGAACACGGCGGAAATGCGGGAACTCAAGGGGCAGTTGCGGGAATTCAAGGAACACGTCATGGGACGGGTTGAAAAACTGGAAAAGAAGGAGGCGGAACGGAACAAGGAACAGCTTTCGGTGGTGAGCGTGTTTATTTCTTTGGCGGCGTTGGCGGTGAGTATCATTGTCAATTTCTTTAAGCACAGGGGGTAAGTAATGGGTATTAAATGGGACGCTATCTTCAAAAATGAACAGCGACAGTTTGAAAAAATGTCGGATGCTGAAAAGTATATCTATGCGCTTCTGCTCCAGTATGGCAGTCCCTATAAATGGGGGCAGGAAAACCCGGAAGGGGCTGATTGTTCCGGTACGGTATGTCTTGCCTTATTTATGGCAACAGGGTTTTTGATACGGACTACTGCTGACGATTTATACAAGCGGTTTTTCACCGTGAAAGAACCGAAGGCGGGTAGTATACGGGCGGCATTTTTTATTGAAGGCAAGACGGGGACAGCCACCCATGTTGCGGGACTGACTGGTGAAGGCGTTGCGCTTAACGCACAGGAGCCGGGGGCACGGGTAAAGACCATAAAGGAATTATCTGACTGGTTCTGGCAGCGGGGCAGTTCTACGGCGGTACGGGGGCTTGATCGGCAAGCCTTTGAACGGCTTGCGGAAAAGGGAAACCAGTACGGACTGGATGAACAGTTGTCTCTTTACTTTTGCTGAAAAAATGACTTCCTTGTCATTTTTTCAGCTTGGAGTTTTGTTTACAAAACTCCAACTAAAGCACTATTACACCGCCTTCCGTGGCGGAAAGAAAGGGATACATGAGTGATTCTGACGGGATTCAAATATCTGATAAAGCAAGCTGGGAACATACGGGGCGGGAACTGTGGGCGATTCTGGCGAAGCGGCTTATTGCCCTGCCCTCAAAAATGCTGGGATTCAAGCCCTTCTGTTTGTACCTTGCGACATGGCTTTTAGTGAAGGGGCTTATCCGGGATTGGATATGGTTTGCGGTAATGGTGATGGTGCTTTTTGGGATTGTCGGCCTTAAAGTTTTATCTCGTTGGAAAGGAATAGGCAATGAGTAATTTTTGGAAAGGGGTCATTACCGGGGCGGCGGGTATGCTGGTACTGGTTTTGGTTATCGTGGCGTTCCGATTCTTCCATGAACGGGACCGGAAACTGCTTGAATACATGGAGGTACAAAATGAAATACAGGCGATTGAGGATGATTACCGCAACCGTGATCCTTATGAGTTTCTTGAAACTACCCCCGGTGTTCGGGGAGCCGCCGACAGCGCAAGCGAAGAATTTAACCGGAAACGAAATGAAGCAATACAGCGAATACGAGATCGACACGCTGATTAACGATTTGACAACCGCAGCGGAGGAAGCCATAGAACAGGCGGCGGCGGAAGCGGCTAAGGCTGCGGCCCTGGCTTCCCTTGAACGGGAAAGCAGGGCTATAGCGGAAAGTCATCAATGGCGGGGGAAATATGAAACCGCAAGAAAAGCAGGGGTTAAAAACGCCGTGATTACCGGGGTGATTTGTTTTTTTGTCGGAGCCGCTTTGAGCGGTGGGGTTATTGCGATTTACGGAGGGAGATAATGAAAGACCGGATTTTGATTAAGGGGATGGTTACGGTTCAGGTTCTGGATAAGGACGGGAATGTGAAGCGGAGGGCGCCGACTTGGTTCGGGCGGCTCTTTCGGATACCGGGGCGGCCTATGCGTTATCATCACCACAACATCGTTACTCGTGAAGGGGACGCTTTGATTGCCGATGCTTTGCTGGTAAGCCCCAATAAGGCGAAGGTAACGAGTTCAACGGGGTTTATTCAGGTGGGGACTGGCTGGACCGGGAATAGTACCAAGACTAATACCCGGTGTAATACTGCTACCGGATCAATGAAAGCCCTTGATTCGGGGTATCCGGCATTAAAGGCGGCCTGGGGCAGTGTTGGGGATACGACCCTGATTTACCGGGCAACCTTTGCGGCGGGGACGCTCAACGTCAACGGGATAAATGAAGCCTGTTTACTGAATGGCAATGCGGGTTCTTCCAACTGTCTGGCTTATGCCCAAATAACGCCGGTGGTCAATGTAACATCCAGCGATACCCTGCAAATACAATGGGAAATTACGATACTCGGCCAATGACCTTCCGGCAATCCCTGACGGACTTTCCGCTTACCGTGGAAATCGGGCGGAAAGTTCCTGATTGGGGGCTTACCCGGTGGGGAAAAGCCGGAGCGGTTCCCCCGCTCCGCTTTAGGCCGCCTGATGATGAGGAGGGGTTCTCCCTGCGGGGGGACAGGCGGCAACTGCTCTACCGGGGAAGGAAGCGAAGCCATAGGTTTACGATTCTTGGCGGGGATCGCTTTGAATACGATTGTATTCTAAATAAGGAGCCGGAGAGTAATGTTGTTTGCCTGGCTATGGACGGGGCGGAAAACTATGACTTTTTCCGGCAGCCTGATTTTGTCCGTGATCCGTTTTTTAAGGGCAGTTACGCCGTTTACAAAAAAGAAACGCTCATAGGGGAAGGAACCGGGAAGCTCTGCCATATTCACCGCCCGAAAATTATTGATAACCGGGGGCGGTGGGTGTGGGGGGATTTGTCCATTGCTGGGGACAGGCTTTGTATTACCATACCGGAAACGTGGCTTGCAGAAGCAAAGTACCCGGTAATCGTTGATCCGGTGATCGGGACTACTACCATCGGGAGCCAAATTACCGGGCCTGATCCGAATAATGGTGGATATGATCGTCCTATGCTTGATGGTGAAATGGCATTAAATCAATATCTGGTTAATCAAAGCGGGGGCGGTAATTGCAGGGCCTATGTGTATGATTATTGGGATGGATCTGAAACGTGTATGCCCGGCCTCTATACGGATAATAATACAAAACCGTATCTAAGGAAATCGAGAAATGAACAAGATATAACACCACGGGGCGGATGGTGTTCAAATACTTTTAGTATTGACGGCTCTTTAGCGGTGGGTTCTTATGTCTGGTTTGGGGTAAAGTCCTCATGGTTTACTACCCGATTCGATTACGGCGGCAAGTGTTGGAAGTTCTGGCCTGATTATGATAGTTACCCGGAAGATTATGATGAAGAATTACCACCGCCGGTTATTGAACTTAACCAATGGGCTACCTACTGCACTATTAAATGGAGTTGGTATTTTGAGTATACCGCAATACAGGCGCAGAACTATACCCGGACGCTGACCCAAGGGGTGCAACTGACTGATACCCGGAAATTGACGGCGAACTATAAAAAAACCTTAACCATGAACGGGCAGAATGGTACGGCGCTGGGGCATGGGTCAAGTTATATCAGAAAGCATACGGCGCAAGTGAAGGGGACGGATACTACGCCCTGGCTGCGGGGAATGTACCGGAGTATTGCGGAAACGCTGCAGATACTTACGCCGTTGGGATATTGCCGGGATTTTATGCGGAAGGTTGCAGAAACGGCATGGGCGTTTACCGACACTAACCGGAACATAGGGCATAGGCGGGATATTTTAATTACCGGGAAAAGTATAGACGTTGTTACCCGGGGGCGTGGATTTTTCCGGTCAATGGCGGCGGTATTAAAAACCAGTGATACAAACGATTACATGATTACCCTGACCCGTATTATTGCAGAGTGGGTTGCCGCTTTTGATACTGCGGGGCACTTGGGCGATTATTTCCGGGGGCTTTTTGTGGAAGCGGGGAGCGTTGCGGAAACGGATCATACGGCGGCTTATTACCGAATGCAGGAGGATACGGCATATAGCGGGGATAACCCCCTGCGGCATCTTTTTATGGTTATCAAACTGGTTACGGTAGGGCTGGTGCGGGATTACCTTTTATGGCGGTTCCTGAAAAGCAATGAGGAAATTGTTGTGAAGTCTGCGGTTTGCCGGGACATTGAAATTGAAAGCCGGATTCATTGAGGGGTTGAATATGCAACGAATTTATAAGGGGCAATCGGCCCTGCGGATTACGGTCAAGACCTTTACAGATTTGGAAGGGATAATTTTTGCGCTTATCAAGTACCGGAAACCTGACGGCTCTACGGGGGAGTTTGCGGCGGGGGTTGGGGACGTGGCGAAGGGGGTTATTTTCCATGAGGTTATTGAAGGGGAGATAGACAAAGCGGGATGGTGGACCTTCTGGGCCTTCATCACCTTTGGGGACGGGAGGACTGCCGCCGGGGAAGCGGCGAAAGTCTTTATTTGGACAGAAGGTAAATAGTGTTGCTGTTTATTTTATTTTTGTTTATATGGCTCCTTTGTGATGTTCCCACGTTAAACGCACGGAGGGCGTTTGGGGAACATATTGATTTGAGGGCGCGGGCGCCGCCCTTGCGGGGCGTGCGGTAGTTTTTATTGTTACTGTTTCATTTTTTCTCGTTTGGTTTTTTGTCGGGGGGAGTGGTATGCGCTGGAAAGACCCGGTGGATCGGTATAAGTATCAAGTACGGAAACAACAGAAGGCGTTAGAGGAATTTACCGCCCATGAAATTGAGTGGGCGGATGACCTTTTGATGTGGTATCGGCTAAAAAAAACAGATATGCCGGATGACGAATACCGGGCGGCGGCGTTCTTCAAGAACCATGAGTATTTACGCAAGCCGGGGTCGCTGACGCTCCTTTTCTCGATGTACCAGCGGTGCATGGATGAACTGCCGGAGCCGACACCGGAGCTTGCGTTTGATCTGTTGGCGTTCAGGTACAAGATGTACGCGAAGGCTTTATTGCAGGGAGGGTATGACGTATGGCAGAGCCAGTAGGGGATGAATCGATTTATTATAGGCTGAAAGAGCTTAAAGAGGGGACAATACAGTATACCGATACCAGTAACGCTTTGCGTCTGGTGCGGGAACACGGGAAGGACATCCGGTATAATGCGGCATGGAAAAAATGGGTGGTGTGGACTGATAACCATTGGCAGATTGACGAGGGGTTCTTGATCCATGACAAGGGGCTGGCGGTGATCCACAGTATTTATGACCAAATGCTTAAAACTGACGACTATCGTGACCGGATGGAGATTGAGAAATACGCCTTGCAGAGTGAAGCCCTGCGGCGGCGTAAGGCGTTTATTGAATCGGCATCGCTGATGAAGGAGATGAACATTACCAGTACCGATGTTGATAAAGACCCGTGGCTGTTCAACGTGGAGAACGGGACTATTGATCTGCGAAAGAATGAATTCCGGGAACACCGCCGGGAGGACATGATTACCAAGATTGCCCAGGTACGCTATGACGAAAAAGCGGATTGCCCGATTTGGAAGCAGTTTATCCGGGAAGTTATGGACTACAAGGGGGAACTGATTGAATTTCTCCAGCGGGCGGCGGGATGGGCGTTGACGGGGGACACTTCGGAACAGACCATGTTTATTTTGTTCGGCTCCGGTGCGAATGGGAAAAGTACGTTTTTGAATGTGCTGATGAAGCTCCTGGGGGATTATGCGATTGCGGCTTCCACGGAAACGTTTATGAAAAGGAGCGGGGACCAGATTAGCAATGATATTGCACGGCTGCGGGGAACCCGGTTTGTGGTAACGTCCGAAGCGGAACAGGGGAAGCGGCTTTCTGAACCCCTGATTAAGCAGATTACCGGGACGGATGCCATGACTGCCCGCTTTCTGTACGGGGAGTATTTTGAATTTATTCCGACCTTTAAAATTTTTATGGCGAGCAACCACAAGCCGATGATCAAGGGGACGGATAACGGGATATGGCGGCGGATAAAGTTGATACCCTTTATCACGACCATTGCACCTGAAAAGCAGGACAAACATCTGGAACAGAAACTGATGGAGGAGGGGCCGGGGATTTTGAACTGGCTTATTGCGGGGTGCCAATACTGGTTTAAGACGGGGCTTGCGGCTCCGGCTGTTGTCACTTCCGCTACGGAGGAGTACCGCAGTGAAATGGATGTGCTGGGGGCGTTTATCAAGGAGTGCTGTGTCCAGTCGCCGGGGGTTTCTGTCCAGGCACGGGAACTGTTCAAGGCGTACCAGGAATGGTGTGAGGAAAACAATGAACGAGCCTTTAGTGAGCGGTTCATGGCTATGCGGCTGAAGGAAATAGGGCTTGAGAAGTGGCGGACGGCGGAGGCCCGGTTCTGGCGGGGGATTATGCTTAAAGCGGAGTTGTCGTAGTTCCTGCGTTTCCCCCCTGCCCCCTTTGTTGTGGGCCGTGAAGTCATGGCGGTATAAAAATAGGCGTTTTTTGTGTGCGCTCTGTTGCTATTGAGTAAGCAGCAGAGCCTTTTTTTATACGAAAATAAGCGGTTTTTGCTTCGTGTTTTTCGTTTTGACAGGATTTGAATTTGACTTACACAAAAACGGGCAATTTAAGCGGGCGTGCGCTCCCCCCTCGGCTAAAAAAAATATCCGGCTTTGGCATGAAAAAATGTCGCTTGCGCCGACACGTTGACGGGTTATTCATCGGCTATGCGTCATTGAAATTCGGCGGTTTTGTAGTAACCGGGCGTAATTTATCTTTAGCGTTCCTTATATAATATTTTTCTTGACGCTTCTGTCATTTACAAAAGAATACATATTACCTTGTAATCCCTTGGAAAAATGTTCCAAATTGAAAACACCATGTCAATCTGACATTGGGGAAAATCGGGGGGGTGTTTTTCACCAGGCCCCCCGAAGGGGGGCGGTTTACCCATCGGCGGCGGCGGCGTTGGGGGTATCGGCCCGCCCTCCCTGAAAGGGTGGGCGGGTGTTACGGAGGGACCAGGCTTCATCACCCAACATCGGCCCCGGTTTGGGGAAGAAGGCGGCTTGAGTTCATCGGGCCGCCCCCGCAGGGGGCGGGGTGTTGGCCGAAAAAATTATCATTCAGCCGAAGTCGAGCCGCTGGGTGGGCATAGTACGCCCCGTTGCGGCGGAACGGAGGGTTTTGGGTTTACCCAAACCGAACCCCCCATTAGAGCC
>NZ_JAJQRB010000032.1:0-17045 GCF_046533075.1 Treponema primitia | reverse complement strand
AAAACCCCCCTTAAAAAACCCCCCCCCTAAAACCCCAATACCCCCCCAATTTTTTTTTCCCCCCCCCCCCCCCCCCCCAGGTTTAATCTCCTCTTTTTTCCCCTGCTGATTATCCTGGCTGCCTTTCTTATCGGCTGTCCGGGTAACAGTCCCAACGATGACACCACCCCACCGGCGGAAGTAACGAATCTTTCTGCGGTTTCCGGCGATGCCATCGTAACCCTCACATGGACCGACCCTACGGACAGTGACTTTAAGGAAGTAGAAATCAGCATCAGCGGAACCGGGTATACCGGCGGTACAGTCACGGTTGCCAAGGGAATCAAAACTAAAGAAATTACCGGTCTTACCAACGATACGGAATACACCTTTACGGTGAAGACCGTGGATAAGGAAGGCAACAAAAGTGCAACAGGGGTAAGCAAAACCGCAACTCCTTCCGCTACCGTCGGATCATCCAAGACCCTCACTATTAAGAACATACCTTCGGTTAGTCCGGGAACCTATTATTGGATATATCTGTTAAGTGAATTTGAAGAAACCGCGGTACCCGTCGCAGGCTTCAAGGGCGGCCCCATTACCGGAGATACCCTCACCGGAACGCTGCTGACCGTTGAAAACAAAGGTGTACTGGAAATGCCGGACTATACCGCCACAGAGTGGACCGGTACCGGTGAATATTATATCTTTATGTTTACCGGAGCGGTGGAAGGCAGCAAGTGGATGGCTGCCACCGAAGGAAAGGTATCTTTCATTTCCAATGCAGTGGAAGTGGAAGCAAGCAACCTTCACGGGGACAGTGACGGCGAATCATCCATCAAGATAACCGGCATCCCTGCAGACTACGCAGGCTATAATGCCAATGTCTTTCTTTTTAGCACCATCCCCAGCGCAGGTTTATACAATGGGGACGACTTAATCAGGGCGGATACTAGTGTAGACGCCGGTAAGATAGATGGGCGCCTGCGCGGTCCTATAGAAGATAAGCCGTACCATGTGGTGATTACCTTTACTAAATATGACGGAACTTCGACTATGGTGACGACTTTCAAAAGTAAAACTACGCTATCATTGGGCGAAGACGCATTCGACTTTAGTAACAACTTTAGCTCGTATTACAGCGGTTCAGGAAAGAAAACCTTGAGCGGTACCAATACGGTCCTTAAGGTAGACGGCGCTACCCGATCAGATAGCAGCCTGCTAACATATCCCTCCCCCAGCGGCGGCAGTACCATAGAGGGTGCAATGATTGGCGGAGATGGTTCATGGACAATGGAACTTGACAGCAACCTCTTCCTGGTGGGTATTTTCATTTCAGAGACTACCAACAACGCGATCATGCGTTTGGATAAGTGGGTGTTACTAAACGACAATACATCGACAAGCATTGGAGCCGTGGGTACGTATGAGTACATTACCCTGAGCGGGACCGTGGGAACCATTACACTCAAGGATACTGTGATTGTACCGGGTAGCATTGGTTATTATTCACAAATCTACGCCGATTTCTCGCCCGCCGATAAAGAGGGGGGGCATGGGCAGGTTATCGGTGACCACTCGTGGACCATACTGATCAAACCCCAGACAACGCAACAATCGGTCACTTTCGAGTTTTCTATACATGATCAAATAATTCCGACGGATCAAAAAGAGTACCGGAAGCAGGTCACTCCAGCTTCACCGGTAACGGTATCAACCACCAAGGTAGAAGGTATAGTTTTGGGCAATGTTACCCTGGACGATTCGGATAAACGAGATTAGCGGATCGACTTACCGGGCCGTCATTGGGCGGCTCCGGTACCTCTACTCCACCCGTACCTGGTAGGAACGCATCACCAGGTAGCGGCGGAGCCGTTCCAGCCATACCGCCAGGGTTCCCAGGACAAACCGGGGGATGGCGGCCCAAAAGAAGGGGACGCCGATGGCCATAAAGAGCAGGGTATCCTCCAGGTGGGAGTGGCTCAGGCCGGCGTAATGATTAAAGAGGTCCGCATCGGTTTTTGAAACAGCCCCGATTTCAACCTCTTCTATAAGTACCGCCGATCCATAGGCCAAACCAACCACGGTTACCACCATCCATAGATACCCCGTATGCTCCGGAAGGCCGAACACATTCATCAAGGGAGCCATAAAACGGCCCAGGAGCCGCATGATCCCGAATTCGTCCAGGAGTTTCTGGACAAACATGATACCCAGAACAATGAGAAAAATGCGCAGTATATTAATAAGCGTTTCTATAAGCCATACCTTGAGTACCGCCGGCAACCCCGCAAGGTTCAAGCCAATACTGTGGATCCCAACAGAACCGGCTTCGGCGGCCGCCGCCCCATGAACGGGTCTTCCCAGTTCAGCGGGAAGGATAAAATGCAGGACCCAACCGGCCAAGATAGCGCTGAAGAGACGTAAAAAAACCATTTTGACCATGGAAGAACCGGTTTTTTGCATCACCGCACATTCCACGAAGAAATTATGGGCTAAGTAACACATAACCGCCAGAATCGTAAGCTCCCGGCCGGTCAAATCCAGGGTTCCTATCACCGCCAGGGCGGAATAAATATTGACAAAAATCGAGCTGATCAACACCAGCGCCGCTTCCCCGGGCAAACCCAAATAGTGCATCATGGGTCCCAGGAACCGGCCAATGTAGTAGAGCGCCCCCGAATAATCCAGGATCAGCACCGCAAAGGAGACGGGAATCATAATATAAAGCAGGAACCGCGCGGTGGTGAATGCTGGTTTCAGGGCTTTTCGGCCGGCCTCCGCAGCATGGTGTATGAAAGACTTCTTTTCCATAGTTATAACAAGGATTATAGCATAAAACAGCTGGAAGGCATATACTGGTCTGATATAAGATGGAAGAGTTCCAAAATCATCAGGATGAAAAATTACAACACATGACCACCGCTCCGGTTGAAAAACTGGTAGTGAGCTTGGGTATTCCCAGTATGATCATTATGATGACATCCGGCATCTACAATCTGGCGGATACTTATTTTGTCAGCTCCCTGGGAACCAGCGCGGTGGCCGCCGTGGGGGTAGTTTTCCCCCTGATGGCGATTATCCAAGCCCTGGGCTTCTTCTTCGGCCAGGGCTCGGGGAACTATATTTCCCGAGAATTAGGGGCCAAGCATTTTGATAAGGCCTCCCGGATGGCGGCCACCGGTTTTATCAGCTGCTTCATCGCCGCAGGGACGCTGGCAACCCTGGGGCTTATCTTCATCAAACCCCTGGCCATGGCTTTAGGATCAACCCCCACCATTCTTCCCCATGCCCTGGACTACATGCTGTTCATCCTTATCGGCGGCTCCTTTATGTCCGCTTCCCAGGTGCTGAATAACCAGCTCCGTTTTCAGGGCAGTTCCTTCTACGGCATGTTCGGCATGATCACCGGGGCGGCCCTCAATATCATCCTGGACCCCCTGTTTATTTTCGGCTTGCACATGGGGGTTCGCGGGGCCTCCCTGGCAACCGCCATAAGTCAGTTTATTGGCTGCATCGTCCTTCTGATATGCTGTACGAAAAAAGGTAATATCCCTATCAATCCTAAATACTTTTCTCCCAGTATCAAAAACTACCTTGAAATTGTCCGGGGAGGTATTCCTTCCCTGCTCAGGCAGGGGCTGCAGAGCGCCTCCACAATACTGATCAACCACCTTGCGGGACCATACGGGGACGCCGCCATCGCCGCCATAAGTATTGTGAACCGGCTCGGTATTATCGCCGGCCAGATGGTCATGGGAATAGGCCAGGGTTTCCAGCCGGTATGCGGCTTTAACTACGGTGCAAAACTCTACGGCAGGGTAAAAAAAGCCTTCTGGTTCTGCGCCCGGTTCGCTACCGCCGGCATGACGATACTCGCCCTGCTGTTGGCCATCTTCGCCCCGCAGATAATCTCCCTGTTCCGTAAAGATGACCCGGAACTGCTCGCCATCGGCGTCCGGTACCTTCGCTTCCACTGCATCGTCATGCCCTTCATGGGATGGGTAGTCATCTGCAACATGATGGCCCAGACCATGGGTAAAGCCCGGATAGCGAGCCTCCTGGCCCTGTCCCGTCAGGGTCTGTTCCTGCTGCCCCTCCTGCTGATCTTCCCGGCCCTATTCGGCCTCCTGGGAATACAGTTAAGCCAGCCCGCTTCGGATATCGCCTCCTTCTTTTTTTCCCTTCCCTTTGCGGTTAAGATATTACGGAAAGAACTGAAGGAAAAGTAAAGCAAAGGAGAAGATAATGACAGAAATTTCGGCGCAGGCGCCCGATCGTTATGGATATGATTTTATTCCCCCCGCATATCTCCCGGCGGGGAAAGACGAATACTGGCTGCGGAATGAGCAGATCGGGGTATGGAAAAAAACCTGGCGTAAGCTCAAGGTCCAGGAAATGGAAATCCTGGTTAAAAACGATAACTTCTGTTCTAATTGGGATAATTTTTTGGTAAGCGATCCCTTTGATCCGTCACTGATCCGGAATTCAAACTTTTACGGGCTTATACGCCTGGGGGCGCTGAGGGAAATGCTCCTGCGGCACCACGATTACAGTATCCCCGCGGGTATACGGAACAGTACGGTGATTTCCTGCGACATAGGGGATAATACCGCCATCCAGGACTGTCCTTTCATTTCCCATTACATCATCGGCGACCGGGTTATCCTTTCCCGGATAGACGAGATGCAGACAACCAACCATGCAAAATTCGGCAACGGAATAATCAAGGACGGTGAGGATGAGGATGTCCGGGTTTGGATCGATGTGATGAACGAAGCGGGAGGCCGGTCCATCCTGGCCTTCACGGAAATGATATGCGCCGACGCCTATCTTTGGGCCTGCTACCGGGATGATACGGAATTGACAGAAAAACTAAGGGTCATTACACAGAAAAACTACGATAGCAGACGCGGATTTTATGGGATAGTTGGTTCAGGGTCGGTTATAAAAAGCTGCGGGGTAATTAAGGATGTGGCCGTGGGGGAAGCGGCCTATATTAAGGGGGCCAATAAGCTTAAAAACCTGTCTATCCTTTCATCGGAGGATGAACCCAGCCAGATCGGGGAAGGGGTGGAGATGATAAACGGCATTGTGGGTTACGCATGCCACGCCTTCTACGGCTCCAAGGCGGTACGTTTTGTCATGGGAAGGCGGAGCAACCTCAAGTACGGCGCCCGGCTGATCCATTCGGTTCTGGGGGATAATTCCACCGTCTCCTGCTGTGAAATTCTTAACAACCTGATTTTTCCCACCCATGAACAGCACCACAACAATTCTTTTCTCATCGCCGCCATGATCCAGGGGCTTTCCAATCTCGCCGCAGGGGCGACCATCGGGTCAAACCACAACAGCAGGGCTAATGACGGGGAGATCCGTGCGGGCCGCGGTTTCTGGCCGGGACTTTCGGTAAGCCTGAAACATTCCAGCCGCTTCGTTAGTTTTGTTATCATCGCCAAGGGGGATTACCCCCGGGAACTCAACATCACCCTCCCCTTCTCCCTGGTGAACAACAATGTGCAGAAGGACCGGCTGGAGGTGATGCCCGCCTATTTCTGGATGTACAATCTCTACGCCCTGGAACGGAATTCCTGGAAGGCCATGGACCGGGACAAACGGATTATCAAGGTCCAGCACATTGAGACGGACTACCTTGCCCCGGACACGGCGGAAGAAATAATCGCCGCCCTTGGGCAGATGGAAACTTGGCTGGACGTTGCGGACCGGCCCGTGGAGCCGGAAGATAATGCCGACGGAGAGATCCCCGCCCCGGGCTTGGAACATAAGCGGCAGGCGGTACTCCTCAAGCCCCGGAAAGCCCGTGCCGCCTACCGGGAAATGCTCCGCTTCTACGCCGGAAAGACCCTCATTGCCTACCTGGAATCAAACCCGGACCTTTCCTTTGCGTCCCTGGCGGAAGAACTGGGGGACGCCAAAAACTGTAATACAGATCGTATTACAGATTGGGTAAACCTGGGCGGTCAAATCACCCCCGCCTTTCGTGTAGATAAGCTGCGCGCCCAAATCCGGGAGGGCAAACTGGACAGCTGGGAAGCTATCCACAAAGCCTACGATGAATTTTGGGCAGCCTATCCCCTGGATAAGGCCCGGCACGCCTGGGGGGTCCTTACATACCTCCGTGGCAAGGGGCCTGCCAATACCGGCGACTTTATCAAAGAACTGGACCACACCCTGGAAACCCGGCGATGGGTTGCGGATCAGGTCTACCGCAGCCGGGCCAAGGACTTCCTCGATCCCTTCCGGAGCATCACCTACCGTAACAAAGAAGAGATGGATCAGGTGGCCGGGAAGGCGGAGGATAACTTTTTCATAAAACTGACCAGAGAAAAGCTGGGGCAGTTTGAGGAAACAGTAAAACTGTTAAAGGAACGGCTTAGGTAAGCACCGGTATGGCAAGTTCGGTCAGCTCAATGGCGGCGGGGAAATCTTCCGGTTTAAGGATATGCTCCCTGGTGGTAAAAAAAACTTTAAAATAAATACAAATAGCATTGACAAATATACCAAATTTGGTATATTCTCAATTATGGTCTACGATGTTATAATCTTGGAAGAAGCAAAGGATTTTCTTTCTTCCTTAGAAATAAAGACAATGGCAAAATCATATCGAACTATAAAAATGTTGAGCGAATTTGGTCCGATATTGACTTTGCCACATTCAAGAAAAATAGTTGGGACTGAGGATTTATATGAATTACGAATACAAGTAGCCACAAATATTTGTAGATTGTTTTATTTTTATTATAATAAGGAAATTTATGTAATATTATCCGGTTTTATAAAAAAACAGGATAAGACTGATCCAAAGGAAATCGAGAGGGCTTTAAACATAAGGAAACAATACATTGAGGGAAAAGAGGACGAAAAAACCAGGGAGAACACCGATGAAAACGACTAGAATCACGGAATACAAATTTGAAGATTTACTCGAAAAAAAAATGAAGGATGTCGAATTCCGGCAAGAGTACGAAAGGCTGGATAAAGAATTTGAACTTGCCGAAGAAATAATAAAATTAAGAATTGAAAAAAACATGACGCAAAAAGATTTAGCGCAAATCGCAGGGACATCACAACCGGCAATCGCACGTTTGGAATCAGGAAAATATAGTAACATTTCAATGTCTTTTTTAAGGAAAATAGGAAAGGCATTAAATGCTATTCCGGAAATTCATTTTAAAAAAGCAGAATGATCCCACCTTATCATTTCGTCTACTTTAAAACCGGTATGGCAAGCTCGGTCAGCTCTATGGCGGCGGGGAAATCTTCCGGTTTGAGCAGCACCGTCTCTCCGTCCATCTGGGCTAAGATGGGGTTTTCGCCCCGGAACTCCACCCGGTGGGCGTTGAATAGTTTTGATTCCGGCTTGTGGATATGCTCCCCGGTGGTAAAGAGCCCCTTCAAGGCCACCTTGCGGAACAGGGACATCTGCTCAACCACACAAACGTTGCGGTCATCCGGAAGTATCCGCTTGTTGGAACCGTAGCTGCGGTGACCGGTGGCGCCCACCGCTAAAAGAAGGACCCGCTCGTCAAAGCTCTCCACCTGACGGCCCGCCTCATCGTATGCCGAAACATCCATGGGTCCCACCCGGTAGATCCGGTCGTAGAGCAGGGAGGCGATATCCACCCAAAGCTTATAGGAGTCCCCGGGCAGCTTACCCTTCATCTTATTGGTCATATGGGTAACAAAGGCGTCCAAGCCCACCGAAAGGATATTGAAGGCCAGGAAAGGACCCTTCCGCGGCGTAGCGGTGGTAAGCCGTACCGCCCGGGCGTATTCGATATTTGAAGGATAGATAAGCCGGCCAAGCACGCTTTCCAGTTCCCGGCCATCGGCGCCGTCGTTACCGGTCCCCATGGGAAGCCTGAGTACGCCGAAGTTTGCACGCAGGGCCGCCGGAGCCGCGTAAAGCGCCGTCAGTGCTTCCAGGCTGGTCCCGTCCCCTCCAGCGGTAAGGATAAGATTGAAGGGGGACTGCTTGCCGCCATGGGCCGAAACCGCATCATCCAGAAGGGCTTTAACGATTTTACCCGCAGTTCCCGGCCCCGTGGTAGGGACCAGCCCCAGCCTGCCGAGACTGCCCCTGCCCGGGTCGGCATCCAGAGCCGCCCGAGACGGCCCCGCATCTTCCCGCAAAGGATTGACAGCCGCTTTTTCCATATACGTTTTCAGGGCCGCATAATGCCGCTTCCACCGGGAGCCGATGGTAAAACCCCCCGCCTTAGGGTTGGCGATGATGGTCCATACCAGAGGCCGTCCGGGGGCAACAAGGCTATGGGAACAAATATTCGCCATGGCCGCCGCGAAATCGTCAAGGTTCATAAGCAAGGGTGGCATGAAAAGCCGGAACGGTCAAGCTTAGGCCATTTTTTCTCATCGGACTAATGCATTTTACCAGGCAGTACCATACATGGTGTGCGGGGGTAGTCGGACCGTTGGCCCGTACGTCCCCGGTATGGTAAACTAATCTTAATGGAGAGCGAGGCAAAATGATGGGAACAGTGTATGAAGAAATCACCCTGAAAAACCAGGGTGATATAACGAGATTTGGAGATGGATATCTCAAAGAACCGGAAATCCGTCAAATGACGGTACAGTCCGTGGTTGATACCGGGGCGGAAACCCTGGTTATCAGTGAAGCAGTGCAGAAAGAACTGGGGCTACGGACGGAGCACCTGCACGAATCTACACTGGCAAATGGGGAAAAGGTGATCTGCAAGATAGCCGAGGCCGTAAAGGTGTACTGGAAGGATCGTTCCATGGCTTGTGAGCCCTGGGTACTCCCCGGCGCATCGGAAGTACTTCTCGGCTCAATCCCCCTTGAAAACATGGACCTCATGGTGGACCCCACGGAACGGAAACTGGTCGGCGTCCACGGCGATAAGCCCCTGGGGCGCATCTGGTAAGCTATAGGAGCAAAATGCCGGGCAGCCCGTACAGATCCTCCACCCCGTCCACCAGGATGCCCCCCATACCAAGTTCCAGGGGCAGGGCAAGGTCGATATCGTAGCGGTCGCCGATGGAAACACAGGCTTCAACAGGGGCGCCAAGCAGTTCCGCGGCCCTGCGCAGGGGCTTTTCGTGGGGCTTGGAGACGCCGCAGGTATCCAGGCCGACTATCACCGGGAAAAGGTCCTCCACACCCAGGCAGGCCAGGGTCTTCCGGGCCACCAGAACGGGGTTATTGG
Source organism: Treponema primitia (assembly GCF_046533075.1). Lineage (GTDB taxonomy): Bacteria > Spirochaetota > Spirochaetia > Treponematales > Breznakiellaceae > Termitinema > Termitinema primitia_B. Next base: position 7,860 of record NZ_JAJQRB010000032.1, on the reverse strand, counting down.
TGAGCACACCCAGAGTAAGGGATGACGCCGAAAGCGAGGCTAGGGTTTCCCGGAGCTTAGTGTCCGGCTTCAGGTACTGGGCCGGGTCGTAGAGTTCCTCCCGCCAGCGTATGCTCTCTTCAATGGAAATCCCAAAGGCTTCCTTAAAAAGATTTCCCAGGCTTACCTGTTTCCCCCCGTGGGTTTCCGCCCAATGACGGCGGAATCCGGCAATTTCTTCCTTCATTTTTTCAAAGCTGATCCCCCGGATAGCGGCAAGCCGTTCAATCGGGCTGTCGATCTGAAAGCGAAGATATTCATCATGGGTGTAGAGGGTTCCGTCCATATCAAAGATGAGGGCCGATATGTGGGCGGGAAGTTTATAACACTTCATGAAGCGCCTCCCCTACCCTATCCCGCAGTTCCCGGCGGTTCTGAAAGCGCTGTTTGTAGGCTGCCGCGGTATGCTCATCCGGGATGTATCGTTCCTGTATATGCACAATCTGCCCTATACCTTCCCGCAAATCCGACGCTTCCCCCAGGGCTATGGCCCCCAGAACCGCGTCCCCAGCCAACTCGCCATCCTTTTGTTCCGGGACCAGCAGGGCAGAGCCGGTCAGATCCGCCTTGAGCTGATTCCAGCGGCGGCTTTTACTCTGCCCCCCGGAAAGGCGCATCTCCGATACCGGAAACCCATGCCGGCCCAGGGTGTCCATGGCGGCCCTCACCTCAAAACCCATGGCCAGCAACACCGCCTGTCCCAGTTCCGCCGGATCCAGGATCCGGCCTTCGGGAATAAGTTCCGTCAAGGTATCCTCGTAGGGACGCTGCTCCTGACCGCTCAGGGTTCGGTACCGCTCAAAGAGCCGCCCCGACGATGGGATGATGACACTGACATTCCGGTAACCGGGATTCACGTGGGGCAGGACCCGAAGCTCCGGGCTATTTGTAACGGAGTTCCCCGTACAGTAGTTTATCCCCTCGGAAGTACCCGCCCGGTCACAAACCATGCCCGGCTCAACGGTCCCGGTCCCGATGAGGGCCATGATAAAGTCGGAACCCCCGGCTATGATGGGTATCCCCACGGGCAGCCGTTCCTCCGGGAAGCCTCCGGCCAAGCCGCTTAAGCGATGGACCGCCTCCGAAGAAAGGCGGCCTATGACGGTCCCCAGGTCCACAAAGGGAGGAAACTTCCCCATATCCAAACCCAGTATTCCGCATTGGGCGGCGTCCCAGTAATAGGGTTCGTAGGATGCGGGGAGCGCCGTCACCGCATCCGCCCCTAAGCGCCAGGAAAGCCATTCCTGGGCGGAAAAAAGATACCGGGTTTTTTCATAAACCCCCGGACATTCCCGGAGAAAGCGCAGCGCATGGGGCAAAAAGAAGGACCGTATCGTGGGCGCCCTCGGGGAGCCCTGGTACCAGTGAAGGGGGGCAAGGGTCTCGCCGGAAGCGGTAAGGGGAACCAGGGTAGGACCGTTTCCGGATATGCAAATTGCAGCAGGTTTGCATACTTCAGCCTGGGAAAGGAGTACCCCCAGGGCCCGGGACAAAGCCCTTTCCCAGCCGTCCGCAGTTACCGGCCCGGTACTTCCGGCAGCGGTATAAGCCTCCCGGGAAAAACCATGGGAATGACCATCGGTATCTATAAGAGCGGCCTTTAGGGATGATGTACCAATATCGGCGCAGAGTATGGTCCGGAGAGAACTCATAAAGGACGGTTATCTGAAAGACGTTTTTCTATGATAGCCCGGTTATCCAGAAGCGAACTGAGAGAAAGGCCCTGATGGAGCCGGGAAATAGTCTGGGCAAACAGTTTGGTGATATTTACGCTCACATACCATTCACGCTTCAAAAGCTCTTCCTGGTAGATCGCATTGGTCCCGATGATGCGGTAAAAAAGGCCGTCCTTGTAGGCCTGGTCAAAATAGTTGATGGCGTTTCCGGAAAACATGGGAAGGCTGATGGCGGCAATCACCTGCCGGGCCCCCTGATCCTTGAGGAATTGCATAGCCTTGAGCAGGGTACCCCCGGTACCCAGCATGTCGTCGGCCATAAACACGGTCTTCCCCGAAACATTACCCAGGAGCTTAATCTCGGAAATATTGTTTTCCATGGCGTCCTTGGTTACCCGGGAATAGTCCCGTTCCTTGTACAGCAGCGCCAGGGGCTTTTTGAAGGCCGTAGCATAAAACTTGTTCCGGTCCACCGCCCCGGTATCCGGAGAAACCACCACAAGATCGTCTCCGCGAATCTCCGTAACCTTGGAAAGCTGCCGTATAATCTGATAACTGGCGTGGAGATTCTCCAGGCGCATAAACTTGAAGGCATTTACGATTTCCCGGGAATGGATATCCAGGGTGATAATCCGGTTCACCCCCAGGGATTCCAGGATGCCCCCCACCCTGCTGGCGGTAAGCCCCTCCCGCCCCTTCCGCTTGTGCTGCCGGGAATAGGGGTAGGTGGGGATAACCAGGGTAACCCGGTCAGCCCCGGCCTGTTTTACCGCATCCACGGTAACAAATATGCTCATCAGGTGATCGTTGATAGAAAGCGCCCTGGTCAGGCTGCCGTCATTAAAACTCAGGGGATAGTGATTTTCCACATCCTGGACGATATAAATGTCCTTCCCCCGGATAGATTCCAGAATCTCCGCTTTAAGCTCCCCGTTGGGAAACATGGTAAACCGGGCGGGAACCTTGAACTGGGGGGTATGGTACTTGAGGAAGCCCCCCTGGGCAAGGGACGTAAGAGGCCCGGCATCGTTGATAAAGTTGATCTGCCGGACCACGTCATCGGTGTTCATATTGTACTGCCGAACCAAATCGGACACGGTTACATCGTATTTATGGCGGTAGTACTTTTTCAGATGAAGGATCACTTCATCCGCAAAAACTTCCCCACCAGGACATGCTAGGACGGCAAGATTTGCCGGATTAGAATAATTCATCGGTAGTATGGTAATACCACATTAAGACTTAGTTTTCAAGTATGGTAATTTCCACCCGCCGGTTCCGCCGCCGTCCCGCCTCGGTACGGTTATCCCCCAGGGGCTTTTCAGCGCCGTACCCCCGGACCACCATCCGCTCCGGCCCCCGCACCTTCTGAGTGATCAGGTACTCCGCCACCGAGGCAGCCCTATCCCGGGAAAGCTGCATCCGCCCCGCCTCGGTCCCCGCCAACGCCGTATGGCCGCCCACCAGGATGTCCCTGTTCGGATATCGTCGCAGTATCTCGCTGATTTTAGCCAGCTTGGCCCGCTCTTCAGGCAAAAGTACCGCCGATTCCGCCTGAAACTGCACATTTTCCAGGCTGATGGTTATCCCCTCGTCCACAACCCGCGCCGAAGCGTCGGCTATGCCCAGGTTTGCGATATCCCGGTTAATATCCCAAACCGCCTGTTCCTTGTCCATACGGGGCGACTCGACAATCTCAGCCTCGGCGGTCCCGCAATATTCCACGGTCCGCCCGTCGGAAAGCTCAAAGATCATGCGGAAGGTTTCGGTATAGGCCGCAGCCTGACCCAGCTCGAAATCCCAGAACACCCTCTGATCCGAAGCCCCCAGGATACGCCGCGGCCATATCTTGCCCGCCACCGGATTAGGTTCCGAAAATATCCGGTAGGACACCGAAAAGGCCGGATACAGCCTCCCCTTCCATTCCTGCTCCCCTAAAAAGGTATAATTCGCCGTAAAAGGAATACGGTAAGGCTCGGGAATACCAAAACTATCCCGGAAATCGTGCATTTCATGCCCCTCGGCGCTCCAGGAATCCCCAACCTTGAGGTTCCGGTCCGGAAAAACCGGTACATTTCTCACCACGGGCATAAAAAAATGCCGATCTATGGTGATATATCCCCGCGCATCCCGTTGAAACTCCGATTCATACTCCCGTTCCCATTGATAACTCTGTCCCTCAGCGTATCCGTCGGACCGAACAGCCGGTTCTGTCCGCAAAGCCCGTTCCGCAGTCTGGAAAACCGCCCGGTGCCGCCCGGTCCCACCCCCGGCCTCAAGAACCTCCACGGCAATCCGGTTCAGAATCTCCGACCTAAGACTCAGCCTTCGGTTTACATACCCTTCCTCATGAACCGTCGAGAGAATGCGGTACCGGTCCCCCGCTGTATGCTTATAAACGAATTGTTCCGCCCAAAGACAGGGAGCAGCGGACAACAGAACTGCCAGAAACAGCATAGTAAAACCGGACTTTTTACGCATATACTTCTCTTATCGGCGGGATTGGCGGAGCTGATGACCCGGGTAGATATCGCCTATAAGTGTCTAAGGAGGAACAACATGCAATATCGGGATGACCCGGTTTCGGGAAATAAACTATCAATATTGGGACTTGGCTGTATGCGGTTTTCACGGAACATGGCCGAAACGGAGCGTATGATTTTACGGGCAATTGACGGGGGTGTGAATTATTTTGATACCGCATACATATATCCAAAAAGCGAAGAAACATTGGGGGCGATCCTTGGGAAGCATAAAAAGCGGACATCCGTTTTTATCGCCACAAAACTACCCTTAATTTTATGCAAAGGTCCCGATGATTTTGACAAGTTTTTTAACAAAGAGCTTGAACGCCTTCAAACTGATTACATCGACTATTACTTGATGCACATGATAACCGATTCCGCACAGTGGGAACAATTTTGCGGATGGGGAATAGAACAATGGATAAGCGAAAAAAAGCGGGCCGGGAAAATACGTCAAGCGGGCTTTTCATTCCATGGTTCCCTGGGAGAATTCATAAAAGTACTCGACGCCCGTCAATGGGATTTTTGTCAAATTCAATATAATTATTCCAATGAAAATTATCAGGCCGGTAAAGAAGGTTTAAAGGCCGCTGCCGCAAAGGGAATACCGGTTATGATTATGGAACCCTTACTTGGGGGAAGACTTGCCGCAGGATTACCCAAGGAAGCGCTTGCCTTATTTTCCAAAGCCGATCCTTCCCTTTCCCCCCCAGCCTGGGGACTCCGCTGGCTTTGGAATCAAAGCGAAGTAACGGTTGTATTAAGCGGCATGAGTACCACCGAGCAAATGGACGATAATCTTCGCTCCGCCGAAGGCGCCCGCTCTCTGACAGAAGCGGAACTGGCGGTTTATACCGAAGTGATTGCCCTATTCAACGGAGCATACAAAATTCACTGTACGGGATGCAATTATTGTATGCCCTGTCCCAAGGGTATAAACATTCCCGGTTGTTTTGCCGCTTATAACACCAGTTTTTCACAAAACTTTACAATAGGGATACAGCAATTTCTTACCAGCACTGCAGCGGTAAGTAAAAACCCACACAGCCCAAGACTTTGTGTTGAATGCGGCAAATGTGAAAGCCATTGCCCCCAGCATTTACCAATCCGCAAGGCGCTCAAACAAGTAGCGAGCCGCCTGGAACCATTCCCGGTACGGCTAGGCCTATCCATTGCCCGGCGATTTCTCCAATAATACCCGAAATCACCTATACATTTGTTATGTAAATCAGGCCTTGGATTCGTTCCCTACACGATATATTGACTTTTTAGTCTGTTTAGGATATAAAAGTATAGTTGGATTGTTTTTTGGGCCTTTGGCTCAGTTGGTTAGAGCTGCGGACTCATAATCCGTAGGTCCCTGGTTCAAGTCCAGGAAGGCCCAAAAAACAATCCCTGCAAGGGATTTTTTTTGGCGGTCCCTTCCGTTGTTGCTGCATTAAGGAGGATAGAATGAAACTAATATTGGATAATGGACTCACCCTTGAAGGTGAAGAGACTTTTAAGAAAGCTTTGAAGTCGTATGAAAAGGATACTGAATACGATTCAGTAACCAGGCAAGACATCAATGTTAATAGTCAAACTGATATTGATAAAGCAGAGATGTATAGAAAATGGCAATTAGAAGATAGAGCAAGGATGAAAAAGCCGCTTATCATACTGGCGATAATTTTTGGCTCCATTTTCCTCTTCTGTATCTCCCAGTGGATCTATTACGTATTTATATTCAAACCATAATAAAAAGAGGGACCATTTTTGGTGGTCCCTCTTTCCTTTAAGGAGTAATTAAATGACAGCTTAAAAGGAGGCTGCTGTTATGGACTTGAAGGGTTCTGCCCGCCGACCGGAGGGAGGAAAAGGCGCCATGGATGACGCCGCACCGCCGTAAGGCGGTGCATAAAATCCCTTCATATCGGCAAACGGCCTGAAGGGACGTATGGCGCCGGCAGGGCTGAACCCCGGCCCGGAAAGCCGAGACAGGATGTCGAGGCTTGGAGGGCAAGTCCAGGAAGGCCCACTAAATTACTTTGGCTTGGAGGGCAAGTTAATAAAGAGTTAAATTACATTTTCATCATAACCTATTCTAAAATAAATTAACAGGGGGTTTCAAGGTATATTCAAGGGAAGGGAATAAACACTAGGAATCTTTACATTTTGGGGGAAAGAACCGGGTAGGGAATACTTAGAATCATTGAACTAGTGCTTAATCACTACCTACAGTTCCTTTAAACATTTATGTACTTTTTGGGAAAGAACCGGATATACCTTCCTACAGAATCATTAAGTTCTTGTATACCACTACCTACAGTTCATTCAGGTATTCGCCAGCAAAAAAATACTTTTACTAATCCCCTACTAACTATATATAAGGGAATAATCCCCCTTGTAATCATACTACCACCGTTTACGGTATAACCAACACCACCACTATTCTTTCAATAGTGGTTTTTTTATTTTTATACTAATACTAATATGATTACATTATTCAAGGGGATTACTTTTAATCCCACTACCAACACTATCGCCGGTTCATTAGATGATTATATTCTAATGAATGATACCTATCCAGGAACCACCACTAGTTTGAAAGGTGCTTCATTCGCTGTTAAAATGTTTCTCTTAAAGAGGGGAACACCAAAACTACAACATTGGGGCTATTCAAGATTAGAATACATTACTAAAACTGTATTTAAAATAAAAAGTAATCCTGATTATGAATTAATAATCTAAAAAATAATTCCCCGGAAATAAAAATATAATTTCCGGGGATTATTATATATACTATTTTTTATTTTTATTACTTTTACTATTCCTAAGCTTAGTTAAACCATCCCAGGAATTATTCTCTTGTTTCTTAGAGGTTAGATAGGAATCCTTACTACTTAAATCTCTATGATTCACCATTCTTGAAATACTAACACTATCAACGCCTAGTTCATTTAATTCTTGAATAAAGGTATGCCTAATACAATGAGAGGTTATATGTTTATCAATATTGAGGGCTTTTAAGGCCATTTTAAGCCCTCTATTCATCATAACATCAAGGTTATAAGAACCGTGAGCTTTCCAACGTTTTACAAGCTCACTAAACTTTACAGTATCATTATTCTTTATTTTCATAGGTGTTAAACATTCTTTACCTTTACTAACATAATAAGCTAGGCCATTAACAACTTTAGTAATTTTAGAGAATGAATCTATCCTAACACCAAAATTAATTTGGTAATAAAGAGTGTTATAAAGGTAATCATCATTCTTTTTGAACCAGTTCAACACTTTTAATTCTTCATCATAGGATAGTAACTCTTTTTGTTTTTTTAATTCCCTACCATTCTTATTTAATTTTTTTTGATAGAATGGGTTTTTCATACTTTCCATATATTCATCATTATCAATAATGAACTGAAATAACAATCTAATCGCTGTAGTATAATTATTGATAGTTTTATTAGAAAAGCTATTTTTTTCTAGGTAACTCTTAAAAGCTCTCGCCGTTTCAAAATTGGAATACGCCGGTTCAATTCTAGTTTCATTACAAAATTGGATATACTTATTGATTCCAGCTCTATAGGTTTTAGAAGTGTTTCCTTTATCACTATAGGTTTCTAGGAATTGATATA
>NZ_JAJQRB010000031.1:0-7710 GCF_046533075.1 Treponema primitia | reverse complement strand
AACAAAAAACACTAAAACTTGAGAAATTACGATTCTACTAACTTTGGAAAGAACCGACAATAAGTACCGCCGGCGCGCCGTAGCGGCAGCCGGTACAGAGGTCTATCTTTTGGAGGCCCTCCGCTTCGGTTACCGCCAATATGCGCTGGGGCTGCTTATTCGATGCCGTTGGGGCCGCTCTCCCGGTTTCAAGGATGATATTCAGGGTTTCCTTTTCCACCGGTTTGTTCTTGTACTGGCGGACCGAAAAGCGGCTTATGGATAGTTCTTTAAAGCTCATGGGATGGCTCCTTTTACTTCGATATATCTTAGTATACATAGAGAAATACGATAAACGCAATACCCGCTTTCCGAAGAAAAAAACGCAGAGATCACAGAGGGAAGAACACAGAGGCCACAGAGGAAGAGGGAATAAAGGGGTTTCTTCCCCTCTGTGTCTCCTCTGGGATCTCTGTGGTTATTCCTATAATTTGAAATTGCTGGTTGGGATGAGCTTCAGCCCCGGATGGCAAACCGTACGGGGTACCGGTACCGTACCGCCACTGCGGCGCCGTTAGCCTGGGCCGGTTTGCCCTGCAGCCCCTGGAAGGCTTTTATCGCCGCCTCGCCGAAGCCCCGGTTTTCCGGGGTTTCCCGCAGTATCGTTATCTGCTGTACCTGCCCGTGGTGGTCCACGAAGAGTTCCAGGTAGACCACGCCCTCTATTTTGGCCCGCAGCGCGATGGGCGGATATATCAAGCGCTCTCTTATTTCACCTTCGGCAAAGATCGGGCCTGCAGAAACTCTGTGCATGGGCAGGTAATCTTCCTGCACATATTCGACCTGCCGGGGCGCTATGATACCGGAGACGACGATCTGATCCGGCGCCTCATCGGTCTCGATCATGGTTTCTGCTATGGCTTCTATGGTGTTTGAGAGTGGTTCCGAATATTCCGGCGGCGGCGGGGGAGGAGGCGGGGGAGGCAGTTGTGGAAGAGGTTCCTCCTCCTGTATATCCGTAAGCTTCATCACCATTGGGGGTTGTTCAATTACCACGGGGATGGCATTAACCCGTATGACAAAGAAGAGTATAAATACTGCATGAATACCGGCGACCGCCAGAAAAAGGATGAGCCGGACAAGGTTGGGGTGGGAATAGGCAGGTTTACGCATCTTTTACCACAAAACTTACCACCCGATACTGGAGAAACTGGAGTACCTGGAGTACCTTGTTCACTTCCGCAAAGGGGGTGTCCCGGTCGGCGATGATATGGACCCGGGTATCCGGGGCATTCCGATAAATATCTGTAATGGCAGTTTCTATTGCGTTAAGATTACTGGGGACTCCATCCAGGTACACCGCGCCGCGCTTGTCTACCCAGATCTCCAGATTTTTTTCCGCACTGGTTCTTTGCGCCGTTGCCGCCTCAGGGTAATCGATCTTGACTTCCCTGCGGTAATTTATCAGGGATACTAACATGATGAAGATGAGCAGTAGAAATGCTACATCGGACATGGAGTTCATGGGGACCGTAAATTTTTTCTTGTTCCGCCGAAGGTTCATGGCGGGCCCCGGTCATTTTTCTTCATGGTGAAGGAGAATGATTCCACCTTCAGTTTTTGAGCTATCTCAACAAAGGAAACTACCGTCTGCCAGGGGGCTCTGCCGTCTACGGTTAGTACTACCGCCAGATTGGGATGAGCGGCAATAGCGCTGCGTATCTCCCGTTCCGCCAAAGCATGGTTCAGGACTTCGCCCTGGTGCAGTAGGGTTCCCGTGTCGTCCAGATCGAAACGCAGCAGATCGTCCTTCAGGATAAGCCGGGTGGAATCTTTGGCGGGGAGGTTCATCAGAAAGCCCTTGTTGACGTTAAACCCGGCGATGACAATAAAATAAATGATCAAAAGAAAGGCAACATCACTGGAGGCGCTGGTATCTTCAAAGCCCTGCTTTGTTCGCCGGTGGAGTTTCATGGCCCTTAATTTACCGCAGAGAGCTCAGCGCTCGTAACCAGTTCGGTGATCAGGTCGGAACAGCTTTTCTCCACATCCTTGGCGAACTTATCCACCACGTGGGAAAAGAGGGAGTGGGCGATCATGGCGATGATGGCGATAACGAGGCCGAACACGGTGGTGATCAACGCTTCGTAAATACCGTTGGCGACGATCTGGGCGTTCACTTCGGTAGCCTCCGCTATGGACTTGAAGGCGCCGATCATTCCCGAGACGGTTCCCAAAAAGCCCGTCAGGGGGGAAATGGAACCCAGAGCGACAAGGAAGTTGAAGCCGTTTTCCAGGGAATTGATACAGGTGAGGGCTTCGGTTTCCACAGCCTTTTCTATGCGGTGTTCCGATAAGCCTGAGCGGTTGACCAGCGTCAGGAGTATACGCGCACCCATGCGGCGTTTGGTTAAGCCGGAAAGATACTGCCGGGCGCCTTCCATATCCTTGGCGTGGATATACTCCGCAGTCTTTTCCTCAAGATCCTCAAGCCGGAGGTTGTGGTAAAAAATATAGATTGCCCGTTCCAGGGCAATGGCGATGGTGGCCACCGAAAAAACCAGAAGGGGCCACATAAAAATCCCGCCCATTCTGAAAAGCTCTAATAGTGAAAAACCTGCACTTTCGCCATCCATGTCAACACCTCACTTTGTTTTTTTAAGCTCAATCTTTTTGGAGAGTGATTCTACTATGCGATCCCACTCAAATACAAAATAGATCCACCCGGATGCTTCCTCCCAGTCCCGGAGCAGGGTTCCGGAATTCCGTACCGGCCACAGCTCTTCCGGGAAAACCGATTCGGTATAAACGGTGTTCCATTTTACATCCTCCCCTATGACCCAGGATTCTCCCTCGGTCCAGGCGGCGGGCCTTTCCTTTCGCTTTACTATCTCCGGGAAGAGGAGGGGGGTCCAGTATTCTTCAAATGTTTCCCGATCTGAAAAATCGGGAAGGTTAGGCTGTTCCTTCATCCACTGGGTAATAGCTTCTACCCGTTCCCGGCGGTTATGCAGGGCAGCAAGCGCCTGGGTTCCGGTTAAGCGGGAAGCGCCCCGGCGGATCTTCCCTTCGCTGATATCCAGGGTTTCTACCGGACCCTTCAGTTGAAGAATCGCTCCGGCTTGGGCAGTATCGTTACCGACAAAACTACCGATCCCGGAAAGTTCAAGGGTAAACTCGTTCCAACCGTTGGTGTTGGGGCTGAGAAAATACAGAGAGCTCAGATAGAAATTGCCCTCCCCGTCCGGAAGGGAACCTTTGATACGCAGGTTCGGTATAGAGTCAATACGGATGGTGATAAACTCCGGCCCATTCTTAGGGCGTACCCTGTCGAGGCGGATTTTTTTACCCGGTTCTTCCCGATATGACGCCAGGGTTTTCTCCGCAAAGGCGGAACCATCCAGGACACTCCCACCGGTTTCAGCTAAGGACGCACAACCCCCTCCAAGTATCATCAATACGGTACCTATGAGGAGGAAGTTGGCCCTTTTGAACTTCATTCTTTCTCGTCCTGTTTAGTTTCGTTTGCCGCGGCGAGCTTCGCTTCCCTGGCCTTCTTTTCATCGGCCCCGAGTTTCCGGTTATAGACGAACATCCCCAGGGCGGCAAAAATGATGATATCCATCAAGAATTTTTCCAGCTCATCATTAACATGGATGCCGGTAAAATACCGGAAAAGACTGTATGCGATAAGAAGAAACCCAAGGCCTGCGGTAATTCTTAAAAGCAAGGTTCGTGTCAGTTTCATTGGTCTATTATACTTAATAGATTAGTCCGATTCCTATCCCCCCGAAACCACCGGCCCGGCCGTCCTCTAACCAGCCGCCTCCCAGGAGGGAAAAAACCATACTTGAAGGTGGGGGGAAGAACCGGATCTCAGCGGCAGCCATGAGGGGTCCGAAATCCATACTTGTTTCGGAAAAGATATACTCGGATCTCAGGGATAGCCCTGCGGTAAAGAAGGACTGCCGGATCAGCAGTCCGCCTGAGAGGAGGGCCCTGGGGATGGGGTCGGTGGGGTAGCCTTCTTTGCCGGTCCAGAGGATTTCCGGACTTAGCGCCAGAGAGAGGGCCGTCCCCAGTCGCCACGAAAGGGGTAGTGAGAGGCCGGCGCCTATGGCGGTTCCGAAGGGGGTGAGGGTTCCCTCTCCGGCCCAGGTATAGGAAAGCCCCATGGCCAGACCCAGCGGCGCCTCCGCCCGGGCTTTCTTGAAGACCCATTTAAGGGTTCCCCCAAGCCCAGTCACGGCGCCGCCATCAAAAAAGGGTGTCACATTCAGGGCTGCGGTCATTTCCAGCCGTTCCAGGGGGGAAAATCTCAGGGCTGCCGCGAAGGGGAGGGCGTCCCAGGTCTCTCCGGCTGCAGCGGCCCTGCCAAAGAGCATACTTCCGTCTATTTGGAAGGAGCCCCGGGGGAGAATGTCCGGCAGGGGGCTAAAGAAAAGCCCTGAGTTTGCCCCCGAGGAGGAAAGGGGATAGATATTCATAGAACTATCGATACTTACGGTCATTTCAGCCCGTCGTTCCACCGGCGCCGAAGTATCCCGGAGCATGGATTCGGTAAGGAGTAGTACCTTGTAGGTTCCGTCGGGGAGGGGCGTTCCATCAGAGGAACGACCGTTCCAGGCCACCGACTGGGACCAGGTGGTAAAGGGTCCCAGATCCTTTGCAAAGACCATGTCGCCCCGTTCGTTCAGTATATTTATCCGCCCTTCGCCGGGGCCGGATACATTAAAGCTGAATTCGGTGATTCCCAGGGAACCGGAATTTGCCGGATTGAACCGAGCCCTGCGAAGCTCCGCACCGGTCATACTGAAAGATGCGGGCCGCATTTCCACCTTTAAGCGCTGGATAGCATCCTGGAGTATATAGACAGAATGGATGACCTCTTCCCAGCCAAAAGCCCGGATTCGGACCACCCGGTATCCCGCGGGCAGGGAAAATACGGGATCGGTTTGGGTTATTCCTTCCACGGTAATTTCCGGGTTCAGCGCCATTTTTTCCGGCGGAGGACTTCCGGCTGCCCGGTCTATATTCAGAATGAGGGTTCCCAGGATTTCTCCCAGGTTTAGGCTTATTTCCAGTCTGCTGTTTTCCCGTATGGAAACCCAGATCCGGCGTTCCGCATAGCCGTCCTTTTCAAGTCTAATATCGTATTCACCCCGGGGAATATTCTCAAGCCTAAGGGGAGTAAGTCCCCGTTCTATACCGTTGATAAATACCTTGGCCATGGGGGGAGTACTTTGGACAACCAGACCTTTCCCTGCGATCTCTTCTATTGAATCCCCCGCTGCCGGACCTGCGGTGATACAGAGAAGAGCGATAAGCAATACCGGGAAAAACTGAATCCGATTCATACCCTAATATAGGACTTTTCCCGGTATTATTCGAGAGTCTGGTTTAATACCCGGAGCTTCATTAAACTCCTTAATCACTCCCCAGTAATCCCGCCTGCCGGTAACTGAAATAGCCCGTATCGGTAAAAATCACGTGATCCAGAAACCGGAGCCCAAGGATTTTCGCCGCCTCGAATAGCTGAAAGGTGATCTCCCCATCCTCCGGGGATGGCTTTAACTGTCCCGATGGATGGTTGTGGGCTACGCAAATTGCCGAGGCGCGATCCTGGATGGGGTCCGCGAAGACCTCCCGGGGGTGGACAATGGTCCTGTTTACCAGTCCCAGGGTGACGGTCCGTACCTTCAGAAGCTCGTGGGCGCCGTTTAGGGAAAGGCAGACAAACCGTTCCTGCCGGCGATCCGCAAAGTGGCGGACCGTATTGAAGATATCCGTCGGGTGCTTGATATGGGTTCCCGAGGCCCCCCACCGCCGCCTGCCAAATTCAAGCATGGCCACAATGGCCGAAGCCTTACTTACCCCCATGCCGGTTAGCCGGCAGAGTTCCTTAATTGAAGGAATTTCCTTGTTCCGGTCCAGCAACTCCAGTAACTCCATGGCCAGGATACTGACATTTTTGCCCTGAACCCCCGTATTGAGGAGTACAGCCAGCAGATCCTGGTCTGTCAAAGCTCCGGGTCCATCGGAATTCAACCTTTCCCGGGGCCGCTTAGCCTGGGGAAGCGAAAGGGGATTGAGCCCCAGGGAATCGAAGCAGTATCCCCGATCCTGTGTTTCCTGTACGGGAAACTTCGTTGCAAGCGGCGCCGCTTCTGGCCGTAATATAGAATTTGGATAAATATAATGGTCCATAATAAGTGGTATAGGGGGTCATGCTGATTTTTGCTTTGGTCCCGGGGAAAAAAAATGGAACAAAAATGAAAATTTAGAGCAGGACCATTGACGGCCTCTCCTCTTCAGGGCTTATAGTGAACAAAGCGAAACGTTTTAGAGAGGTGACTAGAGATGCAATACCGGACATATGGTAAGAATGGGTTTAAGGTATCCCTTTTGGGTATGGGTTGTATGCGGCTGCCCCGGATCTTTGTTCCCGGCGCCAGCGAGGCCCAGGTAGATAAGGAAAAGGCTATTGAGCTGATCCGGTACGCGGCGGATCATGGGGTCAATTATTTTGACACCGCCTATGGCTACCACCATACCACCAGCGAATCGGTGCTGGGCGAAGCCCTGGAAGGCGCCCGGCGGGACAAGGTAAAGATCGTTACCAAACAGCCCTTCCATACGATGAAAACCCAGGCCGATATACGGCGTAACCTTGAAAATACCTTGAGAAAGCTCCGCACAGACCATCTTGATGTATATCTGATCCACAATATTCAGAAGCCCTATTGGGAAGATATAAAAAAGAGGAAAATCATCGAGGAATATGAAAAATTCCGTTCCGAAGGACTTATTCGCGGCATCGGCTTTTCCTACCACGGCCAATTGCCTGCCTTTAAGGACATTCTTTCCTTCTATTCCTGGGATATGTGCCAGATCCAGCAGAACCTTATCGATGTGGACCACGAAGCCACCGAAGAAGCGATCAAGCTGGCGGGAGACAAGGGTACCGGTCTGGTTATCATGGAACCTCTCCGGGGCGGCAGTCTGGCGTCTCCTCCGGCCCAGGTTAAGGCAATCTACGATGAATTTCCGATAAAACGCAGCGCCGTTGAGTGGGCCTTTAGGCATATGATCAACTATCCCCAGGTAAGCACTATTTTAAGCGGTGTAACCACCCTGGAGCAGATCAAAGAAAATATCGAAATCTTTTCCAAGCCCGATGCCCTACCGAATTGTTTAGGCAATGAGGAAAAGGCCATCCTCACCCGGGTCAAAGCCAAATATGAATCCATGGCCTCGATCCCCTGTACCGCCTGCGAGTACTGCCTTCCCTGTCCCCAGGGCGTCAAAATCCCCGATACTTTTGCCAAATACAACAACGGGGTCATGTTTGGAACCTTTGAGCCCGTCAAGCGGCAATACTATTTTTCGACCAGGGACAAACAGGATGCTTCCCTCTGTGTGGCCTGTGGGGAATGTGAGACAAAATGTCCTCAGCACATAGAAATTCCCAAACAGCTAAAGATAGCCCATGAGGCGCTTAAAGGGTGGATCGAGTAGGGATAAACCGTTGACCTTCCGGTCCAACCTGGTGTATAGTATTTAAACAGGCCCAGATGGTGGAATTGGTAGACACGCTGGTTTCAGGTACCAGTGCCGTAACAAGCATGGAAGTTCGAGTCTTCTTCTGGGCAAAGCTAAATTGAGGCCCCACCGCCAGGTGGGGTTTTTGTATTTACGGCCAGAAGAAGACTCGAACTTCCGGAGGCCCCG
>NZ_JAJQRB010000030.1:0-24316 GCF_046533075.1 Treponema primitia | reverse complement strand
TTGCTCCTTCTAAGTAGTATAGCCGTTTACACTAATTTTGTTACAAGTCCTTGAAGGATAATATTTTATTTTGGTTTATTTGTATCGTTTTCTTTAATTGTCATTTGTGGATTTGAAATCTATTTTATACCAGTTTTTATTAATAATTTCCCATCTAAACATTTTAATAAAATCCTTTACGATTTATCATTAGGGATATTTATTCTATTTTATAATTAATTATATTCCTCAAAAGCAAAAGGCTAAAAAAGCCGAAATTGTACTGAAATCATATTTTAAAAATATTTCATCGAGTCTAGGATGCTTGCTTGCAGTATTTAATGGGATTGCAAAAATGAATATAGATGATACTTTTTCATATAGTCAAGATAAATTATATTTTAAAATAGATGATGTTTATTATTATGAAAGTATAAATACTTTTATTAATTACCAAATGAATAGAATTGGAAATATAATAAATGGCATTATTTCTATACCAATATATAAAGATATTGATGAAGACAAGTCAGAAATAATTTCTATTCTAGATTCATCTGATTTTATGAATCATACAATGGTAAATATTTCAAAATCAACCCAGGAAGAAAGAAATAAAACTATATATAGTTATAAGAACTTAGATAAATATAAGGATATGATAAAATTATATACCAAATTATCAAAAAATAAAAATATATCAACTTCGTTTTTATTAAATGAAAAAGAAAAAACCGATTATTCTGTTATAATTTCATTATGCAAAGAACGTAAGGGTATGACGTATCTGAATGGGATTAAAGTTGGGAAAATATCATAATTTAATAGGCTTCATCGTATTTACTTAGTCAAATGTCTAAAAACAGGTTCCGTTGAATATACATATATGCCAATTCCGCATAATACCACAATAATAAAAATAATTATTTTTATTATCAACCAAGGAATATTGGATTTTTTCTTACCGCATCGCGGACACATCTTTAAATCCGTGAATATATATTTACCACATTTTTTACATTTACATAATGTTCTGGACATATTGATTGCTTTGGGTCTGCTTTTTACTATTATCCACATCCTGAATATTCAAAAGAAGATTAATTTGTTTTAAAATATACTGCTGATAAGCAGGTGTAAGTTCTTTATAAAGCGCGATCAGTGTAGCGTATTTATTTTCATGATTATGATCAAACATTTCTCCTTCACCATCGCGAAGCCATTTTTCACTGACCCCAAAGGAAGCGCAGATAAGTTTGATAACCCGATCATTGACTCTCCGTTTATCAACTTCAATCCCCGCAAGGTATCCGCTGGACAAGTATATAACCCGTGAAAATTTAACTTGGGAAATGTTCAGCACAGCCCGTACTTGAGCTATACGGCGATTAACTGATACTGAAGCATCGTTTATAACTTCCATCTGATACTACCTTTTTGCGAAACATCGCGTCCATAAATAGCCCTTTTTTCAAGATATAAATTTCAACGGGATTAATATTTTGGGGTGCCAGCTTGAGTATACTCTGCACCACCGATGCACTTTCGATTAACTCAATCCCTCCCACTTTCCTCATGTATTTGCTGTATGCTCTCCATCAACAAAAAATACTTTTATTCCTTCTTCGGGAAAACGATGTTTTACCTCGGTTATAATTTCCCTTGCTCTTTGTGCATCCTCATCGTGCAGATAACTTATAAGCATAAAATTTTCTTCCGGCCATGTAGGGGTTCCCATGCGGTATTGGGTTCGCCCCCTCCCATGCACAACCGGAATAAAGGTATAATAAAAATCCGGCATTGCTTCTTCCAGGCCGGTAATAATTTCTTCCTGAACTGAACGATTGGCCATAACTTCAAGTCGTTTCATATTATTCATCCCCTACTTCTGTGTTTAAGGCTAATACCTTCTTTAATTTCCTCTTTTTCCCCCGGAGTTCTCGAACGCCACGGCGTTCATTAAGGAACGAATACATTACAGGAATAAAAAACAGCGTTATAAACGTAGCGGAAGTAAGCCCCCCAGTAACGGTTAAGCCGATTGGTTGGATCATCATAGACGATTTTCCGGGGAAAAAGGACATGGGGATAAGTCCCAGGATAGTGGTAAGGGTGGTCATAAGCACCGGTCTAAGCCGTGAGGCCCCGGCTTCAAGACAGGCTTCACGTACCGGAATACCCCGGCCCACCAGCAGATTAGTATAATCCACCAGAATGATGCCGTTATTTACCACAATACCCACCAGCATCACCAGGCCCACCATAGTAAAGATACTTATTGATTGCCCGGTTATAAGATATATGAGCGCTATTCCAATGAGCATTAGGGGGATGGTGAACAGGTTAATAAATGGGTCCTTAAAGGATTCATATTGACCGGCCATAACCCCGAACACCAGCAGTATTGCCAGAGTTATAATCATGATGAATGTCCTGATAGTTTTCGTTATCTCTCCCCATTGTCCGGCATAACTTATAGTAACCCCCCCCGGTGCAACAAAATTACGGCTGAGGACATCCTTTATTTTATTTTCCACCGTATCCGCCCGGTATCCATCTTCCAATGTACCGGTTACATGAATAACCCGTGATTGATCTTCTCGTTTGATGCTTACCGGCCCCAAGCCCTTTTCCAAAGAAGCAAAGTTGGCAAGAGGAATAAGAGAGCCATTCGATGAAGCGACAAATATCCGGTCCAGATCGGGAAGTTTTTTTCGATCCTCATCCCGGAGGAGGATGGTTACATTATATTCGTTCCCGCTATACCGGAATGTAGTAGCGGTAGCGCCATTCATGGAAGCGGCAATCTCATTAGCGATACTGTTTATCGAAAGCCCCAGGTTATAGGCTCTGGTCCTATCTATAATCACTTCAACCTGGGGCAGCCCTTCGGTCATATCAACAGAAACTTCCGTCAGTTCAGGAACCTCAGCCTTGATTATCCCTGCAATTTCCTGCGCTGCGGCAAGCCCGGTATCAATATCATCAACCCTAAGGACAATATCAATATCGGAACCTCCTGCCATTGCCCGGGCCATGCCTTGGCTGAAACTCAAGGTAGCGTTGGGGAAATCATTAAAATGGTTCCGCAATTTTGCCATTACTACTGCGCTGTTATCGGCCTGTGGATTATCCATATCAAGACCGATACTCAATTCTCCCTTGTAAGTCCCCGCCCCGTTAAATGAACGCCCGGAATTCCCCACATTAACAATAATGTTTTTTGCCCCCTTAATTTCATCAATGGCAAATTCCTGAAGCTGGAGCATTACCGCCTTGGTGTTTTCATAGGTAGTTCCCAAGGGAAGGCTTACATTGAGACTCACTGAATCCTCATTCATAGGAGGCATCATAACGATATTCATTTTGGAGATACTTAGTATGCACCCTGCAAATATGGCGACAACCAGGGCAACGGTTACCAAGCGGTGTCGTATCGCCAAATCAAGCAATCGCCGGTATCCGGCGATTAGACCGTTGATGGCCCCTTCAACCAGGGAATCCATTTTTTTAAGAAAATAGTTTTTCAATGGTTTTTGGGTACGGGTTTGCAAAACAAGATATTTACTTGCAAGAATAGGAACCAGAAATATTGCAATAAAAAGACTTGACACCAGGGCAATAGCCACGGTAAAAATCATGCCCTGAAAAAGTTCCCCCATCATACCCAGCCTGCTTTTGAATAACATGATGGGAATAAAAACACAGATAGTCGTTAAGGTTGATGAAACAATGGACGACATCATTTCCTGGCTTCCCAATACTGCCGATATGGCAGGCTTCGCCCCCCGTTCCCGGAATTTGTAAATATTTTCAAGAATTACGATTGATGAATCCACAATCATACCAACCCCCAGGATGAGCCCGGTCATGGTCAGCATATTAAGGGTGATACCCGCAAGGCTCATCACCAGAAGGGTAACAAGGATTGAGAAAGGTATTGAAATCCCAATAATGATAGTGCTTTTAATGTTTCGCAGAAAAACAAACAGAACCAGCATAGCAAGCCCCGCCCCCTGTAAGGCAGAACTGATAAGCTCATTTATCATATCCCTGATTTGAGAGGTATTATCTTCGTTTATTTCAAGACTTACATCGGCAGGAAGCAGTTTTTTAATTTCTTCCAGGCGCTCATAGACTTTATCAGCCACGGCTACTGAATTAGTGCCGCTTTGTTTTGTTACCATAACATAGACACCGCTTTCACCGTTGATAAAGACCGTTGAAGTTTCGTCAGGATAACCCAGGGAGACTGCCCCAATATCCTGAAGCCGTATATCAGCGCCGTTCCGTTGGGCGACTACCGTTTCCGCAATATCCTGAATGGTGGTATATTCCCCGGTGGTACGGATACTGTAATTTTTTGAACTATCCTCAATGGAACCGGCGCCAAGCTCCAAGTTCTGGCTTGCCAGAGTCCGGCTGATTTCGGTAATGGTAAGCGCGTAGGCTTCAAGACGATTTTGGGATACTTCCACTTTAACCATCTGCTGCCGCCCCCCCATAACATCCGTGGAGGCGACACCATCTATCTGTTCCAGCCGGTCCTGGATAGTATCCTCAGCAATTTTACGCAGTTCATTTTGTGTCCGGTCCCCCCGGACAGCAATCCTCAATATGGGCATTGATGAAGGATCGAATTGCATAATTGACGGGCTATCCACATCGTCAGGTAGGCGCCTCTTAACCCGGTCCAACCGGTCCCGTATATCATTGACCTTATTATCAAGGTTCGTCCCATAATCAAATTCCAGGGTTATCATACTGCTTCCTTCGGAAGAAGTAGAATTCATGCTGGTTAAACCACCGATATTTACGAGCGTTGATTCCAGTAGTTTTGTTACTGTTTTTTCCACTGTCTCAGGCCCTGCGCCGCTATAGGTGGTATTTATCATAAGCATGGGATTATTCATTTCAGGAAACATATCAATAGCCACATCGGACACGAGGTATAAACCGATGATTGCAATGAGGCCGAAAACAATCAGCCCCAAAACCGGGCGGGCTACAATTTTTTGTGAAACACTCATGCGTCATTCCTCCGGTTTACTATCCGTACTGCGGCCCCATCGGTAAGGAACTGCTGTCCCTGGATAACCACCTGTTCACCAACCCGTAATCCTGTCTTGATTTCCGTAACCCCATCTACTGTAACACCAGTAACAACTTCTCTAAAAATAACTGTGCCGGTTAAATCCACAGAGTTTACATCTTCGACCACATAAACTCCTGTGGTTTCCCTCATTTCCACGAGAGTATCCGTAGGAATAGTAATAACATTGCTATATGTGCGAGTATTAAGCTTAATCCGGGCAAACATACCTGAATTTATCCGCTGGTCAGTTTTCTCAAACCGCAATACAACTTTTTTTGTCCGTGAATTGGGGTCCACCACCGGAGAAACCCGGTATACTGCGGCAGTAAAGGTTTCGCCGGGAAATGCCTCTAAGGTAATTGCCGCCCTAAGCCCCGCCTGTAACTGTCCAATTTCGCGTTCTGGAATGAGCGCCTCAATTTCCAATGAATCATTTCCTGAAATAGTCATAATCGTCTGGCTTGTGGAAACTGTGGAACCCACCGTTATTGGCGGCGTAACCACCATTCCCGTGATGGGGGCATATACCGGACTTAATGAATAGCTTATCCCCGGACGGGAAGGATCGATCTCCGCAATAATATCTCCTTTTCTTACCGTAACGCCAATATCCACCCGCATGGATACCAGTTTTCCCGCCGCATCAGGAACCACCGCAACCTGATGTTCACTGATAATATTTCCATTCACTTCTATGTATGCCTGTATAGTCCTTACTTCCGCTTCATTAATACGAACCGAAAATAAGGTGTCTGATGAAGTCACTGACCTCGGCGGTCCTCCGAACCCGCTGCCGGGTCCTCCCGGCCCACCGACGTTACTTTTTTCGGCTAAGAGGGAAGGTGCGATAATCAGTCCCGCTATCACAACCAGAGTAACAATAAAAATAAGCAGCTTCCTTGATTTACCTTGCTTTGCCATTATAAACTCCTTTCCTTTTTGAGTATTATGAAAAAAACCACAAAAACACCGGATCGCACTGAAGAAAATGAAGATAAAACTTCATGTTTTCCTATGTTCTTGTGGTTCAATTAAAATCACTGCCATAAACTCCCAAAGGGGATATTTAATTCTTTTTCCAAGTCCAGGCTTGCAGCTACAAGATTATAAAACTCCTGCTTTACCCGGTTCTTTGCCTGCAAAAGGCTGTCTCCCGCTGCTCGGAGCTGCTGCATATCCGCAGTTCCCCTCCGGTATGATTCAGACCACATTTCATAGGTTCGTTCCGCAAGCTCCCCGTTAAGGGTTAATGCTTCAATAGTTTCAATGGATTGCCCAATGCTTCTTTGTAATTGCCGGATACGCATATCCTGATTCAAAAGAGCTTCCTGAATTTGGCTTCGG
Organism: Treponema primitia; assembly: GCF_046533075.1. Lineage (GTDB taxonomy): Bacteria > Spirochaetota > Spirochaetia > Treponematales > Breznakiellaceae > Termitinema > Termitinema primitia_B. Next base: position 17,898 of record NZ_JAJQRB010000030.1, on the reverse strand, counting down.
TAAATTTTGAGACTATCATCAACAGCGTCTATCTTAGTCCGCTGACCGGAGCCGGGTAAAAAACTGTCCAGGTTTATACCGATGCCCACAGAGAACGAGCCGCTGCTATCGGCAAAAACATCATTTGAATAGGCTGGAGCGCTGTTCCAGGAAAGTTGGAGGTTTGGCATATAGGCTTGATTCCAGAGAATTTTTCGCTGTATTTCCAAGGATTCCAAGGATTTTCGCAGGGCAGTAATGGTCCAGGATTCTTGCTTTCTCGTTTCCGATATGCCTTCCGGGAGCGCCCCTGGTATTATTACTTCCAGTTGTCCTTCAAGCTGTACTACTTCATCAGAACCTAGCCCCAGGATTTGTTTAAAACCTTCCAGAGCATTAACATATTGCGTCTCGGCGCTCCTGAGATCCGGCTTCAGATTTTCAAGCTCAACCCTCGCGGAAAGTTCATCAAGATTAGACGCCTGACCAACCTTAGAACGGGCGGAAGCTTCTTCATACCGCGCCTGAGCGGAGGCAATACTTTCTTCCGCCAGTTCAACATTAGCATGGATCAGTAAAAGCTGATAAAAAAGTTTCCGTACCTCAAGTTCCAGTTCTTGTTTTGCCCCTTCGTAACTAATAATCCCCACTTCATAATCGGTCTTTGTTTTTTTCATAGTGGCAATAACCGCAGGGGAGAGGCTTACACTTGCAGACAATGAAAGCCCCGGCGTCCACTCATCCCCACCGGGGGGAAGATCGCCGGTTAGAGAAGTCCCCCGCCTTACATTTGCCCCGGCATTTATGGAGGGTAAAAGGTTATTCCATGACCGGTCGGACTCCCGTTTTTTTCCCGCCGTTTCAATCCTTGTCCGGTTCAGGCCGAGGTTGTGTTCCAATGCAAGGGCAACCGCCGTGTCTAAATCAAGTGCGGTTTCGGCAGAAAGCATTACAACAGTACCAAATAGAATTATACAGACAAAAAACATGGTTTTTTGATTCATCTTGCTAAAATACAATGATAAATTTGCAAATTCCATAAACAGGGCATGAATAATTTATAACATTTTGTTATATTTCCTCTGGCTAAAACACACTAAATATTATATGTACATTTTTAGTTAAGGCTCTTTGATAAAATTCAAGTAATCCATTATATTCACTTATTAATTCTTGAAATAATTCTTTCCGCTTGTCTTGTTTCCATATATTTGGATGTATTTTATTTTTCTTAAATGTTTTTGGATCAAATTTTTTCTCCAATTCCTTTATGTCAATATTTTTCATTGCGTTATATATTTCCGGTACTTCATTATTTTTAATACAGGCAATAAAATGGTCATATTTTGTATCAAGAATATGAACTCCTACAATGGATTCGCTCAATTTATTATTTTTAACCGGAAAATAAGCTGATGAGCCAGTTAATAAAAAATGTAAACCATCCCATAATTTATTAATTAGATAATTTTCGTTGGTATCTTTCAGTTCATTACGATGATTAGCATTAAATATCACTAATTTATCCAAAGTAAATTCATCTACCATCATATAAAATCCAAGCAACTCCATTTTAAACCCCTTTAACTGTTATCCAGATGCAGAACAAGCAAGCCCTTTCTTTATCAAAAAATAACTTAGCCGTTTTTTTGCCCTGTAAACGCGTACTTTCACCGCATTTTCTTTAATACTAAGAACACGCCCTATCTCTTTATAATTCAACATCCCATATTCTTTTAAAATAATTACGGCATATAAATGGATAGGCAAGTTTTCAAGCGTTTTCCGAATCTCCAACCTATCCGCCTCTTTTTGTAGGATGTTTTCGATCCCATCCTGGTCTTGCACAATTTCACGAAAGGTCCGTTGATATGCGATAGTTTCTCTGTTTCTATGTTTTATATAGTTTAATGCGACATTTTTTGCTACTCTTATTAGCCAGTATTTTGCTTCTTCCGGGTTAGGGAAAACCATTTTCTTTTCATAAAGACGGAAAAATGTCTCTTGGCATATATCCTCAGTCGATTCTTCGCATCGGGTGATATAGTTTACCACCCGATGAATGACCGGAAAGGCCGTACTGTACAGTTTTTGAAATTCAACATTAGGCACATCAACCATATCTAAAACCAAAGCTTGCCCCCACTTGGCATTCTTATTAAATTATCTAGCCTTCTATAATGTTGCATAAGTCAGAAGGATTTTTATCTTGTATGTCCAGAAGAAGTTCAATCTGCTTCAAGATATATTCCCTAAATTGGAGATTGAGTTCCTTGTAAAGAGATACCAGCTTAGTATACTCATTATGCCCTTGGCCGAACATTTCACCTTCCCCGCTTTTGAGCCATTTCTCGTTGACAGAGAAGGAAGCGCAGATCAGCTTGACAACCCGCTCATTGACCTTCCGTTTCCCCACTTCCACCCCCGCAAGGTATCCGCTGGAAAGGGATATGACCCTGGAGAATTTCACTTGGGTAAGGCATAACGCCTCCCGAACCTGTTTGATACGATAGGTAATGGTTGTTTTGTCAGCGCTTTCCATCATAGTATCCTTGTTAAAGGATTATATAATTTGACATGAAAAAACGCCATTAACAACAGATAAATATTTTATAACATTTTGTTATATTTCACCTTTCAACTTGTAAAAATGATAGCCGTATTATAAAATGGCTTAAAACCCACAAGTACCAAAGAGGTTACTTATGAAAGGAAACATTTTAATTATAGAGGATATTCAGGAGTTGGTTGAACTCATGTCATTATACCTTTTGAAAGAAGGGCTCGAAATAAAATCAACCAATAGCGCCGAGGAGGCATTTGTCATATTAGATGAATGGAAACCCGATCTTATTATATTAGACATCAATCTCCCCGGCGTTGATGGATTCGAATTTCTCCATAAATATCGCCATACCAGTAATATACCCGTATTGATTGTATCGGCCCGGAATACAGATGAAGATATTATCACGGGCTTAGGATATGGCGCCGATGAATATGTAACCAAACCATTTTCCCCAAAGGTATTGGTTGCCAGGGTTCGATCCATACTCAGGAGAAGTCAGGATACACAAAACACCAATGAAAGCAAGTCATTCAGTTTTGGTCCATTTATTCTGGATTATGATTCCTGTATACTAAAAAAAGAGGGAAAAAGAATAGCTTTATCAGCCAAAGAATATGCTATTTTGGCCTGCCTAACCACCTCTGCCGGAAAACCCCTTGGACCGGAACAAATATACCGGAATGTTTGGAAAAATGAGTATGGAGATCTCACCACCATAGGGGTTTATATGCAGCGGCTTCGCAAAAAGATAGAAAATGATCCATCAAATCCCCACTACATCGAGACTATTCACGGTATGGGTTACCGGCTTAACTCCGATACCATAAAAGGCACAGGATTATGAAAATAAAAACCCAATTTCATTTGCTAATTGCCGGTATTATCCTATTGCCCATTTTAACCATCAGCGCCCAGGTATTGATCATGCGTCTCCACGATGAAAACAATACCTTCAATATTCCTGTTTACGAAGAAATAACACCCTTTTTCAATGAAAATTTTACCGCTGCGGAATGGGACTCTGTTGCTGGTTTTATTGGGCATACCCGGCCAAATACAGATATTACTGTTTTTAGAGATGATTTGATGGTGATTTATTCAACCCTTGATAACTTTTCTTCCGGTGTAACTGCAACTGAGGCAGAAATACTCTCATTAATCAAAGCCGAAAATTCCCGGTATGGATACAGCTTTGAATCGCCGCCGTGGCTGAGGGAAGGCCAGATATTTATTTTATTGCGATTTGATCGGGAAGCACCCCGTCCTCCGAGTCCTTTTGTTTTTATGGGAAGAATAGTATTAAGCGTTATCGCCCTTGTTTTACTATTTGTGATCATCATGTCCTTGCTTATTGCCCGATCCATTACCCAATCGGTACTTGTTTTAGAAAAAGCAACCCGGCGCATTGCATTAGGAGAATTGGATTTACCGGTTGACGTAAAAGGCAGCAATGAAATAACCTCCCTTACCAGTTCCCTCAACCGGATGCGGCTTGCCCTCAAGGAAGAAGAACAACGCCGGACCCGTTTCATCATGGGCATCACCCACGATCTCAAAACACCTCTGGCGCTCATTAAAGGGTATGCCGAGGCTATTGGTGATGGTATCACTTCTGATCCGGTATCACAGACCCATTCAGTTGAAATCATCGTATCCAAGGCAGATCAGCTTGAAAGCATGATAGACAATCTTATTGATTTTGTACGCCTTGACACCGGTGAATGGCGGTGTAATCTTTCCAAAATAAATCTTTCTACCTTTCTCTCCACATATACAGAACGTATCAAGGACGATGCAGAACTTTTAAATCGCCGTGTGGAAACTACTATTGATTTGCCAAAAGATACTTTCATTTCAATGGATGAACTTCTTACTATCCGGGCAATAGAAAATCTCGTTAATAACAGTCTCCGATATACCCGAAGTGGTGGCCTCATCAAGATCGGCACATATAGCAAAGACCATCAGATAATTATTGAAGTGAGCGATGACGGCCCAGGCATACATGAGGAAGATATTCCCCATGTATTTGAAACCTTTTACCGTGGTACTAATTCCCGTCGTGAACAAGGGATGGGATTAGGACTTGCCGTAGTGAAAGGTGTTGTCGACACTCATGGTTGGAAGATTACGGTGGAATCTGAAAAGGGGAAAGGAAGTTGTTTCCGCATTATCATTCCTTTAGAAATATAAACGATCTGAAATGGTGTACCTTTTTCAGAGAGGGTAACACATAAATATCGACACACCTTTTTAACTAAGGGTCGAATATGTCAGGTATCTTTGTACCATGACAATTTCGTGAAGTAATACATAAGGAAGAAAGGAAGATATGACGGGTAACAAGCAGAAAGTTGATACTTCAATAAACAATCGGCTTCTCGAAATTCGTAAAGCGAAAGGGCTTACCCAAGAAGAATTTGCAAATAGGATTAAGATAAGCCGTTCCATGATTGCCTCCATTGAAGAAGGACGGCGGGAAGTAAAGGACCATCTTATTTCCTTAGTCTGTTTTACCTTTGCGGCTAATAAGCATTGGATTAAAACCGGCGAAGGAACCATGTTCGACAATCCGCAGAATGAACGGCTGGAACGGATTATTTACCATTTTAATAATTTAGACGAAAACTCCCAGGATTTTATTTTGCAGCATCTGGACTTACTTATTGAATACCGGAAGAAAGAGAGTATAAAGTAAAGGGTTTGCGCTTCCATGCCCATCAAATATATATCTTTAATATAGATCAATAGTACTCTTGAATTAATCCCCAGCACAGTGGGAATTCATCGCTTAACCTATTGGCACAATGTACAATATATTATATGTGCCATTTCCTAAAATGAAGTTATCTCTACCGATATTTCTTTTATTTTATCCCTATAAGGTGGATCGCCAAAAAATCGTTTATATTCACGATTAAACTGGGAGATACTTTTATAGCTCATTTCAAGCATGGTAGTGGTGACATCTTTTTCCCAAAACAGCGACAACCGTGGAACTATTGTGATTTTTGGTTATATTGCAATTATGAGGCACCGCACCCCCTTGCTATTCCGGCCATTCTAGCTATACTCTGTGTAAGTATCGTAAGTACTTTGGCCCAATATGCAAAAACTCCTGGAGCAATGATGGACAGAATGAAAATTGATACAAAAGTTATAGATGAAATAGCATCATTAGGTGGCTTCAATCTTGACTTCTTAAACAAGAACAATATTCCGTTGACTATATTTTCTGAATTAATAGCACATTACCATTTCACAATCGTTGAATCCGAAGCAATTAAATATCTTATGGACCATTACGCAAATGTATTTGACGAAGATGAAAAAAGTACTCTGTTAGAAGTCTCAAGATACTTTCTAAATTATTATAATAATCTTGAAAATACAAAAGATAATGCATCCTTATTAAAATTAGCAGAAATATTCGTTGATTCCTACGAAAACTTTTATATCCTTCAGGGGAAAAAATTTGAGCCATTAGTATTTAATAATTTTACCAGTGCTAAAATATTAGATTTATGTTCCGGACCTGATTTTATCAATTTCATTCCAAGTATCAATGATACTAACCAGTATTATTGTATTGATAAATCATTATTTGTTAGAAACGTAATTCAATATCAATGCAAAAAATACAATAGTGACAACATAAAAGTAATACAGGATACTAATACAAATTTTTTAAATCACAAAATTTGCAAAGATTTTAATTGTATTAGGGCAAAGAATGTGTTCAAATATGACAACGACTTTTGTTCAACGGTAAGAATTTATTTTAATCGGATACTAAGTAAGGGTGCTATGATTTTTCAAGAAACAAGTTGTCTAAACGCATTTGAATATTATATTCAAATGTCTGGTTTTATAGAAATGTGCAGATATTTCATATATAGCGGATGCAATTTTGAATATACAAAGGGAGAAAAGAACAATGAAATATCCTTTGATACATTGACATTCTGCAAAAATAATATACCGGACACGGAAATAGAATGGAACAGGTTCAGTAAATTTATCCGTGATAGGAATAATTATACTACATCGTAGTCCCTAAAAGGTTTTTCCCACCCTGAGTCGCCAATGCTCTATCCTTTTATTTTATATCAGATTCCTTTGCCATTCCTACCGTACTTTACTACTTGAATAATTTATGGGTATATCATAGTCATATGCTTTTAATAAATTCCTTATACCATCTTCATACATATCATCTTTCTGTTCAGGATTAATAGTAATACTTTTCAAAGGTAATTTTCCATTAAAATCAATAACAATATAAGGAGTGATTAAATTATTTCTTGCCCTAAAGTGTTCAACTTTCCCAACATATTCATCTTTTAGGGTATACGCTATCCTGATTTCGTTTTCATAGCTAAAATTTTTGTCTTTTTTCAATATAAAAGCAGCATTAAGTGTGTCGAATATCACATTAAAAAGATTATCCTGGATTTCCTTTTCCTTCTCTGGATTATTTATCTCATGTAATCTCGTAAGGGCTTCAAATGATTGTTCAAGGATGCTTATTATTCTTGAATCATCATACATTGCTTCTCCATATCGCTTTATAGTGGATATTTCTTTTACTGCACCATCCCTATCCAGTATATTAATTTCATCAACCTTAACAGTATCTATCATGGTTGGCGTATCAAATTCTAAAACAATACCATTCTTCCCATAGTTTTTCCACATAGCTACTGAATCATTGTCCCTTGAAAACGAAATAATATAGGTTTGTTTTCTTAGTTTCTTCAGTATCCCCTCATGAATATCTTCTTTATATATACCAATATATTTCTTAAATTTTTCATCCGTAGCATTATCAATGATATTTTTATATAATCTTTCTATATCCTTTAATTCAAGTAAATCATTTAGGTATTCACAATTTGTAGCCCACAGGGTGCTTGTCTTTAGCATATTAATTAATGATTCCAGTCCGGTATAATGAAAGATATAATCTTTTGTGCAATTAATATGTTGGCTTTTAGAAATATATTCTTCCAGAGTATTAAAATCAAAACTTTCTATATCCATTTTCATAACTTTATTATTCGGAATTGCAATAATTAGTCAAGCATTATTCCAATCATTCGGCCTATCGGTACCTGGCACCGAATTCAAGAAATCAGAAAATGGGAGAAGTCTCTCCCCACGCTCCAAACCTTCGGTTTTCCGCTCCCCCTCTCTGCGGGGAAACCCCGCAACGCCCCCATAGTAGGAAGAAATTGCTCCGCAATTTCAAAATCATTTACTTACACCAATATTTCAAAACAATTCCACAGGATTCTCTGCCCATATAAACCCTATTCCCCGGTATCCTTTTGGCATGCCCCTTGCTTATCTGCCCTTGAGGGGCAGGCAAGGGGCATGCCAACCCCCTACGGGGGCCAGGGCTAACGCCAAACACCGCTTAGAAAACACTGTCCTACCTTCCAGTTTTCCAAGACCCTTCGGGATTTTTTTTGCCCCCGGTGGTGGAACCCTGGGGGAAGGGGCTGTGAGCCCCCAGGGTCCCACCACCTCAATAGGGGCAAAAAAAAGGGGGGGGACCGGGGGGACGGCGGCGTTGTCCGTCCGGTACTATCGCTGTTTCATATAGGGAGTTCTTTATGCTTAGAAAATTCTATCTAGCTTTGGTTCTCGTTTTCCCGTGTCAATTTGATCGGGTACATTGTTGTCCATACTTCGCTACTGTAAAAGCCCACACATTACCCGGCCCGGCCCTGTCCACCTTCGGTAACTACTACACCGCAAAACGGTATTTCCGCCACAAAAAAAGCGCCCAAAAATGGGCGGCGTTCATGGTCCGTACGTACACCAAAGGCCCCCGCGAAAATCCCTTGCTCACCGGGGGGCAGCTTGCTTTATTTTAGTCTTTTTTTACCTCGGTCCTAGTTATCGGGGGTTATTTCTTTTTTAGAGGTATTTCTATGTTAGAGGAAGAAGATGAAGAATTTGTTACCCAAGCCGGAATTGATACCCGCAGGTCCAGCCAGCAAGTTTCCGCCGCTCCAATTAGGGCTAGAAAAACCGTACCAGGTCATAAACCCTATACCCCGCAATTTTCAGAAACGGCTACCGTATCTGTACGGCGCCTTGCCTGGGCATTAGGAAAAAAAATGCCTGCCGCAGTAGATCACATGGTCCAATTACTGTTAGCAGTTTACAAACCCGCTTCAATTTGTAGCCATTGTCAGGACAAATCAAAATGCCAAAAGTGTATTTTCAGTCAGGAGCCATTTGAACTATCAAAAGTAACTTTGTAACGCCATCCCCCCGCTTATGCGGGGGTAATTAGTATCATTAAGAGGTTAGAACATGAACTACTTTGAAAAATGCCAATCAGTAGAGGAAGCCAAAAAACGGTACCGGGAATTACTCAAGCAGTACCACCCCGACCACGCAGGACCCGAAGGGGAAGCAATTACCAAAGAAATCATAGGGCAGTTTAATACTTTCCTAAACGGCTTTATGTCCCATTCGTTCAATTCGTATTATGAGGACAAGGAATGGAAACCCGGCGCCGATGCGGTTACACCCTTTCAGGAAATCTTACAGAAAATCATAAACCTTGAATGTGAGATAGAAATCATCGGCTATTGGATCTACTGCTTTAATTCAAAAGAAGTACGGGAACAACTCAAAGCCCTGGGGTTCTGGTTCTCCGGTAACCGCAAAGCCTGGATTTATTCAGGCCGCCCAAAGCGCAATATTTCAAGCCATGAAACCCTAGACGAAATTAGGGCAAAGAAAGGCAGTCAGAAAGTAAGCCGCGAAAAAGAAGAAAAAGAGAAAAAGGCTTATAAATTGGCCATATAAGCAAACCGCCCCTGCTTATGCGGGGGTTATTTCCCACAAGGAGCATCCCATGGTAATTAATTTTGAAATAGCTGATAAACTAGCGATCATCATCCCCCGCAGCCAATTACTGATAACCGCCGCCAATCCCGAAACCTATGCCGAGCCAATAGAACGGCTTGCGAAGCAGTTTGAAAAATGTCCTAAACTTTACGAGACCCACGGAAAAAACGACCACCCCGCTATCTTCCATTACTTCTACGGCGGAACCGATATTTTCATTTGCGAGTACGACCGGGAAGATACCATGTTCGGCTATACCATTCTAAACGATGATCTTGAAATGTCCGAATGGGGCTACACCAGTGTTTCTGAAATCTGTCGTATAGCTCCCTTAAATATTGATTATTGGTTTGAAGAACAGACCATTGAGGCAGCCCTTTACAAGCGCAATCCCGATTATTTTAGAAAACCTGTATCAGCATACAAACCAAAGGGACTGCCCGAATAATCTCCGGACAGTCCCTTCCCAATTCTTCATTCCTAATTTTTCTGTTACGCTGTTCGGGCTTTTACCAGCTCCGGCATAAAAACCCGCTCCGCTTCCCCGAGCTGCCGCCCCAGGTAGGCCGCCCCGCCCTGATGCCGTGCCAAGGAAGAAAGCAAGGGCAACGGCACATTATCAATTTTACCGTCAATGCCGCTCCCCGTATCGGTAAACCGAACCGTAATCCGGTTAGAAAGATTCCTGCACATCATCTTTTCAACATCCACATCCCACTTATTGATTATCATAACCCTTTCCTCCTTTTTTTTCTTATTCTGGTTTTGTTTTCAGGATCACCATATTCCCCGATGGCCGGGTAACGAGGAACCCATCCCTCTTGCGGAACCGAAGGAACAGCTCTCCGTTCTCCATTGATTCTGTGGTCCCGTCAAACTTCTTGATCTCGATACCCCGCCTATTCCCATGTTTTAACCGTTTCGGATTCATAAAAATGGCAAAGGGCGTGTCATTTTCAATCGCCCCAATCTGTGGCATGATGGAAACCTCATGATACGGGTACAGGTCCAGTTTTCCCGGCATAGCCTCTGTGGGATGCCGCCATATTGGATGCCCGTTAGCATCCTCGATATTGGCGATATGATTAAGGAGAGTCTCATGGAGGAACCATGCACAATCCTTGCGCTCCTCTGCAGGAACTCTATACACGGCGTCCCGGAAATCCTTCCATGTTAAGGCGTTAATATCCGCCCCGGCAATCTCTACCTCCACCGTCCCATCAGCCGCCAGAGCCCCGGTGAAGGGATCCTCATCGGCCAGCAGACATTGACGATCAAACTCCTGCCCGTAGGCTTCGGTAAATTCGTCGATGAACATGGCGCCCAGGTCGGTAAAGACATCTTCCTCGAATTCATCGAACCAGGGGATATACCCCGCCAGGGTATACGCCTTAAGTTCCACCCGCTGCGACCCCTGGGGCTTCGAGCCGGTAATCTGCTGCCCATAAGCGGTGAGCCAATGAAGCTGCACCCCGCCCCGGTCCCGAGTAGGGAGGAAGATAGACGGCCCCATCATAGAACGATTGTGGACCAGTTTCATCATCACACTTTTCTTCGCGGCATCTTGCATAATCTCATTTTCATAAATGGGATTGATAAGGTACTGATCATTGGTAGCCATATTTCCCATCGGTTCCCCCAGGGCTGCCCGCTCTACCTTCCAGCCTTTTTCTCCCCAGGACACATCCCGGGGATTGGTCCAGTTATCGGCCTTGAGGTTCGGCGTAAAACTTAATTCCGCCAAGGCCCCATGATTCCCGGTCCAGGCCGCCGCCAACGCCTTACCGAGCCGGTACTGTAGTTCCTTCCGGGTAAGCTCCCGAGGGTTCGCCGCCTGTCCCTTGAGTTCATCCCGAAGGTGTTTCACCGTACTTTTCAAAGCCATTGTTTCATCCCCGTACTGTTTAGACAGGGCTTCACAAATCTTAAAAATATCCTCCAGGATAATCTCTTTTTCCCGGAAGTATTCCGCTGCCTTCGCCGGGTCCGTAAACCCGGTCTTTTCAACTGTGGCCATAGCCGCCAGTTTTTCCCGTACCGCCTTAATTAACTCATCCATACATCACTCCATAAAAAATAGAATAGCTGCTAAAAGCAGCGTACTGCCCCTAATTCCTCATCCCAATGAACCCCATAAATTGCCGAATCCCCGTAAGCTCCTCCACCGGTTCCTGTTCTGTCATTGCCTTAGCCAAGGCATAGGGATTAGCCGGAACATTACACACACTGAATTCTAAAAGCTCCTGCTTACGGAATATCAGCGTTGTTCCATCCTCCGCAGCTTTCTTGTCAGGAATCTCAATTTCCAACACCCGGAACCCCACCGACCCCGCCCGGATCACCCCGGCCTTAACCCGCTCCCCGATAGCCCAACCGAAGGGATCATAGTCCTTGTCATTAAAGATGATGTTCCCATGCAACCCTTTGTCATCGGCGTGAAGTCCATCGGCCCGGCCAATCGCCGGAATATCATAGCGGTGGGCCCACTCAATAACCGGATTATCCAGATACCGCTTGAAATCCCAGCCAGCAGGATCTACCCGCTCATAATACCGGTCCAGATCAAAGGTCGAAAAAGTCCAGGCCACCCCCTCCGGCCCTTCTTCCGTTTTCATTGAAAGGGTAAAAGGAACTGCCGCAATGAATTCAAATCCCGAATCCACCCTCCTAATTCCTCCCTCCTCATTTTTAATTCCCAATTCCCCCCGAAGAAATTCCAGTAATACCGATTTATTCGGTATCCCAAAATCTCCCCGCTTAGTCCGCACTATCATTCCTGCTATTCCTCCTTACGGTTCAGGCGCCGCCATAAAAACACAATTCTGCTTTCTGTACCAAATCAAGGATAAAGGCAATCTTTATCAGTTCCCCCTCATTACGTACGTGCAATAGGTCATATAAATCCTGCTTATGGGTCTCCACGGTCCGTTTACTAATTTGCAGCGTATTACCAATTTCAATTACCTTAAATCCATTGCAAACCAATCGAAGTACCTCCATTTGTCGGGGGGAAATATCATAATCGTAATCAGGAATTTCCGGCTGCAACTCGATACGCCGCTGAACAGTCTGCATCCAGTATTCCTCACCGTGCAGTATTTTTTGGAGACCCGAGCATACTTCACTATACTCATCACGAAAATTCAAATAGCTTTTAACCCCGCAGAAGAAAAAGCCCATAGCCAATTCGTCAGGAAACTCCCCAATGGAAAAGGCAACAATTCTTAATGCTGGCATAGTCCGTAATAGCTTTCCCATCATAAAAGGGGTGGCGCTTTGGTAAAAGCAACTCTCAATAAATATCAGTCCCGGTTTCAGTTCATTGATTTCATAGTAGAGCGCATCTTTCTCATTGGAAGTAATCTGCACATTCTGAAACCCTGCCTGTGTCAGGTAGCGTTTACAGAGAGGAAGGATACCCTGTGCTTTGCTCACAATGAGAACACCGCCCATGCTTAGACTTCATCCCCCTTTGCTGTCGGTATCATGTTCCGTGGCCGATACCAAATATCCCCCCAGGGCTTTGAGTCCTTCCCCCGTTCTTTTAATACTTCATTGATGGTTTTCAGACCCGCATTAATTTCTGCAATATCCCGGTTACTCTGCGCATCTTCACTTTCCTGCAGTTCGGGAATATCGGCCAAATCAAATGTGCCCACTTCGCTAAGTCCAAGCCGCATAAAAAATTGCGTTTTGATAATGTCCTCAAAGTTCTTTAACAAAGGAACGATGGTGTACTTCCAGAATTCGGCGTGTTGCTCCGCCGTATCCTTCCCCGATAAAGGACTCCCCTTATCCTGGATATTGGCCACCTTGGGCGGTATCCCGTACTTGGCAAGGATGGCATAGACAATCCACCGTTTAAGCTCAAAGAGCTTCACCGTTTCAGGGGTAAAACTTAAAGGTTTGAATTCTGTCCCCTTCCCCAGGACCGCAATTTTCCGGCTTGCCCGTGCCTCCCCGTACTTCGCTTCCCACCTCCTTTCCAATGCGTCAGCCTCCTCCGGCCTAATCACCTGGTCTGTTTTCAGAATCCCCTGGGGCACCGCATTATGTTTCAGTAGTTGCGAATTCGCCCGGTTCGCATAGTAATCTTGCTCAAGCTCCAATGAGAAAGAAACCAACGGACTAACCCCCCGCAGCGGATTCCAGGGGTTCCATTCACGGAAATGCACAATCTCATCCTGCAAAATAGGGATCAGTTCGGTATCCGACTGATAAAACCACCGCCCACATTTCCCGTCCAAAATAGTTCCCTCCGATTCATGCCGCATCCTGCGGGGATCAAGTACATAAATCTCATTTGGAATTCCACCGGCATAGAAATTCCCAAACCACCAAAACGCCTCCCCCTCAAGCAACCACCATGCCGCAGTCTCTTTCCACAAATCAAAACAGCTCATCATTTTGTTTGGCCTATTAAATAATGCATACAGTTTTCCTGTCGTAATTTTATTGCCGCTCCGTACTACTGTAAAATTCGCCCTGGCAACATTTCGTATCACAATGCCAACAGCAATATTAACCCAGGCGTTGAATAAGTACGGATCATCGACATATTTTTTTACGGTAGAATTCGAAAAATCCGGAAAATTTCCCGCTGAAAAGTGATCTATGTCACTGGTTTTTTCAACGTTTTTTTCAGTTTCACTATTTTTCTGTTTTGTGGTATGGATAATTCTCTTAAGTATATTCATGGTATCCTTGCAACATAACGATAAAATATTTACTTTTAGTTATGCGGCTATCACTCCTAACTGGGCATCGCTAAAAATGGCATACCGCATGGCGTCCATGTAATGGTCATTTACCTTGATAATCTCCCCATCCTCATCCCGGCAGTAATCCCATCGTTCAGACAGTACCCCGGTACACGCAGACGATACAAAGAATTGCCGCCGCTCCATCTTCGCTATGATGTAATCAATGCCCGCGTCCACACTGTTATTTGCCTTCATCCCGTTCGTAATCTCCTGTATCCGCTCCCCTCCGGCCGGATCACAGAAAATTGAAAAATCAATATCCTCCCCCTTCCAGTTAAACCACCCCCGTTGTAAAAGTTCCTCGTTAAATGTTTTTGTGGTCATGTTATAGCTGCCGCAATCATCCAGCACGTAAATACGATTATCCTTAATCCCGATTTTCACATTTGTGATATTCATCCCAAAGTCCTGCCCCGCAGCAAAACGGTCAAAGGTTTCAGGAAGCTCCCCAGGATCAAGAATCATATCTTCTTCAAACTGGTCATAAATCACCCCCTCAGCCTTAACCCAAAGCCCATCCCGGAATCGGGCTTTTTGTTTTTCAGGCAAAGCGTCAAGGATGTCAGAAATATAGTCAGCGGGTAGATTGTCCTTGTTATCCTCCGGGTTAAGCAGCATGGAGGCGTAAAGCTCCGGTTTCGGTAATGCTTCCCCGGATTGAAACGCCTGCTTCTTTACGAATATTTTGTATGCCCAATGCAAAGGGCTGCCCGGATTGCAGTCATACAGAAAGAGGTTCCGGCATCCCGGAACCCGCATAGCCAGACGGCTATAGGCCGTAGTAACTGCCGCATAGGAAAGCTGCGAAACTTCGTTAAAATAAATCGAATTGTATTCATGGCCGAGAATCTTATCCGCCTGTTCCCGGTCCCCCAGCCCGCCAATCCAAATTTCACTGCCGTTGAAAAGGGTAATCATGTTTTCATGGGCCAGGTAGGTGAAGCCCGCAGAACCCACCGTATTGGTAAGCGCCGGTAATAAGGTTTCCCGCAGTACACTGGACCGAGCATCCTTTGCCCGCAGCCGGCAAATCAAATGCCGGGAACCGGGAAACCGTAACGCCCGGTATACAATCGCCATCACCAGCACCGTTGTTTTCCCGCTCCGGGAACCGCCAAACAACAGAATATGTTTAGCCCCGCTTTTAATCAGGTTAAGCGCTTTTTTTTGCACCGTAGTTGGCTTGAATACCTTTGTTGTTCCCATGTTCCCGGCCCGCTCCTATAGTCCCTCAAAATCGGGAATAAACGTTATTTGTCCGTTTTTATCAGTCTGTCCTTCCGGCTTGTCTTTTCCCGCCGTAAGTCCTGCCGCTTCACGTTCCGCACGAATAGCCGTGGACACCCAATCTGTTACCGTCCCCTGTGCAAGCTCCCCCGGTTCCATCAAATCCAATTTCTTGCTCACCACTTGCAGCATCTTCCCGGTAACCATTCGGTGGACCCGCCCTTGCTCCTCGATAGTTTTCCGCAGCTCCGCCTGTTTCAGATGGTCAAGGTATTGGTCGTAATCCGCCGCCCGTTCACGCCACTTGAATTGCATGGACCATCCCCGCCACATCCGGTACCGCTTCGCCGCCCTGCCAGCATCCCCTTCATGCTTTTCTACCGCCTTACGAATATTCCGCTCCGCCCCAAAATCCCGGTAAACGCAAAATGCGGCATAGGCCGCCCCCGATTCCCCGGTCAACCGCTCCCAGCTTTCAAAGGGCAGCACCGCCGCCCGCGCCTCCTCAATGGTCTTTTCAATGTCCGTCATCATTGCCCCTTATCCGTTTCCGGTGGGAAATCAAAAAGGTCCCGCTCTTTATCATCCCCGTCATCAGCATCCACACCCGCCATATTCCCCCCGGCATTAACCCAGGCTTCAATTTCCGAAGGCCGGAACCGTACCACCTTCTTAACTTTGTGGAAGGGTATTTCTTTATGCAGCACATACCGCCTGATAGTTTGTTCCGCAAGCTTGATAGCCGCCGCCAATTCCGCAATGGTCAATAAGGTTTCCACAGTTCCCTCCGGTAAAAAAATATTCCGCTGTACCTCCCAAATGGTTGCACAAGAGCAAGAGAAAATATCTACGTAAAAAGTGCAATTTTTCATTTCATACATTCCCGGCGCCCGAGCAAAAAAAAAGCTCCTACCGCCGGAGCGGTAAGAGCCGTATAAATCAGTATCTTGTATCTTATGCCTGTTTCTGTGCTTGTCTTGCTTTTGGTTTCGGCATGGGAATAATATTGTCCTTACGGTTCGGGCTTTCCGGTTTCACAAGTTCAAGCGGCATTTGTTTCTTAGCCTTCGCTATTTTAGCCCGTGCTATTTTAACCTGGGCAGCTTTATCAAGCCCGGAAGGAATCCCCGCTATAACGTATTGCGCCTTCATCACATCGGTCAGATCCCTGGGGTCCAGATGCGTATACCATTCGGTCATTCGGTCAGACCTATGCCCTGTCACCGATTGCACCTGTTCTATGGTCAGCCCCTGCTTAAGCAATTCGGTATTCAGGAAATGCCGCCAGGCATGAACCGAAATCCCCCGCCGCTTAACCTCGGCCTTATCAATGCCAACCTTCTCCAACGCCCGGTGAAGTTCGTTATACACTGTCTTCCGTCCATAAGGGGTTACCCCGCCATCCTCGGAAAACACATACCGGTCCCCCTTGCTGTTCCGTTCCGCAAATTTGCGCAGCAACGTCATCATTTCAGGAATAAGCGGAATAGTCCGGGTCTCTTTCGTTTTAGTCGGTCCATATCCAAAATCCCCATATTGCCCGCAGATATAAATATAGTCCTGGTATACATACTCACTCCGCAGCCCAACAATCTCCCCAATCCGCATCCCCGTCATGGAAGCCAGCCGGTTAGCAGCATAAGAAATCTCCTGATGGTTCCAAACCCCTTCCCAAGTCTCGGGGAACAGTTTTTGCACCTCATCAACCTTAAGGATATGGATAGGCTTCCGGTCATTCTTAAGCCGCCGCACAATAGAGCAGGGGTTAAACTTGATAAGTCCCCGTTCAGTCGCCTGACCCATCATCACGTTAAGGACATTAAATACCGAATTTGCATAGGTATTCTGGTAAGCCTTATTTTCCCGCTTCTTGAACCCAAGAAGCCACGAATTAACATTCTCAGTGGTAATCTTCCCCAACGGCGTTTTCCCAAAGTAGGGCAGAATCTGGTTTTTCAGCATTTTTCTGCAGTTCCAGAGATACGAGTCAGTAATGTCCGCCCGCCCATCCTGGTTCTCAACATACACCGATCCCCGGTCCCAGAACCCCACGGCGAAATCCCCAAATGTCTCAATTCTCCCTTTCCCTGGTACCAGCATATCCTTTTTTAATAACTGGTTACAGTAATTCCGTGCCGCCGTTTTCCCCTCACACCCCGTAGTCCACGGTCCCACTCGTACTCCATCATCATCATAGGCGTAATAAAACACCACCTTCGTCCCATTCGAATACTTCCTCGTAAACAGCGTGAAATCGTTATGCATAAAAAACCCCATTTTTGGAAATTGATAACGCACTTGATAACGAATCAATTTCCCGTGTTTAAGGCACACTCCCTAGCAACGCTAAGTCTTTATACAATAAGTAGTAAAAAATGACCTTTGTGAAATATACAAATGGCCATTTTTAGGTAAATCCTTGTCAGACAAAGAAATAAATCGGCTATGAATGGCGGTTTAAATCTTAGTTTGGCGGGTGTATGCAGGTAT
>NZ_JAJQRB010000029.1:0-35214 GCF_046533075.1 Treponema primitia | reverse complement strand
CCCGGCTTAGCCGCCCTTGCGGGACAACCTTGCCGTTTCTTCCTTTGACTCCGCTCCGCATCAGCCCGGGAGAATTGGCCTAGCCAATTCTCCAAGACGAAACGAAGTTTCATCACTCTCCCCTTCCCTATATTGCCAAAGAACACTGAAGTTTCCGCCAAGGCGAAACTTCCCCCGCTGTGTTTGTCTACAACGGTTTGCAGACACTACAACACCTACGAATTGACTGTCAAGCCACTTTCATCTTTGCCATTTAATTGTTACAAAAGACTTCAGGCAATTACGATATCCATAGGCCTGTTTTAACAGGCGTTAAGAACAAAATTATCCTCTAATGAAAATAATGTCAATAGGTTCTTATAAAAAACCTCTATTTATTTTCCGCTTTTCCGGCCTGTTTATATACAGAAATATAATCGGCAAAAGAAATCAAGGAAATTAGGACGGAAATAATAAAAAGTGTTAGCGCGGCGATGCGGAGGATACCGAAATAGGAACCCCCTATCCCCAGACGCTGAACGCTGGAAGCAAGGAGAGCGGCTATCCCGGTAAACATATAGGCAAAAGCCTTGATTTTCCCCCCCCTCCGGGCGCCCATGGCGATTCCCTTTTTCAGCATCAGATTCCGTAGGAAGAGAATGCCGAATTCACGGTATAAAATCACCAAAAAGGGGATCACCGGAAGGATACGGTCTGCCACAAAGCAGAGAAAAAAGGTGATCCAGACCAGGGTATCCGCAAAGGGATCGAAGAGTTTGCCAAAATCGCTCACTTCCTTTCGACTCCGGGCGATTTTACCATCAATTAGATCGGTGATTTCGGTGATAAAAAAGAGAATCCAGAGAACCGGTACAGTCCAGGACGCCGTTATGGAGACCCAAAAAGGCGCTATTATATGAAGAAGATAAACAATAAAAAAACAGGGCGCAAAAACCAGACGCGATGCGGTTACTTTATCAGCCAAAGTCATGGTTTATTATGTAACCTGGTCACGGTCTTGTCAATTCATTTAATTGACAAAGCAGGTCATCAATTTTATACTAAAAAATATAAGATAACCCAAATAAGGGAGGCCGTAAATGGCAAAGGTAGAGTTGAAAAACATCTGCAAGGTGTATGAAGGGAATGTCCGCGCCGTGGACAATGTCGACATTATCGTCGAGGACAAGGAATTTGTCGTATTTGTAGGGCCCTCGGGATGTGGAAAGTCCACAACCCTCAGGATGATCGCCGGTTTAGAGGATATTACCGAAGGGGAACTCCTGATTGATGGGGAACAGATGAACGATGTCCCCCCAAAAGACCGAAATATCGCTATGGTGTTCCAGAATTATGCCCTGTATCCCCATATGTCCGTATATGAGAATATGGCCTTCGGGCTCCGGATCCGGAAGCTGGATAAAGCAGAAATTGACCGCCGGGTCCATGAAGCTGCAAAAATTCTTGATATAGAGAAGTTTCTGACACGTAAGCCCAAGGCTCTTTCCGGCGGGCAGCGCCAGCGGGTTGCCGTGGGACGGGCCATTGTCCGGAATCCCAAGGTATTCCTTTTTGACGAACCCCTTTCCAACTTGGATGCAAAGCTTCGGGTGCAGATGCGGGTTGAACTGTCGGATCTCCACCATCGGTTGGATGCCACCATGATCTACGTTACCCACGATCAGGTTGAAGCCATGACCATGGCCAGTAAAATCGTAGTTATGAAGGACGGAAGGGTTCAGCAGATTGGTTCCCCCCTGTATCTCTACAACCACCCGATCAATAAATTCGTAGCCGGATTCATCGGATCGCCGCCCATGAACTTCCTCACCGTAAAGGTGGCCGAAAAGGGCGGGGATATCGTATTGGAAGAGGGTTCCTTCGACCTGAAACCCGCAGCGGAACATGTGTCCTACCTTAAAGAATATGTTGGGAAAGAGATTTATTTTGGTATCCGCCCGGAAGACTTAAGCTTTACCGAAACTCCCTCAGCGGAAAACAATATGAAGGTTAAAGTCGAGGTGATTGAACCACTGGGGGCGGATATACACCTTTGGCTTAAAACCGAAACCCAACCTCTTGTGGCCCGGACTGAGCCTCACCATACCTTTACCATCGGCGAGATGATAAATCTGGTTCCCCACCAGGACAAGGCCCGTTACTTTGACCGCGAAACGGAGCTTTCCATCCTGAAAGAGCTGGACGATAAGGCGAAATAAAGAAAAAATGGCAGAGAAGATTTTTAACCGCGGAGGCGCATAAGGCGAAGAAGAGGAGAAAGAAGAAAATGGACCGGATTTGTCCATGTGAAATCCGGATTGTGCTTCTTGCTTGGGTTGTTTCTATATTTCCCTTCTTCTGCGCCCTGTCTCCTTTGCGGTTTCTATTCTTTTTCTTTCCCCTCGTGGTTTTCCTTCTCCCTTTTCATTGATACGCCTGGCATGTTATAAAAGAGAACGGAGTTTGCGAAACTCCGTTTCGCTTCGATTCAACGGTACGGTATTCACCGTACTATGAGAGGTTATGCATTGTTTCTTAAAAGCTTAGACATATTCGGGTTTAAATCCTTTGCCGACCGGACCAGGGTCGATTTTGCCGATGGGATCACCGCCCTTTTAGGGCCCAATGGATGCGGTAAGTCCAATGTGGTGGACGCCATCAAATGGGTTCTGGGTGAACAGGCCTCCCGGGCCATGCGGGCCGAAAAGATGGAAGATGTCATCTTCAACGGTACTGAAAACCGGAAAGCCCTTAACGTGGCGGAGGTAGCCCTGACTCTGGAGAACGAGTCCGGGCGGCTCCCCATGGACGTGGCGGAGATTCAGATTAAACGCCGGCTCTACCGTTCCGGGGAAAGCGAATACTATATCAATTCCACCCAGGTCAAACTTAAGGATATTCGGGAACTCTTCTGGGACACCGGGGTGGGTAAGGCTGCCTATTCCGTGATGGAACAGGGTAAAATCGACCAAGTCCTGTCTTCCAAGCCCGATGAACGGCGTTATCTCTTCGAAGAAGCCGCCGGAATTACCCGTTTCAAGGTAAAAAGCGCCGAGGCGGAGCGGAAACTCGCAAAAACCGAAGAGAATATGCGTCAGGTTGAGGGGATTTTGGGGGAAGTAAAGCGATCCTACGATACGCTTAAGATCCAGGCCGATAAAACCTTGAAATACCGGACTTTACGGGAAGAGGTGTTTCAGTTTGAGCTGGATATTCAGCTTCTCCGGCTAAAACAATTCAAATACGAACGGGATGAACGGAACGAAAACCTTAAGAAAAAAACCACCGATCGGGATTCAATCCGGGCTGATATTGACGCCATCAACAAATCCCTGGAAGAAAACATGGATGTGGTTAATTCCATGGAGGAACAACTCGTCGACTTCCAGAAGAATATTTACGGTCTGGCGGTGGAAAAAAATGCCCGGGAAAAGGAAGGGCGGCTCCTAACAGAACAGCGGGCGGAAACCAATGCCGCTATTCAGCAGAACGAGAGCCGGGAGCGGGCTATCGGCATAAAAATTGAAGAACTCACCGAGGACGTCGAGGAACAGGAAGGAACAGTCCGGGACCTACAGAAGAAGGTCCACGATATAGAAGTAAACATCGCCTCCTTTGAGGAAAATATTCAGACCGCGGCCTCCCGTATCGGGGAAAACGATTCGGGGGTACGCCGGAATGAGGAAGAGATACACGGCCTGGAGAGGGAACGGGGGGAGCACGAAAAGGCCCTGGAGGCTATTACCGATGATATCGTTGCCGCCCTGGATGCGGGGCTGCGGGAGGCGGGCTACTCCGCTACGGAACGGAGGAGTACCGAGGCAGCCCTGGAGGAAACCCTGGCTTTGCTGCGGACCCACCTTTCCGGCCGGGAAACCCTGCTCCGGGATCTGGCTGCAGCGGCGGACCGGGCGGAGGCTGGGGAACAGATACCCTCTGCGGCGGAGTTAAAGCACATCGCCGAGGGGCTTGCAACGGCCCTGAGTGATGCGGCGGGATTAGGGGACAAGGTACTGGCCCTTTTTGAAAGCTATAGGAAAAGTACCCCCGCCTTTATCGACGAATTTCTCGCCCCCGAGGGGATCATCACCAAGAAACGGGCGCTGGACGCTAAAATCCGGGCTGCCAATGAGGGGGTTGTGGAACGGCGGAGCAGGATCTCCGGCCTCAGACAGGACAACGAAAGCCTGAGCGTGAAGATAAACGAATACCGGGCGACCCTGGAGGAACTCCGCCTTGGCCGGGTACGGATGTCTACGCAAGCCCAGTCCGCGGAGGAACAGGCCAGGCTTATACGCCGGGAATTGGCCGGGCAGGAGGGGCTCCTTAAAACGATTCGGGACGAACTCTTCTTAGCCCGTAAGCGGTTTGACGAAATCAACGAACGGATCTCCGATACGGAAATGGAGCTTGCCGAAATAGAGCGGAAGGGTATGCAGCTGACCGCGGATTTGGAAAAGCTTGAAAAGGATATCAGCAAACGGAACGGAGATGTGGCGGGGAAACAGGAGACCATCAAAAAACGGATGACGGAGCTTGCCAAGGTGCAGGACACCCTGGAACGGATCCACATGGAACTGGTTCAATCCGACACGGAGATTAAGAATATTCAGGATAATTTCCGGGAGACCCACTCCAGGGATCTTATGGAATTTGAGGAACGGATTTTCACCATCACCACGGCGCCGGCGGAACTGCGGGAGAGCCTGAGCCGGGCCAGGGCGGGCCTTAAGGATCTGGGATCGGTTAACCTTATGGCCCCGGAGGAATTTACGGAAACTAAGGAACGTTACGACTTTCTTTCCAACCAGTTAGCGGATCTTAGTAAGGCAAAGGACGATTTGGAAAAGATCACCATGGAAATCCGGGCGGAGTCCTCGGACTTGTTCAGTGAAACCTACAATAAGATAAAAAGAAATTTTAACAATATGTTCCGCCGGCTCTTTGGAGGTGGTAAGGCGCTGCTCCAACTCCAGGACCCTAACCATGTGCTGGAATGTGGGATTGAAATCTACGCCCAGCCTCCGGGGAAAAAGCTGGAAAACATCTCCCTCCTTTCGGGAGGCGAAAAATCCATGACCGCAGTAGCCCTGCTCTTTGCCACCTATATGGTGAAGCCCTCCCCCTTCTGTCTGCTGGACGAAATCGACGCCGCCCTGGACGAGGATAACGTTGTCCGTTTTGTCCAGCTCCTGCGGGAATTCGGTAACACCAGCCAGTTCATCGTCATCACCCATAACAAGAAAACCGTAACCGGCGCCGAGACCCTCCTGGGGGTTACTATGGAAGAATCGGGGATCACCAAGGTTATTTCGGTGAAGCTGAAGAACGAAGAATTGGTGGTGACCCCCGAACCGGATACAGACGCGTCCCTGTTCGAGGAAGAGGATGTGGAAAGAGAGGAGGGCCGGGAACTGCCCATAGGCGTCGACGACCCCACCCTGGTAAGCGAAGCGGAACTGCGGCCGATTCGATCGGCGGGGAAGAAATAATGACAATGCAGTATCGCCCTATCGGCAATACTGGGATCTCCGCCAGCATCATCGGGCTTGGAGCCGAGCACCTGGATACTAAGCCCCCAGCTACGGTGGACGAGGTTATCGGGACCGCCCTGGAGCAGGGTATCAATATGATGGACCTTTTTATGCCCGGTGAAACGGTACGGACCAATATCGGCAAGGCTTTGGCGGGAAAACGGGATAAAATGCATATCCAGGGACATATCGGGTCCACGGATATCAAGGAACAGTACGATGTAAGCCGGGACCTGGGGGTCTGTAAAAAGTACTTTGAAAATCTGCTCCGCTGCCTCCATACGGATTATATTGATTTCGGGATGCTGTTCTTTATCGATTCGGAAAAGAGTTTTACCCAGGTCTTTGAAGGGGAAATACTGAAGTACGCCCAGGATCTGAAAAAGCAGGGAACCATCCGGGCTATCGGCGCCAGTTCCCATAACCCGATCATTGCCCGCCGGATGGTTGAAACCGGAATACTGGATCTCCTTATGTTCAGCATTAACCCCGCCTTTGATATGGCGCCCCGGGGCGTCAATGTGCTGGACCATCTGGATGGACAGGGGAAGCCCTTCGGCTATGAGAAGAACCTGGATAGTGACCGGGCTACCCTGTACCGGCTCTGCGAACAGCGGGGGGTTGGCATAACGGTGATGAAGACCCTGGGGGCGGGGAAGCTCCTTTCCAAGGAACATACCCCCTTTCCCCGGGAACTGACCGTGGGACAGTGCATCCACTACGCCCTGACCCGGCCGGCGGTGGTGAGTACCCTTATCGGCTGCGCCTCCGCCGCACAGGTGCACGAGGCGGTTGGATATCTGGATATGGACGATAAAGAGCGGGATTACAGCGGTATTATTGAACAGTACCAGGGGAGTTTTAAGGGGAACTGCGTTTACTGCAACCACTGTCTCCCCTGCCCCCGGGAGATCAATATTGCCGATGTGAATAAGTACCTGGACATTGCCGTCCTGGATGAAAAGGCTGTTCCCCCCAGTATTACCCAGCATTACAAGGCCCTGAATTCCCACGGCTCCGACTGTGTTGCCTGCGGAAGCTGCGAAGAACGGTGCCCCTTCTCGGTACCGGTAATTAAAAACATGGAGCGGGCGGTGGCTTTGTTCGGCGTCTGAGACTGCCCATACTGGGGCCCATTAAAAAAGGCCGCTCCGGAAGGGGGCGGCCTTTTTCATTCTTTATGGAAAACCTTATTTCTTAAGATTGTAGAAGGCATTCCTTCCGGCATATTCGGAAACGCCCTCAAGCTGTTCCTCAATGCGGATAAGCTGGTTGTACTTGGCAACCCGGTCGGTACGGCTCATAGAACCGGTCTTTATCTGGCCGGTTTCCAGGCCGACTACCAGGTCGGCGATGAAGGTATCCTCGGTTTCGCCGGAACGGTGGGAAACGATGGCGGTATACCCTGCCCGTTTGGCCATTTCAACCGCTTCGTAGGTTTCGGTGACCGTACCGATCTGGTTTACCTTGATCAGGATGGAGTTACAGGCCCCAAGGCCAATACCCTTTTCAAGCCGCTTGGTGTTGGTGACGAAGAAGTCGTCCCCTACGATCTGTACTTTGTCGCCCAGGGCTTTGGTAAGCTTTACATAGCCGTCCCAATCGTCCTGATCCAGGGGATCTTCAAGGGAAATGATGGGGTACTTTTTTACCCAATCGGTGTAGATACCGATCATTTCGTCGGCGCTAAAAAGTTTTCCGGGGTTGGATTTCCAGAACTTATACCCCTTCTTGTCGCCTTCGCTGAAAAGCTCGGAACTAGCACTGTCCAGGGCAATGCCGAACTGTTCCCCGGGCTTGTATCCGGCCTTCTCGATGGCCCTCATGATGAATTCCAGGGCTTCCTCGTTGCCGATATCCGGGGCAAATCCGCCTTCGTCACCCACGGAAGTGTTCTTTCCCGCCGCGTGGAGGAGGCTCTTCAGGTTGTGGAACACCTCGGCGGTCCAGCGAACCGCTTCAACAATGGATTCGGCGCCGATGGGCATAACCATAAATTCCTGGAAATCGATCTTATTGTCAGAATGTTTGCCGCCGTTGATGATATTCGCCATGGGCACCGGGAGCAGGTTGGAATGGAAGGTGCCCAGGTACTTGTAGAGGGGCAGCCCCAGATATTCCGCCGCAGCGCGGGCGGTGGCCATGGACACGCCTAAGATGGCATTGGCCCCGAGCTTGCTCTTGTTTTCGGTCCCGTCCAGTTCAATCATGGTCCGGTCGATATCAACCTGCTCCAGGGCATCGTAACCCTGCAGTTCCGGGGCGATAATATCGTTGACATTCGCCACCGCTTTTTGGACGCCCTTACCCAGGTACCGGCCCTTATCACCGTCCCGAAGCTCTACCGCTTCGTAATCGCCGGTGGACGCCCCGGAGGGAACTGCGGCCCGCCCAAGGGAGCCGTCTTCCAGCTGTACCTCGACCTCAACCGTGGGATTTCCACGGGAATCGAGAATTTCACGCGCCTGTACATATTCGATAATACTCATAAAATCACTCCTCAAAAATAATTAAATAAAGGCTTTCTTCATTGTCCGTTTTTATGGTTTAATAGTCAACCCTTCATGCCGTCTTGTACAAAATACAATCTGATTTTGGGTTATACTTAAGTTCACAATATAAAAAAACAAAAATTATGAATTGCAGAAATATCAAAAGAGCCGCATAATTAGTATTACCATGGAGGTTCTATGAGTCAGACTCTGGTCGAAATTCGGAATATCACAAAGAGATTTCCCGGAGTAGTCGCCCTTGAAGATATTTCCTTTGCCGTTAAGGAAGGGGAAATTCATGCGTTGATTGGCGAAAACGGTGCGGGCAAATCAACCATGATCAAGATCCTTTCGGGACTTTACAAACCCGAACCCGGGGGGGAGATTATCTTCGACGGAGAGCCCCTCAGAGAATACAATGCTTTGGAATCTCTGCACCGGGGAATCGTGGTAATTTACCAGGATTTTTCTCTTTTTTCCAACCTATCGGTCATGGAAAATATAGCCCTGGGGCCCTATGTTAAAGGCGGGAAACGGCTGGTGGACTGGAAGTCCATGGAGGAGATTGCCCAAACAGCTTTGAATAAACTACAGCTTCAGCTTGACCTTAAAGCCCCGGTGGGGTCCCTGTCGGTGGCGAAGCAGCAGATAGTTGCCATTGCCCGGGCTTTGGCCAATAAAGCCCGGTTTCTGGTTCTGGATGAGCCAACCTCGGCCCTTTCCAAGGGGGAGGTGATAAAGTTATTTGACATCATGCGTTCTCTGAAAAAAGAGGGGATTTCCCTACTATTTGTTAGCCACAAAATTGACGAACTTTTTGCCATTTCCGATAGGTTTACGGTATTTCGGGATGGCAAATGTATGGGGACCTTTAACGAAGAGGAACTTGATGATGACAGGCTCATTTCCCTTATGGTCGGCCGCAAGATAGTATACAAAATTTTCACTAAAAATAAACGGGACGATGTCATTATGGAGGTGAAAAACCTTTCCAAAGCGGGACAGTTTAAGGATATCAACTTTAAGCTTAACCGTGGGGAGATCCTGGGTATCACCGGCCTGGTGGGGGCAGGGCGGACTGAGGTCGCCCAGGCTATTTTTGGCCTTAATTCCTTTGATTCCGGGGAGATACTCCTGGAGGGGCAACCGGTAAAAATTCAAAAACCCAGCGAGGCGGTGGAAAAGGGAATTGCCTATGTTCCGGAAAACCGCCTCCAGGAAGGGTTGGTTCTCGGAAAATCGGTGAGGGACAACCTGGTAATCACGGTACTCAAGTCTATATCAAACCGTATTGGCCTGGTGGACAGGACGAAAAAATCAAAGCTCACCGCCGAATGGATGGAGAAGCTGAATATCAAACCTTCCTTACCGGATTTGCTTGCCTCGAAATTATCCGGGGGAAACCAGCAGCGGGTGGTCCTCTCTAAATGGCTGGCTACCAATCCAAAGATCCTCATAGTTGATGAACCGACCAACGGCATTGACGTGGGCGCTAAAACCGAAATTCACCAGATATTAAGAAACCTTTCGGAATCGGGCATTGCGGTCATCGTGATTTCTTCGGAGCTGCCGGAAATTCTGGCCATTGCGGATCGTGTTATCATCATGCGCCGGGGCAGAATTACCGCAGAGAAATTCTGCGAGGGTCTTAACCAGGAAGATATTTTAAGCAAGGCCATATAAGGACGTATCATGAAAATCAGCATTCCAAAAATGCGGGAATTATCTATTCTGTTGGTTTTATTGGGGATAGGAATTATCATTACTGTGGCAAATCCCGCATTTGCAACACTGGAAAATCTTCTGTCCCTGTTTAAGGGAAATTTGACCCTGACTATCATGTCCCTGGGTATGCTCATGGTGATCCTTACCGGGGGTATTGATGTTTCCGTGGCGTCGGTCATTACCGCGGTTACTTTTATTACCGCCAATTGCCTGTTGCATATCACATCCAATCTGTTTGTTGTTTTTCTGGTTTCCTGCATAGCGGGAGCGGTCCTGGGATTTATCAACGGCTGTTTTATTTCCCGTCTTAAAATACCTCCCATTGTTGCAACCCTGGGAACCATGAGCGTTATCCAGGGCCTGGTCCTCTATATAACCGGGGGCAATTGGATTACCGAACTGCCCGATAGTTTTATTGATTTCGGCAGGACCAATGTTTTTGATATAACCCTGAGTAACGGCAGGGTGATCGGTTTCCCTGTGCAGGGATTCATTTTAATCGGGGCAATTATCCTGACCTGGTTTATCCTGAAAAAAACCGTTATAGGCAGGGGCATCTACGCCATCGGGGGTAATCTGGAATCGGCGGAGCGGATGGGCTTTAAACCAATCCGGCTTTTAACCTTTGTATACTGTTATGAGGGATTCCTTATCGGGCTTGCGTCGGTATCCCATACCTCAATCATGCGTCAGGTTGATCCCAACGCATTCCTCGGCTTTGAGATGCAGGTAATCGCCGCTGTAGTTTTGGGGGGCGCCAGTACCCTGGGGGGAATCGGCAGCGTACTGGGAACCCTTTTGGGGGTGACGATATTTTGTGTAATCAATAACGGGTTAATTCTGATGAGGATTCCCACTTTCTGGCAAAAGATCGTGGTGGGACTTATCATCATTATTTCCATCAGTATTGATATGGTTCAGAAACAACGTACCGAGAGCAAACAAATCCGGGTGGATGTGGAGTAGGTATGAAACAAGCAATTCTGCAAAGACTTAAAACCAACGAGGGGATACTGTTTGTCATCTTTATCGCCGCTTTTGTATTGATGTCGGTTCTTTCACCGGGACGTTTTTTAAGCAGGGGAAATCTCCAGTCCATGGCGTATCAGCTGCCGGAATTCGGTATCCTGGCCCTTTCCATGATGCTGGTCATCGTATCCGGGGGGATCAACCTTTCCCTTACCTTTACGGCGACCCTGTCTATGATCATCGGCGGTCTGGCTATGGCCTCCATTACCGCAAACGGAGGCGCTCCGGTCTGGGCTGTATTCGCGGGAATAAGCCTTATGCTTATTGTTTCAATCGTTTGCGGAGCTCTTAACGGCCTGGTGGTGGTATACCTTGGGGTTACCCCTATGATAGCTACCCTGGGAACATCCACCCTCTTTGAGGGCATCAGCCTCAACGTCACCAAGGGCGGAGCTATTTCGGGGTTTCCCATAGAATTTTTGGAGATAGGCGGAGGAACCTTGTTGGGTATCCCGCTCCCGATGGTACTATTTATTATCATCATAATCGGAGTATACCTTCTTCTGGAACGAAGTGGTTTTGGAAGTGCCATTTATATGATTGGCAGCAATCCTAAAGTTTCCCGGTTTTCGGGTATAAATGTAAAGCGGATTTTGTTTTTAGTATATGTCACCGCAGGTTTTCTTGGGGCTATTGCGGGTGTGTTAATGGCGTCCCGGTATAATTCAGCCAAGGAATCCTACGGTTCTTCCTATCTTTTGCAATCCATTGCAGCTTCGGTTCTGGGAGGAACCGATATCAACGGCGGGGAGGGGAAGATAGCCGGAACCATCATTGCGGTGATGATCATCCAGGTTCTTTCCAGCGGTCTCAATATTTTCGGATTCAACCGGTATTTAACTACCATCGTTATGGGAGGCATTTTGCTGCTGGTCTTGACCATCAAATTCTTTATGAACCGGCCTTCTAAATAAAGGATGTTTTTATTAGTTTTGGTATCATCCAAAAGTATTTTTGGATAAATTATAGGCGGAGGATTTTATGAAAAAAATGGTTTCATTCGCATTGATTGCTGTGACATGTATGAGCATAGCTTGGGCCAATGGCGGCGCGCAAGGAGGCGCACAGGGCGGTCAGAAATCGGGGGTACCAACCATAGTGGTAATGCCCAAATTGTTAGGCATTCCCTATTTCAACGCAGCGGAGGTTGGGGTTGTTCAGGCGGGAAAAGATCTTGGCGTGAACGCAGTGTTTACCGGACCGGCTACCGCCGATGCGGCGGAACAGGCCAGGATGATTGAAGACCTTATCAGTAAAGGTGTTGATGTTATCGCGGTGGCGCCCAATGACGCTGCGGCTCTTACTCCGGTCCTTCGCCGGGCAAAGCAGGCGGGTATCATCGTGTTGGATTGGGATACTTCTCTGGACCCATCACTGGTAGAACTTTCGGTGCACCAGATAGATGACAAGGTCTACGGTGAGCATCTTTGGGACCTTCTGGCCAAGGGTATGGGCGAAAGCGGCGATTATGCGATTATCACCGGCGGTCTTTCCGCTTCGACCCTGAATTCATGGATCGACAATGGCTTGGCCTATGCCAAAACCAGGTATCCGAATATGCACCTGGTTACTGACCGGATTCCCACGGATGAAAAAACCCAGGTCGCCTATCAAAAAAGCATGGATCTGATCACCGCTTATCCTAATCTGAAGGGTATTATGTGCATCAGTTCCCCCACTTTGGCCGGCGCCGGACAAGCTATTGAAGAAAAAGGCCTTACGGGGAAACTCACCGCTGTCGGTACCGCTCTGCCCAGCGATGCCGGTCCGTATCTTACCCGCGGTTCCGCCTATGCGGACAGCCTTTGGGATCCGGGAAAATTAGGCTATCTTACCGTGGTATTGGCTAACAATCTCCTGAAAGGTCAAAGGCCTACGGAGGGGCAGGATATCCCCAATGTGGGGAAGATCAACGTTAAACCGGACGGGAAAACTGTTATCATGGGGCCTCCCACAGACTTCACCAAAGACAATTATAAGAACTATAATTTCTGATTAAAATGAGAGACAAAGGCGTTCCTTCAACGAAATCCTTTGTCTCTCTTCTCTAATTTTTTTCTTTTCAATTACGCTATTCAAATTTCCCGAACAATCATAAGTTCAGACGGCGAAGTTCCAGCCTGGCGTTGAGGTTTTCGGGATCCAGCTCCAGGACCTTTCCCAGAACCTGCCTGCTTTCCTCATCCCGGCCCAGCATATGAAGGCAATGGGCAATCCGCAGTTGGACCTTGGCTGCACTAAGCCGGTTCTTTACCAGGGAAGCAGCGCTTTCATAGTACTCCAGAGCCCGGGAAAGGGAACGCCGGCTTTCCATAATCAAACCCAGATTTGCCGGGATCTGCCAAAGGGTGGTGTGGTCTAGCTGTTCCTCAAGGAGGGTTTCCCCTTCCGCAAGCAAACCCTCACGTATAAGGCGGAAAACATCGTGGAGAACCAACCAGGAGCTGTCTATCCCATTCATCCGGGCTTTCCGCAAAAGCAGGGCAGTTTCCGGAAACTGCCGCTGACGATCAAAATACCAGGCCCCCCAGCGGTAGAGTGCTTCCTCCTGGGGGTGACGGCCCAGGAGCAGCCATGTTTCCGCCACGGTCCGCCTGATTTCCCACCCTTCCAACCGGCGACGGATTAATTCCAGATCCAGAAGAGGCTGTCCGGAATTCTGTTCAGTGAGTATACCCTCCGCCCGGGGTGTGTCAAAAAGACGGCTATACCCGATAATTCCATAGAGATGCCCCGGAGATTCGGAGAACAGCTCCTCATAATAGGCCAGTTTTTTCTGTTCTTCCGTGCTTGACGATGCCAGATTATAAAGGCTTCGGACCAGTAGGTCTTGCGGAATCTTTGGATCCGGTATCCGGGATATATTAAGCGGCGGGGAAGCCAGGATAGTCCAAATTTCGATAGATCCCTCCCGAAAATCCGCCAGCCAGAGGGAATCCGCTAAACGGCCCAAAGAAGGGGCATCGGAAAACTGCGGGGGGGACTTCGTTGCAAGTAGAGAAAAAAGCTCCGCCGCCCTCAGGGGATTGGTATCATAAAAATATTCCGCCCCAAAGCGCAGGGCTCTTTCCGAAATATCCCCGGAACTTCCCGCAGAGCTGATCAACGAAACGATCCGGGAATTGGCGGCCACCATATCTTTCGCAAGGAGGTCTAATAAAATAGAATTGATGAGAAAACTCTCCCGTTCCGCGGGGAGCTTCGCTGGAAGTTCCGCGGGAAGTTCCGCTCCACCGAGGGAGGAAACCCCGGCAGCCAGAAATTCCCCACCCCGGGGCAAACCGGCGGCTGTAGCGGGATCCGACAGATCTCCCAGGAGTACGCTGATATCCAAGGCCAAGGGAAGCAGATTTTCCTCCGATAAAAGGCCGGCATACTGCCTCAACTTAGTCTGAGCTCCATCGGGGAATTGGTCCGGATATTCCATCAACAGGGCATCGGCGGCAAGGGCTCCCAGGGGTTCCGAAAATGGAAAGGCGGCGGCGGCTCTTTCCGCTGCTTCACGGTAGGCGCTCCGGAACCGGGTCTGATTTTCGTCGGATGCCTCCAAGGCCAAATTTCTGCGGCGTTTCAGGACCGAAAGATAGGTTTCCGCCCCAATGGCTTTCTTTTCCAGCCGGTCCAGCATGGGGTTGAGCCGCTCCGGAGCAATTTTCGGTGTTTCCCGGAGAAGGGCGTCGAAGTTCCTGATTTCCCGGGAAAAACTCCCCTGCTCCGAAAAATCATTCCATCCTGTATAGTAGGTCAGGAAGGCGATTGCTCCTGAAAGAACCAGGGAAATTACCAACCCCAGAATACATACAGTCCGGAGCTTGGGAATTGCCGTGGCCGGCTTCACTTTGGAGCGCCTTGTAAGGTCTGCGGACCTTGTAAGGTCCGATGAATACTGTCCAGAACGCCATTGATGAAGCGGTAGGAATCATCGGTACCAAATTCCCGGGATATACCTATGGCCTCATCAATAACAATTGAGGGTGATACATCGTTCTGGTATATGAGGGTGTAGGCGCTCATCCTAAGCAGGGCCAGATCAACCCGGTTTAACCGGGAAAAATCCCAGTTTTTCAGATGGGCACGGATCATATCATCCACAACGCCAATATTTTCGATGGTTCCCTGAATTAAAAGACGGGAAAATTCGGCGGTACTTCCATCCAAGGCATCCCGTTTCTCCGTTTCCAGCCAAGAAAAACTAAGGAGTTCCTCCAATACGGAGGGTGATGCGACGACGTCCCAGGAATACAGGGCTTGAAAAGCCAGGATCCGTCCTTTTCTACGTGAGGCCATGACTACCAGACGAGAAATTCTTCATGGATCTCCACGACGCCCTCTTTCCGGAGATCCTCCGCCAGGGTATTGGTTACTAAAGCCGCGCCATTGGCAAGAACCCGCTGCATCAGCTGGGAGTTGATCAAATCCCGAACAGTGGCAGGGTTCCCCCAGCGGTAAATATCCTCAAGCCCAAGATTCGCCTGCCGGTATTTTCTGGTTACCTTGATGATAAAAAAACCCTGTGGTCCTTCAATCACGCCGGAAACAGCGTTTTCCTCCAAAGGTATTGCCTTATCGATAAACTCTAAACCAAAGACCTGTTGAATCCGGGGATCTTCGGTAGTTAACTGGATATACCGGGCGGAACCGGAATTGTTGGCAGGCTCCGCAATGGCGGATTCCTCATTAAAGGCCGAAGAGCTGGAACCAATTTTCCGAGCCAATTCTTCCGCCCTGGTCCGGGCGGCGGTCTTGGTAGCAACGCCATAGGGGATCCGTATCCAGTCAAAAGAAATTGTATCGGGCCGAATAAACCGTGCTTTGTTACGGTTATAAAAGGTTTGAATCTCCTCTTCCTCCGGCTCTCCCCCCGCTATGGAGATCAGGTATTTCTGGACCATCAGCTGCCGCCGGATCTGTCCCCGTAGGGTGACCAAATCCATACCCTGATTTTTTATAAACTCGTTGAATTCCTCATCCGTCGGGGCCCGGCCTGCTTGAGCAGCCAGCTCATCCTTTATACCCTGGATTTCGTTATTAATATCACTATTGGTTATGGAATCTCCGGCCTTGGCCTTTTCTGCCGCTTGTACAATGTACTGTTCTATGTATTTTTGCCGGATAATATCCTCATGGAGGTAGGTTTGAAAGGCAGAATAGCTCAAGCCGTACTGTTTTTCGATACCCTCGGCAAATTCCTGATCCGTAACCGGCCGCCCGGCGCTGGCGCGAACCATCTGAATCCGCTGTTCCAATTCCGCATTCGACGAATTGATACCCGCCCTTTCCGCCGCCTGGAGGACCAACTTTTCAACGATCATGGCATCCAGCACCATACGATGGAGCTCCAGGGGGCTTACTTGCGGAGGAATCTCCTGCATTTTAGACCGTCTATCCACCTCTACACGCAGCTGTTTGACAAAAACAAATTCGCTTTTGGTTAAAGTCACCTTGGCTACGGTTTGTAAGTCCCGCTGATCCCCGGATAAACCAATTGGGGACGAGACACCGTCCGACACCTTCCCCCCAATTGGAGTTCCTTCCGGAAGGGGAGCCTCTTTCGATTCCTTTTTGCCCGCTCCGAACAGGAAACCGGTTCCGAAAACGGCAAAAGTTATCAGAAAAAGAAAACATTTCACAAATTTCTTCATATTCATATCCTAAATATACTCTTTTTTGTGTAACATGACTATTCCAAGACCGCCCGGATACGCCTGACCCCGGAGGAGGAAGACTGCTCTTTCTGAATCCTGAAGGTCCCCATGGTTCCGGTACGCTCCACATGGGGACCGCCGCAAACTTCCTTAGAGAAATCTCCGATGGTGTATACCTTTACCTGGGATTCGTACTTTTCTCCAAAAAGCGCCATCGCCCCGGAGGCTTTGGCAGCCTCAAGGTCCATTACCGCCATGGTAACCGCCAGGTCCCGTTGGATCTGCTCATTCACGATGGCTTCTACCTTCGATAGCTCTTCCGGCGTCATGGGAGCGCCATGGGAAAAGTCAAAGCGCATACGCTCGGCGGTGATGTTGGAACCCTTCTGGGCTACGTGGTCCCCCAGTACCAAACGCAATGCCCTTTGCAACAAATGGGTTGCCGTATGATATTTGGTAGTTGTCTCGGAATGATCCGAAAGGCCGCCCTTAAAGATCTGCTCGCTCCCCGCCCGGGAAAGTTCCTGATGTTTCTTGAAGGCCTCGTCAAATTCCGCCCGGTTCACCGTAAGGCCCTGCTCCGCCGCAAGCTCATCGGTGAGCTCGATGGGGAAACCGTAGGTGTCGTAGAGCTTAAAGGCAAGCCGGCCGGACATGATTTTCCTGGGGTCCTTTATGAGGTTGGGGAGCAGCTTCTCAAACTCATGCTCCCCCTTCTGGAGGGTTTCCAGGAATTTCTGTTCCTCGTTATCAAGCTCCCCAATGATACGGGCGCGGTTTTCCTCCAGTTCCGGGTAGGGACCCTTGAGCTGATCCACCACCACCGCGGCAATGGGGGACAGGACCTTCAAGTTCTCGACCGGCTGGTCCTCAATACCAAGCTTGCGTCCATGCCGCACCGCACGGCGTATGAGCCGGCGCAACACATACCCGGCGCCGACGTTGGAAGGGGTCACTGCCTTGGGATCCCCCAATATGAAAGTAGAAGCCCGGACATGGTCGCTGATGATCCGCACAGACTTGTCTTTTTCCGGATCTGAACCGTAAGTATAACCAGAGGCTTTTTCCACCGCAGCAATGATGGGAGCGAAAATCTCCGTATCGTACACCGACTTCTTGCCGTTCAGGATAGTCACGGTCCGCTCTATACCCATGCCTGTATCCACGCATGTACGGGCCAGGGGTTCATAGACGCCATCGGCGGTCTTGTTGTACTGCATGAACACGTCATTCCAGATCTCAAGCCACTTCCCGCAGGAACAGCCGGGACCGCAGTCCGGACCGCAGGGCTCTTTCCCAATATCAAAGAACATCTCCGAATCCGGACCGCAGGGACCGGTGGCGCCCGCGGGTCCCCACCAGTTGTCCTCCCGGGGGCGGTAGGCAATACGAATCGCCGGGATACCCAGTTCTTTCCAGACCTTAGCGGATTCATCATCCTGAGGGACGATCTCGTCTCCCCGAAAAACGGTAACCCCTAACTTTTCAATAGGGATACCCAGCCATTGAGGGGAGGTGAGGAATTCAAAACTCATCTTAATGGCCCCTTCCTTAAAATAATCCCCCAAGGACCAATTTCCCAGCATTTCAAAAAAAGTAAGATGGCTGGGGTCCCCCACGGACTCAATATCCCCGGTACGTATGCACTTCTGATAATCCACAAGCCTGTTTCCTGCAGGATGGGGCTCCCCTAAAAGGTAGGGTACCAGGGGGTGCATACCGGCGGTAGTAAAAAGTACCGTAGGATCATTTTCGGGTATCAGAGACTTGCCCTGGATCTGAGCATGCTCCTTGGATTTGAAAAATTCGACGTACTTGGAACGAAGTTCCTGAGCATTCATAACTGACCTCTACAAACTCTTAATTGACTTATCTTGTTTATGGTACAATATAATTATGATAATTAAAAGACATTTAGGACCGGCATTGCTCATTTTGCTCCTCACCGAACCTGTTTGGTTCAACGGATGCGCCGGATTAAAAAATACCCAAATTTCTTCCCAATTTGACACTGAAGCGGATGATCCAACCCCGGATGAAACGGAAGCGATCCCCCTGTTAAGAGAGTACCCCCTTCCGGCGGGGCTGAAATTCCTGCCCGATCCTTTTTCTCTGCCCAGCGCCGTGCCGGGTATAGGCGCCATTACCCGGGAAAAGGAAGATCCCATGGCAACCCTTACGGATGATGAAAAGCGAGCCCTCACCGAATCCTTCCGGACAGCGTATGTTGACGGCCTTCTCCGGAAACTGCCGCTGGAAGGAACGCTGGGCGGCGACTTTGCCCATAGTTGGCCCCCGGCCGCGCCGCTTTGCCGGGTTCAAAACTGGCGAACCAGGGACGCCGCACCCAACAGCTGGGGTATACCGTCCCTGGTTTTAGCAATACAGGAAATACGGGGAAACGAAGTATACATCGTCCAGGGCGCCGTCCTTAATCAATATGGTCTTAGCGGCGGCATTAACCGCGCAAACGGAGCGGTTGGGTATGGCGCGCCGCTGGGCGAAGAATTCCCGTATGAAGGCGGCGTAGCCCAGCGGTTTGAGTATGGGCTGATCCGGGTGGATGCCGCCAGGAAGGGGCTTTTTATCCCCAACGAGACACCCGCTGAGGAAGGGGAAGCGGCGATTCCGCATACGGTGGGACTGTACTCTAAGGATGATGTGATTATCCAAAAGAGCTTTCAGAGCGCTTGGCGGCGGAACATACATGCCGGTCTGCCGGATCTCGACCCCGATTATGATGTGCGGCGGCTGGATTTTTTTGGAAAGCCCTGGGAAATTGCCACGGAATCGGGGGCCATACCTATCAATACGCTCTATTTCCAAACCTTTAACCAGGGTAGTGTCCTGTTTCTTTTGGCGCAATCTTCGGAAGTTTCGTTCCAAACCAGGATCATTGCCGGGGATTTTCTGAACGCCTTCCTTGCGGGAAAGGATCTAAGCCTGCCCGGCGCCGAGGCGGCAACTCCGCTGCCCGAAATTGCTTCCGCCGGGGAACTTCCCGAACGGCTGCTCCAA
This sequence comes from Treponema primitia, assembly GCF_046533075.1. Lineage (GTDB taxonomy): Bacteria > Spirochaetota > Spirochaetia > Treponematales > Breznakiellaceae > Termitinema > Termitinema primitia_B. The sequence goes on along the minus strand of NZ_JAJQRB010000029.1, from coordinate 15,792 downwards.
GGCCTGAGCCGCTACGGAATACCTCTGACCAATGCCTACCTGTCACGGGAAGAGGAAGGGTATATGGAAACCCAACGGTTCTCCCTGGGCCGGATGGGAAAGAAGTAAAATAGCTTTTTACGATATTGTTAGGGATTTATCCTGCCTTCAACCTCAGCCGCTTCCTTCTCCATATTGATGGATCTGAAAATATCCGCAGAACGGCGGTAGGCGATATCCGCAGCGGGACCCTTTCCCGCCTTTTTATACACATCCCCCATGGCCTTCCAATCCGTTCCCAGCCCATAGGTGTTTTCTGCCCGGCGGTCGTAGCTCAGGGCTTCTTCCAGGGCATTTAGGGCGTCTTGATATTGCCCGGACACAGAACGGATAGAGGCGATGAGGTACCAGTCATAGGCCGCCGGTTCCAGATACTCCCCCTTTATATGAATATCCAGGGCGCTTTTGATCCCCTTCTCCGCGTCATCCCAACGGCCCAGTTCTTTCTCCGCTAAACCGATAACGGTCCAACCCAGAGCCAGGGCAGGCTGTTCCTTTTTTATCATGGCCAGATCCTTCCGTACCTGGTCCCGAAGCTCCTCAGCGTTACCGCCGCCGCCGAGCAGCCGTCTCCTGGCGGTATAAATCCTGCTTATCGCCGCCAGCTCCGTATCGCCAATCCGGTCCGCCTCCGCCAGGGCGCCGTCAAAGGCTGCCTGGGCTTCCACAGCCCTGTTCAGGTAGGAAAGGATGTTCCCCCGGGAAAGGGCCACCCGGATGATCAATGCGGAATCGTCCGCGCTGACCGCGAAACGCTGGGCTTCGTTGATCAACGCAAAGGCTTCTGAATAATTTCCCCGGTCCGTCGCTTTATTGGCCGCCTCAAGCTGGGTTACAGCCATACGCCGCTGGGAGTGTGTCTCCACAGGACCCTTTGGCACTGAAGAACAACCTGTTAAAAAAAGCAGTAATACTACATTAAAAAACAACATTCCTGTACGGAAAATAGTACGCTTCACCTTATTCACTCTCCATTTTCCAAATTTCTCTATTCCTAAAAAGAAATATCCCTGGGGCTGATCCCCCCTGTTCCGCCCTGTCCCCGGTTAGGAACCCCGTTTTTCAGCAGCGGGTTATTCCGCAGGGCAAGGATCACATCCTCCGCAGCCTCCAGGGCGGATCGAAGATCCGATATAAGGACAGCCACCTGGGACATCTGGGTGGGGAAAACCGCAGCGGTGGACTCAACACTCTCCAGGGTTCCCGAAATAGCTTTTAGGGACTTCTCAATGTTCGTGTAGACCGCGCCATCCGTATTCAAGGCGGTTAATATCAGACTATCCGGATTAGCCAGTTCTTCGGTGACGATCTTCAGGTCCCCGATTACCGACCGTATATCATCGGTGATTTGTTCTACATTTACCAGGGAAGGCCGCAGGGATTTGTTCACATTTTCGACCAGAACGGAGGCGCCCCGGGCAGAGCCCTCCACTCCGGCCATGGTCCGTCCAAGGCTGGTTTTAGTGTCGGTACCCCTAAAGGCATCCCGAAGCTGGGTCACCGCGCCGTTGATATTCTGAAGCAGGGTATTAACCCTGGTTATTATCACCGTAATACTATCATCCTGGGCCGGAATAAGCACCAGCCCTTTTTCAAGGAATTCCCTCCCTTCGTCGGAATTTACACTGGGAATAAAATCCCCACTCAGGAGATCCGGGCGAATCCCGGGATGAAAGAGAAACTGTCCGCCGCCGATACCGATAGGGTTTACCCGGATTTCGACAAGCGATCCCTCCCTGACCCGGTCAAGGTAGGTATCATAAATAGTAAAACTAACCTCTACCTTATCATCCTCGGTCAGATCAAAGGACTTTACATTCCCGATGGTAAATCCCTTGTACTGAACCGGCATATTAGCGCCGAGGGCCGAGGCGGATTCAAAATGAGTACGGTAGGTCTGATCCTTGGCGAACCAGCGGTGTCTTTTTCCAAGCATGAAAATAGAGAAAATAAGGGTTCCCAGCGCAACAATAATCAAGAACCCCACGAGCTGATCCGCAAAACGTATCCTGAATTTCACAATGCAATTCCCTTTTTTATCATCCTTGACAGATTCTCATCCTCCGCAATCTCATCCCGTGTAATGGTGCGATACAGCTTCCCTCCCATGATCATAGTAATCTTGTCGGCAAAATTTTTAATAATCCTGAAATCGTGGCTTACAAAAATGATAGTACGTTTTTCCGCCTGCTGCTTCTTTACAAGGCCGATAAGCCGATCGGCGGCGTCATCGTCCAGGGATTCGGTCCACTCGTCCAGAAAGAGTAAGCCCGGTTTTAGGATCATGGACCGGGCAAAGGCGATGAGCTTCTGTTCCCCCGCAGAGAGCATGGCGGGCCGGATATGGATATTCTTTGTATATCCCACATCCTTCAGCGTCTCGGTGATACGTCCGTTCCGATCCTCCCGGCTCATTTTGGGAAAGTGTATTTTCAGTGGGAGCTCCAGGCACTGGTACAAGTCTTGGTTTGACCAGAGGGCCGAATCCTGAAAAACCACCGCCCCTTCCCTGCGAAAAGCCAGGTTCTGTCCACGGGTCATGGCGGCGATATTTTTCCCCCGAAAAAGCACTTCCCCCGCGGTGGGAACCAGAAGCCCGGCGGCCAGCTTAAGGACCGTGCTTTTGCCGCCCCCCGAAGGTCCCACCAAGGCAAGGCTCTTTCCCTCCTCAACCTGCATGGAAATATCCCGTACCACCTCTACATTTTGGGCCGAGAAGGATACGCCTTTCAATTCGATAATCGGTTCAGCCATATCGCGCCTAACTCAACGCCGTGTAATACAAAGCCGAAAGCAGTACATCCACGATAATGCACCACACAAAGGAAGACCCCACGGACTTAAGCCCTACCACGGGTATCTCCGTACTGGCCCGCTCCACCGAAAAACCGTTGATAATCGCCAGGACCGCGATTATCATCCCAAAAGCGATACTCTTTACTATAGTTATAACGATATCCTGAATAGTCAGCGCCTCCAGAAGATTATTGAAATAGTACGCCGCCGGCATGGGGTTGAAAAGCTGGACCACCAGGAAGGACCCCGCCAGGCCGAAAATGGAAAAATAGATGTTCAGCAGGAACATGGAAACAGTTACCGCCAGGAACCGCGGTACCGCCAGATACTCGATGGGATCAACCCCAACGGATATATAGGCCTCCACCTCGTGGGAAATAACCATCCCGCCGATTTCGGTGGCAATGGCGGTGGCTGACCGGGCTATGATGATAAAAGCCGCCAGCAAGGGCCCCAACTCCCGGGTAACAATGATGATCAACAGGGTGTAGAGGAGCCGCTCCTGGGAAAGGCTGGCCAGCAGGGGCATACCAATCACATACACCGCAGCGCCTATCCCCAGGGCGAGCAGAGAAGCGATCCCCAGGGCTTCCACAAAGGTAAAGAGGATTTGCATGATGAGTATCTTATAAGCCGCCTGCCCCCGGAATACAAAATTCCCGATGCCGCCAAGGGTTCTGGCAAAAAAGCCCAGGGTATAAAAAACACTATCCAGGCGCAGGATTTTGATACTCATCTGTTTCTCATATTATAATCATAAATTCCGATTTTTAATAGTAGTGATTATGATTTCCGATCCCTTGTCCGGCTATTTCTCCTCCCGTATACTGTTTTCATGCACCGGATTATCGCGGATCTTCACCTCCATTCCCCCTATTCCCGGGCTACCAGTAAACGGAATTCCCCCGCCTTCCTGGATCGTTGGGCGCAGATCAAGGGTATCAACCTGGCGGGAACCGGCGACTGTACCCATCCGCAGTGGCTTGCGGATCTGAAAGATGCGCTTGTTGAGGCGGAAGAGGGTTTCTATACCCTTAAAGAAGATATACGCCGGGATTTTGACCGCGGGCCTGCCCTGGAGGAAGGGCTCCCGCACCCGGCGAATGGGGTTCAGCCGGTACGGTTTGTGCTGACCGGAGAAATCAGCACGATTTACACCAGGGATACCAGGACCCGGAAGGTTCACCACCTGATCCTGCTCCCCAGCCTGGAGGCCGCGGCAGCCTTCCAGGTGCGGTTGGAACGGGTTGGTAATATCCGTTCCGATGGGCGGCCTATCCTGGGCTTGGATTCCCGGGACCTCCTGGAGCTGCTCTTGGAATCGGATCCACGGTCCCTGCTCATCCCCGCCCATATCTGGACTCCCTGGTTTTCCGTCCTGGGCGCCCGCTCGGGCTTCGACTCCATCGACGAATGTTACCGGGATTTGGCGCCCCATATTCACGCCATAGAAACGGGCCTTTCCTCTAATCCTCCCATGAACTGGGCCCTAAGCTCCCTGGACCGTTTCGCTATCATCTCCAATTCCGATGCCCATTCCCCGAATAAGCTCGGCCGCGAAGCTACGATCTTTAAGATGGATCCCTCCTACCCTGCCCTGGCTGCCGCCCTGTCCGGGGTAAGCCGGAAAACAGCCGGCCCGGCCCTCCTTGAGACACTGGAATTTTTCCCCCAGGAGGGGAAATACCATTATGACGGCCACCGGTCCTGCGATGTCTGCCTGAGCCCTGAGGAAAGCGCCGCCACCGCCGGTTCCTGCCCGGTCTGCGGCCAGCCTCTAACACCGGGGGTTTTGGGCCGGGTCCGGGAACTGGCGGACCGTCCGGTAAGCGAAGATACTCCCTGCCCTCCCGACTTTGCAGGAACCAACCGCCGCCCCTACCGTTCCCTCATACCCCTGGAAGAAATCCTGGGGGAAATCCTCGGTGTCGGGGTTGCCTCAAAAAAGGTAACCCAAGCCTATGGAATGCTTATCGAAAAGGCGGGCAGTGAATTTGCTATCCTGATGGACCGGAGTATTGGGGATCTCGAAAAACTGAACTGCCCCGGCATAAGCGGCGAACTCTTGTCCGCGGCGGTGGACCGGATGCGGAAAGGGGCAGTTTCCATAACTCCTGGCTACGACGGTATTTACGGGATCATCCGCGCCTTTCCGCAACGGGCTTCAGTTCATGGTTTGGATTTCCGGGGGAAGGACAGCGGCGCAGGGCTGTTTGGGGAAGAACCGGAAGCCCCGGACTTGAAGCTTAGAAACCCCGCGCCAAAACCCCGGGAAAGCCCGGCTAAACCCTCCGCCATGTCCGACGGGAATCCGGGTGCTCCGCCGAGGCCGCCAACCCAGGACCGGTTCATCCCGGACCCGGACCAGGAGCGGGCGATAAACCACCGCGGAGGCCCAGCCCTGATAATCGCCGGGCCGGGAACGGGAAAGACCGCAGTTCTGGCCCGGAGCATCGCCCGGCTTATGGACCAGCCGGAAGCAGGGGGCGTCCTGGCGCTGAGTTTTACGGTTAAGGCCGCAGAAGAACTGCGGGAACGCATAAAAGCGGCCATAGGAAACAGGGAAACTGCGGCCCTTACCGTGGGGACCTTCCATTCCCTGGGACGATCCATCCTCAAAGCTGAAGCCGCATCGGCTGGGCTCCGGGATGATTTTACCATCCTGGATGAGGAAGCGCGGACAGCATTACTCAAATCCCTTAGCGCCGGGAAAAAGCCCCGGGTTTCCGCCGGACGGCTGGGTTTATATATAGAAGAACGGAAACGGTTTCTCCTCCGGCCCGGGGATACCGGTCTCCGGCTTGGACCGGCGGCGGAAAAAATTCCGGAAGCGGCGGTTTCGGAAATCGGAATCCCGCCCTTGGATACGGGCCTGGACCAATGCTACCGGGAATACCGGGATGCCCTTAAAACCGGGAACACCCTGGACTTTGACGATCTTCTGGCGGGTACGGTCCGCCTCCTGGCCGCCAAACCGGAGCTGCTTGCAAAATACCAGGAACGGTTCGCCAATATCTTTGCCGACGAGTATCAGGACATCAATTTTGCACAGTACGCCCTGCTGCGGCTCCTGGCGCGGGAGGAAATCCGTGTCATCGGAGACCCGAACCAGGCCATATACGGCTTCCGGGGGGCCTCCAACCTTTATATGGAGCGGTTCCTGGCGGATTATCCCGGAGCGGCGGTCTACCGGCTCGGCAAAAGTTTCCGCTGCGCCGAACCCATCATCCGGGCGGCAAACCGACTTACCGGGGCCAGCCTGCGGGGTAATTCCGCCGCAGTATGCCTCTACCGTACACCCTACCCCACGGACCGGGCCGAGGCCGAAGGTATAGCCCGCAGAATTGATGCGCTTATCGGAGGAACCGGTTTCTTCGCTATCGACAGTGGCGTAGCCACTGGCGCCGACTGCGGCGTAGCCACTGGCGCCGACTGCGGCGCCGGTACCGGTCTTAGCAGCCTGGGCCAATGCGCCATCCTCATCCGGGCCGCCGCTATGGCGCCGCCCATTGAGGAAGCCCTCAAAAACCACGGCATCCCCTTCAGGCTCATGGGGGAAAATCTGGAGGATATCCGGTGGACCACCGAAGAGGTGGCGCTCATGACCATCCACGCTTCCAAGGGACTGGAATTCGACCACGTTTTTGTGAGCGGCCTGGAGGAGGGCATACTCCCCTTTACGCTTTTCGGTGAAAACAAAAAGGAAGATATCGCAGAAGAACAGCGGCTTCTCTACGTGGCCATGACCCGGGCCCGCAGGGGCCTCCACCTGTCCTGGGCCGCCTCCCGCAGTTTCCGCGGCAGGATACTTACCCAGCCGCCCAGCCGTTTCCTCGCCGGCCTGGAGAGCCTTATCCCCGAACTGAAACACGGTATGAAACGGGAACGGGATGGTCAGCTTGATCTGTTTTCATAAAAGGGGTTGAATAAAGTTATATGATTAATTTCGGCGTTATAGGAACCAATTGGATAAGCGATCAGTTCGCCGAGGCGGCTCATCTTACGGGCAAATACCGGCTGATTTCGGTTTTTTCACGTACCCCGGAAAAGGCAAGGGCCTTTGGCGCCAAATACGGAGCCCAATATTTTGAAACCGATTTAGAACGGTTTGCCGCCAATAAGGAACTTGATCTGGTTTATATCGCTTCTCCGAATTCCCTGCATTTTGGGTACGCAGAAACACTCATCAAAGCGGGAAAGGATCTGGTAGTGGAAAAACCGGCTTTCTCGAATATCGGGGAAACAGAAAAAATAATCGCCCTGGCGGAATCCCATAAGGTCCTTGTGTTTGAAGCGGCAAGGCAGATATACGAAAAAAATTACACTATCCTGAAAGAAAAATTACAGACCATTGGAGGAATCCGGGGGGCAACTCTGACCTATATGAAGTATTCCCCCAGGTATGATCTGGTTCTGAAAGGCGATGTACCGAATATTTTTTCCCGGGAATTTTCCGGCGGCGCAATGGCCGATCTCGGGGTATACCCTATCTATTCCGCCATTTACCTTTTTGGTATGCCCGAAAAAACTTATTACTTTTGCAACAAGATAAGTACCGGCGTCGATGGAACGGGTCTCGGTGTTTTCCGGTACCCGGATTTCGACGTAACCCTGCATTTCGGCAAAATAGCCGATTCCTTCCTGAAAAGCGAAATATGGGGCGGCGGCAAAACAATAACCATGGACGGAATGAATTCTATCGGTGTCATTGATATGTATGACCGGGAAACAAAAAAAGTGGAAAACATCGCCGAAAAAATCGACCCCAATCCCATGCTCGGCGAAGCGGAAGCCTTTGCGGACATAATTATAAACAGAAGCGCTGCGGCACAAATCAGCTGGCATAAATATCTGACAGAATTAATGCGGCAGGTAAGCGCCGTGATGACCAAAATGCGTCTGGAGAATGGAATCGTTTTTTCGGCGGACAAATAATTTAGTCCGTGTCCACACCGATATTAAACTCCGCCCAAACCGGATAATGATCGCTCACATGCCTTGGCTGTATGGTCAGGGCGGAAAAATCGTATACCTCATCAAACCGGATAACCCCGCAGGCGCCGGTGTAATCTTCGACTGCGGATGTGGTAATAATAATACGGTCATAGGTATTATCACTGGCCGCCAGGGTAGTATCATAATCATTAGTAATAATAATTTGGTACTCCTGCTCCGGGAATACGGCGGTCAATAAATCTTCATCATAGTATACGCCGTCGGCGTTAAAATCACCGACTATCACCACATCCCTTTCATCCCATAATTCCTGAAAGTATTTTACCACCCCAGGCATGGCGGAAATCTCCTGGGCGGCGTTTGAAGGCTGAATATGGTTATCTATCAGAATAAAATCGAATTTATCTTGGGTCTGAAAGTATACCCCCAGGGGATTTCTTTCAAATATGTCCTCCGGATCGGCCCAGGTAGTCTCGCCAAGGAGCTGCAGTTTTGTGGCGTCATAAATTACCCAATACTGTTCCTTTGAGCCGGATCGCCCTTCCCGGGGACCCAATACATAGGCATATTTGGGGGGCAGCAGGTGCATGAACTGTACCACCGGGGCGATGCCCCGGGACCGGACTTCCTGAACAGCGATCACATCGGAGCGGGAAATAATATCGATAAGAATGCTCACCACTTCGGGCTTGGCCATCTTTGATACGCCAAAGATCTGTATGTTGAAGGAACAGAGTTTTATAGACTCGGCGGAAAGCCGAATACCAAGGAAAACGAAGAGGATAAGGAATATACGGAAAAGCCGCAAAATCCTGTTATGGAACAATTATGTCTTATTCTCTTTCTTGAACCCCGCCGCGAACCGCGTAAGAAGACTGTCAATTTGATTTTTTGTGGTAATACCAAAGCTCTCCAGCACAGCGGGATCGAACTGATCAAAAGTTACATTGCCATTCTCGTATTCACAGAACATATTGGCCAGGTATACCGTATCCACCAGGGTCCGGTATTTTTCCGGAGCGGAGCGGGGATCGTGATGGTAGCGGATAGCGTTGACCAGAACTTCGGGGAAATTCCATTTTTCGGCGATCAGGGCGCCTATGTCGGCATGGTTCATCCCCGCAGAGAGATTTTCAAAGGTGGCGGAGGGAAGGGATTTTTGGGTGCAGAATTGCCGGATATGGTCCATTAAGTCGGGGTGAGCGCTGGCAAAGAGTATCTTACCCATGTCGTGGAGTATACCCCCTACATAGACATCGTCCAGAACATTGGGATCCTTGTGGAAAGCTTTAACAAGGTTAAATGCATAAAAAGCTGTTTTATAAGAATGCTCCCAAAGGGCTTTCTTGTCGGCCGATTCTTCACCAAGAACTTGCTGGGTCCCGTAGGAATAGAGGAGGTTCTTAATACCCCGGATACCCATCATTTTAACCGCTTCGGCAATGCTATCCACCTTTTTGGAAAGCATGTATTGGGCGGAATTGACGATTTTTAGGAGGTCCGCAGTAATCGCCGGGTCCATGGAAATCTTCCGGGCTATATTGGTTATTTCCGCCTTGGGATCCCCAATAAGCTTCTGTACCAGGAGTATGTTTTCCGGGAACTGGGGCAGGGATTTTACGTTATCCACAATAGAAGCGGAAAGAGCCTCAAAGTTCTCCACCAGCACCTTATCCATGGGGATGAGGACCCGGGCGATGGTTTCCTTCTCGTTGCTTGAAATGTCAAAACTATCTTCATTGAGGCCGATTTTTTTGAGCATCAGCACCAATATTACCAGGCCCAGACCGGCGCCTTCAGCATCGTCCAGTACCTGCCCCAGGGCGTCCTCCAGATTATCGTATTGCCGGGATCGGGCTAGCTTATCGTGGATACGGATCAGTTCAATTTTGGTTATGGCTACGTTATTGCGGACTTCGATATGAATGATATTATTTTTAATCTGCAGGATCAGTTTGATATAGAGGCCTTTTTCTTTTTGGAGCTGTAGGTAGTGGCCTATATTAGTCAGGGTATCCTCTTTAAAGGAGTCCATTCCGTCCTTATAATCCTTGGGGTTGTTAAGATCGAGTCCCCGTTCCATAAAATAAACCCGTTTGGTATTGGCCTTTTTGGCGTTCACCGCCAATTCCTGGACACAATAAACGATATAATCCTTTAAATTTTCCTTTTCAATCTGTTTGAGAAAGATAGTGATTACCTTCTCTATGTAGGCCTCTATTTCGTGAGGCAGAGTATAGGTCGTTATGGTCAAGGGTATACCGGATTGAACGGCTTTTTTTACTTTTGCTTCATCAACGGCTAATTCCTTTACAGGAGCCATACTTTACCTCTTCAACAATTTCTTCCCCGGTGGCAATGGAAACAAGTACTCTCTTCAGTTTACAGCATTAGGGCAAATTCACGCAAGGTCCCAGCTTGAAGATTATGGTAAATTCAAAGTATGATGGGGCAACAAAACATGTGGGAACTGAGAATTCTGGAACTGCTTATCGCCTTTTTTCTTCTTTTGCCCTTGATCCGGCCTTTTATCAAGGGGCTTTGGACTATAGATGGTTTGGCGGTACTCCCAATACTTGCCCTGGGAATTATCGCCGGTCTCTTTCCGGCATATGGAATACGGCCGGAATGTTTTCCCCTGATCGTATATGCGATTATCCTGAATATCACCAATCTTCCCGCCCTTAGCGCAGTTTTAGGTCGCCAAAAAAACGATAATTTTCGGGACCGGGGGTCCTTGTCTACGGGGATCTTCCTGGGTCTGCTCATCGCCGTCACCACTCTGGCCGTTTATTTTGTTCCTTCCCTTGATATAGATATGGCAAGTTCCGGGGTACGCTCCGCCCTTGTCAGAGACACAAACCGGAATATAGATCTGTTCCTGCGTATTTACAAGACGAACGAACCGGAACAATTCGGGAAGAATGCACTTCTGGTACTTATTCCCCCGGCGGCGGGTTCTTTGCTGACGGTGGACCGGCTCTGTGGGGAACTTTCCCAACGGGGCTTTACCGTATTAACCTATTCCCGAAAGGGGATCGACGCTCCGGCAATTGGGGATAACGGGACGAAGCATCTTCTATCCCCGGCCCGGAACATACAGCTTCTGCGGATCATATTCCATGGAACCACCTGGGCTGCGGCAAATAACCTGGGCCGCAGTCTGGAGGAAGAGCGGAAACAAGATCTGGAATTCCTGCTCTCTTCCCTCAAAAACCGGGATGGTATAGGGAATTTACTGGACGAAAATACAAACCGGAATCTTGTTTTTATCGCCGGATTCGGCGCCGGAGGCGCTGCCGCAGTCAGTTTGACCGCAGTTCCGGGATTTGCCGCCAGAAACCCAACCGTACGGGGGATTATCGGCCTGGAGAGTCCTATTTTATCCGCATTGGGGCAGGAAACCCCAAAAACCTTGGATATTTCGAGGAAAGAAGCGGGTTGGCTGCGATTTTTGTGGGCGAATCTTAGTGTCCGGATTGCCAATCTGAAGCCCAGAAGAGTCAAGGGCATAGACCAGCTTCCCCTGCCGGAGGTTCCGGCCCTATTCATCCTTTCCGACCGGGCTTTGTATTCGCGGGATCGGGAGCGCCGGTATATGAGCGCCCTGGAAAGCTTCCGGAAGGGGACAAGCCCCGCCGCCTTGGTGATGGTTCCCGGCGCAGGCCCCCTGGACTACTCGGATGCGCCGGAAAAATATCCCCTTTTGAGCCTGCTGCTTACCGGAGATATGGCGCCGGTGTGGACCCGGGCGGATTATCTGCCGGGAACCGCCTCGCTGATAATCAATTTTGCCGCCGCCGTGGAGAAAACCGGGCCCTTTAAAAGAACGATCCTGGACAGAAACATCTATATCGATACCAACAGGGCTTGGAATATGACGCTCACCGAGTATATACTAGGCTTATGACATCCCTCAAGTTGGACGCCTATTTCAGAAGCCTCCTTGATCTTGAAGGATTTGCCGGTATAGATCCTTCATTAAACGGTATCCAGGTGGACAATGATGGGGCGGAGATTTCAAAAATAGCCTTTGCGGTGGATGCCAGCCTGGAAACCTTTAAACGGGCTGCCGAGGCCGGAGCGGGGATGCTTTTTGTACACCACGGCCTTTTCTGGGGGCAGCCCCTGCGTGTTTCGGGTACCCACCGGGAGCGCCTGCGTTTTCTGTTGGAACACAATCTGGCGCTCTACGGTCTTCACCTGCCCCTGGATCAGCACCCATCACTGGGAAACAATGCCGGCTTAGCGGAACTGCTGGGGATTGATTCACCGGAACCCTTCGGGGAGTACCATGGCCGGAAAATCGGGTATAAGGGAAAGCTTGCGAAACCCTTGACTATTGAAGAGGCGGTTAAGCGGATCAGCTTTAAGGACCGGCCGCCCCTGGGGGTGTATCCCTTCGGAAAACAAGAAAACCTGAGCTGCGCGGTGGTCTCCGGAGGGGCAGCCGAGGAAGCCCTCCAGGCATTAGATGAGGGGATCGATCTGTATATTACCGGGGAAGCTTCTCATCAAATCTATCACCAAGTCCTGGAAGGGCATCTTAACATGATAGCCGGGGGGCACTATTCCACCGAGGTATGGGGAGTTCGACGGGTCATGGAAAACTGCGCTGCCCAGCTGAATTTGGAAGTTGAGTTTATCGACGTGCCTACAGGCTTATAAAAAAGGGATAAAAATGACCGCTAAAAATAAACATAAACTGATGCCCTTCCTGCTGACCAGCCTTATCATTTTAGCTGATCAACTGGTCAAGGGCTTTATCGTAAAAAACTGGCCTCTGCGGAGTCCAGGCGGTGGAGAATTCATCAAGGATGTATTCGACAATGATCTGATCTGGATTATCCATGTGCGAAACAAGGCTATAGCCTTTAGTTTAGGGAATAACCTTCCGGAGTTTCTGCGGCCGGCCCTGTTCATCATCCTGCCCTTGCTGGTATTAGCATTTCTGGGCTGGTATTATTTTAAAACCAATGAACTGAGCAATGTTCAGCGCTGGGCATTTGCGGGAATCATCGGCGGCGGTATCGGCAATATTGTTGATCGTATCTTCCGACCCGATGGTGTGGTGGATTTTATCAGCGTCAAGTTTTACGGTTTCCTGGGGTTTGATCGGTGGCCCACTTTCAATATCGCCGATGCCAGCGTGGTGATCTGCGGCATCCTTCTGTTCCTGACGATTATTATATTCCCCCCGCGTCCGGAGGCAACAGCCCGATGAGCAACAAAAAAACCAATACCCTGCTATTTATCCTGGCAGCTACGGTGGCTAATATTCTGATAACCATAATCAGTTTTTTTGTATTTTATCTTCTCTATGCCCTGCTTATAAAGCCTTGGCTGCCGGAAAATTCCACTATCTGGTGTCTGGCATTAATTTTTCTGATTGCCCTGGTAGTCTCTTTTATTACCTATCAGAAATTAGTAAAATTGTTCATGAAAAAGGTGGATGTACAAAAGTACTTCGATCCTATTTTTAAAGGTCCGACTTCGCGCGGTTAAGATCCCGCTGGTACAATTCCTGGTAGGTAAAGCTGCGGCCCTTGAGTTTTTCCTTAACTTCCTGGGTAAAGGGCATGTAGCGCCAGAAGATGCCCCGGACTTCCTTATCCAGCTTTTGGGTACCCTCACTTTCCTTGGTCATCCAGAGTACATAATCGTTGATAAAAAACTCTTTTAAATCGCCCTTAAATTTCTTTGCCGCAAACCACTGGTAATAGTTACCGGTAAGTCCCTCTTCCATCCAGTAGAAGGATGCTTTTTCTTTGGCATTCTGCCAGCGAAGATCCCCCACTGCGGTGAGCAGGGCCAGGGGCAGACTCTTGGAGTACATGGGAATCGCAATCCGGCCCCGGCTGGTTGCCCGGTTATGACGATCAAAGGGTTCCCAACACATCCCGGAATCCCCGTAACCGGGGATGAGAATTATGTGGGGAACAATGCGGTTCAGCTTGTTTTTATAGGACCGGCAAAAAGCCTGGGGATCTATACTTTCTACCCATTTAAGCTGGGTAAGGATGTTCTCCCTGGAAGCCACATCCTGGGGCATGCAGTGAAAGTACTCCTTGGTCAGTATGGGGAACTGATTCCCCTGGCGGCCTATGGTCATCTTGGCCATCTGCCGTATGGTACCGAATTCCGTATCCACCGCCTGGGAATCCACAGCAGAGTTAGCCCCCTCAGCTTCAACCTTATCATTCAGGGTCTCAACATCCTCCACGGCCTGGGTATATTCCTGTAAAAATATATTCAGTTCCCGATCCGCCTTGTACATCTGTTTTAAGATTTCCTGGACTTCGCTAAAAACCTTTTTCTGGATATCGCTAAAAAGAGAATGGATTTCCGGAAGCTCATCCATGGGATAATGTTCAATTATCTGGCCTATCTTTTCCTGGAGGTTCTGTTCCAGGTTCATCCGTTCTTCATCCTTTGCCTTAAGGAGGCCCTTGGCGCCGTCCCTCTTCCCCATAGCCTTATCCAAAAGCTGCTTCATTTTAACGGAAGCATTACCCCGGGAAACGTTTACTTCATCGGTGGAGGAAGCCCGGATTGTCCCGTTTCCCACCGCCCGGAGCCATTCATCCAGGTAATATATTGGCTCGGAATACTCGTTAGCCACCACAAACCTGGAAAAAAGATCCTTTTCCTCAGGACCGAGAAAGGATGGGTGCAGAATTCCAAAGCGGAGTAAAAATTTTTTTGGATCCGACAGCTTCCCCGCGGCTTTTTTAGCCACCCCCAACAAAAAATCCCAATAAACGGTGATGATCTGCTGCCGGAAGACCCCCCGATCCTTAGGGTCCTTGGCATTAAGGAACTTTTGGAGGATACCATGAAGCCGCTGGGCAATATCGCCCTCGTTAGAAAGGGCAATTTTATAGTAATTGGGATCACTGAAAGCAGGATTAGGGGTATCTTCTAACTTTTTTGTTACATCGGGAAAAGTGCCGCTAAGTTCAACCTCGTTCTCCTCACCGCCTTCCCCGGCATCCGCGTCCCCCGGATCATCAAAGGCCCCGGGAGGGGATACTGTTCCGGGGTCGCCTCCAAAAAGGCTGGAATAATCGGGAGATGCGGTACTGCCTGCAGACGAAGGAACCGCAGTACCTAACAAAGCGGCAAGTTCCGGGTCCATTTCTCCTTGAAACATATTATTTTCACCCATAAAACAAACTTCGATACAAAAAAGACTCCCTATTAGGTTATAGAGATTTTCGGGGGGGCTGTCAATGCAAGGCAAAAATATTTACTTTTCAAATATTGAGAAACTACCAAGAAATAGAAGAAGGTTTTGGTACAAGTCTAAGACCCCATTGCGGCCCTACGCACCTGCTTGGGCCGTAACGGGGGCAGGTCAGGGGGTCAATTCCACTGGGGTTAGGGTTTTTCGATTAGGATTTACGGTTTTAAAAAGTTCTGGAGGTGAGGGGAATTGAACCTTCGTATCTTTTGTCAAAGACCCCGTTGCGGCCCTACGCCCTGCTTGGGCCGTAACGGGGCAGGTCAGGGGTTCAATTCCACTGGGATTAAGGTTTTTCGATTAGGATTTACGGTTCTAAAAAGTTCTGGAGGTGAGGGGAATTGAACCTTCGTGTCTTTTGTCAAAGACCCCGTTGCGGCCCTACGCCCTGCTTGGGCCGTAACGGGGCAGGTCAGGGGTTCAATTCCACTGGGATTAGGGTTTGTCGATGAAGATTTACGGTTCTAAAAAGTCTTGGAGGTGAGGGGAATTGAACCTTCGTATCTTGCGCCAAAGACCCCGTTGCGGCCCTACGCACCTGCTTGGGCCGTAATGGGGCAGGTCAGGGGTTCAATTCCACTGGAAATGGGAGTTTTGTCGATAAAGATTTACGGTTCTAAAAAGCTCTGGAGGTGAGGGGAATTGAACCTTCGTATCTTGCGCCAAAGACCCCGTTGCGGCCCTACGCACTTGCTTGGGCCGTAACGGGGCAGGTCAGGGGTTCAATTCCACTAAGATTAGGGGTTTGTCGATGAAGA
>NZ_JAJQRB010000028.1:0-49803 GCF_046533075.1 Treponema primitia | reverse complement strand
TTTAGCACCGTGCTGATCGTCTTGGACTGCTCCCCGGAACTCTCCGCAAGCTTCCGTATTTCGTCCGCTACCACCGCAAAGCCCTTCCCCGCTTCTCCCGCGTGGGCCGCTTCTATTGCCGCATTCATCGAAAGCAGGTTAGTCTGGCTGGCTATGTTCTCCATCACCGCGTTGATCTCCAACAGACCCTCGGACTCCCGGCTAATCTCCTGTATGTCCCCGGAAACCTCCTGAAGGCCCGTGCGTCCCACGTCGGAGGATTCTATCAGTTCCTGGACACTCTCGGCATTTTTCGTCAGGGTATTGGTTACCGACTGGATATTGGCAATCATCTCCTCAATGGCGCTGGAAGACTTGGCCACACTGCCGGTCTGGTTTTCCACATGCCCGTTGAGCTTATCGATATTGACGGTGATCTGCTCCATGGTCGCGTTTGTTTCAGTTACAGAAGCGGACTGATTGATGACCCGGCCCTTGATGCTCTGGATATTAGCGGTGATTTCATTAATAGCAGCCGCAGTCTCGGTCATATTGGAGGCAAGCTCGTTTCCGATATCAAAGAGAGCTATGGCCTGGCGCTTGATAATAATAATCAGGCTTTTAATTTTCTCCAGGGTCTGGTTAAAGTACTTGGATAGATCGGCGATTTCGTCGTTACCCTTTACGGGGATAGTCTTGGTCAGATCCCCTTCGCCTTCGGAAATATCCTTGAGGGTCAGGGACACATTGACAATGGGCTTAATAATATTAGTAGCGATAATAAGAGTAATAATCGCAGAAATAATGATGGCGATTGCTGCTAAAATAATGGTAAATTCCGTCAGCTGATTAACCGCCGCAAAAACCACATCTATGCCCGCAGAGGTCAGCACTGCCCAGGGAGTAGTAGTATCCCCTACCCAGAAGGGATAGGCAGCGCTTATGCGGCCGTTGTAGATCACAAAATCCGGTTTCCCATCGCGGATGACCCCCGTGAGCCTGGATATCCCCTCGGGTCCCAGTACCGCTGCGGAGGAAGTCTGGGCGCTCTTTCCCACCTCGGAAAAATTGTAATGCCCGCCGATGGTCAGATCGTTGGCATAGAGGACCGCCCGGCCGCCTTCTCCATAGGGATGCATCTCTTCAATGATTTTTTGCGCCTGGTCAAGGTTCACCTCGGCGCCAATCACTCCCACTATGCGGCCATCGTCGGTAATAATAGGGGTAGTCATCCTGACGATAAAGCCGGGTTTGCCGTTGATGACCTTAGCAATGGGGTTACTCAGGATTTGGGAGGTGGAGATATTTGCCGCCAGATCCTTGGCCCCGGGGAAAGCCCGTAGCTCTATCTGGCCGCTTTCTCTGGTATACCAGGACATATAATACCCGGTTTCGTCGGTTCCCGGGGTATTGCGCAGGGACTCAGCCCGGCTGTCAATTACCCCGGGCTTCCAGACCGTATACAGCCCCACTATTTCTGTCTTGGACTGGATTACCGAAAGGAGCATGTCATTATACTGGGTCCGCCGCTCAATTTCAGGCACCGCTTCAAATCCGTTTACAATCTGGGCGATGGTGACGATAGCATCCAAAGGCTCTTCATACAGGGCCTGCAGGTCCTTGGCCTCAAGGCCCGCCATGTTTTCCATGTTATCCCGGGCGGAGATGGTTTGCAGTCCCCTGGCTTGGGTTAACAGAACGACTGATACGGTGGCAACCACCACAACCATCAGAGCAATAATAATAATAGTAAGTCTGAACTTCAGTTTCACTACGGCCCCCTTATCAATATCTCAAAAAAAAATCCCACGACACACGGGCATAGCCCTGTGGATGGTGATTACTCTACTCTACCTTAAAGCGGGAAACTTCCTTCACCAGAATGTCAATATTCGCCTTATTATCACCACTGATGGTATTTACCCGGTTCACCGCAATATTTATCTGATCCGCTCCGGTGGCCATCTCGTTCATCCCGTTGGTTATCTCCTGGGTCGCCAATTCAAGGTTCTTCCCCTCGGTGATGATCTCCTTACTCCCCTCAAGCATCTCCATGGACCCGCCCTTAACCTGCTGCGTAATCCCGTTGAGCTGGCTGATAACTTCCAGGATCTGCTGGCTTCCCACACTCTGCTCTTCCATAGCGTTCCGGATATTCTCCGCCTGCTCAGACACGGTCTTTACACCGGTATCTATGGCCTCAAACTTGTTCAGCACATTGTCCGTGGACTTCGTGATCTTATCTATCGATTCCTTGATCTTCTTTAGCACCGTGCTGATCGTCTTGGACTGCTCCCCGGAACTCTCCGCAAGCTTCCGTATTTCATCCGCTACTACCGCAAAGCCCTTCCCAGCCTCCCCGGCGTGGGCCGCTTCTATTGCCGCGTTCATGGAAAGCAGGTTAGTCTGGCTGGCTATGTTCTCCATCACCGCGTTTATTTCCAACAGGCCCTCGGATTCCCGGGCAATCTCCTGGATATCCGTGGACACTTCCTGAAGGCCCGTACGTCCCACGTCGGAGGATTCTATCAGTTCCTGAACACTCTCGGCGTTTTTCCCCAGGGTATTGGTTACGGACTGGATATTGGCGATCATCTCCTCAATGGCGCTGGAAGACTTGGCTACGCTGGAGGTCTGGTTTTCCACCTGCCCATTGAGCTTGTCAATATTGATAGTGATCTGCTCCATGGTTGCATTTGTCTCGGTAACCGAGGCGGACTGGTTAATGACCCGGCCCTTGATGCTCTGGATATTGGCGGTGATCTCGTTAATCGCCGCCGCAGTCTCGGTCATATTGGAAGCAAGCTCGTTCCCGATATCAAAAAGGGCTACCGCCTGCTTTTTGATGGTCATCACCAGGTCTCTAATTTTACCCAGGGTCTGGTTAAAGTACTTAGCCAGATCGGAAATTTCATCATTACCCTTTTGAGGGATGGTCTTAGTCAGGTCCCCCTCCCCTTCGGAGATATCCTTGAGGACCAGCCCCACCCTTACAATGGGCTTGGTGATGGTCCCCGCCACGAAGAAGATGATCACCGCCGCGACAACGGCAAAAATCGCCGCGAGGATTATGGTAAAGGTGGTCAATTCGTGTACTTCGGCCAGGACCTCATCCTCCTCGGCGCCTATCATAAAGGACCAAGGGGTTTTAGTTTCGCCAATAGTAAAGGGAATCAGCTTTATCCGCAAATTGGTCTTTAAAGCCGTCGAATACTCTTCCAGGGTCAGGGAAGATCCGGCCTTAATAGCGTTCGCCACCTGAACGGGATCGGTGTAAAGGGTACGATCCGCCTCAATAACCGTCTTCCCAATCCGATCGGGGGCATAACTGGCAATAATCGTGCCGTTACTGGTATACACCGCCGCAGCGGAAATATCCGTATTGCCCTTTATCATTTGCTCAAGAACAGGCTGAAGATAACTCAGATTTACCGCAATACCGACCAGTCCCACCAACTCACGGCGTTGATTTTTGATGGGGACCGTAAACGTCAGGCTATAGGTCGACTTACCCTCAATAGTCCGGGGCTTGGGGTCAGTAACCTTAATCTCGTCCGTGAGGGTATCAAGGTACGGCTGGTACTCATTAAAGGATCGGTATTCTGTTTGTCCGGACTCCCGGGTATACCAGGGAATAAACTGGCCCGTAACGCTGGCCCCGACCCGGCCGACATACTGGCTGTCATAACTATCGACGGTATTCGGCTTCCAGGCCGTAAAGATACCCACAATTCTTTCATTACTATTCAGGGTCGAAAGCAAGATAGAGGTATACATATTCCGGCGTATTCCCTCATCATCGCCCTCAAAGTCGCTAAAAATAGCGGCTATGTTTTGGGCGGTGGTCAAATAGAGGGTATAGCGGTCTTTTACATCCGCCCCTTCCTGCCCGGCAAGACGCTCTATACTTTCAAGAGCCCCATTAATCTGGAGCATGGATGCCCGGTTAAGTAAAACAATGGAAATAGTGGCTACCACCACTACCATAACCGCAATCACAATAATGCTTAATCGAATACGAAGTTTCATCTATGACTCCTTCATTTGCCCTTTCAAATCGCCAACTGTTTTAATGATATTTTAACCATATTTAAGATTGTTTTTCAATAGTTGCATGATAGGGATACAAAAATCTGCTTTTACCCCCCTTATACGAATAATCCTGACAAATATTACATATTATGCCATACTTAGGAGTATGCAGGATAAATTTAAACGTTTTAATTCCGGAAGAGCAAATTTTTTCCTAGTAGCCTTTATTGCCCTGATCCTAGGGGGGGCGATTTTAAAAATAATTGCCCCCATAGTCTTGCCCCTTACCATTGCTCTCCTATTGGCATTTGTTATGGGGCCCATGGTTACATTCCTCCTGGAAAGACGGATTCCCCGGATCTGTTCAATTACCCTAGCGGTAATTATCATTATCGCCGGATTGTATCTCATGGGAATTATTCTTTTTTCTTCCGCCCGGGCCATTATGTCCCAGTATCCCCGGTATGAACGCCGTTTAACGGAGATTTATGTCTGGGTAGCGGGTTTCTTCGAACTTTCCTACGATGAACACCTAAGTTTCCTGGAAAATCTCTGGGGTCAGTTGGGGTTCAGGGCCAGAATACGGAATATTACCTTTATTCTTTCCAATTCCTTCATTGATTTCCTGCGGGATGCCTTTCTGGTAGTCATGTTTCTGGTCTTTATCCTCTTTGAAGCGGCCTATGCCAAGGAAAAAATCGAATTGGCCTTTGAAGATAAATGGGCAGGGTCAATTAAGAAGATAAGCGACAGCATAGTCCAACAGATTATCCGGTATCTTTCCACCAAATTCCTCATTTCCCTGGCGACAGGCATCGTGGTTGGGGTGGGGCTCAAATTAGCGGGCCTTGAATTCGCCGTTGTTTGGGGGCTTATACAGTTTGTTCTGAACTTTATCCCCAATATCGGAAGTATTGCTGTCGGCGCCGGGGCTACCCTTTTCGCGGTTCTCCAGTTCTGGCCAACCCCAGCGCCGATAATCCTGGTGGGGCTGATAATGCTGGGGGCCAATATGATCATCGGTAATGTGCTGGAACCAAAAATAATGGGGGATAACCTGGGGATTTCCCCTCTGGCGGTGCTCCTATCCCTGACAATCTGGGGCTTCCTTTGGGGCTTTGCGGGGATGATCCTGGCGGTTCCCATGACGGTAGTGGTAAAGATCATCTGCGAGAATGTCCCATTCCTGGAACCGGTATCGGTATTGCTTGGTTCCCACCGGTCGGTAATGGCTGCTTCTAACGAACCCCCTACTGGGGTTTAACCCCAGTAGGGGTTATTTCATTTACTTGCCGCCCGAAATAACCGGTCGTTAATCGCCGGTCCCAATTCCACTAAGGGCGCTTCCTCCGCCCGGATACGGGAGGCGTTCAAACGATCCATCTCATGGAGCAGGTCAAAAAGATTGGACGCCGCCTCCTGGGTACTTGAACAGGGGGACAGTACCCGAACCGAGTCCGGGGGAGGCGCTGCGCCCCGCCGGGTTTGTTCCGCAAGCCACGGATCACGGGTAGCGGGAGAAAAAAAGAGGTAGATTTCCCCCGGAGTATACGGCAGGGCGGCCATTATTTCCGGGCTGTGGAGGCTAAGCGGAGTTCGGGGGGCATAGTGGCTTTTCAACTGACCGGGTGCTTCCACGGTTTGATCCCCCGTATGGCCGCCGGCAAGTCCTGGAAACGCCACCTCCCCTATCAATGTTTCGATGGCCTCCCGGGAAACCCCGCCGGGCCGGAGTATGCGCGGAATACCGCTCCCGCCGCTTAGGTCCAGTACCGTGGACTCCACCCCCACAACGGTACGCCCGCCGTCGATGATAAAATCCACCTTTTCGCCTAATTGATCCCGCACATGTTCCGCCCTGGTGGGAGAAAGCCGCCCGAAAAGGTTTGCGCTGGGAGCAGCCACCGCGCCGGTAGAAAGCCGGATAAGCGACTGGGCCGCCGGGTGGTTCGGAAACCGGATTGCCGCAGTGGGAAGGCCGCTGGTAGCCAGGTCCGGAACCGAAGGCCGTTTGGGAAGTATAAGGGTTAAAGGACCGGGCCAAAGCTGATCCGCCAGGAGGGCAACCTTTTCCCGAAGCTCAGGGTTCAAGGCGGAGAGATCCGCCAGGCGATCCAGGAATTCCAAAGCGGCGATGTGGATGATCAGGGGGTCGAAATGGGGACGGCCCTTGACGGCAAAAACCCGGGCCAGGGCGGCGGTATTAAAGGCGTCCGCCCCCAGACCGTAGACGGTTTCCGTGGGAAATGCCACCAGGAGCCCCGCCTTTAGCGCTTCCGCAGCCCGGCGTATATCCGCTTCAGCGGTGGAAAGTAGCTGCATAAACAAAAACCTATAACCAGTCCCGGCTTTTAAAAAAGGCGATCATCCCAATGGCGATGAGGATCATGATCCCCCAGACTATGGGGTACCCGTAGACGCTGTTTAATTCAGGCATATGGGTAAAATTCATCCCATATACCCCAACGATAAATGTAAGGGGGATAAAAATAGTGGAAATAATGGTTAATACCTTCATCACCTTATTCAGGCGGTTGGAAGCCGCTGAAAGGTGCACTTCCATAATTCCGGAAATAGCCTCCCGGTAACTCTCCACGGTTTCCGCCGCCTGGATCACATTATCCTGGAGATCCTTGAGAAAGGGGGTAAGAACTTCGTTGACATAGACCGATTCTGTCCGGAGCAGGACGGAAAGACTTTCCCGGAGGGGCCAAATAGCCCGCCGGGCGTGGTGCAGCCGTTGTTTTGTCTCCTGGAGGTCAGAAATAAAAGCCACATCCTTAACATCCACCGCCCGTTCCTCAAAATCTTCGATAGTTGCCCCCAGAGTATCCAGGACGAGAAAATACCGGTCCACCACGGAATCCATAAGCGAGTAGGCCAAATACTCCGCTCCATGCTTACGGACCCGGCCCAAATTACTCAGAATACGTTTCCGGATACCGTCAAAGGAATCTCCGGCGGTTTCCTGAAAGGTGATGACCGTATTGGCGGTAAGAACTATGCTTATCTGATCAAAAACAAAGGGACTATCCTCGGGATTACTGATTTCTTTGAGGGTAATGAAGAGGTAATCATCAAACTCCTCCACCTTCGGCCGATGTTCGGTATTGAGGATATCCTCTATTGTTAAGGGATGGATCTTATACACCTCGGCCAGACGGCTGATGGCATCGCTTTCCCTAAAACCGTTCACATTTATCCAGGTAATCCCCGAGGCATTCCGGTATTGCAGCAGTTCATCAACGGTTTTAGCGGATTTTACCCAGGACCCTACGGGATCATAACCAATTATGGAAAGGGCTATCTCCTCAGGGTGGCGATCCCCCACGTATACCGCACTTCCCGGGGGCAATCCTATATCGGATCGTTCAAAATCTAAAGCCATAGGTCGAGAATACTACCCAAATAAGGGCATAGCAATAGGTTTTGGTGTAATAACTATAATTTTATATTATTCAAATACTTATTCTTGACTTTTCAGAGCTTGAGCTCCACACTCAAGGGTATGAACCTAAAAACCGTACTTACAAAAGATACTATATCTCTTCACTTAAAAGGCGCCTCAAAGCAGGAAATTATTAACGAACTGTTGGATATCCTGGTTGCGGCAGGGAAGATACAAGATAGGGACGCCGCCTTTTCCGCCATCATGGACCGGGAACAAAAAATGTCCACGGGCATGAAGCACGGTATAGCTATTCCCCATGGGAAAAGCGCCACGGTAAAGGATCTGGTTGCCTGTATCGGTATTTCCGATTCTGCAATTGATTTTGACGCTCTGGATAAAGAGCCATGCCGAATTTTTATCATGACCCTTTCCCCATTGGAAAAAACCGGCCCCCATCTCCAGTTCCTTGCGGAAATAAGCTTACTTTTTAAAAGCGCAGAAAAGCGGGCGGAAATACTGAAAGCCGCTTCTCCGGAAGACATTATGCACATCCTCGCCGAGTAAAGCCCCGTCTCTATTATTTTTTGCTATAAATTATACGGTCTGCAAAAAAACAGGGAAATATGTAAAACATATTTCCCTGCAGGTATTTTCTTTGTTCCGCTTAAGCCCTATTGAGGGAGCTTAGCCAATGCGTCATTAGCCAAGGTCTTAACCGCATTAGTAGCCGTCGAACTGTCTATAACTGCCCGCAGAGGGGATCTGCTCGATGCCTTACCGGCAACCCCAATGGCATTGATAATTGCCCGGAGCATATCGCCTTCGGTTCTGGTAATGGCGCCGCTTTGCATCTTGCCTATGAGGATCATCAGGAAAGAGTTAAGATTCTTCGCCGAATCCTCGGATGCAATGGTTCCCAAGGTCTGGATGGCGATAAGTTTTTCATCATCATCGAGGCCTTCCTTATAGGAACGTTCCAGCAGGGGATACACCGCAGAATCAGTGGTTCCATACCGGCGTATCATATCGATACTTGTTTTCCGCATCCGGGCTACTTCCCCCCGCTGCCGCACATCGTTGGTGGTGGCTCGCCAACCTTCGGACAGGGAGGCTACCGCTGCGGTCGCTTTCGAAGCACTAGGCGCGTTGGCGCTCTCTATGGTCTGGAGCGCTACGAATTTAATTGAGGGCGCATAGCTTGAACTCTTAATAACCTGTTCGGTCAACAATGCAGAAGGGTCTTCAAGAATAATGGGGAGCGTAACCTTGGCCAGTTCCTTTATCCGTTCCGGGTAGCCCCCAACGGACATAATGAACACCGGCAGATACCCCGCTTCATCCCGGAATTTTTCCAGGGCAATAATGGCGCCCCGGGCAACTTGTCCTTTGGCAATCGCTTCTTCCTGACCGCGGGGAGGAGCAGCGTTAAGATCGGTAAGTACCCGAATAACCGGATCAAGGAATTCAGTAGCCCTCAGTTTTCCCAGTGATATTAACGCTTCCGCTTTTACCAGGGGTGCAGAAAAGGCTCCCACGGCGCGCCAGAGGTCTGGGGCTGCGGTGACATATTTTTCTTCACCAATTAGTACGGCAAGGGTTTGCGCCAGATCGTCCGCAGCGGATTTTTCCACTGCGGGGGCGCTTCTTTGAATATTAGGGATTTGATTTACCAGGCGGTTAAACGCCTTGGCGTAGAATTCACCGGCGCCGGTAAGTTTCCGGGTTTGAAGAACCAGCAAAATATTAAACTGATCCGTAACGGTCCGCGAATTCTCATACAAATACATGTATATTTCCAGATCCTCATTCGCAGAAGCTGCAAACCCCATTGAAGCAACGCAACAAATCAGAATGAATACTACTAAGAATCGTCGTTTCATAAATTTGGTTCCCCCCACAATTAAGTTCTGCCGCGATCGGGCCGGAACTCGTATTCAAACTCCATTACTTGGACGGAATTTCCTTGGTAATTTTCAACAGTCTTCTTCAACAATTCACCGGCAGTACCATATTCATTGGTAATCTTCAGCTGGGGTTTGCCATCCGCAGCGGTCTGCGTAATTTCGATATCCACAGGTTTCCCCGATACGATCTGCCAAACCGTGGCAATTTTCCGGGTTACAGCGCCGGCGGCGTTAAAAAGCACCTGGCTAACCAGATTTCCATCACGGTCATAATCATTCGTGGAGGAACTAATCGGCTTTCCGGTTCCATCCTGGGTTTTCGAAGAAACAACCAAATTCCCTTTGTAGGTATAGACGGTTTCCGCAAGTTTGATATTATTCCCGTTTAGGATAGCCCGGGATACCACATTACCGGCTTCGTTATAGGAATACTCATTGGTGGACACCGCCTTACCCGCCTTGTTAACCACGGTTTCCCGCGTCAACAGGTTAGTGCCTTCATCACGCACATAGACAATCCGGGATTTTATCCGGTTTTCATCGTCCCTGGTCATTTTGGTGGTTACCGTCTTTGTGTCTTCATTGTAGGTAAATTCAATCTGATCCATCAGCCCACCGGAAGCTGAAAACCGGTTCTGTGCCGAAAGAAGAGTAATATCCGAAGGGTCGTATTCGGATATCGTAAACTCATCCACCGTCCCATCGGCAAATT
This sequence comes from Treponema primitia, assembly GCF_046533075.1. Lineage (GTDB taxonomy): Bacteria > Spirochaetota > Spirochaetia > Treponematales > Breznakiellaceae > Termitinema > Termitinema primitia_B. The sequence continues at coordinate 39,785 of NZ_JAJQRB010000028.1, read as the reverse complement.
TAACTACAGCCCTCTTTTCTACGGGAATTTGTCCCGGTGCAGCAGGCGCCTGTGCCTTGCCCTTTGCAGGCGCCTGTGTAGGCGTCTTTGCAGGCGTCTGTACAGGAGCAGCAGAACCATCAGGGGCAGGCCCTGAACCGCAGGAAGCGAAAACCAGCGCAATCGCGACTATCAAGGTAATTAATCTCACGACAATTCTCCTTTTATTAAGTAATATGGCACAATTGTTAATACCTTTCAATACCGTATAAACGAGTACTTTAATTTGGAGTATACTACAATTATGATTATTATCGATCAAAAACTTAAGGATGAACAGGGGCGAAATTTATTATTTCGCGGCTGTAATCTGGGGGGAAGCAGCAAAAGCCCAATTCCGCCGGATCTTTCGCCCCGGGAACCGGTATCTTTCATAGGCCGTCCTTTTCCGCTTGCAGAGGCGGAAGCTCATTTAGAAAGGCTTCGTTCATGGGGTTTTTCTCTTATCCGGTTTATCATTACCTGGGAAGCTCTGGAACACGCGGGCCCGGGGATCTACGATGAATCCTATCTAGCTTATTTGCGAAAAATTCTCAATCTGGCGGGGGAAAAGGGGATTTCCGTGTTTATGGATCCCCATCAGGACGTGTGGAGCCGCTGGACCGGCGGCGACGGGGCCCCTGCATGGACCCTGGAGAAGCTTGGCATGGATGTGGACCGTCTGGATGCGGTGGGCGCCGCCCTGACCCGGGAACGGTACGCCGAATTCCACCCGGGGCCCTATCCGCGCATGATCTGGCCCACCAACTATAACCGGTATGGAGCGGCCACCATGTTCAGCCTCTTTTTCGGCGGCAATACCTATGCCCCGGAAACAAGGATCGACGGGGAAAGCGCCCAGGACTGGCTCCAGGAACGGTACCTTGCCTGTATGCGCCATTGTTTCCGGCGGCTCAAGAACTGTAAAGCCATTATTGGCTGGGACACCATGAACGAGCCCCATCCGGGTTTTATCAGCTATACGGACTTGAACAGCCTGGAAAACTATGCGGTTGCCACCGGCACTATGCCCAACGCTTTCCAGACCATGGCCGCCGCATCGGGTCACCGGGTTTCGGCGCCGGTTTACTCCACGGGCATCCTGGGGGAACGGGTGATCCGGCAGGAGCTACTCAATCCTCAGGGACTGTCCCTCTTTAGGGAGGGCTATTCCTGTCCCTGGAAACAGGCCGGAGTCTGGACAGACCGGCAGGGGACGCCCCAACTACTCAAGCCGGATCATTTCGCCCTGTACCAAGGCCGGCCGGTACGCTTTGCGGAGGATTTCCTCAAGCCCTTCATAATCCGCTTTACGGAAAGGATGCGGGACGCCGATGAACGGACCCTGGTATTTATAGAAGGAGTCCCCCAAGGACAAGGTTTTACGCAGCCGAGCCATCCCAGCTGGACAAGGGAGGACCCCACGGGGGCGATTAACGCTTTCCACTGGTACGACGGTCCAACCCTGTTTACCAAATTTTTCCGGCCCTGGTTTTCCTTCCGTACCGACACCGGCAAGATAATTCTGGGGCGCAAGAAAGTGGCGGCCCATTTTTCGGAACAGTTGGCCCGGGGCATAGCCTGGGCTAAAGAAAAAATGGGAAACATGCCCTGCCTGCTGGGGGAATTCGGCCTTCCCTTTGATATGAACGGGAAAAGCGCCTTTAGGACCGGGGATTACCGGCCCCACGAAGAGGCCATATCCATGTACTACGACGCCATCGACAAAAATCTCCTCCATGCCGTTATATGGAACTATTCGGCGGATAATACCCCCGAAGATGGGGACGGATGGAACGGTGAAGATCTATCCATTTTCAGCCGGGGTGAAGGCCGGGCTATGGGCGGATGGCGGCGGCCCTACCCCATGGCGACCGCCGGAGAGATCCTGGAAATACACTGGAACCGGAAACGAGGCCTGTTCCGCCTCCGTTTCCGGGCGGACCCGGGAATCCCCGCCCCTACGGAGATCTACGCCCCGCCGGAGTGTTTTGGAACCGCTCCAAAAATCGAGATCCGCCGAACAACATTGGATACGGCGAAGGTTTCTGCGGAATATAAGCCGGAGGAAGCCCGGGTCTTTATATGGAACGAAGGCTACCGGGGAGATTTGGAGATCATTATTTCCCGTTGAAGATGGGGCGCCCTTTGTACATATTCAGCCTGAAAAAGGCCTTCTATACCCTTCCGGAATTCCAGGATCCGGGATACGTGGTCCAGGGTATGCCTGGGGGTGGTCCCCGCATTGACCCGGTTAGTGCCGGCATTGTACATGGCAAGTCCCGCCACATCGGACCCCCCTGAATCCAGGCACCAACGCAGATGGGCCATACCGTAGTAGGCGTTTACCCTGGGGTTGAAAAAATCCGCTTCCCTAAGCTTGGGGAAGGAATTGCCGTTCAGCTGAAAAAGGCCCCGGTCTACGGTCTGATTACGGTTTGTCCGGTTAACCGCCAGGGGGTTGAACCGACTTTCCCCCCAGCAAAGGGCAAAGGCCAGGGAAGGGGGGATATCAAAAGCATCCGCATTGGTCAGTATTGCCCCGGCAATATCCTCTGACTGAACCAGGGCGCTGAAAAAGGCTAAAACCTCGGAATGACTTGATTCATTTCGGTAATAATCCAGTATGTAATCCGGTTTTTCCATGGATTCCAGAATTTCCGCCGTGTAGGCAGCGTTTTCAGGCGCCGACCATGAAGGTATCTGCAAAACTATATTACCGATATCGTCTCCTGCATCGGCATCATTTCTTGTAATGTTTTTAACCCGATAATATAAGTTCAACCCCAACACTGCCGCCAGAATCACCCCAGCGGGTATTAAAAATTTGATATTCACCTTTTAGAAATGTCCTCCCAATGGTCTTCTCTATAATTGATACAATAATACTCATTTTCCGAAATTTAGGCTAGACATTTTTGAACATTATGTCATCCTTTCCTAATGATTGAGTATGTGACCGCCGGAAATACCGATGACCGCGTTCTTTCCCGCGCTGCGGCGCTCCTTGCCAATGGGGGTATCCTGGCCCTGCCCCTGGATACCAGTTGGGCAGTAGCCTGCTCCCTCCGTTCAAAGGAGGGGATCAAAAAGCTGCGCCGCATCTCCGGGGAACGGGATGAACGCCATTTTACCCTGCTCTGTTCGGATATTTCCCAGTTCGGCGAACTTTGCGATCTGGATAATACCCGGTTCCGGCTGATCAAACGGCTTTCCCCGGGCCCCTACGTGTGGATCCTCAAAACCCTCCTGGGTACCGAAAAAACCCTGGGGCTCCGCCGCCGGGAAGTAGGGGTCCGTATCCCGAATCATCCCCTCCCCCTGGACCTGATTGCCGCCCTGGGCTGCCCCCTCTATACGATAACTGCCAAGCGTTCCATGGCCGACGATGACCGGGATGACGCGGCCCCGGACACCGCTGAGGAAAGCGCCGAGCTGCTTCCTCCCATCCCCGAGGAGGACCTCTTCGACGGAGGCTGGGAAATGGAAGATTTAGCGGGCCTCGACCTGGTCCTGGATACCGGGGAAGAACGCCCCCGTATTTTCTCTACCATCCTGGACATAAGCGGAGACGAAGTCCGTCTCATTCGCTCCGGCGCCGGTCCCTGGCCGGTCTAATAATTTTTTTCAAAAACCAGTATACACGGATACCCATATTGAATATGCTGAAACGCGAAAACTTTTTTCCCAAAAAATTTATTTGCAAAGCGGGGGCATCATGGTAAACAGGGGTGAATATATTTCCGATTCGGAGTGGCAGCGTTTCCAGAATTTTTCGAAGGACCAGGAAACACCCTGCATCATCATGAACCTTCAAACGATCAAGGAAAACTACCAGCGCCTGCGTGGCCTTTTCCCCTACACCGAAATCTATTACGCCGTCAAGGCCAACCCTGATCCGGAAATTGTCTCCATGCTTGCGGAAATGGATTCCTGTTTCGACATCGCCTCCCGGCCCGAGTTGGACAAGGTCCTCGCCCTGGGAGTTATCCCCGAGCGGGTCTCCTACGGCAACACCATTAAGAAAGCCAGGGACATCGCCTACTTTTACGAAAAAGGGGTCCGCATGTTCGCCACCGACAGCAAGGAGGACCTTAAAAACATAGCCTCCGCAGCGCCGGGGGCAAAAATCTACGTCCGTATTCTGGTAGAAAACTCCGTTACCGCCGACTGGCCTCTGTCCCGCAAATTCGGCTGCCACCCCGACATGGCCTACGATTTGCTCATCCTCGCCCGGGACCTGGGATTGGTCCCCTACGGCATCTCCTTCCATGTGGGAAGCCAGCAGCGGGATATAGGCCAGTGGGACGACGCCATTGCCAAAACCAAATACCTGTTTTCCTCCCTGGAGGAGGACGAGGGCATACGTCTTTCGATGATCAACATGGGCGGCGGTTTCCCCGCAGCCTACACCACCCCCACCAACGATCTCAGCGAATACGCCACCGAAATTCAGCGCTACCTTGAGGATGATTTTGGAGATGACCTCCCAAAAATCATCCTGGAACCGGGCCGCTCCCTGGTAGGCAACGCCGGCATCCTCATGACCGAGGTGGTCCTTATCTCCCGGAAAAACAACACCGCCCTGAACCGCTGGGTCTACCTGGATGCGGGCAAATTTAACGGCCTCATAGAAACCCTGGACGAATCCATCAAGTACCCCATCATCACCAGCAAGGATGCGCCGGGGGTAAAGGAAGCGGAGGTCATCCTGGCCGGCCCCACCTGCGACAGCATGGACATCCTCTACGAAGACTATAAGTACCGCCTGCCGGTGGATCTTAAGGTCGGCGATAAACTCTACTTTTTATCCACCGGGGCCTACACCGCAAGCTACGCGTCGGTGGGGTTCAACGGGTTCCTGCCCATTAAGACCCATATCATGAAGTAACCGTTGAAGAGAATAACCACAGACCTCACGGACAAAGACGGTAATGTAATGGTGAGTCTGTGTGGTCCGTGGTTATTCTCCTTCCTCCATCTGAATTGACAAAGCCCTCCGGGGGGCCTACACTTACACCATGGACGTTGGCATCGAGTTTACCCAATCTGCGTTCAAACATGGCATAAACGAGATCGACATTCGTTGGGCCATTGATACCGCTAAATATGACGGTTCCCTCGAAGACGATGAAGACGCCGAAAACAAACGGGTACTCATCGGTTTTGACCGGAACGCCAGGACGCTTGAAATCTTTTATAACGTCCTTGATTCAGATACGGTTCGAGTGTTTCATGCGATGAAATGTCGAAATAGCTTTAAACATCTGCTTGAAAAAGAGTAGGAGGAACTATGCCGGATTTAACTGAAGAAGAATATGATGCCCTTGATGAAAAATGGACAAAAACCACGCCCAAGGTAGGCCCCAACGGGACAGGTTTTTTCGCCCAACGGAAAGCGGCTGCCCAGACCGCCCGTTCAATAACGGTTGACTCATTTACGGCGGATTACCTGCTGACCAAAGCCATAGCCGCCCACAAAACCCCGGCGGAAATTATCACCGAAATGGTACAAGAAAAACTGGCAGCCGCTATGCAAGAGCAGTAACGCACCCTCACTCCTCATTATCTTGACATACCCCCCCTGAATCGGCCATCCTATACCAGTCCGGCTCAAAAGCCCGACAGCTCCAAAAAGGCCCCCGGACCTTTGGTCCGTTACACCCCCTGCTCAGCGGGACCGACCCCCCTAGGGGGCCAAACAAACACGGTAAGGAGACCTCCCATGAAAAACTTGACGATGAAAGCAGCTACTGACGACACTAATACTGCCGCAGTATCGCTGTTGACCCCCCCCACCCCACCCACGTTTTAAGCACTATTTTACTTCCCTAAGAAAGCGCGCCCTTTTCCCCCTGCTGATTATCCTGGCCGGGATTGGCGCCGGTGTCTATGACCAATCCAATGATGAGCTTGCTCTTGATCACTTTAATCTTGGATCTGATTATTATCAGAGAAAAGACTATGATCGGGCCATTGCGGAATTTACCGAAGCAATACGAATCGGGTTCAGTAAAATTGACGCTACTGCTTTGACCTATTACCTGCGTGGGGCAGTGTATTACATAAAAAACAATTATGACCAAGCCATTGCCGACTTTTCCCAATCCCTCAGGATTAACCCGAATAATGCTTTGGCCTATGGGCAACGGGGAGATATGTATTCTAAAAAAAGAGATTACGACCGGGCCATTGCCGACTATACTGTGGCGCTGAGGATAAGGCCGGATCATGCTAATACCTATGCTTCCCGGGCAGCTTTGTATTCTGAAAAAAAAGATTATGACCGGGCCATTGCCGACTATTCCCAAGCCATCAGGCTTAACCCGAATGATGCTGTTGCCTATTGTGAACGGGGACGGTCATATCATCTCAAAAACGATTTAGACCGGGCCATTGCCGACTATACTGCGGCTCTAAGAATTAATCCGAATGATAGTGAGTCCCAAAGGCTTAAAGGTATCGCTGAAGGAACGAAACGTAATACGCAATAAGGGACCGCTCCCCGTGTCCTCCAGAAACAAAGAAAAGGTGCCAGTGACCTTTTCCAGAAGGGAAGAAAAAAGTGCCTGGCACCGGTTTGGAGCGAAAAGAGGGAAGAAGCCCCCGGTGCCTGGCACCCCTTGGCCGGAAGAAAAAAGTACCTGGCACCGCTTTTGCCGAGAGTCCCCGCGGGGGGCTCTCCAGGCCGGGCCGGAACCCACGGCGGCCTTGGGGCAAAAGCGCGCCCGGCGCCGGTCGACGCGCAGCCCTTGAAAGTCGACTTTCAGACTTTGAACTTCGACTCTCAGACTTTGAACTTCGACTTTCAAACCTTGAACTTCGACTTTCAAACCTTGAACTTCGACGCGCAAACCTTGAACTTCGACGCGCAAACCTTGAACTTCGACGCGCAAACCTTGAACGTCGACGTTTAGGGCGATATTGGCAGTATCGGACCCATCACCGGGTTCGTTCAGGCCTTCGTTGGAGGGGCTGATAGTATGAAAAAACCGGGGGGTGAAAAGGACATGCCCCGGAAAAGGAGTAGAAAATGGCGCATAACAAGGATTGGCTGCCCGCCGGGCAGGAGGAATTCGTCGTCTGGTCCCAAAAGTACGCTGCGGGGGTCAATAACTACGCTGCCCAGCTGGGCATCCCCAGCGCGGTGGTCACCACCTTCAACACCGCGCAGGCTACCTTCATGGCTGCCTGGAACGAGTATGTTATCCAGGAGAAAAACCCCTCGGTGAACGCCGACAAGCGTGCGCTGGTCAACGCCCGCAAGGCTGCCATCCGGAAATTCCACAACCAGTACATTCGCTACAGCCCCTTCCTGACCGACGAAATCCTCGCCGCCCTGGGGGCCCCCATCGGGGACCACACCCACACCCACATCGTGGTGGGGGACCGCCAGGTGGTCTTTACCCTGGAGCCCAAGGGGGTGTTCCAGGTCGAGATGAAGTGCCGGGACAAAGATACGGGCGAAAAGAAGATCCTCTACGGCATGAGCGGCATCGTGGCGTTCTTCGCCATCGCTGATGCGCCCATCACGGACAGCGCTCTGCTCGTCGAATCGGCGCTGCTCACCGACGTTACCCATACCTTCCACGCCGCCCCCACCCAGCGCGGCAAGTGGCTGTCCGCCACCGCCTGCTGGCAGAGCGAATCCGGCGAGCGGGGGGACTGCGGGGCTATCCTGTCGGCGGTGATTCCCTAAGCCCGGAAACCACGTCCGCCAGTAAAGCTATGCGGGGGGGAAAAAAGCCCCGGGCGGCCGCATTGCCACAGCGGCGGACCTAGGAGAAAAGCGTGCCTGGCACCAGGTGACCGTCACCCACACGGCGTATTCGGGAAACCGGGTACGCCGTTTTTGTTGGGGGGGCGTGTAACGCAAAAGCGCCTGTCACCACCGTTTAGCGCCTGTTCGCAAGGATCTGTTTACCATTGCTCCCCCTCACCGCGCTTACTAGCGCCGGTGGGGGAATCCGTCTAACTACGTGTGGGCTACCTGACAACGGCGGGCGGAGGGAGGGGCATCCCCGGTCGAGCACATAAGGAATTCCTCACCGGAGGAGACCCGAAGGGGCTCCGGAGGTGAATTCTACTTGCGTGCTCGACCGGGGATGCCCCTCCCTCCGCCCGTCTTTGCCAAACCGCCTGTCAGCCCTAACGGTGAATATCAGATAAAGATAACAGACCCAACGGGAACAGGGACGATAAAATCTATTGCAATAATTGAACGTAAAACCCGGTAATGAATTATGGCGAAGATGAATCTGGCAGGGCGGAAGTAAATACTTCCACTAAATCACCCATAAACTAAAGCAATTTTCAGCTCAGCCCCCTCATATCAGGTAGGGGCCTTATGGCTTCACGTAAAACCACAGGGCTTAGGCCCGTCAAGGAGCTGTCATGAAACTATCTTTCCTAAACCCCTTTCTGTGGGGAGAACTGCGCCGCAAAGCCCGGGAAAACGCCGAACAGGGCGTCCCCCTGGACATACTCTCCGACTTCGGCTTTAAAAGCCTGTTCACCGCCGATGACGATGATTCCCGGGAAGCCCTGCGATCCCTGCTCGCCGCCTGCACAGACCGCCCCATAGCCTCTCTGTCCATACGGAACAACGAGCTACTCCCGGAGTACCTCACCGGCAAAACCGTCCGCCTGGATGTCCACGTCACCTTTAACGACGGCGAGCAGGCAGACCTGGAAATGCAAGCCCAGAAGTCCGATGACGATATGAAGGTCAGGTCAACCTTTTTAGCCGCCCGTATGCTCTCCGGGCAGGCCAAGCGGGGTGAGGACTACCGGCAGATACGGCGGGTGTACCAGATATTTTTCCTCAATTTCGTCCTCTTCCAGGAAAGCGGGAAGGTACCCCGGCGCTACTTCATGCAGGAAGAGAAAGAGCATGACCAGCTGACCGATGTGGTATCCTCAGTTTTTTACGAATTGCCCAAACTGAAGAAGATAAGCTTAGAATGTTTAAGCGGAAAAACAGATCTGTCCGTATTGCCCGCGGACCAAAAGTGGAGTATATTTTTCAAGTACCGGAACACCAAAAAGATGGCGGCCCTGATAGGGGAACTGTGCCAAGAGGAGGAAGGGATCATGAGGGCAGACCGTGCATTAAAAAAGATAAGCCGTGATGAGGAGCGCTGGGCGCGGACCCTGTTCCGGGAGAAGGCGGCCATGGACTACAGATCCGGTATAAACAACGCCCTCCGGAAAGGCCGGGAAGAAAGTGCCCGAGTGATTGAGGAAAAGGACCGATTGCTTGAGGAGAAAGACCGGGTGATTGGGGAAAAGGACCAGGTAATAGCGGAACTTAGCCGCAAGCTGCTGGAAGTCGGTAAAAACCAATAAGGGGTGGACTTTGCCCGGTAGGTAAAAAATCAGGTCCCCTCCCTAGAGGAGGGCGTCCAGGTCAATTTCTGCGGCAATGCAGGGCATGGTGACACCCCAGTTCCCCAACAGCTCAGGATGGACCTCTCCAAAAACACCTATCCCTTTTCCCTGGTACAGAATTGCTGCGGCCCGCCCGGGAATAAACCGGGGATCCGTCGATTCTTCCACTTCGTATTCACGGGAAATATAGTAGAATAGTGTTTGTAACTGCCCAACGGCGATATTAAAATTAGCGTCCTGGCCTGCGTGGAGAAAACCTAAATACTGACGGGTACTGGTTCCGTAGTTTTCCGCGCTGTCCCGGTAGGCAACTTTGCCCACCTCGAAGATCCGGTGGGGATACACCGAGTGGCCCGACACGGATTCGCTTTGCATCAGGGAGGCCAGGACGGAATCCCGGACATACTCGTAGTTTTCCGTCATGGGATTAGAGATACGGATAATTTTTGCGCCGTCTCCCCGCATATTTTCTACCAGATCCTTCCGGGAACCCAGATAGTTGTAGATCATCTCCTGATAACCCATACCCACCAGGATTTCCTTGACCCGGCGGCTGAAGTAGGTTATCGGCGTAAGGCGGCCCACGGTAAAGTCCCGGGGGCGTTCGGGTTTGAAGGAGTTGAGGGTGCGGCCTATCATCACATCCTCCGCCACATCTGCGGCGTGGAGGAAGTCATTCCGGTATTCCGGGGGCCAGGCAATGACCCCGCTCTTGATCTGCTCCAGGGCTTCCCCGTTTTCAATGGAATCGGCCTTCTCCGCCTTTACGCCCATACGTTCCAGGGCTGCCAGACATTCATCGGCGCTCAGTTTTTCCCCCAGAAACCGTTCCACCCGGGCGAGGGAACAGAAAACCGGCTCCTGGAAATAGTAGGGGGTAGTAAGCTTCCTGCCAAAGGGAGTGTCGTATTCGTACTCCACTTCCACAGGCTCAATGGTATACCCCTGATCCGCCAAGTCGCAGGCCATGATCGACGCCGCCAGTGTTACTGATGGTTGATCCGTACCGGTAAGCTCCACAAAAAGATCCGTATCTCCCACCTGGACCGCCCCCAGGTCCGCAGAGTTGATAATAGGCGGATAAGAGAGGACGGCGTTTTTCGAGTCCACCAGAAGGGGATGCAGGGGCTCATGTTCCTGGATAAAACCGTATTCCTTGCCCTTGGGATGCTGCTTGAGGATTTCCCGCAGCGTCAATGGCACATCCCATTGCAGGGGCACAAAGGACACCGAATCGGGATCAACCCCCTTGTAGGTGATGGGCCATTTGATGATGGCAATACGGTATAGGCCCATGGAAATGGTCCGGCGTTTGCGGCCGAAATTCCAAGCCAGCTTCTCCTGGGTCTGGATCATGTCCCGCAGGGAAGAATCGGTGATGGATTTGCCGGAGGCGATGAAGCCCGCAAGATAGGGGCGCACACCCTTAACGCTGGCCTCCACCAGAACCTTCCGGTTCGCCTTTTGGGACTTTTCGGGGCTGGAAAAGAAGGGATACTCCGGCCTCTTGCCGCCGTTATGGATACGCAGCTGCCGGGCACAGCCCGCGGTAGCCCAGAGATCGGGCCTGTTGGTATCGTTTAACTCAATTTTAAGAGTCCGTTCCGCTGCGGGGAGGCCTTTATCCGAATCCTCGTCCAGTTCCGCCTTGGCGCAGGTCAGAGCCTCTTCAAAGGCATCCCGGGTATCCCAGCGGCGGCCCGTCAGGGTATAGAAAAGTTCTTCGTTTACTTCAATTTTTGGCATGGTAATAAGATATTACGGTAAAAACTTGTCCTGTTTCAATAGCCAAACCCACTGAATATACTGGACAGTTCAATCTTCCGGGTGTATAAGAGGACCAGGAGAGATAATCCAATCGTGAAAAAGGTACTTTGTGTTGGTCTTGTTATCTGTGATACCCCCCTCATTCCTGTACCGGAATCGATTATGCAAATGGATGTTTGTCAAGTTGAATCACCAAAAAATTCCACCGGCGGCGATGCACTGAATGTGGCGATTACCCTGACTAAGCTTGGGCTAAAGGCCTCCCTTAGCGGCTTGATAGGAAATGATTCAAACGGTGATTTTATACTGAACCATTTACATGAGGTGGGAGTAGATACCCGGGGAATAAGCCGTCATCCAAGCTTGGGAACTGCGGCCTCTTATGTGCTTATCGAAAATAACGGGAAACGTCATTTTATCGTATCCGGGGCCCTGAACGCCGAGCTCAAGTACGAGCATATTCCCCAGGACCTGATTGAGGAAGCGGATCTGGTCTATTTCGGCAGCGCAATGTGCATGAGCGCCATGGACCAGGGAGGCGCCGCAGCGCTTTTTAAAAAAGCCCGGAGCCTGGGTAAAATAACCGTGGCGGATACCGCCGTAGCTAACCCCAATCTCGATACCGACTATTATCGAAATCTCTTAGAACCCATGTTGAAAGAAACCGATATATTTATCCCCAGTTATGAGGAAGCGGTGTTACTTACCGGTAAGGCGGATCTCCCCGGAATACGGGATGCTTTGGCGCCCTACAAGTTTACCCTCCTGGTGGTTAAGCTGGGATCAAAGGGCTGTTATGTAACCGACTTTAAGCAGGAATGGACTATCCCCACCTTCGCTGAATTTAAACCCGTAGATACCACCGGCGCCGGGGATTCTTTTACCGGCGGTTTTATCCAGGGATATCTGATCGGCTGGCCGCCGGAAACCGTGGCGCTGTTCGCCAATACCGTGGCCAGTTTCAATGTAACCAAGGTGGGGGCCACCGGAGGTGTGCCGGATTTCAAGACGGCATACTCCTATGTAACAGAACATGCCGGGGGCGTAGAGCGTTTTCCGCTTTCAAATTGATCGGGGTCTAGCGCTTCGCTTGCGTTTTTTACGCCAGTGCGTTAAGGCTCATCACCTGGTCTACGGGCAGCGAGAAAATCACCCCGGCGGCCTTGGATGAAGCGCCGAAGTCTGTTTTTACCGCATCCATAATGGGAACCGCCGTATTCTTATCCGCCAGAATGAAGATGATTTCCTTTTCATCCTGCACGGACATGCCGAGGAACTTTTTCATCACTTCCTGCGAAATTCCGCGCGCACTGATAACTGTTCCACCCCGGGCTCCCGCCTTACGGGCCTCTGTCATAAAAGCATCACTGTTTCCGCCGTTTAATATCGAGATAATCATTTCATTCTTTATTTCAATCGCTTTCATACCCTGCTCCTTAGTATTTGACGCATCGTCCCCCCGTTGGACGGCTTCCTCGAACATCGTTAAAATACGGGCAGTTACACCGCCAAGGGGTATCGAAAAAGCGATACCGGCCCCGGCGCTCCGGGCCCCCATGGCGCGGCGAACCTCCTGGATTATATGCGGCGTATCCATACTCTCCACAAGACAGATGAATACGGCTTTTTCCGTTGAACCGATACCCAAAAGGTCGATGATTTCCGAGCTTGCGGTACCGCTGCCATTGCTGACAAAACTCAGCAGGCAGTTTTCCTTGGCAAATACTTCGGATACCACATTCAGTTTATCCCAGTCCACAATGAGAAATAACGCTTTCAGACGAACATGGTTATCGGTTGATCCTATCGTTTTAGCCATAAAAGTAAGCCTCCTCGAAGACGACCACCTCATCCACTCCAACTCCGGCCTCCGCCGCTTTTATCGTCGCAAATTGTTTCCGGTAGATAAGTCCCAAAAGCTGGACAACCACCAGGGGGGTCATGGCAACCATGGCCACAATACCAAACGCATCCTCCATATGTCCGGCGGTTGCGCAAGCGCCGATGGCAAAGGGCAGCAGGAAGGTACTGGTCATAGGACCGGAACAGACGCCGCCTGAGTCAAAGGCGATACCGGTAAAAATCGGCGGAACAATAAAAGTGAGTATCAGTGCGAATACATACCCCGGAACCAGGATGTATAAAATACTGATGTTAAAAAGGATACGCACCATTGCAATACCCAGGGCAAGGGACATACCGATAGAGAGCGCCGTCGACATAACCTTTTGGGTGATAGCACCCTGGGACACATCTTCAACCTGCTTGTTCAAAACATGTACCGCAGGCTCGGCGGCTACAATGAAGTAGCCTATGACCATACTGAGCGGTATCAGTACCCACTTGATGGGGGATGCGCCGAGTTCGCTGCCGAAGAGACTTCCCACGGGAATAAAGCCCACATCCACGCCAGTGAGGAATACCACGAGTCCTATGAACGTATAGACAAAGCCTATGAGTATCCGTAGAAGCTGGTGCTTATGAAAGCGCCGTGTAATCAGCTGGAATATAAAGAAGAAGACCAGTATCGATCCCAGGGCTGTTCCTACATTTTTCATCGTTGCGGGAAATTCGAAGAAGAAAGATTCAACCACATCACGGTCGGTGTAATCCGCAATCGCGGCTATCTCTTCCGCAGGCAGGCTATTAGGCGGTACTTCGGTGATTTGCAGGGCCACGCCGAGTATCATTACCGACATTATCGGGCCGATACTACACAGGGCGACAAAGCCGAAGCTATCGCTCTTGGCGCTTTTATCACCCCTTAGAGACGCGACACCAACACACATGGCCAGCATAAACGGAACGGTAATCGGTCCGGTGGTTACACCCCCTGAGTCAAAGGACACCGGGACAAAGGCCGTGTTGCCATTTTTCACCATATAGTAGGCAAGGCAGAAAGTGACGGCGTAGAAAAACAGCAAAAGGAAGCGCAGGGGCACCCCGATGATCACCCGCAGTACCGCTATTGCCATAAATATGCCGACACCCAATCCTACGGTGACAATGAGCGCCCAGATGTTCAGCGATTTGGCAAGCTGCAATGCCAGCACCATGAGGTCAGGTTCCGCAATGGTGATGATGACACCCATCAAGAAGCTGATGCCCACTGCCAGGAACACGTTCTGCCCCTTGGTGAGCTGTGCGCCGATACCTTCGCCCATGGGCATCATTGCCATGTCGGCGCCCAGGGTAAAGAACCCCATACCGACAATGAGCAGCGCGGCGCCGACTAAAAACATGACGATGATACCCGCTGACATTGGTACAAAAATAATGCTGGCGATAATCACTATCGCGGTGATTGGCAGCACCGATGAAAAGGCTTCCACTATCTTTTCGTTTAATACTTTATTCATACTCTTTTAGTATACTTCTTAATCCTATAAATATCCAATGCGTAGCGGAAGGATCACACCCCTTCCTTCGTCCTTCGCAGCCGAACATTCTCAATATCGTAGCTAAACAGTTCCCGCAGATCGTTCAGCCCCAGGGCCATGAGGGCCATGCGGTCTATGCCTATGCCCCAGGCGGCCACAGGAACGTTAACACCAAGACTGGCGGTAACTTCGGGGCGGAAGATACCGGAACCGCCCAGCTCGAACCAGCCCAGAACCGGGTGCTTGATATGGACCTCCACCGAGGGTTCGGTAAAGGGGAAATAGCCGGGAACGTACTTTACTTCCTTGGCCCCCGCCACTTCCCGGGCAAACATGTCCAGCATACCCAGCAGGGTCTTGAGGTTCACATCCTCCCCCAGAACTATGCCTTCGGTCTGGTAGAAGTCCGAAAGGTGGGTGGCGTCCACTTTGTCGTAGCGGAAACACCGGACTATGCCGAAGTACTTGCCGGGTATCTTCGCCTTGGGCAGGGTTTTGGCGGAAAGTACCGTACCCTGGCTGCGGAGTATGAGCCGCCGGGTAAACTCCCGGTCAAAGTTGTAGTTCCAGCCCCGGCTCCCGGTCTTGCCGCCGTTTTCATGGGCGGCGGCCACGTTGGAAAGCCAGGGTTCCTCAATAGCCTTTGCCTTTTCAGGTTCGGCGATATGGTACACGTCGTGGATGTCCCGGGCGGAGTGAAACTGGGGCATAAAGAGGGCGTCGGAATTCCAGAATTCGGTTTCCACCAGGGGGCCGTCGAATTCTTCAAAGCCCAGGGAGGAAAGCTTGTCCTTTACATCCTCCAGAAATTTTGCGTAGGGATTGGTCCGGCCAACGATAAGCCGGGTAGGGGGAACTTTGACGTTATAGGAACGGAAGGTCTTACCCTTCCAAGCGCCGGATTCCAGCATCTCCGGAGTCAGGGTTCCGATTTCGTCTCCGGTGATCCCCGCCGCTTTAAGTGCGGTGATCACAGGCTCCCAGTCCGGGGTAAAGCCGAAAACGACGGTTTCCCGATCCGCCTGACGGAAGGGCGCGTCCGCCGCTCCCCGCTTCTTGGCAATACCGCCTATGGCGATTTTTTCAGCCGGGGACAGGGCGGCTTCCGCTAAGAGGCTGCCATCGGCGGCGGCGGCTTTGTCCAGAAGACCCCGTACAACAGCAAAGTAATCGGGGGCATTCCCCGTACCAAGGATCACCTTTTTCTCTCCGTCCAGAGCGAGGACTCCCAGCTTGGAGAGAGCGCCAAAGGCGCTGCCCACATCTTTGTTATCAAGACCCAGGTTTCCGGCAATATCAGGAAGGCGGAGCCCTGAGGATGTTCCTGCCCCTTGCTTACCCCGGACCAGATCCAGGATCCGTTCTTCGGGGCTGCCCTTTTCCTTCCAGATCCGGCCTAAATCGGTCAATTCATAAAAAATACTGGTTTCCCGGCGGATTTCACTGACAATACCCTTGCCCGCGAGCCAGGACAGGGCCTGGTTGCCGTTCCCGCTCTTAAACTCCAGGTCCTTTTCGACCTTTTCCACCGTAAGCTCATCACCCTTTTTATAGGCCAGGATGATCCGGACCTCCAGGGGGTGCAAATTCTTTACCGTACTTTGAATATCGATACCCATGAAGACAGAATAGCAATTTCAGAGGGCTTTGAGAAGGGGCGGCGCTCAGACGTGGTAGATTCTAATACGCTGCGAAGGGAATGACCTCGGTAACGTTCACCCGGAAACGGCCTGAGGCGGTCCATTGACCGGCATCCATCCAAAACAGGGGAAACTCAGCCAGGCTGATAAAGCCTTCGACGGCCTTGGGGCGGTTCCGTTCACTGCCCCGGAGTATAGTCCGGATTGCAGAGCGGGCGGCATCTTCCAGAGCGGCCTGTTTGATGGTAACCCAGGCGGAAACTTCCACCGACCCGCCGAGGGGGCCGTGCCCTATGGCCTGGACGCTTCTGGTAGTCCCGGTTTTCCAGGTACGCAGCCGGCGTTGCTGGATCTCGTTTGGCCGGAAATCAGCCCACACATAGAAACGCTGATCCCGCATCTCCGCATCGGTGGCGAAAAGCCCGGGGTCCCCCCAGGGGATGGTTCCCAGAGGCTTAAGTTCCAGTTCTTCGTCTATGTCCCGGACACGTTCCCCTATGTCGTAATGAAAGGACCAGCCGTATACCATGTCAGAAAAAAACAGGGACGCTTCCTCAAGGGCCCGGCGCCGTAAAGTCTGAAGATCCGGCGGATTAGGATCGTTTATAAACTGGCCGGGCATAGGTTCCAGTTCCACCCAGACCTGTCCCCGGAGCACCTCCTGGGCGGGAAGTATCGCCGTTAGAGCCAGAGATATAATCAGGATACAAACTAATGCACGGGACATACTTCAATTATCGGGGCTTGGTTATTTTTATTAATATGCGCCGCTCTTGAAACAGGATAAAAATCGTTCTAATATACCAGAAATGAACTGGAATATTAAAAACCGCCCCCTTACCGTCAGATATTGTTTTGGCCAATTTCATCTCCTCTGGTTCTTTATGGCCCTCCTTACCTTGTCCTGCGCGGGGAACTTCGTTGCAAGTAGTGCGTCCGCACCGGCGCCCCCATGGGCGCAGACAGGTGGCGTCCGGCAGATCTACCCCGACGAGCAGTACATAGCCCAGCGGGGAAACGGTGAAACCAGACAAAAGGCGGAACTCAACGCCCTTGCCGAAATCGCCTTTTACTTTAACTCGGGAATTACTACGGCCCTGTCTTCCCGGGAGTCCGACACAAAAAAGGATGGGCTGAATACGTATGACTCCCAGATCTCTTCTGAAACGGTAGTAGAGAGCCAGATGAAGCTGGTAGCGGTGCGCTATGCGGACGAGCCCTTCTACAACAAAGCCACAAAGGAATGGTCCACCATCGCGTTTATCGCACGGGATGAAGCCTGGGGGATCTACGAACCCACCGCGAAGAAAGCTTCAGATTCTTTTTTAAAGCTCTTCAGCTCGGCGGAAACGGAAAGCGATCCCTTCTCCAGGGCGCTGCGTTACGATGCTGCCCGGGCATATACCCGGACGCCTGAGTTTAGCTCAGCCCGGGATTTCTCCATGGTCCTCCACCCCTCAAAGGCGGATGCGCTTTTCGCCGAAACAAACAGAGCCCTCTCTGCGCTTCCGGAAAAATCCTACAGCGCCCGGCAAAACGCTCCGGTGTACATCGACTGTCCCATGGATGTGGACGGGCTGCTCCGTTCCGCTGCGGTAAATGCCTTGAAAACCGCCGGGTTTCCCACGGAAACAAACCGGAACCGTGCCGCCGCTGTCTGCGCAATCTCCGTAGAAGAGGGGAAGCCGGCTGTAAGCGAAGGAACCGCGTACAAGATCACTCTCACCGCCCAAGTGTCGGGGCAAACCGGCGCTCTCTTTTCTTTTTCCTGCGAAGGTCCCAGAAAGTCAGCGTATAACCCCGAAAAAGCCAGGCAGGATGCGTATCGGGCTTTGGCGGAAATATACGGCGGATCCTTTTCCCAGGCATTCAACAATAAACTTACGGAAGTACGGCCGTAAATCAATATTTTCGAGGTAAAATTATGAAGAAGCTTATCGTTTTGGTGATGGCAGGCGCGTTGATCACCTTGGGTTCCTGCGCGGGGAACTCCGTTGTAAGCGACGGAGATGTCGGTACGGCGCAAGTTACGGCGGCCGCCTCCGGAAGCGATAACGACGAACCGGATAGGAGAGCCCTGTACGCCGGAGACGGCGGTAAGGGTATAAGCCTCGCGATTCTCCCGCCGGAAGGCAAGGGGCTTGCCAAAGACCAGGATTACCTCCCCGCCAAGGTACAGGGCGTCTTCGTAAGGGATATGTCAAACCCCTATTCCGCCATCTCCGTACTGAACCGGCTCGAACTGGAAAGGGTGATCAAAGAAGGTGAAAGCGGTGTGTATACGGAACGTGCGGACTATATCAAGCTGGGCGAAGTTACCCAGACGGACTATGTCATGACCGGGTCCATAACCAAGACCGGTTCCGGCTACACGCTGCAAATGCAGATAGCAGATACCAAAGACGGCATAACCAAGGCGCCGTATACCGGAAACTGTACCTTGTCGGAACTGGAAGACTTCTCCGCGATCAACAAAGCCGCTGCGGAGCTGCTTGATAAGATGGGTGTAAACCTGACCGAGGTGGGGAAGCAAGCCCTCTTTGCGGATGTGGACACCCGGCGAATGGAGGCGCAGACAAACCTTGCCAAGGGCATTGAGGCCATGAAGAAGGGAACCGTGATAGAGGGGCTGTCGCTCTTCATCCAGTCGTCCAGCGCGGACCCGGAATTATCGGAAGCGGCGAGCCGCATGAACATTGTGAGCAGGGACATCAGCAGCGGCAATATCGGTGTAAACGCCCGGAACGAGATCGCCTGGCGCAAGGATTGGACGGCGAGGCTTGATGAGTGCGATCAGTACGTGAAAAATTTTCTCAATAACACGCCCTTGCCATTGAATCTCTTATATTCCACGGAGTTGCGGCATGGCGAGATAAACTGGAACAGGGAAACGCTGCCCATAAGTTTTGATATCAGGCTGTTTCTCGCGACCGGTGAGAACTGGCCGAAACCGGTTACCGGGGTGGTGGACACGGTCTACGAAGGACTTACCGCAACAGGTAAAGCATCCAGCTGGAATCTGAGCTGGCCCAGTTCCTCCTCACCCATCGGTAATGGGGCAGTACGGACCTATGATGTGGCGGTGGAACTGGTGAACGATAAGAAAGAGGTTATCGGAAGGGAGACCGTGCGGCTCAGTGCGGGCTGGGAAACGGGCTTCAGCAATGGGAAGGCTTATGCGCGGAAATCCGAAACCAGTAGAACGGTAACCTTTGGGGCGGTAAACGCCAACAAAATCACCGACGGGCTCAGTATCCGGGTGGCGAGCCTGAACGGATCGAACGCAGAAACGGTGGCAAGGGAAAAGCAAATCTCCATTGCGGACCTGGATGGATACCGGCTTGCCAAATTTGGACGGACCTATCAGATAGGCGATACCATTCCTCTCCGCGGTCTTATCTGTTACGACGGTTTCCAGTCTCCCGATTATTTTGAGGTCGTGCGGTTTCCGGGACAATATTCATGGGACCAGGCGGTTGCGCGACTCAGGGCAACGAAGGTCAATGGCGTTGGGGGATGGCGGATGCCGTCCTTAGAGGAGCTTAACGTAATATCTCGGCTCTCCGAATCGAAAGGAATCTTTTCGGTTGGTATAGACCGTTTTAATAACGAAACCTATTGGCATGAGTTAGCCGAAGCATACGAGAAGTTCGGAGCGGCTTATGCGGCTGACGCGAACGGACCGAGAACGCTTTACGGAACAAACTCGTACTGGTTCTCCGGGGGGTACAAAAATTTCAAAGACAGGAGTGAGGTCGGTTCCACGGACGGCCAACACATATTGTTTGCTGTCCGGGTGATTGGTACAGAGGCGGAAGAACGCAAACTGGCGGAGGAATGGGTGGAACTCCAGCAGTTCATCAACCAGCCGGAATCGTGGTATCAGGGGGCCCATAAAATTGGGGATCGCGGACCGGCGGGCGGTTTTGTTTTTGCCGACCAGGGCGCCAACGCCCCCCGGGGCCGGCGCTTTCTGGAAGCCGCTCCCGGAGAAACGGATTTTGATGCCAGGTGGAACGATGCCGCCAAGAAGTGCGAGGAATTAAACGTCAACGGCATTCGCGGTTGGCGGCTGCCCACGATAGACGAACTCAACTTAATGTACCGCATGGTATTCAGCCCAGGGGCGCCAGTCGCAGAAGCTATGTCCGGCTTCATGAGGCCGGTAATCAGTGGGTTCATCCCCTCTTTCTATACATACTGGTCTTCCTCCCGGACGGTAGTGAACTTTAACCATGGCAGACAATCCAGCGAGAACGTTAGAAACAGAGTCCGCGCTGTCCGGGAGTTTTAGAATGGGGTCGCCGAATTTGTCCTATTTTTTTCCGATCAGGTACTTCCAGGGATTGGCGCCGAAACGAACAAGGAAATAGATCCAACCGAAGGCAAATCCCGCCAGATGGGTCAGATGGGCGACGCCGCTGCGGAAACCGGTTACGGATGAGAACAGCTCCAGGGCGGTAAAGCCCAAAACCATGATAGGCGCCTTGAGAGGCAGGATGCCCCAGAGATAGATCACCGAGTCGGGGAAAAAGGTGGCGTAGGCCAACTGTACCGCAAAGAGGGCCCCGGAAGCGCCCAGGAGGAAGACCCCGTAGGAACCGGTAAACCAGTAGATCACAAAAGACAGAAAGCCCGCCAGAATGCCGGTGCTCAAATAATAGACCAGGAATTCCTTGCTGCCCATACGGCGTTCCACCTGGGCGCCAAAAATGAACAGGGCCAGCATATTGAAAAGGATATGGCTTATCCCGCCATGGGCAAACATATAAGTTACAAACTGCCAGTAAAAACCATGTTGGATCAATATAGGGTTCAAAGCGAGATAAGAGGTGAATCGGGGGTTGATCCGCTGCATAATGTAGACCAGCACATTGATACCGATAATATAGAGCACCACATTGTCATAACGGTAACGGAAAGGCTTGCGGATAAGATTCATATGGTAAACATACGATTCTTATCCGGTCTGGTCAATATGAATATTATTTTTCCGAGAAGGTGATCCGGTTTCTTCCAGCCTGTTTTGAATGATACAAGGCCTTATCCGCCCGATCAATCATGTGTTCGCTGGAGATATCTAACCCATGCTCGTAACAGACCACGCCGCAGGAAATAGTAATCTTCAGAATTTGTTCTTTATATATAATTTCACTTTCCTCAATGGTCTTTCGGATACGTTCGGCAATTTTCAGGGCCATGTTTTTGCCCGGCTGGGAGACAAGGATAACAAATTCCTCCCCGCCGTACCGGGCAGCGACATCCGAACTCCGGATATTATCCAGGAGAATCCGGGCAACATACTTCAAAACCATATCGCCGCAGCTATGCCCGTAGGTATCGTTGACCCGCTTAAAAAAATCAATATCAAACATAAGCAGGCTGAAGTCCTGACTGATCCGTGCGTTTCCCAGCCACTCATTCAGGATAGAAAACAAATAATGTTTCAGTTTGAGCTTGGTCATCATATCCGTGGTGGCCATCTCGAAGAGGCCGGCGTTATTGATGGCGATAGAAGCCAGGGAAGCCACATTAAGGATATACTCCTTTTCATAGCTGTCAAATTCACCCTCTTCTATCCGCTCGCCCATCATGATAATACCGTTTATCTTACCCTGAGCTTGTAAGGGAACCAGCAGGGATGGCTCAAGGTTGGTGACAGGAGCCAGGTCTTCCAGAGAAACATTTTCGTTCCGTATATCATTCAGGGTATAACAGCCATATTTGTTGTTGAACAGCTTTATCAAATCATGGCTTTCAGGAATGGCATAGGTAAGGGCATGATCTATATCAAACCCCGTATAATTACGATGGAGGCTAAATTCATCCGAATCCAGATGCTTGCGGACAAAGAGGCCAACCTTAAGGACCTTGAGCTGGGCCATACAAATAAGCAGAAGGGAATCGATAAGTATGGTAAAATCCAGGGTTGAATTCAGGCTTTTTGATATTTCAAAAAGTTCTTTGAGATCATATATCTGTTTATTCAACTGCTGAGTATCTGATACGCTATCTGTCATCTTGCCTGTCCAAAAGAAGAATTTAGTAATTATAACCCGCTTCCCAAGGACACTGCAAGCTAAATCTCTATAATTACCCGATAATCCTCTATAGTATCGGCATGGATTAGCCGATTCCTAAGGGCCGCGCCGCCGCTTATCCCCTTGGTATAGGCACAAAACTGCTTTCGCATTTCCTTACAGGCGAATCCTTCCCCCATATCCCGGCTTAAGAGGGTCAGTTGGCGAAATGCAGTTTCGAGCCGTTCCCGGGAACTTGGTCCTTGCCATGTTTCATTTGAAAGGAGAGCCTTGGTCGCAGAAAAAATAAAGGGGTTCCCCATGGCCCCCCGGGCGAACATCACTGCGGCGCAACGTGTTTCCCGGAGCATCCTTTCGGCATCTTCCGGGCTAAAGAGGTCTCCGGAACCGGCCACAGGAACCGATAGCCGGGAAGTCAGGTCGCTTATCATGGACCAATCGCTTTTACCGGCATAGCCCTGAGTCCGGGTTCGGGGGTGTAGTCCCACCAGGGCGGCTCCGGATTCGGCGGCGATCCGCCCACACTCTCCGTAATTAAGAGAAGCCGCATCCCAACCGGAACGGAGCTTTACCGTTACCGGAACGCCGCCTAAGGCTTCCTTCGATGCCCTGACCACCGCCTCCACGATACGGCCCAGCCTATCCGGGCTGCGCATCAGTGCGGAACCGGCCCCGGTCTTTACCACCTTTGGTACCGGGCAGCCGCAGTTTATGTCCACCGACTCGGGCCGCCAGGGGGCCAACAGCAGGGCCGCCCGGTACATCACATCGGGCTCCGCGCCAAAGAGCTGTACCGCATACCGGACCTCGTTTTCCGCCCGGGGCAGTAAAATTTCGGTACGCACATGGTTTCGGGCTAGAGCTTCGGAAGAGACCATCTCGGTACAGGTAAAGTCCGCCCCCTGGTCTATGCAAACAGAACGGAAGGCCCGGTCAGAATAACCCGCCACCGGGGCCAGGAAGAGATTACCGGGAATCGTGAGGGTGCCGATAGTGATGGGCTTATACAAACTCATTATAAAAATTTTAACCGCAAAGTCGAAGAAGAAGATTAGGGAATACTGAAAAATTATCCCCTTCCCCCTTTTTCGACTTCTTCGACTTGGCGGTTTTATTCCTCTTCTCTTCTTTTAGCAGTTCCTATTCATTCGGAAGCCCGAAGAAGCGGTTTGAGTTTTCCCAGAGGGTTGCGGCCAGTTCTTCATCGCTTATTTCCAACATGTCCGCAAGGAAGCCGGCGGTCAGGGGAAGATATTTTGGCATATTTCGCTTACCCCGGAAATCTGCCGGAACCATGAAGGGACTCTCGGATTCGATGAGGATACGGTCCAGGGGCAGCACCCCGATGGTTTCGTGGAGGTTCCGGGCGTTCCGGTAGGTCAAATTGCCCGCAAAGGAAAAGTAGAGGTTCTGGTCTAAGGCTTTTTTTGCATACTCAGCGTCTTCTGAGTAGCAGTGGAGGACCCCGCCCTTGGGGGGCAGCCGATCCCGAAGTATGTCCAGCACATCCTTGCCCGCATCCCGGTTATGGATGATCACCGGCAGGTTAAGCTTGGCAGCCAAGTCCAGTTGTGTGATAAAAAGCTCAATCTGAGACTTTTTGTCCCCAAATTTGCGGTAATAATCCAGGCCGATCTCCCCTATGGCCACAACCCGGGGAAGCTGGACATTCTGCTCAATAATCTGAACCCATTCCCTGCCGGGATTCTGGACCTCCGAAGGGGAAACCCCCACGGCATGATACACATTGGAGGCGGATTTAAGGTTATCGTAAACCTTCACAAAATCATGAAGGCTATTACATATCGAGACAAGCCTTGAAACGGCAGCCTGGCGGGCTTCCTGAATAACAATGAGCTGCTCGATAGGGTCCTCACAAATGAGCCCTATATGGGCGTGAGTATCAAAATACTGCATGGCTTAGTCCAAAGAAATGAAATCTGATCTTTCCAAACTGGATATTAACACTATAACACAAAATTTTCGTGTGGTCAATGAAATGCGAAATATAACTCTATTTAAATCAACAATCTAATGGTTTGGTTGAATAATCTGCAGGCTGATGACATATGTCATTCTGAAGAAAAATTTCTTGTAAGCCCCAGCTTTATCTGGCATACTACAGCATGTGGCTTCAATTCAAAGGTGGTACCCATTACCATGGTACGAATTGTTATTATTGACGGTGAAGATTCAGACATAAGCAAAGTAGAAGTAGTTCTATCGGCCCAAAACGACTTTAAAATTGTCGGAAAGGGAAAAGATGGTTATGATGCACTCACCCTCGTAGAAATTTGCAAGCCCGATATCCTCTTGCTGGAGGTTGATTTGCCCGATATTAGCGGGGTAAAGGTGATCTCCCTCCTAAAATGCCGCTTCCCCAAAACATCGATCATCATCTTTACCTATTTGAATGATGATAAATATGCACTAAACGCCATCTGTAGTGGTGTTTCAGGATATCTTTTGAAAAATTCTGACATGGAAAAGCTGGTGGAGATAATACGGGTGGTCAATGAGGGCGGCTGCCTCATATCTCCCCATGTGGCGGCGAAGGTATTCCCCCATGTTTCCCGGCTTGTCCGGAAGGAATACCCGCAACCACTGGAAACGCATTTTCCGGTTAATCTGTCCAAGCAGGAGCTGCTGATCACCAACTATGTAGGCTTGGGGCTGAAAAACCGGGAAATTGCAAAAAAGCTATGTTTAAAAATAGGCACCGTACGGAACCATATTTCCGTGATTCTCCAGAAAACATCCCTCCGGAACCGGACCCAATTGGCGGTCTTTGCCGTAAAAAACGGACTTACAAAGGAATTACCGCACCAGCTCTAATTCAAAGATGAGGAAGCTGTTTCCGGGGATAGCTCCATTTCCGGCGCCCTGCTCTCCGTAGGCAAGTTCCGGCGGGAGCACCACCACCCGTTTTTCGCCCCGCTTCATATCCACCACAGCCTCATCAAAGCCCGGTATGATCTGGCCCGACCCGGTCTTGAATTCCAGGGGGCCGTGGAGATCGGAATTGTCGAAGACCTCGCCGGACAGTAACATCCCCTTGTAGTTTACCGCTACGGTTTTTCCCGATCCGGCCTTGTCACCGGTCCCTTCTTTTTGGACAACATAATAGATTCCCGATGGTGTAACACTGGCGCCGGGGTATTTCTGCTGGATTTGGGCGATATCCGCATCCCGTTGGGCCTTGAGCCGGGTGGCGCCCGCAGCGCCGGCTTCCCGTTGTAGGGCATCAAAGGCTGCCTGGTCTGCCTTGAAAGCGGCTGCGGCCTGTCCGTTCCGGATAATCGTTACCGTCTCGATCCGGTCTCCCTGCTTGATGGCGTTCACCACATTCTGCCCCTGAATAACCCGGCCAAAAATAGTGTGTTTGCCGTCAAGCCAAGGGGTAGCCACGTGGGTAATAAAGAACTGGCTGCCGTTAGTACCCGGTCCTGCATTGGCCATGGAGAGAACCCCCGGCCCATCATGCTTGAGGGAGGAAACGATCTCATCGGGGAAACGGTAACCCGGACCACCGGAGCCGGTACCCTGGGGATCACCGCCCTGGATCATAAAATCCGCGATAACCCGGTGAAAGGTAAGACCATCGTAGAAGGGCTTACCCCCGGCGGCACTCATTTTCCCTTCCGCCAAGGCGACAAAATTACAGACCGTAAGAGGGGCCCTCTGGTATTCCAAACGCAGAACTATGTCCCCCCGGGTGGTACGGATCCGGGCGAAAAGCCCATCTCCCAGGCTAGTATCCCCTCCCCCAACTCCGCGGGAAGCTTCGCTGGAAGTACCGGAACGGGAATCTCCCGAGGGGCCGCAAGCGGCAGTTCCGGCAGCAAAAAATGCCAGCAGGACACTACCAATACTCAATCGTGTTAACATACGCATAAAGTGATTATACCACAAAGCAGGGTTGCGGGGCTAGAGTTTTATCCGGCCCCGGAAGCTGCGGGAAAGGGTTAGCCGGTCGGTGTATTCCAGATCGCCTCCCACGGGCAGCCCCGAGGCGAGGCGTGTTACATCGGCGCCCGTATCCTTGAGCAGTTTCTGCAAATAGAGGGCGGTGGTATCCCCTTCCAGGGTTGGGTTCATGGCCAGGATCACCTCCCGTATCCCCTCTTTCCGAACCCGGCTGAGGAGCCGTCCTATACTGAGATCATCCGGGCCTATTCCTTCAAGGGGAGCTATGAGTCCGCCTAAAACATGGAAGCGTCCGTGAAACTCCCGGGATTCATCGATGACCCGTACATCCTGGGCCCTTTCAACCACACAAATTATAGACGTATCCCTGCCGGAATCCATACAAATGGGGCAGGGATCAGTTTCGGTAAAGGCGCCGCAGACAGAACAATGTTTAATAGCCTGGTGAAGCCCCGCAAGTTCCCTCGCCAGTTCCCGGGCATAGTCGGGGCTGGTTTCCAGAATATGGTAGGCCATACGGCCGGCGCTTTTCTTGCCCACCCCGGGGAGTTTTGCAAGAAGGGTTACCAGCCGGTCAAGGGCGTTAATCATGAGAGCCCCGGAGCTCCGAATCCGGGGAAGCCCGGAGGCATACCTGGGATACCCCCCGCCATGCCCATAAGGGAGCCCATTTCACGGTTCAGAGCTTCCTTTATTTTTTCCGCAGCGCTGGTGAAGGCGGCGGCAACCAGATCCTGGAGCATTTCCATATCCTTCCCGTCCGCCGCTTCCGGCAGTATCCGTACCCCAAGAATTTCCATACGGCCATTCATATCAATCTCCACCATACCGCCGCCGGCGGAACCGGTCACACTAATGCCGCCTAGTTTTTCCTGAAATGATCCCATCTGTTCCTGGATTTTTTGGGCATTTTTTAGAATATCAAAAGGGTTAATTTGCATCTTTTTTCTCCATGCTATTTTTTTTCACCACCGTTCCCCGGAATATCCGCCTAACCAGCTCCGCCTGGGGCGCCAGGTCCGGCTCCTTATCGGCCTCCCCGGTCTTGTCGGGGGCTTCAATCACCTCAAGCATCAGGGGTAAACCCCAGAGATCCCCCAGGATTTGCCGGATAAGGGGATACTCTTTTTTTAGTAATTCCGCCGTCAGAGGATCCCGGACCGGAATAAGAAGTTTCCCGCCAACGGAAGAATCGGCCCATTCCCAGGGCAGGGACTTTTCAATCCCCGAGGCCAAAATCCCCCGGTCCCGGTTTAAGCTCTTGATAAGGGCCTCCCGCAGTTCCGGAAGATCCTTCGGCGTTCCACCGGGTGGGGTTTCCTGGGGCGGTAATACCGGCTTGGCTTGCGCGGGTGTCCCCGCAGCTTCCCGGGCAGCCATGACCCGCTTAAACTCTTCTGTAAAGGCGCCGGGACGGTTAAGATTTAGGGACTTGTCCTTATCTGCGGAGCCTCTTTCAGCCCCGGCCCGGATAAAGGGCCGGCTATCCCTCCCCCGCCGCCTTGTTCGAGAATGTTCCGGGCGCCGACGATGGCAGCCCTGAGTTCCAGGGGAGACACCCACCGGTCCAGCCAACAGAGTTTTGAAAGTACCGTTTCCAGCTCAAACCGGGGTGAAACCGAGTACCGTATATCACGGTAAAGCCCCAGGAGCAGGGACAGGGCTTGTTCAAGCTGGGCCGAATCAAGCTTTTCCCGGACAGGAACAGAAAACCGATCCGGACCGTAGCCCAAAAGCGACTCCCGGGTAACCCCATTCTTCAAGAGCAGCAGACTTCGATAGTACCCTGCCAGATCGATAACGAACTGTTCTATCGCCACCCCGGAATCGAGCAGGCCGTCAAGCAGGGCAAAGGCTCCGGCTGTGTCGTTTGCCGCACAGGTTTCCGCCAGGGCGTTGAGTTTATCCAAGCCCACCAGGCCGAGCTTGTCCCGGATCAGTTGGGAGCGGATATGCCCTTCGGAAAAGGAAGCTACCTGATCAAAAAGGGTATAGGCGTCCCGGAGACTCCCGGTAGATTCCTTGGCAATCCAGAACAGCGCCTCATCCTCAGCCTCTATTCCCATCTTCGTACAGGTTTCCTTGAGGATCTTCTGGATCGTTTCTATAGGGATAAGTCTGAAATTGAACTGCTGGCAGCGGCTCCTGATGGTGGCCGGGACCTTATGGACCTCGGTGGTGGCAAAAATAAAGACGATATACTCCGGCGGCTCCTCAATGGTTTTGAGAAGGGCGTTAAAGGCGCTGTTGGAGAGCATATGGACTTCGTCTATGATGTAGATTTTTTTCTTTCCCCCATGGGGCGGGAATATGACTTCATCCTTAATTTGCCGCACACTGTCTACCGAGTTATTGGAAGCTCCGTCAATCTCGATGATATCCAGGTTTGACCCCTTGGCGATTTCCCGACAACTGGGACATTCCCCGCAGGGGTTCACCGTGGGCCCCTTCTCGCAATTGAGCGACCGCGCGAGTATCCGGGCGGCGCTGGTTTTACCACAGCCCCGGGGGCCGGAAAACAGATAAGCATGGGCGATACGTCCGGTTTCAATAGAGCTTTTAAGGGTGGCGGCAACAAAATCCTGACCGGCTAATTCATCGAAGGTTTTTGGACGCTGCTTGGTGGCGGTAACTTCATAAGCCATGTTGTCAGTATACCCGGAAAAGCGGATTAAAAAAAGCCCCGAAAATCCGCCCCGGTACCCTAGCAAACCAAAACTATCATATCCCGTCACCTTCGGTGAAAAATTCTTTTTGCGGCAGCAAGACCGGAATCCCGTCCTTAATTGACCAAGTACGCCGTGCCTTGGGATTGTAGAGAATCTCCTTTGAATCAATAAAAGTCAAAGGTTCCCCGTCGAAAGGGTCTGCCAATATTTCCAGTAAATTACTGTCAATCGCCATACACAAAATCCTCTCTGCCGTTTTTAGCTTTATTCGGTCCCCAAAAGGTTCAGGGCATCCACAAATGCTACCGCAAAACTGCCCGTGCCCTTTGAATTCTTCTGCGCCAACTCTCCGGCTGCGGCGTATATGACCGATGCAGCCGTCGCCGCTTTAACAGGATCGTTGGTTATCGGCAAGAACGAAGCCATTACGGCCCCCAGGGTACAACCGGTCCCGGTAATCTTCGTCATTATAATATGCCCCCCCGGTACGGCTACCAAAGTTTCCCCATCCGTAATGTAGTCAACTTCACCGCTGACTGCCACCACAGCCTTCGTATCCACCGCCAATTTACGGGCAGCGGCGATGGCGGCGGCCGATGATGCGGTTGAATCAACCCCCTTAGCTCCCCCGATGGCGCCCGAAATCGCAAGTATTTCAGAAGCGTTTCCCCTAATAATGGAGGGCTTATACCCGATCAATTCGGAGCTAATCCTGGTACGGTATTCCAGGGCGCCCGCCGCCACCGGGTCAAGAACCCAGGGTGTTTTGGCCTCATGGGCC
The DNA here is from genome assembly GCF_046533075.1 of Treponema primitia. Lineage (GTDB taxonomy): Bacteria > Spirochaetota > Spirochaetia > Treponematales > Breznakiellaceae > Termitinema > Termitinema primitia_B. Next base: position 10,172 of record NZ_JAJQRB010000028.1, on the reverse strand, counting down.
GCCGCCGCGGCTTTTAACATTGCCTCTGCATCATGATTGGTAATAGTCCCCACATTGATAAGCAACGCCTGGGCTATTCGGGCAAATTCCCCGGCTTCCTCAACGGCGATTATCATGGCCGGAGATGCGCCAATAGCCAGCAGGACATTGGCGGTAAAGTTTGCCACCACTTGATTTGTAATGTAGTGAGTTAATGGTGACTTTTCCCGTAATTCCCTCAAAAAATTCAGGGTTTCCGCATCAGGCCAACGAACCGTCTTTGTAGCGTTCTGAAAATCAGGCATACAATCCTCCTTTACTGCCTAGATTAAGTTATATGTCAGCGTTTTACCGCGATAACACCAAGTATGCTGGGCACCGCATCCGGGCCCCCTTCAATAATTTTTTCCAAAACAAACCCTGCCCGAAGATAAATATTGATGATTTCTGATATGGGCCGATGCCAACCGCCCACCCGGCGGCGTATCTCGCTGTTATAGTGGGAGGGTTCTAAATATTTGCTGCCCCGATATCCAGGATATTGTACAACAGTACCATCGCTTTGTTGTACCGAAAAACCGCCATAAAAACAAGGATGGGTACCAAGATCGATGTACCGGCCTCCGGATTTTAATATACGATAGATTTCCGCCACCGCCTCTTCAAGGTTATCCCAATCGGTGGTTATAAAGGTCGAATAAGCCAACGAGACCGAGGCGGAACGAATCGGGAGCCGGGTCGCATCGGCTTGGGCTACGGGAAGCCGATTTTTTGCGATCCTCAGCTGATCATAGGCAAAATCAAACCCTAATGGGGTATAGCCCAGTTCCTTGAGCACCTTGGACATAATACCGGTACCACATCCCACATCTACCGCAACCCCACTACCGGAACCGATGAGTCCTGCCAGCAACGCATGGGCGGCGTCATTCAACTTCCCCCGTTTGCCCTGGTCATTCATTACATCATCATACCAGCTGCCAAACCCTTCATAGCGCCCCGGTGTGTAATCTGCCATATCGCAATTGACCCCTATATAGATTCTAATACCTAGAAATTGTATAGGAATTATAATATTATGTCAAGGGATTTTTTAGGGAATATCCATAATATCCCAACTTTCTACCCCGATCGTAATATCCCTTGTCTATAGTCGAATAATATACAAAATTACATTTTTCTTTATCGATTTTACCGTTCTCGTTCAAATAGGCGGTACTACCTTCAATAGATACCACTTCCCCGATAAAGATGGCATAATGGGCCATCTCAACCGTTTCAACCAGTCTGCATCCAATCGACAGGGGCGCTTCCAGAACTGCCGGGGCGGTACGGAGGTTTTTTATCGGCGTCGGGGTAAGTCCGCAGTGCTCAAATTTGTCATGGTCCGCCCCGGAACTCACCCCACACCAGTCATAGAAGAAACATAGGCTGCTATCAACCATATTTATTACAAACTCACCGGATTGTTTTATCTGATGGTACGAAAACCGTTCATCCTTGACGGATATACAGACCGTGGGGGGGTCCGTGGTAAGCTGGGCAGTCCTCGCGATTGCTATGAGGTTATCCTTGTCATAGGGAGGAGTCAGACCCCGGCAGGACACCAAGGCCGAGGGTAGGGGGGATAAAACCTCCGTCCGTATTCCCAATTCTTTTCGTTCACCGTGATCGCCCATATCAACCTTCCATAAATTTTAATACCTATTAAATATATATGATTAATATATATTTAGCAATGGTTTCAGGCGTTTGATCGTATCGGTGCGGCTGGAATGCGTATTAAGTCTTACCAAAAAGCCCCGCAACCAGGGGGGCCACGGCGCAATAAACATCCGCTTGCCGTTGCTTCCTTCCGAACCTGGCGGAGTTGGGCGGCGTCTATTCGCATGGGTCCTGGCTAAGGGGCATGTATAGGGTACTAAATAGGGGCGCTTAGGTCAAGGAATACAGCTCCCTATTCACCGGGCTTTTCTGAACCGCATAGTGTACCGCAATCCCTTTAGGGATCACGGCAAACTATGTGGATCTTACATTTAGAATACTATCTGGTAGCTATGAGCTGCCGCAAATTCTGATCATTCAGCGGAGCAAAGCGGCTGTTCGTATCAAAAACCAAGGTGCCGGTTTTTGTCGCCGGGTCAAAGGGCTTCCACTCCAGGCCAGGCTGGCTCGGATTGCCGGTACGGGCAAAGTTTATCCATGCCTGGGCCATAACATCCTGCATCTTATAAACATCAACCGTTCCGCCGGTGGCCCGCGTGACTTCCCTGAGGTTCACATTGTGAAACACATAGGTCAGTTCCGAGCAATGGAAGGGGGTAACCCCGCCGTTTACGGGAGCCTCGAAGGTGAACAGGTAGTTGTACACCGGGGCAGATCCGGATTGCGCTTTTTCTACCAAGTAGTCCAAAGTGGGCCCACGGCGGCCAATATCATAGAAAAAGGCGTCCTGGGGTTTCTTCTCGGGGAAGAGCGCTGTAAACTCGGCTTTTATAGCGGCAGCATCGCTGCCGAAACGCTTGGCAAGATACTGGTCTGTTTCAGCGGCGGTCCAGGTGTTCTTGTTAATGCCCTGGGCGATGAGGTTCAGGTTGTTATTTGCGGCTTCGCTGAACACGGTGCCCTGAATAAAGGGTATTGACTTGGCAAATTCGGGGTACGTGGCCAAAAGCGTCTCATTGTCAATCGTTACATTCCAGCCGCTGAAGCTTATGCCATATTCCTTGCCGGCTTCACCAAGGGCATATACGCCGGCAGCCAGCAGCGTTTTGTAGTCAATTGTTTTAATCTGGTTGAGGGTGGCTGCGGTAAGCCCGAGTTTTTCTACCGTAAGTTGGCCAATCCGATTGGCCTGTTCCTGGGTTATGGGATTGTAAATGCTGCTATGACCAATGGCTTTTGAAAAAAGACCCGCCGCATCCGGCATGTGCAAAAGGGATTGTACCTTTCGGCATCCGCCGGACTGACCGAAGATGGTTACATTGCCGGGGTCACCGCCAAACTGGGCAACATTGTCCTTGACCCACTGAAGAGCGGCAATCAAGTCATACTGGCCGAGGTTGGTAGTATCTTTGTACCCATCCCCAAATGAAGAAAGGTCTAAATAGCCCAGAACATTGATCCGGTGGTTCACGGTTATTACAACCACATCGCCGAACTTACTCAGGTTTCCACCTTCGTAGGAAACGGCTTCCATGGCGGAACCGTTATTGAAGCTGCCGCCGTGGATAAAGATCATGACCGGTTTCTTCGCGCTGGAAGAAATGGATTGGGTCCATATATTGAGATACTGGCAATCTTCACTCTGGATATAATACCGGTGGGGCCAGACAAATTCGTCATAACCAACCGCAGTCTGTTCCGGAACCATGGGAATAGGTCCGTACACCTGGGCAGGTTTAACTCCCTGCCAAGCCGGTACCGGCCGGGGTTTACCATAGCGCTCGGCCACCGCGTACCGGACACCGGTAAAGGCCAAAGTCCCGTCCCCTTCTACAAATCCCTTGAGCTGTCCGCCGGATACCTTAACAATAGGCATCTCAGGCGGCGCAGTAGGGATGCTTTTCCCCTGCTCTGTCATGCCCGTAGCGAACACAAAGGAACCTACAGCTACAAGAATTACACAGACAATTAACAATTTTTTCTTCATCCTAATCCTCCAAAATAAAATAGCGATATGACGCATACCCCATGGTTTACCGCCCATGGGGTTTTACGTTTAGAACACTATCTAGTACCCATAAGTTCCTGGAGCTTCGAATCGTCAAAAGGAACAAAACGGCTGTTCGTATCAAAGAGCATGGTGCCGGTTCTGGCGATAGGATCGTAGGGCTTCCATTCCAAACCAGGCTGGCTCGGGTTGCCGTTGGTGGCAAAGTTAACCCACGCACGCGCCATAACATCCTGCATTTTATAAACATCAACCGTTCCGCCGGTGGCTTTGGTAATTTCCCTGAGGCCCACATTGTGGAACACATAGATCAGTTCCGAACAGTGGAAGGCGGTTATGCCGCCGTTTGCGGGGGCCTCGAAAACGAACAGGTAGGTGTATACCGGAGCGGTTGCGGTTTTTGCCTTATCTGCCAAGTGATCCTGAGAGGGACGCCGGAAGCGGCCGATATCATAGAAAAAAGCGTCCTGGGGTTTCTTCTCGGGGAAGAGCTTGGTAAATTCAGCCTTGATAGCCGCAGCATCGTTACCAAAGCGCTTGGTAAGGTAGCTGTCTGTTTCCGTAGCAGTCCAAGTATTCTTGTAAATACCCTGGTCGATCAAAGGCAGGTTGTGGTTGGTGATCTCGCTGAACACCGAACCCTGCATAAAGGGCATCGTATTAGCCCAGTCGGGATAATCGTCCCGGACCACATTGTTGTCAGCTACCGCACGCCAGGAAAGGCTTACGTTCAATTCTTTGCCCGCATCTGCCAGGGCGGCTACACCGGCGGCTATGAGAGTGTTGTAATCAATGGTCTTAATCTGGTCGATGGTGGCCTGGGTAAGACCAAGCTTCTGCACCGTAAGCTGACCAACCCGGTCAGCCTGTTGCCTGGTCAGTGTGGTATAGGCGCCGCTGTGTCCAACTGCCCTAACAAAGAGACCCTTTGCCGCGGGCATGTGCATCAGTACCTGCACCTTCTGGGAGCCGCCGGACTGCCCGAAAATGGTCACGTTATTGGGATTCCCACCGAACTGGGAAATATTTTCGTGAACCCACTGGAGGGCTGCCACCAGATCCAACTGACCGAGGTTAGCGGTTTCCTTATAGGAATCACCGAAGCTGGAAAGATCCAGGTACCCCAGGACGTTAAGCCGGTGGTTTACGGTTACTACAACCACATCGCCGAACTTGCTCAGGTTTCCGCCTTCGTAGGCTACCGCTTCAATGGCGGAACCGTTGTTGAACCCGCCGCCATGGATAAAGACCATGACGGGCTTGTTCGCACTGGAAGCAAGCGATTGGGTCCATACATTAAGATACTGACAGTCTTCACTCTCAATATAATACCTGTGGGGCCAGGCAAATTCATCGCCGCCCACAGCGGTCTGTGTCGGAATCTTAGCGTTAGGTCCGTACACCTGGGCGGGTTTAACTCCCTGCCAAGCCGGTACCGGCTGGGGTTTACCATAACGCTCGGCCACCGCATATCGGATACCGGTAAAAGCCAAAGTCCCGTCCCCTTCTACAAATCCCTTGAGTTGACCGCCGGCTACCCGGGCAATCGGCATCTCAGGTGCTGTTGTGGGGAGACTGTTCCCCTGCTGTGTACTGCCGCTGGCGAACACAAAGGAACCCACAGCCGCAAGAATTACACAGACGCTTAACAATTTTTTCTTCATCCTAATCCTCCTATATAAAATGATGTACTATAAAGTAACAGTATAGTATAGACCCTATATTTTTGTATATAAACAAATTTTTTCTCGAACAAAACTATCCGCATCAACTGGGTAAATTTTACGCTATTTGCCACTATACGGGATAATTTCCAGAACCTTTCGCTTAACGCCGTACTGTATCTCAAAAAGGTACACCGGTTTGTCCCGGGGATAGCCCCGGGAATTACTCCAGGTAAACTGTACGCCCTCAAAGTCCCGGATCTCATTGCAGTAGTCCCGGATAAGGATCCGTTCGGCGGCCAGTTTCTTTGGGTCACCGGTGATGCCGGTGGACTCAATGGCGCGTTTGATCATGTAGACCGCATCGTAATAGTTGGTAGAAAGACTGAAGGGTTCAATGCCATTGTACTCCTTCTTAAAGGCTGCCCGGAAGGCGTCCCACCTGGGGCTGCTCAGGTTCGGATCGGTATGATTGTAGATCATGATTCCGTTAATATTAGAACCGCCAATGGTGTACAGGGAGGCATCATCACCGGAGGAAAAAACCAGGAGGGAATTCATTTTGTTCCAGCCCCGGGTCTTTAGTTCGGCAATGATGCTGGGGATCTTTTGGGCGTTGCAGGAAAAGATGATCGAATCGGGATTCTGCGAGAGGGCGTTAACCACCAGGGGGCCAAAGCTTACCGCATCGGCGGGAACATCAACTTGGTTGAGTACCACCGCCCCGGCATCACGTATCCCCTTTTCGTGGGCCTTTGCCATCCCGGCCCATACACTGTAGTTTTCCACAAACTGCACTACCCGCTTGCCCCCGGTATGCTTAAGCCAGCCCGTAACAATGGGGGGGAGGGGATCCTCCGTGGGAGGATACCAACTGATAGCCCAGGGATAGAAATCCGCGACGTACTCATAGGAGGTGGTGGCGGTAAAGGAGTAGATCCCCTCTTCGGCGGCCAGGGGAACCGCCGCCAGGATTACCGGCTCCGGCACAGGGCCCATCACGGCCAGGGCAGTATCAAGGAGCTTGGACATTTCGGTGATACCGTTAGCGCTTTCCATGCCCGTGTCGATCCGCACAATGCGTACCGGCTTCCCCGCAATGCCCCCGGCGGCGTTAATCTCTTCGGCGGCCCGTTCAGCGCCCCACTGGAGATACGCTCCGATACTTGCTATAGGACCGGTAAGCACATTGAGAAAGGGGATCCGCCATTCATCAAGCGCGGCTTTTTGATCACCCACACCGCTCGCATGAACAGCAAAGCTGCAAATGAGAAGTACTGCGCAAAACAAGCAAAACCTTTTATTCACTCTTTTCTCCATGCAGCTCTTTTATTTTTCGGGAGATACGCCTCAAAACTGGCCGGGTTATAATTCCCTCGGGTTTGACCAGTATAATAAAAATCAGCATAAAAGCATAAAATACATTTTTCCAGGGCTGGAGCCCCTCGGGCAGGATCAGGGGAAGCCCCCAGAGAATCGGCGCCGCGAGCAGGGCGCCCCAGGGGGTGGTATGGCCCCCCACAAAAAGTATGGTCATGAAGAGCCCCAAGTTACGGAAGGTGATAAAGAGCGGAGAAATGGAACGGGTCACGTAGAGGTAGAGCACCCCCGCAAGCCCCCCCAATGCACTGGACGCAGTCTGGAGGATCATCCCGGTTTTTTTAACATCGATCCCAAGAGAAAAGGCCAGATCCCGGTCCACGAAGATCACCGATGTTGAACGGCCCAAGGATGATTTTTCAAACCGGTGGATAAGAAAGCCCATTAGAATAACTATTAAATAGATGATCAGCACTAAAAAAATCCGGTTCCCCTGGTTAGAATTGATGATCCGCGGAACGTTGAACATCCCCATGGTCCTCCCCAGGACAGCGGTATTTTCTGCGATGGTCTTGAAAAGATACATGAAGGTGAACCCCACGATTACCACAGCAAAACAGGGAGCGTCCCCAAGACCTAAGGAAACCAGAAAACCGATTAACCCGCTAAGCAGCACTGCGGCAAGCAGCACCGCAGGAAAGGGCCAGTGCAGACCGATGGCGGCGGAAGCTTCCCCCTGGGAGCCGGACACCACCGCCCCGGATAGTATGGCGCCAAAATAAGCGGAGATCACCATGTTGGCCACCGCCAAGAAATGAAGCTGCCCCATGCGATAGGGCAGGTATATGGCCCAACTGGCCAGGAGAAAAATCGCCGTAAAACTCAAATAGTAAAACAAAGGACCTGACAAGATTTCTCCCTACAATTTAGCGCCGAAAATACCCCGGGGCTTAACCAGTACCACCGCCAGCATGATAACAAATACCACGGCGTTGGACCATGAGCCGGAGAAAAAACCCTGGATAATCGCTTCCACTATACCCAGGAGCAGGGCAATAACCAGCCCCCCCGTAAGGTTTCCCATACCGGCGATAATGGACACCCCCAGGACCTTGTGGCTCAAGAGGTCCCCCAGGTCCGGCGAAGCGGAACCTAAAAGCAGAGCCATAAGCATGGCGCTAATACCCCCCAGCAGCCCCGTGAGCATATAGCTTTGGAGAGCGGTTTTAATAACCGGAATCCCCGCCAGTTTAGCGCCGTCGGGGTTTTCGGCGATAGCCCTGAAGGCCCGGCCGGATTTTGTCGAGTAAAGTATCCGGAACAGGACCGCCACCGCGATAAGAGCGGCCGCAAGGGTAAGAACCTGCCCATAACTGACACTGATAAGACCGTACTGCCAGATCGGTTCCCCGGCGCCGGAGATGCGGAGAAAGGAAACGGGGAAACCCTTATTAATACTGTGGGAACAGAATTCGGTGATCAGCATCCCCATACCCATGGAAACAACCATGGTAGCGTTAATGTCCACGGAACCGCGCTTACCCATGACATGCTGGAATATGGGGGCGGAGATCATGTTGATGATAATGGCGGATACAATAGCTGCGGCTGTTCCCGCAATAATACTGCCGGTTATCTGCATGGCAATCCAGGCCATGTACATTGAAAAAACAACCACCACCGGAAAGGAAAAGTGGATTATCATGGCCACCAGGAGAAGGAGATTAAAGCCCGTTACCAAAAGCGCATAAACACTACCCAGGGATATACCGTTGATAATCTGTGCAATCAATACTTCCACACTACACTCCCAAATAAGCTTCACGGATTGCCGGATCATGTAACAGATCCTCCGCCCTGCCTTCCCGAATCACCCTGCCGGTTTCCAGCACATACGCCCGGTGGGCGCATTTGAGAGCACGGTAGACATTCTGCTCCGACAGGAGAATCGAGTAGCCCTCCTTATTCAGCTTAACCAGTATATCAAAAATAGTATTAACAATGATAGGCGCAAGGCCGATGGAGGGTTCATCTACAAGGATCATCCGGGGGGTGGACATAAGGGCCCGGGCAATGGCAAGCATCTGCCGTTCGCCGCCGGAAAGGGTGCCCGCAAGCTGCTTCTGTCGCTCTTCCAGTATAGGAAAAGAGTTGAAAACAAAACTAAGTTTTTTTTCCACCCCCTTTAGTTCATGATGGGCTCCCAGGAGGAGATTATCCATCACAGACATGGAGGCAAATACCCCCCGGCCTTCAGGAACCAGGGTCATGCCGTTACGCACGTTTTTATCCACCGGCGCTCCGGTAATATCGGCGCCTTCAAAAAACACGGTTCCTGAATCGGGCTTGTGGACCCCCAGGATAGTTTCCATCAGCGTGGTTTTACCGGCGCCGTTGGCCCCCGCCAGAACTACTATTTCGCCCTGGCGAACTTCAAGATTAATGTTCCGGAGGGCTTTTATTTGACCGTAGGAAACGGAAAGATCCTTGACTGACAGAATAACTTCACCCTTCTGTTCCAAGGTACGCCTCCATCACCAGGGGATCATTCCTGATAGTCTCCGGCGTACCCTCGGCAATCTTTTCACCAAAGTTTAGTACCGTAACCCACTCCGCCACATCCATGAGCATCTTAATATCGTGGCTCACCACCGCCACGGTGATGCCCATGGCTTTAATCTTTCTAATCAGCTTTACTACTAATTCAGTCTCTTTGGCCGCCAGCCCCGAAACCGGTTCATCCAGCAGGAGCAGTTTCGGCTTGCCGATAATGGCCCGGAGGATCTGCACAAACTGCCGCTCCGCCCATACCAGATCCCCCGCCCAGCGATCCGCCGCGGTCTCCATGCCCACGGACTCCAGCAGTTCCCGTGCCTCCGCTTTCAGGGCCTTCTCTTTTATGGAGGAATTTCCGCTCATAATATTTTCCAACACCGTTAAGGTGGGCGCCAGCTTTGCCGCCTGAAAGGTCCGGCGTATTCCCAGGTTCGCGATTTGGTCGGCCCGCAGCCTAGTAATATCAATAGTATCGAAGGAGATTTTTCCGCCTTCCAGGGGAATAATACCGCTTATGCAGTTGAACAGGGTGGTCTTTCCTGAACCGTTGGGGCCGATGATACCATGGATCCGGCCTTTTTCAATGACAAGACTGAGATCCTTCAAGGCGTGCAGCCCCCCGAAGGACTTGGTTGCCCCTTCTATTTTCAGTATTTTTTCTGCTTCCATGGCTCTATTAGTATACCGGAAAAGAAGGAGTACGTACCCCCGCTCCCCTAAACTTGACCCACAAAATTAGCCGCAAACGGCTTGTTACTACGTATCTATCCCGGCATCCCGAAGTTTCTGCCGAAGCTCCTGATTTTCCCGGTCTTTTTCCTCAAGCGCCAGCCGGGCTTTCTCCGCGCCTTCTTCCAGGCCTCTCTGGTGTGCATTGTACATGCCGGAGTTGTAGTCCATGGCCGCTTTTTCTCGGAACATGGTCCGCGCCCAATGTTCCCGTTCCCGGCTTATCTTCTTTAACGCTCGGTCTGCCTTCA